>CAUZRQ010000199.1:0-8757 GCA_963582065.1 Planctomycetota bacterium | reverse complement strand
CCACTGATTGAGATGCGACCGTTTCCGAAACAGCTGCCGCGGCGGCACCAACTCCCACCGAAGCTTTCAGAAAGGACCGACGGTTGACATCATTCTCTGGTGTGGGGTGTGTAGGCATGTCAAAAGCTCCATGGTGGGACAATTTACAAGTAGCGGAGCCGCTGTCGAAACCCATCCTGCGTTTCACGTCTCATACGGACTATTGTCCGCCGAACGGCCGCTGCTTCAAGGTGAGTTTTCTGCGGCTCTCACGTACGCGTGAAGCGGTATCGGTGAGGGTGGTTTGTGGGTGGTTCACGAACGCTCGATAACGCTGACGGCCCCGCTGAGCGACGCCGGGGGGCATGGTTCGGATCTGGCGGGTTGAACGCCGGGGCTGGGGTGGGGAGACTGGGGTGGTTCCGAGCCTGGGGAGATGTGATGCGAGTTCTGCTGGCGTTGCTGTTGATCGTGGTGGCGAACACCGGCGTGTTGGTCGAGGCCACCGATCCGGAGATCGACTCGCCCGACGTCGAGACGAACATCTGCCTGGCCAAGGCTCGACTTCCCGTGGCCCGGATGTCCCGCAAGTCGAACGGCCGGCTGCAGGTGACGGTGGAGAGTCGGTTGGTGAAGTCGAACCTTCCGGCAGATCCCCTGATCGATTTCGCTCTCGAGGCCCGTCGCCAGGGACTCGAGGGGGTGCTGGATCCCGATTCGATTCGGGTTGTCAATCGTGTCACGGGACAGGAGGTGGCCCATTCGCTGGGTCCCGGGTTTCGTCACGGTGACTCCGGACGGGTTCGGTGGCTGATCACCGGCCCGCAACAGTTGCGGTACACCGTCAGCTTCCGGACAAGTCGCACGCGACGGGTGGCCTCGACGAGGGAACGGGTTCCGTTGATCGGTGTTGGCGATCTGCTGAGATACAACGCGACTGGTCCCCGGCGGATCGGTGGTCTGGTCGGCTTGTCGCGAATGGTCGATTTGACGGGTGACGGCCGGCTCGATCTGGTTTCGGCGGGGATGTACACGTTCGAGTCGGGTTGGCCTGGGACCCGGATCCCACACGACTGGGGCGGACTGTGGTGCCGGCCGGCCTTGAGGCGAGATGCGAAGGGACCCGGGCCGCTGCTCTTCGGAGATCGCATCCCGTTGCGGTACAAGACCTCTCGTGAATCGAAGGAGTTTCACCAGTTCAATGCCGGCTACATCCACGGTGATGCGGCCGACCTCAACGGGGACGGGCGACCGGATTTGTTGTTCACCACGGCAGCCAAGTCGTCCCGTTTCAGTCGAATCCCCGGCGTTCACCGCGCCGTGCACCTCTTCCTGAATTCCGGCGACCGCGATGCGGGAGGCATGCCGATCTACCTGTCGGCCGGTCGTGTGCCTCACCCACCAGAGTACTGGGGGCCGGTGAGAGCTGTCGACCTGGACGGTGACGGGGTGGTGGACTTGGTGCTGGGCAGTATGTATCGCGACGAAGCCGGACCTCGGTCGGACGTTTCGGCTTGCTACATCAGGAACCGGAATTCGAAGGGTTGGCCGTTCGAGCCAGCCGAACCGGTGACAATCTCAGTGGGCCGCCGGCCCTGTTTTTTCGACGTTGACGGTGACGGGAGGCTGGATTCGGTCTGCCTGGTCGCCGATTCGCGGACGAAGCGGTTGAACCGTTCCAGCCGTTTGGGATGGAGACGCAACCGGGGGGAGTTCCCTCCGCGGTTCGCTTCCCCTCGGGTGCTTGAGGAAGTGGATCTGAAGCACTGTTACACCACCGCTGCGGTTACGAGGGGGCCGCGGCCCGGCGTGGTCGTTTCCTACCGCTCGTGGCAACGCGTGGCGTTTCTTGAGGCGGTCTCGCCGCCGTCCGGAGAGGCGCCATCATCCCGCCGTCGACGATTCGTGACCCGGAACCTCGTGGCTCCCTCGCCGGAGATCGCCCTGGGTGACCAGGCGACACCGTTTCCCTGCGATTGGGACGCCGATGGCGATTGGGATTTGCTGGTTGGCGGTGGGTACGGCGACGTGCGGATCGTGATCAACTCGGGCACGACCGCCCAGCCGCGATTCGAAACGGCCCGACCCGTGCTGGCCGATCGCCGACCGATCGAGGTCCACATGAGCAACGTGTTCCCGGGGCTGGAGGAGTACGGTCACAACATGGGGTACCCGCACCCCTCGTTTGTCGACTGGGACGGCGACGGGTTGCGGGACCTGATGGTGCCCAACATCACCAACCGGGTGTTCTGGTACCGCAACGTCGGCACTCCCGGTGAACCCCGCTTCGGACCCCGCCGCCAGGTGATCTGTGACGGGTTTGCCGAAACCGCCCGAACGCTGAGTGCGACCGCCAGCCTGCTGGGGGCCGACACGAAGGAATGGACCAAGCGGGTTCCCGATCCGCACTCACCGTTCGGTTGGCGGAGCCGCGGTGGTTTCGGCGATTTCAACGGTGATGGGTTGTGTGACATGGTCACCACCGATGGCCAGGGGCCACCCGACAACAATCGCTACGCGGCCCATTCGGCGATTTTCGTCCAGTACCGAGACGGGCGAGGGCGGAGGCGATTGAAGAAACAGCAGGTGGTCACGTCGCCGGACGGCAAGCCGCTGACCAACGTCGTCGGTCAACCGGCCCAGTTGATTCCCGTCGACTGGGATCGTGACGGACTGCTGGACCTGGTGATCAATCATGGAGCCACTCTGGATACGGCACCCGCGTTCGTCCGCAACATCGGGACCCGGACGGAGCCCCGTTTCGATTTTCCACGGCGGCTGAAGTGCTTTGGCGAGGAACTTTCGGGTATTGCCAAGCACGGGCCCTATTACGGAGTCGGGGATCTCGATGGAGACGGCCGGCCGGATCTGCTGGCCTGTCCGGAGATGGGGACCTATCACTTCTTTCGCCGTACGGCGCTCGACATGCCGCGGCGACCACGGTTCGCCATCGGCCCTGCCGATAGCCCCGACGATAGCTAGGATTGCCGCGCGGGTGCCCGGCGGTAGCCGAGACAGAACGGTTAGGGTCTGGGATGCCCAAACCGGCCAGGAGACGCTCCCACTCAAGGGACATTCGAGTACTGTCATGAGCGTGAGTTTCAGCCCCGACGGGAAGCGGATCGTCAGCGGCAGTCGTGACCACTCGCTGAAGGTCTGGGACATCTCGTGGCTGGACACGTCCAAGTAGCCGTCATCTGCCCGGCCGCACCGCCCGACGCCGGGGGGCGTGGTTCGGATCTGGCGGGTTGAACGCCGGGGCTGGGATGGGAAGACCGGGAAGACCGGGGAGTGCGACCGGTTCCTGATGGTCGAGTCGCGTTGGCCCCGTGGGGGTGGAATCGACAGGTGGCCGCCGGATCGTTACGCTGCGATGTTCAGACGGTCCCGTGCGAACTGGGAAACTGGCGGTGATGTCGAAACCGTGTCTGATGCGCCGGGATCTGCTCGAAGTGGCGTTTGGGCTTGGCGGCCTGTCCTTGGCTGAGTGCCTGACGCTGGGCTCTGAAAACTCGGCCGCCCATCTGCCTCCCGCTCGCAGCACGATCCTGGTCTGGTTGGCCGGTGGTCCATCGCATTTGGAGACATTCGACCCGAAACCGGAGGCTCCCGACGGCGTGGGTGGACCGCTGGGTGCGATTGCCACGTCGGTTGCGGGCGTGTCGTTTTGTGAGACGTTGCCGCGGTTGGCGGTACAGGCCGATCGCCTGTCGGTGATTCGTACTGTGCATCACCTGCAGGGGGCTCACGAGCCTGGCCAGGCGTACATGATCAGCGGATATCGCTTCCGGCCCGGCCACAATTTTCCAAGCGTGGGGGCGGTGGTCGGTCATCAGTGCCAGCGTCGCGCCTCGCGGAATGGCCTTCCCACCTACATGGCTCTTCCCGACGAGAGTGTTCGGGGGGGCGGACACCTGGGTACCGCATGGAACCCGTTGTCGATCCCTGCAGATCCCAGCCGGCCGGACTTTCGGGTGACCGATCTGTTTCCACCCAAATCGATCGATGAAGGCCGGGCCACACGCCGACGCGCGTTGGCCCGGCTGGTGCGTTCACGTTTCTCTTCCCTGCGGACCAGTCCGGCGGCCGATGCGGTCGCCCGGTACACCGAACAGGCCTGGGACATCGTCGACTCGCCGCGTGCCCGTGCCGCGTTTGATCTTGATCTCGAAACGGAGCAAACTCGAGACCGTTATGGACGTGCGGTGATGGGCCAGAGGCTCTTGCTGGCCCGACGGCTGGTCGAAGCGGAAGTGCCGTTTGTCACCGTCAGTGCCCACGAATGGGATGATCATCGCAACCTGGTGACCCGTCTCGGTCAAAAATTGCCTGACGTGGATCGGGGCCTCGCCGCGCTGATCGAGGATCTTGATCTTCGTGGTCTGCTGGAGACCACGCTGGTTGTGGTGACCGGTGAGTTTGGGAGGACACCGAAATTCAATGAGAACGCCGGGCGCGATCATTGGTCCAACGCGTTCTCGGTATTGCTGGCCGGTGGCGGAGTGAAGGGAGGTCGCGTGATTGGAAAGACCGATGCCAAGGCAGCCGAACCGGTCGATCGCCCCGTGACGCCCGAGGAACTCTACTTTACGCTCTACCATCAACTCGGGATTGATGCCAAACAGTTTCTGCTGTCGACGAGCGGGCGTGAGATTCCGATTCTACGCGGGGGTCGCGTGATCAGGGAGTTGGTTTCGTGAGCCGCCCTCTGGTGCCATGTGTGGTGGCCCTGTTGGCCATCTGTGGGTTGGCCGGGGAAACCGCGTCGATCACGGCACCGCGGATCAATACGGTCGATCCTCCAGCATTGGTGATCGGGGAGCAGACCACGATCCAGTTGGTGGGGCGGAACCTCGATCGGGCCACACACCTGTTGTTGCCGTTTGCGGCCGTGGTACGACGCAGTGCCGGTGGTATCGAGTCGACGAGATTTGTCGTCGATGTCGCCAAAACGGTGTCACCCGGTGTGTATCCACTGCGGGTCTACGGACCGTCAGGAATGTCCAACCTGCGGTTGATCTGCGTGGCGGAGGACCAGGTGATCCGCACACGGGCGGCCGGCAACGGACGCTACCGAGGTGGCCGAATCGATCCTGGCAGCGCGAAAGTGATCGGTTGGCCGTGTCGAATCGCCGGCGGACGTCTCAGTCAGGACATCGACCTGTTTCGGTTTCGGGTCGAGGCGGGACAGCGGTTGGTCTTCACCACGCAGACACGACGGCTGGGCCTGACGCCCGATCCGGTGATTCGGCTGAGAGACATCCAGGGCCATACGTTGGCCCTCGTGCACGATACGCCGACCCTGAGGAAGGACGAACGACTCGATTACACCTTCAAACACGGTGGTGAATACCTTGTTGAACTCCAGTCGTTCGGGGTTGCCGGTTGGACGAATCACTATGTCCTGAAGATCGGGGCCCACCAGTACGCTCGGACTGTCTACCCGTTGGGTGGCCGGCGCGGCGATAGGATCGACGTGACGATCGTCGGCCGTGATGGAGAGATCAGCAGGAAAGAGGTCCGTGTCCCAGCCGATCCGGCCGAGAACCGGTGGCGGTTAGCTCTGCCCGATCACCCGGGTTCATTGTCGTGGCCAATGGCTTCGGGCGGGTTTCCCGAAAGGCACGAGGACCAACTGCGGGCGGGGGCTGATCAGGACATTGCCGTGTCGGAGTGGCCGGTAACGATCAATGGTCGGATTGCTGCAACGGGCGAAGAGGATCGGTTTCGCCTGGCGGTGCAGCCGGGACAGGTGATCAGGTGCCAGGTTGCCGCTTGGTATCTCGGCAGCGCACTGGATGGTCTGCTGATGGCATGGGATCCGGTGGGCAAGATGCTTCTGGCCACCGGTGATGACTTGCGGTACCGCGCGAATGTCGACCCGGGATTGGAGTTCACCGTGCCGGCGGGAGTCACCAGCGTTGTGCTCTCATTACGCGATACGCTTGACCGGGGTGGTCGGGAGTACCCCTACCGGTTGACGATTGAACCGGGCGGCCCCGACTTCTTCCTGTGGATGGGTCGGCGGCAGAATCCATTCGAGAATCCGGGTTGGGAGCGGATGGATGCGAACGACACGATCACGATTCCTCGTGGCGGCGAGGTTCGTGTTCGGATCACCGCTCGGCGAAACGTCGAGGGCCGAAAACCCGACGATGGCTACTACAAGGGACCGGTGAGAGGTTTCGATGGAGTGATCCGGTTGACTGCGTCTGGTCTACCGATGGGGGTGACTGTCGTGGCTGGTGAGATTCCTGCAGGCGGTACGGCGGGTGAACTAATATTTCGGGCCGACCGAAACGCGGCCATCCTGACACCGTTTACCGTGGCGGTGTTTGGCGAGGCCACCCGACGGGACGGCACGCAACTGAAACACGTGGCCGAGCGGATGCTCTATCTCAGTGATCCACAGATGACTCATATGCCCTGGGAGTGGCGGTCGCGAAGGCTGGTCGGTGTCGTGGTCTCTCGTGAGGACCGGCCATGAGACGGCTCGCACTTGTGTTGTTGTTGGTCGGTCCGGTCCAGGCAGCTCAACCGAACCTTGCGGTCAGTTTCGTCAACGACGTAATGGCGGTGTTCGGCAAAGCCGGCTGCAATTCCGGGGCTTGCCACGGTCACAATTCAGGCAAGGGCGGCTTCAAGCTCAGTCTTCGAGGTTACGACCGACGTGCAGATCACGCAGCCTTGATCGATCCGGATTCGGGCCGGGTCGATCGCGAGGATGTCGAGGAGAGCCTGATTTTGCAGATGCCAACGGCCCAGTTGGAGCACGGTGGCGGAAAACGATTTGCGATCGGGTCCGAGTCGTATCGGGTGTTGCGGGACTGGATCCGCCAGGGAGCTCGAAACGATGTCGAGACTGCCACGAAGATCCAGCGGATCGTGGTTCATCCATCGGAATTTGAACATCGCCAAGCTGGGCAGATTCAGCCGCTACGGGTGATGGCGACTTTTGCCGATGGGCTGCAACGTGATGTCACCCGGTTGGCGATCTTCGAGTTGGGGAGCGAAGGCGTAGTCGAAGTGGATGTTGCCGGGCGGGTGACGTCACGGCATCCGGGTGAGACGGCCGTGCTCGTTCGCTTTCTCGGCAAGAAGGCCATCTCGCGAGCCCTGGTGATACGGACACAGCCTCGCTTCGAGTGGAGCAAACCACCGCAATACAACTTCATCGATCGGCACATCGATGCCAAATTGAAGAAGATCCAGGTCTTGCCGTCGACGGTCTGTAACGATGCCGATTTCCTGCGACGAGTTAGCCTCGACATTTGTGGATTGCCGCCGGGTGCGGCCGAGGTGAGGGCGTTCCTCTCCGATACCGCTGCCGATCGGCGGATCCGAAAGATCGACGAGTTGTTGTCCCGCGAGGATTATGGGGATGCATGGGCGATGAGATGGCTCGAACTGTCGGGCACGACCGAGTCGGGCGACTCGGCTCGGTTCAAGGGCATCTGGATACTCTCGCTGTGGCTTCGCCGTGTGATCAACGAGAACCTCTCCTATGACCGCTTGGTTCGTGAGTTGGTGGCTGGCAAGGGAAGCTCCATCCACAATCCCGCGATCACCTTCACGGTCAATCAGCTCAAGCGGGTGGAAACCGTTCCCCAGCTATTCCTGGGGATTCGTCTGCAATGCGCCGAATGTCACGACCATCCGTTCGATGTCTGGACGCAGTCCTCCTACCGGGCGATGACTGAGTTCTTTGGCCAATTGGGTCGCAAAGAGGGCCCGTTCGATCCTTATGGCCGAGAGATTCGCCGGTACATCAAACCCGAGTCACGCGTGCCGTGGAAGGCCACCGAGCAGGTGGAATTGGTTCACTTGGATGACAGTCGAGTGAAGGTGCCGGTCGCCAGTGATCGCCGTGATGCGTTGGTCGACTGGATGTTCGGGCCGGGACGTCGGTTGACGTCCCGGGCGATCGTCAACCGTGTCTGGGGCCGGATGCTCGGGCGTGGCATTGTCCATCCAGTCGACGATATGCGGTTCAGTAACCCCGCAGTCAATGAGCCACTGCTCGCGGCTTTGTCCGACGACCTGATTGCTCACGACTGGGATATCAAGCACCTGCTGCGGACGATTGCGCGGTCGCGGACATACCAACAGACTTCGATACCCAACGACTCGAATCGCCATGACCGAACGAATTTCTCGCACGCCGCTCTGCGTCGACTGGGAGCCGAGCAGTTGGCCGACGCGGTCAGCCGGGTTACCGGTGTCGACGAGTCCTACCGGGTTGGTCCGCCCGGGTTGCGGGCCGTGCATGTGCCATACGTATCGGCCGGCTCGCGGTTGTTGCGACTCTTCGGCCGTCCCATCGAACGGGCTTCAGCCTGCGAGTGCGTCCGCAGCCCCGCAGCCTCCCTCCCCCAGGTCATGTATTTTCTCAATGGAGAGGAGCTCTGGAAGAAGATCCGATCGCCGGATGGGACCGTTGTACGGTTGATCAAACAACACTCGGCGGATCTCGACCTGATCGACGCGCTGTACGTCGTGATTCTCTCGCGACGTTCCACGAATGTCGAGCGACAAGCTGCTGCCGGTTACCTGTCTGACTCAGAATCGCGGAGCGACGGGGCCGAGGACCTAGCCTGGGCACTGTTGAACAGTCCCGAATTCCTGTTCAACCATTAGCACCGGTCCGGGTTTGCGCTGAGGCGTCAGACGACCCCCAACTCTGGGAGTGTCTCAGGAGTGAACCGTGCGGCAAACCCTGTCATTTTCCGTCATCGGCTGGCAACACGGTGACCATGGAACTGGCCACCGTTAACGACG
>CAUZRQ010000198.1:0-8811 GCA_963582065.1 Planctomycetota bacterium | reverse complement strand
GCAGCTTGCCGATGACCTGGTCCACGCTGTGACGTCTTCTGGACATCTCGAGAATCTCCTTTCCGGATCAGTCAGATCCGGGTGATCCTCTCATTTCCACTGGTACAACGGGAGGGGGTAAGGTCAGGTGTGCCGCCGATACATAATCGGCTGTCATCTCGGCACTAATGACAAACGGGCAACGACGCACAATTAGGGAGTTCAAAGAGTACTGCCCCGAGTCCTGCGTGTTTGCACGATAAGACCGGGCAACTTCTTTGCTGGTGACCGACAGATATCAATGAGTGGGCGTTTACGAGCTCTTTGCAGAGAACGCCTCGACCTTGTTCCGCAGCTTCTCCAAACCGTCCGAGTCAATCCTGTGCATAACGAAACCACAGTCTAGACACAAGGATGCGTGAAGGTGTGCGCTCGATGCAAAAAAGCGGCTAGTCCGAACCCATAACCTCTGGCTAAACCCTCCCTTAGTACTGCCAGAAGCCAGGTTCGTTGAACCGCAGCCAGTACATTGCTTGGCGTCGCTTGTCATTCGTGATCCTTACCGAGTAATGCACAGGATAGTGCGGTTGGCGGGGAAACGACATGAAGTGACCGACCGCTTCCCATCGGGACTAAACATCCACACTCTGGCTCAGGGCCCACACAATAACGGACGCCGGGTTGCGTGTACCTCATAGAACTGATCAACCTGGAGGTTACCGGTGCGTGTGGCTTGAGTGAGTGGCAGTTCCCGGAGAGTGTGTGTCACGTCCCGAACAACCCATTGTACGAGACCACCGAGCATCAACATTGAAAGCGGCCCAGCGGACGTTCGAATCATTCGTAGGATTGCAGGTAATGATTGTGATTAATCCGGGGTGCGAAAGAATACAACTTCGCCTTCTTCAGATGAAACCGTAGCTTGATCGGCCGCCCTTGCAGCAAGTGACAGTCCGGCTTGCCCTTCCAGTTTACGACGTGACGGACACTGTCGGTCGTGATGCGTTCACAGTCGCCGACGGCGAATCCGTCGATAACCTTTCCCTTCGCGTCGAGAGCTTCCACGACGAGCGACCCACCTTGTGCATCGGCGTTCACGACCAGCGTATCGCCCAGGAACACCAACGGTTTGGTCGTCAGAGTGCCTTCGTGCTTCGTTTGCACGGAGACGAAGCCGTCCAATCGCAGCGTGGCCAAGCCGACAGCATGGTCCGTATTGTCCTTATGGTACTTGTGCCAATGCCGGCCGCTGATGCCCGTGTAGTAGAATCGAATTTCATCGCCGACGATCAGTGGTGGATGATGCGGATAGATCTGCCCCCAGTCCCAGTCTTCTTTGAAGTTGCCATAGGGAATAAACGTCGCCTGCTCGGCTGCCTGTTTCCAATCGCGCTCGCCTTGCAGTTCCGTTGCGGTAATGGCTCCTTCCTTAAGCACCCTCTGCCAGGTGACTCCGTTACGGCTGAAGACCAGTTGGACGTCGAGTCGATCCATCCACGGCGCGTCGTCGGGAATCGGCTTGATCGTCTCGCCGTGGTATGTATTCAACAAACCGACGTAGACTCCCGCGTACGGCATCGCCGTCATGGTGTAGTGGTTGGTCGCGAACGGTGCATCAAGTTTGCTACGTTTGACGACCGTTACCTTAGGTGACCAGTGCAGAAAATCCGTGCTCTCAATCCGGCTGATCTCTCTGATGTTGGGCGGGCCGAAGCGGAGGTAGGCGACATATCGCCCAAGCCGTGCGTCCCAATAGGGGGTAATTTGCGTGTCGCTGAACGGGATCAGTGGGTTCTGCGACTCTTGCTTCCAGTGGATGCCGTCGGCCGAGTACGCCACACAGCTCGACAGCGACGCCGCCTTCAACGTCGGCTTGGCCAGATACAGCATCTTGAACCGCCGTTGCGGGTCTGGCTCGCGTCGGTCGATGATGACACCCGGCGCGCCGACCCACGGTTCTTTCGGATCGAACAGGGCGAGGTTGGTGCCGGCCTTCGTGTCCGTGACCGGTCTGTTCCAGACGAGTCCGTCCTTCGAAGTAGCGTAACCCGCCGTGCTCTCGGCGTCGTTGGAGTCCCCAAAAATCTGATACCACAGTTTGTACAGGCCGTCGCTCTCATCGCGCACAACCGCGCCGTAGGTGATAGCGAATTCGCGTTTCTTGTCCTTCCGCATGATCGGATTGCGAGGATGTTTGACCGGCCGGTTGAGGACCTTTGTCACGCCTTGAAGATCGGCGATCACGTAGTCATCGATAAAAAGCTGTTTGTCGTGAATGATCAGCGCGTGGCCAACGATCACGTCGTCCAGGTCCTTGAACATTCCCGGCGGCGCTTTACGGTTTTGGGCGTGCGCCGGAGCACAGCACAGACAGGTGATGACAGTGGACAGATGAAACAATCGGACCAACATGAGTGTTCTCCGCTCCTTGCTGATGGTGTGTTCTTCAAGTGGTTGCTCGGGTGGCCAACTTGTCGTGCCCACTCCGCGGCCCATTGCGGCACTTAGCAGTTCTCGTTCAGTCCTGCACGACACAACAAGGACAATGAAGCCAGACCGATTGCATCAGTCCGGGTACTCGATCTTGACCGTATCGAACATGATCAGGCCCTTTGGGAGGTACTGCTGGTCCACGGGATAATCGTTTACGGCGCGCGGAATGTTAATGTCGTCGATGTCGACGCCAGCGGGTACCACTTTCACTGGGAACAGAATGAAGATGATGTCGAAATTGACGTCAGCCAACACCTTATCAATGTCATCGCACCCGTATTCGTCCTGCATGTCATGTCGCGCTCCGAGGCACGTCCACTGTGCAGGGTCGGGTGCCAGCGTGACGGTTTGTTCACTCCACTCGCGTGTGATTGTGAAGGGCTGTCCCGTCAGAGCGGAATTGACTGTGGTCTTGTCCGTCTGCGCCTGGACGAGCAATAACAATTCTGCTTCTTTGAAGTCGCCGTGGCCACGCAGCCGTACGGTAAGCTTGGCGTTGGTCAGGTTCGTGCTGTAGCCTTCTTCGGCAAAGCGACTGTGCCGATACGGCAGGGCGCGATTGTAGGCGCTGTCGACTTGGTAGTGCTTCTTGACGGTATACGCCCACAGAAGCATATGGAGATACCCCGCGCCCGGCGGAGCGTGGTTCGCGTCGGTCCACCAGGGACCGAAGCAGTAAGCGACGCCGTCCCAGACGGGCAACTCGAACTTTCGCCCTCCGTACCATCCGCCCGGCCCGTCGTCAAATGTCTCGATGTACGTTGGACGTGTCGCTGTGAGGGTGTCCGGCGCGGGCTTGGAGTCAAGCTCGGTATTCTGTGCCGCAGAACTGGTGGCGGGTGCCTCAGTGGTCGGGCCGCATCCGCCGAGAAGGATGGCCAGCACGCCAAGGGAACCGACCAAAAGTGACGTTCCGATCCATCGTCCGTTGTTCATCATCGAAATCCCCTCCTTTGCATGACAGTGTATATCCGATGCGTGTGGTCGCGTCCGTCAAGCATAGACCACATTATCCGAGTGTTCTTTGCGCGCCAGCGTCTCCTGGCCGGTTTGGGCATCCCAGACCTTCAGTGTCTTATCACCGCTGCCACTGACGATTCGCTTCCCATTAGGGCTGAAACTCACGCTCCAGACAAGTTCTGAGTGTCCCTTGAGCGTGAGCGTCTCCCGGCCTTCAGGCGAGGCAGCTCCACCACACCCAACGATTCCGACCAACAGCAACGCCAACAGAACTCGCATCACATCTTCTCAGACTCAGACGCGAGACCCCAGTCTCCCCACCCCAGCCTTGGCGTTCAACCGGCCAGATCCGAACCACGCCCCCCGGCGTCGGGCGGTAGGGCCGTCCGCGTTACCGCCCGGTCGCCGGGACACCGTTTTGCCATCCCACCACCGGGTTGATACGCTGGACCGGTTGCGTTACCGCTTCCCTGGCCGTGCGGAGGTCTTCATCGTGCAGCGTGTGACCGCTCGCCACTGGCTTCCTACTGGTTGCCGCGTTCGGTGCCCTCTCGGTCTCGTCAGCCGTTGCTGCTGAGGACATCGCGAGATGGAGACGGCGGCGGACGACGGGTCGCAACTGCGAATGCTGGGGCAGTTTGAGTCGCTTACCTGTTTGAGCCAGGGCGGGTTCGGGAGCAAGTATTGACCTTGGCTGCTCGGCAACTAACGACAAAGAAAATGGGGCGATGAAGATGCATCATAGATTGCGAAGCGTGTGCTACCTGATAGTTGTCACCGTCCATTGTGTCGCCGGAGCCGATGTTGTTTACGCTGTCGATCAAACACTGAGTGGCCACACAGGTTCGACAACCGGACTGGACTGGCACCCCGGCGGTGAATCGTTGGCCTGCGGGTGCTTCGACAAAACGATCGGGATCTGGGATGTGAAAACCGGAAAGCGACAGCGAACACTCTCCGGGCATTCACATTATGTCTATTGCGTTGCGTGGAACCGGGATGGCACAAAACTCGCCAGTGCTAGTTATGACCGAACCGTGAGAGTGTGGGATACGAAAACCGGTCGCGAAATCCACAAGTTCATCGGACACACCGCTCCGGTGCTGGGCGTCGTGTGGAGTCCCGATGGCTCGAAAGTGGCCAGCGGAAGCTTGGACAAATCGGTCCGTATTTGGGACACCTCCAATGGTCGTAATCTCCGTGTGCTCAAGGGGCATACGCATTACGTGATCAGCGTCGACTGGAGCCCTGACGGAAAACGGCTGGCCAGTGGTGGATTTGACAACACGGTCAAGCTGTGGGATCCGAGCATCGGCGAAGAGACTCGGACTCTGAAGGGGCATACGGGTGCCATTGAAATGGTGAGTTGGAGTCGCGACGGAAAAAGACTGGCAAGCGGCGGCCGCGACCTCACGGCGATTGTGTGGGCGATGCCTGCGGGGAAGCAACTCCGCGTGCTCAAAGGCCACAAGCGTCGGATCGAAAGCGTGTCGTGGAGGCGGGACGGCTTACAGTTGGCGACTGGCAGCCAGGACGGAACGGTAAAAGTGTGGGACGTGGCCACCGCAAAAACGCTTCACACACTGACCGGCCACGAGAAGCCAGTTCGTGGTGTCACCTGGTCGCCCGACGGAAAAGTGTTGGCGAGCGGGAGCGACGATCACTCCATCAAGTTGTGGGACATGTCTCGTCGCGACCGGGATCAAAAGTGAAGCTGGTGTCATCATCGAGACTGGTGGCACCCGCTCCACTCGGAACCGCTTCCACACTGAATGTGGGCGATGGCTCGGACACGTCATCTTCAGAGACGGCACGGTGCGTCAATTAAGTCGCAATTCCTTGAGTAATCCTTCTTTGACTGCTGCGGCCCGCCACTTCGAGCTCCGCGACACACAAGGCCAAAAACCGCATCAAGTGTACTCACATTGCTGCGGCGTCTTGTTCCCCGTCGGAGTCGGTGCGGTTTAGCCAGCACCGTAAAGCGGAGCAATCACCTCACCCTTGTTCAACTGGTGAGGTCGGCGGAGGCGATCGACAATCTGGCTCGAGGGATCGAGGCCCAGTGCCGAATAGATGGTTGCGCCCATGTCGGCGGGATAATACGCCCGCGTCACCGGATCCGATGCCATCTTGTCGCTGGCTCCAATCACCTGGCCGCCCTGGATGCCACCGCCGATGAACACGGCCGAGAACACGCGAGACCAGTGATCCCGACCGGCGTCCTTGTTGATCTTGGGTGTCCGTCCAAACTCCCCGGTCACCACGATCAGAGTCTCATCAAGCAGCCCTCGATCGCTGAGATCGGTCACCAGCGACGACAGCCCCTTCTCGAACGGCGGCAACAAATCCGATTCAAGCCGCTTGAAGTTGTTTGCGTGCGTGTCCCACTGGTTCATGCGCCCCACGTTGACCTGGACAATCGGCATCTCGGACTCCACCAGCCTCCGCGCCAGGAGCATCGACTGCCCGAACATGTGCCGCCCATAACGATCGCGGGTCTCATCAGGTTCACGGGCAATGTCGAACGAATCCCTCAGACTACCATCGACCAGAATGTTGTGAGCCTGTTGCATCCGCTGAGACAGGTCGCTGACCTGCTGACTGCCGGCGAGCGTCTCACGTTGCGCGTCGATGCTCTGCAGCAAGCGGCGGCGCTCGGTGACTCGCCCCACGTTCAACCCGGGCCGAAACTCCAGTTCATCGACATGAAAGTTCTTGCTGTTGGGGTCCTTGATCACGTGCCACGGGTCATAGTTGGCTCCCAGGAATCCGGCCGTTTGACCACAGAAACCGTACCCGTTGTTCAGGTATGTCGGCAACATGATTCCCTGGGGCCGTCCCTCGTCATTCGGCCTCAGGTACTGCAATCCGGCAGAGAAGCATGGCCAGTCGTTGCGGCTGGCCATGTGAGTGGCTCCGGGTGGCTCCTTGTTGATCCCGGTCAACATCCGGTGCGTGCCCAGTTCATGAGAGGGGAGCGAGTGACGCATCGAACGAACGATGGCGTACTTGTCGGCCAACCTGGCCATCCCGGGCATGTGTGGACCGATCTCCACGCCGGGAACATTGGTTGCCACGGGACGGAATTCGCCACGCGTCGATGAGGGACCTTCGGGTTTCAAGTCCCACATGTCCTGGTGAGCCGGCGCCCCGGTCAGGAACACCAGAACCACAGAGCGAACCCGACCACGAGGTAGCCTGGGTGCTGCGGAAGACCGACCCGCCAGCACGTCGGCTAGTCCCAGTCCCAGTCCCAGGAACCCCGAAAACCCAACCTGCAGCGTTGCCCGCCGAGTCAGATCCCCGGAGCCATGTTCCGTTCGATTGTTCTGCAATTCAGATCTCCCTTCCAAGTCGACCCGACAGGCCGCGAGGACACTCTACCAGAATTGTCGACCTCAGAGGACGCCTAAGACCAGCCATTCACTCGAGCCGTTGTACCGCTTTGCCGACGGCCCCGCAGCACTACCTGGACCTGGAAGTCAGCAACCGGATCAGCTCCCGCCTGCCCCGGCGTTCAACCCGCCAGATCCGAACCACGGTCAACGGCGGCGGGCGGTGGGGCCGGGGGAGATGAGGGCCAGTTGGTGATCTTTCAGTTGAGTAATGCCTTTTTCAGTTCGGTGGGCCAACGCGGAGTGACTTCTTGGCAGTGACACGGCCTTGCGTGTCGGTTTTCGGGCGTTGTCTTGAGTGGTTATTTTGGCCACGAAAAAGGAGAAGACAACGATAGTCATTGGTAACATGACATCATTTGATTGCTCCGGAACCGGGGGCTGATCAGCTCATTATTTACGACGCACGGAAGGATGCGGAATGAAGGGCAACGCAAAAATTGGCACCGTCGGCGAGGAGGCGTTCGTGGTTGGAGAAAACCACTTGATCGACTTTGCTCATGACGGGATGCCGCAGATATTGTGTACCCCCTGGCTGATCTGGTTTTTGGAGCACGCGGCTCGCAAGGTCGTGTTGCCGCTTCTCGAGCCAGGCGAGAGCACTGTCGGCGTCGTTGTCAAACTCGAGCACACGGCGCCGACGCCCCTCGGGGCACAGGTCGTTTGTCGCGCGAGAGTGATTAACGCTGACGGTTCGCTAATCTCGTTTCAGTTCGAAGCGCGAGACGAACACGAGGTGATCGCTCGTGGCACTCACAAGCTGAGAGTGATCGAAGTCGAACGCCTCGCCAAAAAGGTTCACACAAAAACGCAATGAAGAAAGTGTGCCTGGCCCAAGCTGTTCCAGAACCTCCGTAGCACCCGTGAGACCGAACTGGCCGACGAGTTCCCCATGCACGTCGTCTGTCGGTGGATCGGTAACTCCCAGCCGATCGCGGCGAAGCACTACCTGCAAGTCACCGATGAGCACTTCGAGAAAGCGGTGCGTCTAAGGGTGCAGCAACCCGCCGTTTTGCCTCGCACGGGGTCGCAAGCCGGGTTGGCCGAAGAAGAGCAAATCCCTGTTTTGCAGGGGGATGCGAGTGGGTGCGACCACCTGCGGGATGGTCGAATACCCCCGGCAGGAATCGAACAAACAGCAGATTCCCCGAGACGTGTGGCAAAACCCAAAACAGGCGCTGCAAAAAGCGCTGCAGTTGGTGACGAGTTGCCGCCAGTCACCCCCCATCTGGTCCAGGTGATCGAGGCCTGGGACTCGCTGCCGCCGGACACCCGCACGGCGATCCTGGCTATCGTCGAGGCCGCTCAGGGGCGGTAACCGCCAGATCCGAACCGCCCCCCCCTCGCTCAACGGGTACCGGGAGATAACGCGTGTTCACGGAGCCGCCGACAAGACGATCAAGGATCGGTCGGTTCGAAGTCAATGCCCGCGTTGTCGAGCAATGACTTCACCATGTCCTCGAGTCGCGCAGTCTTGGCGTCCTTCTATCTCAGACAGATACAAAGTCAGCTTCGACGACTGGTAAGAAAGGCCGGCAAAGAAAAGGCCTCCAATCGAGAAATCGGTTATTAGATCCGTCATCTTGCGCGCTCTCCGAAGAGTGAATGGTTTGCGAAGTGCATTCCCATCCTGACCTACCCCCAAATCTTGTACCACTCCGAATGAGACTGTTTCAGGTCAGTGGGAGTTCCGTGTTCTGGTGGGTGGAGCGTAGCGGAATCCTCCAGAACACAGTTGGCCGCGAACCCGGCCGGGGCCTGGTAGCCGAGAGCACTATGCGGTCGCCGGTGTTGTAGTCAAGACGCCAACGGTCAATCACCCAGCGAGCGTCTTCCAGGCCGAGGAACAGCTCCCCGTTGAGCAGCTCGTCACGGAACTTGCCGTTGAATGACTCCACGTAGCCATTCTCCCAGGGACTGCTCCTGGCAATGAACAGAGTGGTGACGCCAGCCTGAACCAACGAGCGTCGAATGCCCTTCGCGA
>CAUZRQ010000197.1:0-8871 GCA_963582065.1 Planctomycetota bacterium | reverse complement strand
CGGCCCGACTTGCCCGCCCTGTTCTTGTAGGAACGCACCCAGGCGGCCGGGCACGGCTTCTTGCCCTCAGCCACCGGCGAATCCGGTTTCATCCCGTTGAGCGGTTGGGCCATCGCCAGCACCGTGCTGTCGGGCATCGGGTTGGCCCAGTAGCCGCCCGAGTAGACCCAGGCGTCGGTAACTCCTCGCAGGACCGGGTGTGCCTCGGCCCTGGCCACCAGGTTGAGTCGAGTACTCATCCGGTGGTTTCGGCCGTAGTGACCAACCCAGGTCTCTCCCAGGACCTGCCGACCAAATCCACCGCGGAACCCCTTTCCCGCGAACTTGTAGTCGAACCTGGCAAACTCGGAGTTTCCGGGGATCCGGAAGGCGTGTGTCGATGTTCTCAAGCCGACAATCGGACCGGCCCGCTCCAGGTAGTCGACGATCGGCTGCATCTGCTCCTTCGGAAAATTCTGAAATCGCAGGAAGATGACCATCAGGTCGGCCGACTCCAGCGCCGCGGTTCCGGGCATCCAGCTCGATCCCGGCTTGATCTCGCCGTTTTGGCGATCGACGGAAAACAGCACGGTGCACTTGAAACCGTGGTGTTTTGCCAGCAGGCGGGCGATCGCCGGCAGTGTCTCCTCCGAGCGGTACTCGTGATCACCGGCCAGGAAGACGATGTGTTTTCCCTTGCCGGGTCCATCGGTCCCCCGGTAGACAACCGGTTGTGCCCGGGCCGGAACCACCAGGGCGGTGAGAACACAGAGACATGCCCATCGTGTGCGGTGACCCATTTTCGTCTTCACCTTCTCACAATCCATCTTGTTCCAACGCCGCGGTCTTTCGCGGTGTTCCCGGCGATTGTAACAGTCGGGGAAAGCAGAATCTCACCGGGGAACAATCGACGTTGCCCGGCGCCCCGAGACCTCGATCGCCAACCTGCGAACACAACTGATCCGAATCATCCAGGGGGCGGGTGTGCGTCCGCAACCTGCGTCTGGCGGAGTTCGTCGGCCGCCATCTCGCCATGGCGATTCAACGTGATCTTGGCTCCCAGCCCGGGCTATGAGAGATGGGCCTGTTTGACTGCCGACGTGACGGCAACGATCAACTCTGTTTCACTTGGTTGACTTTGGTTCGGCTGGACGCTGATGGAGAAAACATGATGGCGGACGCGGTGACATCGAACGACCTGGTCGAGGGCTTTCGAGAAGTCGGGCTGAAACCGGGGGACGTTGTTTTGGCGCACTCGGCGATGAGAACGTTCGGCCCGATCGACGGCGGTGCGGACGCTGTCATTGACGCGCTGCTGGAAGTCATTGGGCCGCGTGGGACATTGGTCGTGCCCACGTTCACTTTCGCACACGAGGCCGAGGACGATCCGATCATTGACCCGGCAAGTGATCGCTCAGAGATGGGGATCATCACCGAGACCGCCCGCAAACGACCTGATGCGCTTCGCAGCACGGCATTTCGCCACAGCTTTGCCGCGATCGGGCGACGCGCGACGGTCATCACGAACATTGATCCCGCTCTGACCGTGTTTGACTTTCGGTCATCTTTCGGCGTGATGCTGTCGCTGAACACTCATGTGTTGTTGTTGGGTGTGACTTACGCGAGTTCGACGAGTCACCACTTCGCGGAGATGGTCTGCGAGGTCCCGAATCGTCACACGATCCCGTTGACGGTTAAAGTGCGTCGTGATGAAGGGACCGTCACCGAGCAGGCGATGACCGATTATCAACCGAAAAGCGAAGGCGGCTCTTACTACGGATCGGGCAGCCCAGACTTCAATCGCCTGGGCATGATGTTGGAGAGTCACGGTGTCGTCGGCAAGACGTTCATCGGCAACTCGGCGATTCGACGCTTCCCGATGCGGGCACTGATTGATCTCGCCCAGGCTGAGGCCGAAACGGACCACAACGTCTTCCGCACACCGGACGGGAAGCCGAACGAATTCACGGAACTGGACTTTGGCCAGTGCATCATGAGTCCGGAGTCTGCTGACGGTGCCGGGCGGACCAATCGCGTTCAGTGGTGCGTCAAGAATCTGCAACAACTGACATTGCCCGGTTGAACCGCATGTGGCTCGGACTTTCCGTTCTCGACTGGGTGATTGTCCTCGCCGCCTTGCTGGGCATTGCCGCGATTGGCGTTGCCATGTCGCGGCGGATTCATGACCGCACCGATTTCTTCATGGGCGGCCGGCGGTTCGGCAAAGTGTTCATGGTGTTCTTCTCGTTCGCATCGGGCACCAGCGGCGACGACGCGGTTTCGTCGACGGCGGGAACCTGGCGAGCCGGGCTGGCCGGGATTTGGTGGACGTTTCTTTGGCTTTGGGCAACGCCGTTTTACTGGATCATGGCGCCGATCATGCGCCGCATGCGGGCGCTGACAACAAGTGATTTCTTTGAAGCGCGTTACGACACGTCGACCGCAACGCTTTACGCGTTCTACGGAATCCTGATGACGATCGCGATGCTGGCGGGCGGCTTGTACGGCAGCGGCAAACTCGTGAACGCGTTGACGGGCGGCGAGTTGAACCAGGTCGCGAAGCAACTTGACGTCCGCGTGTCCGAAGTCGAATGGAACACGACCGAATCGAGCATCGAGATCAAATCACGCCCGCTTCAAGGAAACGAGCTGGCGGTGCTGGCGATGACCATTTTGTTTGTCGCCTATGGAATGGCCGGTGGACTCGCCGCGGCGATCGTGACGGATTTTGTCCAGGGGATTTTGACGATCGTCTTTTCGTTCCTGCTGTTGCCGTGGATTTTCTTCCAGATAGGCGGACTGGCCGGCTTGCACGAGCGCGGTGAAATCCGAGAAGGGATGTTCGATCTGTTCGGGCGTGAAGATGTCGCTGGAATCCTGGGCACGGAGCCAATCACCGTTTTCTACGTCGTGATGCTCGCCGTCACCGGAATCATCGGCGTTGTCGCTCAGCCGCAGATAATGAGCATGTGCGGGGCGGGCAAAACAGAAATGGAAGCTCGTCTCGGATTCACCTATGGCCACTTGATGAAACGATTCTGCACAATCGCGTGGACGTTTATCGGACTCGGATGCATCGTGTGGTACCTGTCGGCTGACATCAGTCCGCTCAGCCAAGAGACGCGCGAACGATTGACACCGGACGTGGTGGAGAGCGACACAAAAGCGGCTTACGATCCAGCTTACGACCGCGAGTTCGGTGATGAATTGTTCGGACGTGTCGCCCGCGATCTTTTGCCGCACGGATTGCTGGGCCTGTTACTTGTTGCCTCGCTCGCAGCTACGATGAGCACGGCCGACACTCGCATGCTCGCATCAAGCGCGCTTTTCACGCAGAGCATCTACAGACGATTCCTGAAACCGGATCGGTCAGAGCGTCACTATCTTTGGGTCGGTCGCATCGCGAGTCTCGTGATTGTCGTGCTCTCGCTCATTCTTCAAACGACGTTTACAGACGTCATTGAAGCGTTGAAGTTTGTCCTGAAAACGACTGCACCGATCGGCATCAGTCTCTGGATCGGTGTCGTCTGGCGAGGCTGGACGCCGAAAGCGGTGTGGGCCTCGAGCCTCGCCGCGTACAGCATCTGGGCATTGTGCGCATTTTTCCCTCAATGGCTCTCCTCAGTTGGTATTGGTGAGCCGATCGTGATTCCAACCGCGGATCACATCAAGGTCGCCGACGCCTGGATGATGCTCTGTTACTTGTCGACCGGACTCCTCGTCGGCGTCGTTGTCAGCCTAGTGACGCGTCGCCCGCCAAAAGAACAACTCGACGCGTTTTTCTTGCTCATGCGTACGCCGGTTCAACTCGACGAGCACGTCGCCGCCCCGTGCACCCTGCCGGACAATCCCGCGCCGCCGCTGGAGAAAATGATCGATCACCCAGATATCGAAATCCCCAAGCCGACGCGTGTTGACATCATCGGGTTCATTTTGGCATGGGTATTCGTCGGGATCATTGTCTGGATTCCATATTGGCTTTCACGCAACTGACACGAACCCAGCGTTGATGGTCCTTTAACTCAGACTATGTCCTGATCGCGGCGAAGCACTACCTGCAGATAACCGACGACCATTTCACAAAATGCGCTGCAGCAACCCGCCGTTCTGCCTCGCACGGGGTCGCCAGTCGGCCCGGCCACTGGGACGCAAACCCCTGTTTTGCCGGGGGATGCGAGTGGGTGCGACCACCTGCGAGATGGCCAAGTACCCCGGGCAGGAGTCGAACAATCAGCAGATTCCCCGAGACGTGTGCAAGTTTCAAGAACCAGCGGTGCGAAAGCCGGTGCAGTTGGTGACGATTTGCCGCCAATCAACCCCGATCTGGCCCAGGTGATCAAGGCCTGGCCAACGCTGCCACGCGCCATCCGCGAGACGGTCCTGGCCATGCTCAGGGCAGTTGAGTGAGCCGGTCGGTGGCCCGTGCACTCTGGGGGCCCAGTCACCCAGAAACTGAACCGACCCCCCACCCCTCTCGGTGTGGACTCCCTGACTTATTCCGCGTTCACCGGCGCTTGTTGAACGCTCTCGACTTGGGCATGCTGTGCCGAGCGAAGTTTTCGCCAAAACCGCTGTTCCAGGGGAGGCAGTGTCGTGCGACTGAACCACCGGCTGAGATCGCTCTTCGAGGTTCCGCTCAGGCGTCGAATCAGGACCGCCACTTCTGTCGTTGAGGCCCTCGTAGACCGGACGTTGCTGTCGACGTTCACTGTCAACACCACAGCCGACACGATGGATGCCAACCCCGGTGACGGAATTGCTGCCGATGCCGACGGCAACACGTCACTGCGAGCGGCCGTGATGGAGGCCAACAGCCTGGCCGTTGATGACACGATCAATCTGCCGGCGGGTACCTACACGCGGACGTGTATGGCGATATCGTGACCGAGTTCATTGCCTGAGACCGAAATCAGGCCGTGAGGAAACTAAACTCCACCAACTACGAACCTGGGAACCACCAGCATGATTCAATTCAGATTCTCTCGACTTTTCGCTTTCCTTCTGATTTTTCTGATCTGGCTGCAGTTGGCGGCCGCGCCGTCGTTTGCCTCAGATTCGCCCAACTCGAATTCGGCCGACGGAGTGTTGCCGCTCAAGGCGAAGGTCGCATTTCCCGACCTGGAATGGTCCGGCTGGTCGCCCGTTTCCGATGGCGGCAAGGCCCAGCCATTGCGCCCGATTGTGCTGACGCATGCCGGCGACGGGTCGAACCGGATTTATGTCGCCACGCAGCGCGGTGTGATTCACGTTTTCGAGAACCGCCAATCGGCGAAAAAGACAACGGTCTTTTGGAATCTCGAACCGAAGGTTGTCTACAACGACAAGCAAAACGAAGAAGGCTTGTTGGGTTTGGCGTTCCATCCGAAGTACAAGAAAAACGGCTATTTCTTCGTTTATTACAGCACGCGAGACGCGTCGCACACGTCGGTCATTTCGCGGTTTCGCGTTTCGAAGGACGATCCGAATCGAGCGGACGCTACGTTTGAAGAAGAGGTCATGCGGATCAAGCAGCCATTTTGGAACCACAACGGCGGCACGATCGCTTTCGGACCGGACGGCTATCTTTACGTCGGCCTGGGCGATGGCGGCAGCGCGAAAGACCCGCACGGCAACGGCCAGAACAAAGCCACGCTACTGGGTTCGATCTTGCGGATCGACGTGGATCGGAAGGACGAAGGGCTGAGCTATGCGATTCCCCGCGACAACCCCTTTGTCGGTCAGCCGAAGGCCCGCGGCGAGATCTGGGCCTACGGGCTGCGCAACGTCTGGCGGATATCGTTCGATCGAAAAACGGGCACGCTGTGGGCGGGCGACGTCGGGCAAGACTTGTGGGAAGAAATCAACCTGATCACCCGCGGCGGCAACTACGGCTGGAACCTGCGCGAGGCCAGGCACAAGTTCGGCAACAACGGCAGCGGGCCGAGTCCCGACCTGATCGAACCGATTTGGGAGTACGATCACGTGGTCGGCAAGTCGATTACCGGCGGCCACGTTTATCGCGGCAAACGATTGCCCGAACTGGTCGGCGCGTATCTTTACGCGGATTACGTTACGGGCAAAATCTGGGCGCTGCGGTACGACGAATCGAAAAAGAAGGTGATCTCCAATCACTTGATCCCGGGAAATAAACTGCCGGTCATTTCGTTTGGCGAAGACGAAATGGGGGAAGTTTACTTCGCCATCGTCAGCGCGACCGGGCGCGGCCTGTTTCGATTCGAGCGAAAGGAGCCTTCGAAGTGATGGTGACGTGGCAGAGCGACATTCCGGCCGCGTCATCGTCGAGGTCCGTGAACTCCTCCAAGTCCACGGAATCCTTATCCGCCAGGAACTGCTCAGCGATCTCCTCGGTCAGCCGTTTCTCGCCCATCAGCGGTCTCCTGGAACGCCCCCAGTCTCCCCACCCCAGCCCCGGCGTTCAACCCGCCAGATCCGAACCACAGCCTCCGGCGTCGGGCGGGGGGCAGGGGAGATGACGGCTACTTGGACGTGTCCAGTGACGAGATGTCCCAGACCTTCAGCGTCATGTCATCGCTGCTGCTGACGCTCCCACTTCCCGTCCTGGCTGAAATTCACGCTGGTGACAATACCCGAGTGTCCGTTGAGCGTGAACATCTTCTGACCGGTTTGGGCATCCCAGACCGTCAGTGAGGTGTCATAGCTGCCGGCCGCCGCTCGACACCCGTGCGGCGATTCTGGGCATCGTCGAGGCTGCTCAGGGGCGTTGACCGACAGGCCCCGACCCGGGGCCGGCTTGACCAGCCTCAAGCGACAGCCGCCACAAATCGCTCCCCAGAGCCTGCTGCTCCCTCGCGTGTACGCGTGCGCATGCGTGTGCGCGCGGCCGCGTTAATTAACGGGTAGAGGGCGTCGGCAACGTCCGAACGCCATTTTCGACCCGTTTGGTCGCCACCTTACAAACAGGGAGTTTGTCCATGCCGGTCATGCTTGAGTACATCAGCGTCATCATCCCGCGACAGGTTCTGGAAGAGAAATACCTGGGGGGCTTCCGGGGGTTCCGTTCCTGTTGTGGCGAGAGGGTGTTTTGTTGCGACCGCTATATCGCTCGGGTCAGTTTCATGGGCCCCCACGGGGTGGATTGGTTTATCGACGAGATGTCCCGATTCGGGTTGGTGTACATCGAGGACGGGAAATGCGTCGACATCGCCGTGGTGGACTGGTTTTCCGGACCTTGTGCTCCATGTGATTGGCTCGTCGACGACGTGATCGCCGACGAATGTCGTTTTGTGGCTCATCAGTTCGCTGGCTGGCCTTGCAGTTTGTTCTGTCGGGGTGTGGCTTCTGATCATCTTTCTGCCGAATTGAATCCATCCTTCGGATCGATTCATCTCTCAATGTGACGTGTGTCTGATGAGGGCGAGATGGTGATGATGGACAGATCGAAACCCTGGAAAACAATAATTCGGATTCTGGAAGCCATGTCTTTCGAATGCATTCCCACTGGAGGCTACGGACAATGACAACCGTGAAAAGCAAGTGGACCGACCTGCAGAACAGAGTCCTATCTCGTTCAGTGATCATCGACTTCGAAGGCTTCAAAAAACAACCGCCTACATTGTGCGGAGTCCTGAAGGACGGTGTTTTCACACAAGTCGTCTTCGACGAGATTTTGTCACCGGCGATCTCACTCACGGAGAAAAATGAACCCGAGTGGTTGATTCACTTTGAGGATCGCCAGAAACACCTCGACAATTTGGTCGAAATGGCATTTGGCGAGAACCGAAAGATCATTGCGTTCTCGAAGCATGAACGGGACGTGCTGGGCGGTAAGAGAGTCGCAGATATCTACATAGACGCGTTGCCCATCGCCGAAACCTGGCGCAAGACACTCCGTCCGAAATCCCACAAAGAAGCAATGAAGAAGCAGAAAGACAACAGCCGTCGCAAGAAGACCTCAAAGCAAGCAAGAGCCGACCACTACGATCACGTCGGCACTCGCTTGGTGGATTATCTAGAGGAAATCGGTGAGAAAGTGCCTTCATCTCATGGACGCAAGAAGACCACCAAGTGGTTGAAGACAGTAATTAGTGCCTTGGAAAAGAAAGGCGATAGGAAGCCACTGGCGAAGGGGCAAAAGGGGAGTTGGATGAGATTCCTCAATCACAACAAACGGGATGTCGAAAAGCTGTACGTTCTTCTTGAGACCATACTTACGGAATACACAGAGAGGTCCTGCTAACGTCCTCGAAACCAATTTGATGTGGTGTGAAATCCACTCCTGCGGGTGACCTACCCCCAGATCTTGTACCACTCCTAATGAGAGAGTTTCAGGCCAGTGGTTTTCGGTAATTGTCGGGCAGCTCCTGACGGGTTTCTTGTCGGTGGCTTGGCATAACCCGGTTCTGGCTTGCCGTTCTTGTCCAGCTTGCCGCAGGCCCAGAGCAGGCCTCGCGTGACCAGGTCCAGGTAAGTCTTTTTACGCATCGTCTCATTGTGGTGCCCGATGGTGGTACCGAAGACTCGCATCTTTCCGTGCGTGTTGGTCCAGATGCAGACGTGGTCTTTCTGGGTATCCTTGCCAAAGGCCTTGCCCAGCGGAGTCACTCCCGGCCAGAGCTTGTCGATCTTGTAGAGTTCCCCGTTGGGCGTATTCCATGTCTTGGGAAACCCCTTCATCACGGGATGTTCGACGGCCATGTTCTGCACCGCCAGTGGGCGATGCTTCTCGTGGCTGAATGAACTCACCCCGACTACCTTCCGCCAGGCATCGGTCTTGGCATTGCGGTAGCTGTGCGGCGTGCAGTGGATCATTACTGCCGGCATACCTTCGGCATGAACCCGGGCGATCCCCTCCACGAAGGGCACATCGACAACCCCTCCAAAGCACTGGTTGTGTACGACAACGTCATAGCCGGCGGCCCAGTTCGTTTTCAT
>CAUZRQ010000196.1:0-8917 GCA_963582065.1 Planctomycetota bacterium | reverse complement strand
GAAGGCAGCCGTCGTGTTCGGATCTCGAGTCGGCTTCGGCCGTGACGCGGTGTCCCTCGAGGCTGTCTGCTGAGAGCCTGTACCGGCCCGGTCGGGAGGCTTTCGCCCAGACGGATACCCGGTTGTCGGCCAGGTGGCCGACGAATGGCCCATGCGTGATCGGAGCCGCCGGGCTGATGATGCCGGCAAAAACGACCAGCCGTCGCGCCCGGTTGATTCCCACCAGTCCACCCGTCGCGAGATCCTTGGCGAATCCCTGTCCGGTGAACGGCACCGGCTGCTTGCCGACGTACTCCAGGATGGTGCCGGTCCCCGGGAGCCTCATCCGATAGACCTCCGGCTTGTCGTGACCGGTGACCAGCAGTTCCTGTCGGTACCAGAGTCCTCCGGAGAGGCTGTATCGTCCCAGTTGGCTGATGAGTGCCCGGGGATAGGTCCAGCGACGCAGTTCCTTCCAGTCGTCGTCGAACTGAACAAAAAACGTTTCGGCGTTCTTGTCACCGTATCTCGCGAAGTTGCACCACCAGTATCCGTCACGCCGCAGGACCCAGGTCAGGCTGCCGCCGAAGTTGCCGAAGTCCTTGAACGTGGACAGCTTCATCGAGCCGGGATCGAGCACCTTGATCTCGCTCCGCTCGGGCGTCTTCGGGTAGTTCGAGTGGGCACACAACAGTTTGCCTTTCCAGAGAAAACCGCTGTTGAGGTGCTGAGCAGCCCCGGTACTGATGGCGATCCGTCGTCCGGTGGCACGGTCGTACTTGGCGACCTGCCGACTGGTGATCGCGTACACGAACCGCTCGTCGGCAGCAGACGCCTGGTGGGCTTCCGGGGCGGCCAGTTCTGCCGTCTTCGGCCAGGCGTCATCCATCTCGGCGGCGAGGACCGCGGTCGGAAAAAATGTGCCCAGTAGAATGAGGGAGATCCACGGGTGGAATGTGGTCATGGTCAAATCGTCCGGCAACACGGCAGTGATGGTGTCAATCACCTGTCGACATTCCGTCGTCCTACCAGCAGGCTACGGCCTTCGCAAGCTGCTCAGACAGTTGTGCATCGAGTCCAGTCGTTATCCTGTTACTACCACAGCCGTGGCCTGTCATTTCTCGAGACACACACCGAGACCGCGCACCGGGAGCACGTTCATGTGTCGACTCTGGCTGCTGACCCTCGTCGCGACTCTCCTGCTGGCACCCACTTCCACAACGCACGCCGGGAAGCCGGTTCGGTCCCGGCGGATCCTGGTCAACTACGATGGTTGCTCGACCCTGTTTTCGCGGAAGGGAAGCCAGGGTCCGGTCCGCATCACCGTCGACGATCTCAAGACGGCCGTTCGCGAGGTGTCCTTCCCTGGAAGCCAGGTTGATACGCTCTTGCTGTGCATCAACGCCCAGGTGATGTACTACCCGACGAAGGTCGGCACCATGCTCGGCACCCTGGCCACGCCAGAACAACGGAAGAAGTGGCCGCCACGGACCCGCCAGTGGTGTGACAATCTCCAGCACTTCGTCGACCGGGGCATCGACCCGTGGGTGGTGATGGTGGCCGAGGCGAAGCGGCAAAAGAAGGAGGTCCTGCTCTCGTTCCGCATGAACGACGGCCACGACGGCACGCACCTTGAAACCCGCTTCTGGCGGAATCATCCCGAGTATCACTGTTTCAAGCCCGACCAGGGCCACACGCTCGACTACGGTCACCAGGCAGTGCGAGACCACATGTTCCTGCTGATCCAGGAAGCGGTCCACCGCTACGATTGCGACGGCATCGAACTGGACTTCAACCGGTTCCCGATCCTGTTCAAGAGCGGCACGACTGCCGAGCGGGTGGCCAAGATGAACACCTTCGTCGAACGTCTCCGTGTCATGCTGGACCGCGAAGGCAAGAAACGAAAGCGGCACCTGGTGATGGGCGTCCGGACTCCGACACAAGACTACGATGTCGCGGCGACCTACCAGGGTTCGCTCAAGGTCGGATGCGACCCGGTCGCGTGGGCACAAAATGGCTGGATCGACTTCGTGACGGTGTCACGATTCCTGAGCGTCACGTTTGATCTCCCCGTGGCCCCATGGAAGAAGCTGATCACCAACATTCCCGTCTACGGGTGTATCGAGATCGTCGAAAAGAAAACCGGCAAGGCCCTGACACCCCGTCAATACCGTCGCGCGGCCCGACATATCTGGAGCGAACGGGCTGACGGGATCTACTTGTTCAATTTCCTGATCACCCGTGAGGGCTCCACAGAACCGGCCTTCGAAGTCCTCAACCAGCTCGGCAACCCCGGCGTCGTCCCCTGATCGAGAGGCGTCATGTGGGTCCATTCTGGACCCTCGGCAGCTTCGCATCGGAGTCACCCAGATGAAGTTCCTGACCTGCACAATTGCCGTCATCCTGTGCCACGGTCTCGCGTCGGCTGCGGAATACACGGTCAGAGAAACCGCCGATCAGATCACGATTTCCACGCCGCTGCTCGAAGCGAGTATCCGCAAGACGGGCTATGTCAGTGGTGTGTACCGGCAAACGTTTCTCGATCGCACGACCGGTTTCCGCGACGCGGGATATGGACTCGACATCGCCGACTGGATCATGGAACCCGGCAGCGACACCGCCTACCGCGATCGGCTCGACAAGGAACTGATCTACCGCTTCGGGAACGCCTACCACGGCAAGACCCCCAAGCGGAGTATCGAGGGTCCCCAGATCTGTACCCAGGCCAAGCAGCTCAAGCCTCGAGTCATCCGCGGCAAGGACTTCGTCGCGATCGAGCAGACGTTTCGGTACCGCACCGCCGCGCCGGGCAAGAAGACCGGGTCACTCTGGACTCAGCGGATCGTCTTTCCCACCAACACGCGGTACTTCATTTCCATGGACCGCATCGATGCCGTCAATTCCAGCGACGCCATGTTCCTGAGGCTCGATATGCCGGGCCACATCAAGCACACAAAGGGCGACTCGTTCAGCGAGATCTATCTCAGTTATCACGGCCGCATCCCGGCCAGCGAGTTCTTCCAGAACTTCGCACCGGATGAAAAGTTCAACTACCGCCGTAGCAGTGGCCGTGGCAACAAGAAGATGCCAAAGCGGTTCATCCGAGCCTATCGGCTGCGTGACCCGAAGACCGGCAAGTCGGGCCCGTGGCTGGCCGGCATGACGCTCGATCCATCAGTCGTCCACGAGGCGTGGTGCCACCAGCGTGGCTACGTCTGCATGATCCACGAATTCGGCGGGCGGCCGATCAAGGCGGGCGGGCATTTCCAGGCGGCGTTCATTGTCGGCTACTTCGATTCGATCGCCGAGATGGAACGAGTCTACGACCGCTATGCCGGGCACACGGGACTCGAGGTCCGCAAGACGGGCTGGAAACTGACTCGGTGAACCGTATGTCGAGCCCGTCCCCTATTCGGCGGGCTGCGGGTCACTGATGGGCTCTGCGTCGGCCGTCTTCTTTTCACGAAACAGGACCGCGAACAAGATCAGGACGACGACCAGGAACCACACCGGCGTCATCCAGAACTCCTTCCAGGTGGCAAGCGAATCGTCCTGTTCGAACATGGGTGCGTAGATCCGGTTCACGAAGATCTGTGAACTCAGGAAGAACCCGATTCCCTGCGTGAACACGATCAGCAGCCCTTGAGCCTGCGCGCGGACTTCCTCGCGAACGTGGCCGTCGACGTAGAGATACCCCGAGACGAACACGAAGTCATAGCTGAAGCCATGCAGGATGACGGCGATGACCATCATGGTCATCATCGTCGACCCCTCACTGGTCGCGGCACTCGAGAACAGCACGAAGCGGATGATCCAGGACACGATCCCCACCAGCATCGTCCACTTGATGCCGAACCTGCGGATGAACAGCGGCAGCACCAGTGCCAGGACGAAGAGTTCCGCGATCTGTCCCATCGTCAGAAACGCGGCGGAGCCTTCGATACCGAGCTTGTTGAGGAAGGGACTTCCCAGCGCCCAGTAGGGCATCATCGAAACGCAGGCCAGCAGCGACGCGAACATGAACACCGCAAAGGACAGCTTCTTGAAGTACGGCAGCGTGTCGGCGCCATAAAGTTGGCTGACCTGAATCGACTTGCCACGGGCCGGCGGTGGAGTGGCCGGCAGGAAGAAGCTGTACAGGCCAACCGCAAACGCGGCCGAACCGGCCACGTAGAACTGCACCTCGGTCTTCTCGGCCTTGAACACAAAGGTCACGACCAGCCCTGCCACGATCCAGCCCAGCGTCGCGAACACGCGAACGATCGGGTAGTCCTTCTCCGAATTGGCCAGGTGCTTGAGACAAACCGTATTGGACAGCCCCAGCGTCGGCATGAAGCACAAGGTGTGGGCCAGCAGCAGGCCGATGAAGATCGTCCCCGACTCGGGTGCGGCGTACATCGGAGCCAGGCAGATGAAGACGCCGCTGAGCAGCAGGAGGATGGCCTGCAGTTTCTCGGCATTGACGAAGCGGTCAGCGAAAACGCCCATGATGAAGGGGGTCAGAATCGCGGCGATCGGCGCGACCGAGTAGGCCCAGCTGATCTGCGAGCCGGTCATGCTACGTTCGACCATGAACGAGCCCATGGTGACGTACCAGGCTCCCCAGAGGAAAAAGAGCAGGAACATCATCAGGCTGAGATTGACGAACCGTGCGATGCTCGTTCGTGGCTGAGTCGTCATGGTCGTGGCAACTGCTCTGGAGGATTGTGAGCGGTGTCCGGGCCATCCGACCGCCGCGAAATGCCTACAGCAGGCCCGGGATCGGTGTGCCTTCGCAATAGGCCATCGGTCGTCCGATCGGGGTGACCACTTTCTTTTCGTGGTCGACTCCCATCCGGGACAGCACGGTTGCCAGCAGGTCGGTGATCGGGATCGGTTGTTCGGGCTTGCGTTTGCGGCCGGTGGGATCGGTCGCTCCCAGGACCCGGCCCGCCGCCAGGCCACCGCCACCCACCAGGGCACTGAAGCCACTGGGCCAGTGGTCTCGTCCGTCGAGCCCATTGATCGTTGGCGTGCGGCCGAATTCGCCCAGCACGATCACGATGGTCGAGTCGAGCAGGTCGTGTTGTTTGAGATCGGTGACGAGCGCGAAGAGTGCCGGGTCCAGGACCGCGGCCAACTCGCGGTGGGTGTCAAAGTTGTCCCCGTGGCTGTCCCAGCCCGGCAGCGTGACCTCGATGGCCCGCACGCCTGCCTGGACAAGTCTCCGAGCCACCAGGCAGCCTCGCCCAAAACGACTGTCGCCGTAGAGCTCGACCCGGGACCGCGGTTCGTCGTCGATCTGGAAGGCCCCCAGCTGGTCGGAACTCATCATGGACAGGGCGCGGTCGATCATCAGCTGGTGTTGAGTTCTCCGGGTGGCGGTCAGTCGGCCGCGGCTGAAGGCTCGGCTGACGACCTTCAACCCCTCCAGTCTCCGACTCTGCCGATCACCCTGCACTCGTGACGCCACGTTTCTCAGGCGTCCACCGGGCTCATAAACCTTGTGCGCGTCGTAGCGGGCACCCAGGAACCCGCCCCGGGCCGGACTGGGACTGTGTCCCAGCGAGACATGTTGAGGGATCTCGATCGACTTGTCCCAGCGTTCCCGGGCCAGGATGGCTCCGATCGCGGGGTGGACCAGCGTGAGGTCGGGGGCGTACCCGGTCTTGGCCAGGTAGACACCTCGCTCGTGATTCCCCTCGCTGGTGACCAGCGAACGGATGACCGAGAGTTCGTTGATGATCTCGGCCGTCTGCTGGTAGTCGGATCCGATTGTCAGCCCCGGCAAGCGAGTCTTGATCTGTGTGGTATCGCCGCCGATGGGTGTCCCCGGGTGAGGGTCCCAGGTCTCGAGTTGGCTGGGTCCGCCATCGAGGAAGAGCGTGATCAGCGAGGTGGGCCGTTCCGAGCCTCGACGCTTCGCGGCCCGGGCATCGAGCGTGGGCCATGCGAAACCGAGTCCGAGGCCGGCTACGGCTTGTTGCACAAAGCTGCGGCGGTCGATCGGTTGTGGTGCGAACGAGGCGGTCATCAGCCTAGTGGTTCCAGGAGAACTCGGGTGAATTGAACAGGGTCCAGAAGATGTCCTCGACAGCCTGCTGACGTGCTTCGCCGGTGGTCTCGGCCAGCCACCGACTCAGCACCTCCCGCTCCTCGGATTCAGGACTCCGCCCCAGGCAAACCTGGAAACAGGTCTTCAGGCACAACGCGTCGTCGCCCTCGGTCGCCCGGGCGATTGCCGAGGTGGCCGCCGTTGCTCCGGGCTGGATCAACTCGTATGCCAATCGTCCGTTCATTCTCAACAGCGCCTGGGGAATCGTCCCGGTCTGCTCCGAGAATTCCGCGGATCCCAGGTCCCCGTAGTCCTTGACGAAGTCCTGGTTGCTGAAGAATTTCCGAGCCCTTGTGAAGAGGCTGGAGTCTCGCTGGATGGTCTTGATCGAGGCGGCCTGCAACATCGAGCCGATGACCTGTTCGGGCCGCAGCCGGACCAGCGGGAACACCGCCCAGGCCTCCTCGCGACGCTCAAGCTCCTCGACCGGCCACCCCGCGGCCCGGGACTGCTCGGTACCAGGGACGGGGGGACGCGAATCGAGACGGAAGGGGCGGCTGGCGGCGATGGCGTGGATCAGCCACTTGAGTTCGCGGCGGTGTGCACGGAACTCTACCGCGAGCAAGTCCAGTGCCCGGGTGCCCGGGTCGCCCGGGTCGGGCAGGTCGTCGACGGGCGAGTAGAACGGGCGGCCGAACATCTGGGCCCAGATGCGATTGATGATCGCCCGATCAAATCGCTCGTTCCGCGGGTCGGTCAACCACGCCGCCAGCCTCTGCCGTCGCGTCCCGGCCTCGGGCAACCACTCGGAACCGAACGGAACCTTCGGCACGATCACGCGTGACGTGCCGGTCTCATGATCGGTCACCTCGAGCTGTCGCCCGATGTCGTCTTCGACTCCATGAACGGTAAAGTGAGCGGCGACGAAGAAGGCGGTGAGGCCCTGGAAGTGAGCCTGTTTCCAGCGAGGATCGAAGAAATGGTCGTGGCACTTGGCACAGTCGATCCGTTGGCCCAGGAAGGCTCGGATCGTCCGCCCGGCCAGTTGCTGCTCGTCGATCTCCTCGTCGACCCGGCCGGTCAGGTTGAACTGAGAAATCGTAATGTAGTTGGTCGCCGGATCTGCAACGGGTTGGCCCTGTGCAGAAACCAGCTTGGTGACGATCTCGTCCCACGGGCGGTCTGCCGCCAGCTGCTCGATGAACCACGCATCGAACCGCTCGCGCTGAAACGACAGGAAGGGACCCTCGCTCACTCCAATCAGTGCCCGCCCCAGTCGTTCGGAGCAATAGGACGCGTAGCGGCCGTCGTCCAGGAACTTCTGCGTCCACCGCTCGAGTCTCAATTCCCCGGCATCTGCTTCGAATTGCCTGAGTTCCGCAAGAGACACAACGGTGCCGTGCAGTGCGAGCGAGAGTCGACGGAGGATGGCCAGTTCGTCAGCGGCCGCGGCCGGCGCGATCTGCTCTTCAGCCCAATGCGCTTCGAACCAGGCTTCAAACTTCACGGCCCTCTCGGGTGGCTGGAACCGCTTCGCCGGGGCCTGGGGCACACTGATGTCGTCGGTCGGCCGACCCGGGGTATCCTGGACCAGAGTCAGCAGTCCGCCCAGGACCAGCAGCAGCAGAAACACCCGGCAAAACACTCGCATCCAACCATTCTCATGCCCTACCGCCGAATTGGCAAGTTGGTCATCTTCACTGGCCGGACACCCCGGCCCCGGCTCCCGGAAACTCGAGCTGATGCGGCAATCGGGATGGCATTCACTTCTGGCGAATGGCCTCGGTGAATTCCCGCACCACCCGCTCCCGCTCCTTCTCGTCGAGTTTTGCATCGCCGCGATTGAAGAAGGGGTTGGCCTTGTCAGGCTCAAGACGGGTGGCTTCGGTGTAGTCTTCGATCGCCCTTGCGAAATCTTGCTTGTCAAAGTTCGCGATTCCACGCTTGTAGTAGGCGTGAGCCGAACGCGGCTCCAGGTTGATCGCCTCGGTGTAGTCCTCGATCGCCTTGTCATGCCGCGACAGGTTCAGGTACGCGTTCCCACGTTTGCAATAGGCCTCTGCGAATTCAGAATCCAAGCGGATGGCCTCGGTGTAACAGGGCACCGCAGCCGCCCAGTCCTCGGACCGGGCAAACTCCTCACCCCTGTTGAATTCAGCGATCGCCGACCTGTCACCACACCCAGCCAACACCGCAGCCACCACCGCAGCCCCCACCGCAGCCCCCACCCCGGGAGCCGTCAACTGCCTGGCAAACCGTCGGGTCATGCTGCTGCCTCGCCAAGTCTTGTCTGAAAACATTCTGGCAGGGATGATGCCCAATCACACGTCCGGCCCAAGACCCAGGAAACCTCCATGAAAGCTCTACTGAAGATCGGTTTGGTGACCTGCCTCTGCACAGGCTCGCTGCACGCCCAGTTCCGCAAGGCACCTCCGGGAACGTTCAAGGAGCTCGACGATGTGATCGCCGGCAGCGCCCTGATCCTGCACGGCAAACAACTCTTCATCGACAACCATGTCATCGCCGAACTGAAAGGCGTCCGCAAGGTACTCAACCAGCCCGTCAAGCATCCGCGGAATCCCGTGTTACTCAAGAGCCGCCGCGAGCACGCGATCGACTTCGGCACGGTCGTTCACGACGAGCGTGACGGGCTGTTCAAGATGTGGTACCAGATCTGGAGCGACCCCCAGGCCTCCAATGCCACGGTCGGCTACGCGGTCTCCAGCGATGGCATCCGCTGGAAGAAACCGATCACCGACAGGTCGACCGGCACCAATCTCGCGATTTTCGATCCGAAGGAGCGTTGGGTTTCTGCACCGGGGATCATCATCGACCGGCGTGAAACCGACCCCACCCGCCGCTTCAAGATGATGTATTCGGCGCAACCCACGCTCAAGTCGTCTC
>CAUZRQ010000195.1:0-8962 GCA_963582065.1 Planctomycetota bacterium | reverse complement strand
GACACGCCCACAGCTACTACCCGTCCTATCTCTGGGACGACAACCAGCGGATCGCGCTGAAGAACAACCCGCCGGTGGGTGGTCACGCCCGGTTCCCCAAGGACGTCGACACCACCAACCCGGGCAACTACAGCCGCTTCAAGGGCCAGGACTACGCCCCGGACCGCATTGCCGCCCAGGCCCTCCGGTTCATCCAGCAGAACAAGGACCGCCCCTTCTTCCTCTATTACCCCTCGGTGATCCCTCACCTGGCACTGCACGTTCCCGACGAGGCCCTGGAACCCTACCTGGCGTTGAAGTGGAAAGACCCGCCGTTCACCAAGCTGACCGGCGGCGGCTACACGCCGCACTTCACGCCCAGGGCCGCCTACGCGGCGATGATCACCCGGCTCGACACCTACGTCGGCCGCATTCTCGACCTGCTCGAAAAGCTCGGCCTGGCCGACAACACGATCGTCGTCTTCACCTCCGACAACGGCACCACGCACCTGAAGCGTGAGGTCGATTACGACTTCTTCGCCAGCGTCAAGCCGCTGAGAGGCCTCAAGGGATCGCTCTACGAGGGCGGCGTCCGAGTGCCGCTGATCGCACGCTGGCCCGGCCGCATTCCCGAGGGAACCACGTCCGCTTTTGTCACGGGCTTCGAGGACTGGATTCCCACCCTGTTGGCCCTGACCGGCAGTCGCCAAGCGGTTCCCGACGGCGTCGATGGCATCAACCTGGCCGACACGCTGCACGGAAAACGCCAATCCGCCCGACCCTTCCTCTATCGAGAATTCTCCGGCTACGGAGGACAGCAGGCCGTGTGGATGGGCCAGTGGAAGGGCGTAAGGCAGCGGCTTTCACGAGCCAACAACCCGAATCGACTGAAAATTCAACTCTACGACCTCGACCGGGACATTGCCGAGTCACAGGACGTCGCCGCCGATCACCCCGAGATCGTTTCACGGATCAGAAATCTGATGAAGCGCGAACATCGTGCCTCGACAATCTTCCCCAGCAAAGCTCTCGACTGACCCACACGGCACCCCGAAGGCCCTGCGGCCATGTCCATCCTGTCCACCTTCACCAAACGCCTGCAGCATTTCCCGTCCCGCCAGGCACACGGCCTGCTCATCGTGGTGATGTGTCTGGCCGGCTGCGGCGACCAGGACATCCCGAAGTCGCCTCAACCCGCTTTAAAGCCCGCCGCGGCACCGAAACCTGAAGCCGAAGCCAGTGCCAAGCCGGCGGCCGCAACCGTCCCGTCCGACCCCATCGAGACAGTCTCACCCCCGGTCCCTCCCGCCCAACACTCACCCGCCGAAACCGCGGCGCGTGAATTGCTGGCGCATCTGATCGCGGGCCGATCCGCCGAAGCGGCCAAGACCTTCTCTCCGGAAGTCCTGGAAGCGCTGCCGGCCGACAAGCTGAAAGCCACCTGGGAGGCCGTGCAGGCCCAGGCCGGTGCGTACCAGTCGGTGGCCAAGACCGCCAAGGAGATGATCATCGAGGCCAACCAGGTCGTCGACCTGTCGTGCACGTTCGAGAAGATGCCGCTTGTCTTGCGCATTTCCTACAACGGCAAGAAACAGGTTGTCGGGATCTTCTTCCGCCCACCGCCGAAACCCCGCTCACCCGAAAACGACCTGGCTCAACAGGATCCCGACGTTCGGTTGAAGACTCCCCGCGCCACGCTCTTCGGTACCATCGATTGGCCCAAGGGTGACGGCCCCTTTCCCGCCGTCCTGCTCATCTCGGGGTCAGGCCCCAACGACCGTGACGGAAACCAGGACAGGTTTTCATCCGACTACCTGAAGAAACTGGGCACCGCACTGGCCACTCACGGCATCGCCGTGCTGCGTTTCGACAAGCGAGGCAGCGGGCGAAGCCGGTTCACCAAGGGAGGGGAACGACAGTTCCGGTTCCACTTGATGGTCAACGACGCACTGGGATGGCTCCGCCTGATGCGAAAGCACAAGAAGATCTCACGAGTCGGGATCATCGGTCACAGCCAGGGCTCACTCGTCGCCCTGATGGCTGCCGAGCAGACCCGTGTCGACGCCGTGGTCTCGATCGCCGGAGCCGGCCAGTCGATCGACAAGGTGCTGGAGCGCCAACTGACCAGGAACCTGGCCACGATGCCCAAGCTCAGGGACCAGGCCCTGGCGATCCTCAAACAGTTGGCGGCCGAAAAGATGGTCGAGAAGGTCCCGCCGACCCTGGCCAGCGTGTTTCGCCCCTCGGTCCAGCCCTTTCTGATCTCGTGGATGAAGTACGATCCGGCGGCGATCATCGCCAAGACCAGCACTCCCACGCTGATCATCCAGGGCACCCGCGACATCCAGGTCGCCGTCAGCGACGCCGAGGCTCTGAAGGCCGCTCAGAAATCAGCAGCCCTGGCACTGATCGAGGACATGAACCACGTTCTCCGACATATCGCCACCGACGCCGAACAACTGCCCAGTTATTCGAATCCCCAACTGCCGCTGGCCCCGGCCCTTGTCCCGGCGCTGGTCGCATTCCTGGAGCACGAACTGGCCGACTCTCCGTCGAAGTGACCGGAACCGTCACGGCGAATAGGGCACCAACTGACCGCCAGTGACCCTCAGGCCGCGCGGCAGGGTCACCGTCGGTGCAAACGTGCCGTCGCCCCGTCCACGCAGGATCGAGATGGTCTTGTCGCGGTAGTTGGCCGAGACCAGGTCGAGATGCCCGTCCCGGTCCAGGTCGGCCACGTCCAGGCCGTAGCTGCCCAGGCCGCTAACCAGGTCGACTCGCTCCTCGAACGTCCCATCCCCGCGATTGAGGAACACCGAGACGAAGGCCTCGGTCCAGTGGGTGATGGCCACGTCGATATCCTTGTCACCGTCGAGGTCTCCCAGGCCCAGGAACGCGCCGTTCTTGCCGGCCGCCAGTTGCCGGTCCTTCTCGAAGGTGCCGTCTCCCCGGCCGGCGAAAATCGAGATGGTCGACGTGCCGAGGTTGGCCGTCACCACGTCCAGGTGGCCGTCGCCGTTGAGGTCAGCGATTCGCGCATCGTTGACCGCATGAGACCGCTTGCCGGGGATCGGGGTCGCCGGCAACACGCGGACTGACCATCGCCGGGCCGTCTTTTTCGTCACTGCCGAAAAGCACCCCCGGCCGGGATTCAGGCAGTACGTCGCGCGGTCATCGTGCTCGTTGGGAATCACGACATCGGGAAACCCGTCTTCATCCAGATCACCGGTGTCGATCGCATAAGCCGACCGTCCGGCAGGCAACACGATCGCCGTCCCGAAACGTCCCCCGCCCAGGCCACGGCGGATGTGCAGTTCTCCCACGGTGAGGTCGTGCTTGTAGCCCGAGCCACGGGCGGTGTAGAGCAGGTCCAGGCGGCCGTCCCGGTCGAGATCCTCGAACCGCACCCCCTTGGCCTCGCTCGGAACCAGGTACTCGACCACCGCCCGGAAACGACCTCCCGGCTCGCCGAGCGCCACCACCACGCGACCGCCCTGCAATGTCGACAGTCCCGCCAGGCCCACCGCGATGTCCAACAGCCCGTCACCGTTGATGTCGGCGGAGTGCAGGTTATGGACATGAGGAGCCGACCAGCAGGTCGAATCGGTCGAACCGTCGCGATCGCGACCCGACAGGTCGGTCAACACTCCACCCGACCGATCCGACACACCTCCCCGACCATCACCGACGGCCAGGTGCAACGCGCCCAGGTTCCGATACCCGATCAGCACGTCGGGCCGACCATCGCCGGTGAAATCGCGGACCAGCAACTTGTACGGCCCGCCAACGTACCCCTCCAGGCGCGGGCGACCGGTCGCCGGTTCCTCGGCCGGCAACAAGCCGACGATCAACACTGCCGCCAGTGCCAGACGCGCCCCGCGAACCTGTCGTATCACGACTTGATCCGCCCGTCCCGTTCGGCCCACTTGTAGGCCCGCTTGGAGTTGAGCGCGAAGAACTGCCTGGTGGCCGTCTGGCCTCGATCGCTGACGTAATCGAGCACGATCTGCTGCTGCTGACGGTAGCTGGCCGCACGCTCGGAGACCGGCCAGTCGCTGCCATAGATCACCCGATCGTCACCGAACGCATCCCAGACCACGTCGAGATACGGCTTGTAGAACGCCACGTCGGTCGGCGCCTTGCCTCCGCCCCGCGAGGCTCCCTCGACCATCGCCGAGACCTTGCAGAAGACGTTCTTGTGGCGAGCCGCGGCACGGATGTTCGACACCCACTCCTTCGGCGGAGCCGCCTTGGTGATTGCGACATTCCCGATGTGGTTCTGCAACAACCGCAAACCCGGCATGCGGGCCGCCAGTCGGCTGACCACCAACGGTGTCACCGGACCACCGTTGACATCCAACTCGAGATCGTGATCCTGCAGCACCTTGAACACATCGAGCGAATTCGACTTCAAGCGACCGGCGACCAGGCTCTCGCCAACCCGGATCCCGCGGAACAACTTGTTGCGGGCAAACCGCTTGACGTGTTCCGCATACCGGGGTTCGGACGGGTTGAGATGGCCAACGACGCCCAGGACAAATGGATCGTCCTTGGCAATATCCAGCAGCCACTGGTTGTCTTCCAGCCGACTGCTGGCCTCGACGATCACCGTGCCGGTCACCTTGCGGGCATGCGTCAATGCCCGCAGGTGTCTGGGCAACACAATCCGGTACAGCGACGACCCCTTGCGGGGCCAAGGAATCCCCTCGGGTCGGGTCGGGTCGTAGAAGTGCGTGTGACAATCGATGACATCGAGCAACGGCTTCCCGGCCGCCACCGCGACGGTGGACGAACCCACCACCGCCAGCCCTCCGGCCGCCGACAGAAACCGGCGTCGTGAGAGGTGATGTGTCATTCCGAAAGCTCCCACCCCTTGCGGTAATCCTTGCTCAACAGGTCGTTGGCCGCCTTGTGATTGGTGACCTTCATCTTCTTCGGGTCGTACTCGATCGTCTCACCGACCCGGTAGGCCACGTTGCCCAGCAACACGATCTCGGTAAAAGGCCCCGCGTAGCCGAAGTGGCTGCCGGTCGGACTGCCGGTCTTCGCCGCATTGATCCACTGTTGGTGATGCCCGGGCGAGTCGGGCAAGTACGGCTTGGGTGGCTGGAAGTCCTGGAACTGCTCCTTGGGCAACAATTGCGGCATCTCGCCGTGCCCGATCGCGATCCGGCCCTTCTTCCCGATGAACAGCGACCCGTTCATCGGCAGTTCGCGTGCCACCGGCCCGGGCGGCCTGGCCGTCCCCTCGTACCAGAACACGTCCACCGGGGGCTTCTTGCCTCGCTGACCGAACTCGAACTTCGTGATCATCCACGTCGGCCCGCTCTGCGGATTCGGCCGTGGTCCCATCGACGACACGCGGACCTTGCCGCCCAGTTTCAGGCCCCAGAAGGCGGGGTCCATCAGATGAATCGCCATGTCACCGATCGCACCGCAGCCGAAATCCCACCAGCCGCGCCAGCGGAACGGGACAAACGCCGGATGATAGTCCCGCCTGGGTGCCGGCCCCAGCCACAGGTCCCACGACAGGTGCGACGGGACCTTGGGACGGTCGGTTGGCACGGCGACGCCCTGGGGCCAGAATCGGCCCGGTCGGTCGGTGATGATGTGCGCCTCGTGGATCGGCCCCACCGCGTCGGTCTCCAGCAGTTCGACCAACCGCAGGTAACTGGGGTGTTCGTGGTTCTGGGTCCCCATCTGCGTGGCGACCTTCTGCTTGGCAGCCTCCCGGGCCAGCAGTTGCGCTTCCCGAACCGTGTGTGTCAGCGGTTTCTCACAATAGACGTGCAGGCCCCGACGCAGAGCACGCATCGCGGCGACGGCATGGTGATGGTCGGGGGTGGCCACCACCACGGCATCCAGGTCCTTGCGTTCCAGCAGCCTGCGATAGTCGGCGTAGGTCTCGGCCTTGGGATGCTTCTTGGCAGCCGCCCCCAGCCTCTGCGAATCCACGTCGCACAACGCCACGATGTTCTCGCCAGCCACCGCCGCCAGGTCGCCCGCCCCGCGGCCGCCGACACCGATCGCCCCGATGTTCAACCGTTCGTTGGCACCGAATACTGCCGCCGAGACCAGTGTCGGTGCGGCCAGTGCTCCGGCCCCCGCGCCCGCCAGAAACTCGCGTCGTCGGATCATCATCGCCACTCTCCTGCCGGGTTGCCCCGGACCCTCACACCCAGAGGTTGTTTCCGAAGCTGATCATATCCCCGTGCGGGGCAGCCCGACAACACGCCCGCCCCCTCGTTCGCTTGGCGTCGTCTGCCCACGCGACGATGATGGCCTGACACGCCTCGTTGGAGCCTTCCGGTGAACCGCCGCCTTTCAGCCGCCCCGCTGCTCGCTGCTCTGCTCGTGGCCCCCTTGTCGTCTTCGGCCGAAGTGAAGACCGTGCGGCTGTGGCCCGGCGTCCCACCCGGTTCGAACGGGATCACCGAAAAAGAAAAAGTGGTCGAGCGAGGAAACGGCAAGACGGTCGTCGACCGCAGCGTCCACGACGTGCACCGCCCCACGCTGACGGTTCACCTGCCCGCGAAGCGATCACCTCGCCCCCTGGCCGCCCTGGTCATCTGTCCGGGTGGTGGCCTGACCCGGGTCGTGATCGACAAGGAAGGCAACGACCTGGCTCGTTTTTTGGCGCCTCACGGTGTCGTCGGCGTCGTGCTGAAGTTCCGCACCGCCAGGACCACCACTCACTTCTACGGGATCGGACCGATGGAGGCCGATGTGAAGCGTGCCATCCGCACGGTCCGCGCTCGAGCCGCCGAGTGGAACATCGATCCGAAACGTGTCGGGGTATTCGGATTCTCCGCCGGCGGAATTCTCGCCGCCACCGCAGCCACCCGCTGGAAACCTGAAGACCAGACCCGCCCCGACTTCTTCGCCGCCGCCTACCCGTTGCTGACGATGAGGACCGAGGTCGTCGGCCGGAAGTACCAGCAGTTGCTGTTCGGGCCCAGGCCCACGGCCGACCAGTTGAAAGACTATTCGAGTGACCGCAACGTCACCCGCAACACGCCCCCCAGTTTCCTGGCTCATGCACGTGATGACCGCGGCGTGCTGGTGGCCAACACCGAGTTGTTTGCGGCGGCCTGCCGCAAGACCGGGGTATCCTGCACCACGTTCATCCGCGATAAAGGAGGACACGGATACGGAGTCCGTGACCTCGGCACACCAATCAACAAGTGGCGTTTTGCCTTCGTCGACTGGCTGATCCAACGCAAGCTGGCCACGCCGGCTCCCCGACCATGACTCTCCGTCACCGACACCTGTTGCTCGCCCTGCTGATCGGCGGGCTGGCTTCTCCGGTCACCGCGGCCGACAAGCCGACGGTACGTTTCAGCCGCGACATCCTGCCGCTGCTGGCCAGGAAGTGCTTCATCTGTCACGGCCCGGCCGACCAGCAGGCCGGGTTGGCGCTGCACCTGCGGGAACGGGCGATCGGCAAGACCGATTCCGACCACCGGGCCATCGTCCCCGGACGTCCGGACCAAAGCCACCTGCTGGCCCGGGTCCGGTCCAGCGATCTCGACACGCGGATGCCCCACGAGGGTCCGCCGCTGAGCCGCGACGAGATCTCCCGGCTCGAAGCCTGGATCGCCCAGGGGGCCCGCTACGAGAAGCACTGGTCCTTCGTCCTGCCCGGTCGCACGCGGCCCCCGGCGATCCAGGACGCCCAACGCGTCCGATCGGCCATCGACCGCTTCGTGATCGCACGCCTGCAACCACGCGGCCTGAGCCTTTCGCTCGACGCCGATCCTCACACGCTCGTCCGCCGACTCTCGCTCGACCTCGTCGGCCTGCTCCCCTCGCGACGGCAGATCGATCGATTCGTGGCCGACCCGTCCGACGCCGCCTACGAACACCTCGTCGACGAACTGCTCGCCTCGCCACACTTCGGCGAACGCTGGGGACGACATTGGCTGGACCTGGCCCGTTACGCCGACAGTTTCGGCTACGAACGGGACGACGTGCGGCCCAACGCCTGGCGGTATCGCGACTGGGTCATCGGTTCGATCAACAGCAACCAGCCCTACGACCGGTTCATCATTGAACAACTCGCCGGCGATCTTCTCGCCGACGCCAGCATCGCGCAGAAAACCGCCACCGGGCTGCACCGGATGAACATCAAGAACAACGAGTCGGGGATCAACAAGCAGGACTATCGGAACCGCGAGACGGTCGATCGGGTCAACACGACGGCCACCTCTGTGCTCGGACTCACCCTCGGCTGTGCGCAATGTCATTCGCACAAGTACGACCCGATCCCGCAGCGAGACTTCTATTCCTTCTACGCGTTCTTCAACAACGTCGAAGAGAAGAACATCGACATCGAGGGTTCGGAGACGGACCGTGCGAGGTACCAGGCGGCACTCGACGGAGTCACGCGACGGCAGGCCATGCTCAAGGCACGTCAGGCCGCGATCGGGGCGATGAAAAAACACGCCGACCTGGCCGCGTGGCAGAAATCCCTGGGCAACAAGCCCTCCGACATCACCGATCGGTTGAAACGGCTCGACCTGTCGGCCAATCTCGCCACGCTGCTCGCCCGGCCGGCCAGCGGGTTCTCATCGGTACAGCACAAGACCGCCCAGGCCTTCTGGAAAACACTCGACGGACGACACGACGACACCGGCCAGGCCATGGCCCAGATCAGTGTCCAGAAGCGGCACCTGCCCAAGCCGTTCGTGATGACAATTGCCGAACGAGCCAAGGGTCGCCAGCCGGCTCACGTCCTGGTCCGGGGCGATTTCAAGAAGAAGGGCGAGCCGGTCCAGCCATCGACCCCCTCGGCGCTGCCACCACTCGCACCCCGCAACGAGATCGCCGACCGCTTGGATCTTGCCCGCTGGCTGGTCGCCGCCGACAACCCGCTCTCGGCCCGAGTCGCGGTCAACCACGCCTGGGCCCACCTGTTCGGCCGTGGCCTGGTGACGACCCGCGACGACTTCGGCAGCCAGGGAGAACCGCCCACACACCCCGA
>CAUZRQ010000194.1:0-9081 GCA_963582065.1 Planctomycetota bacterium | reverse complement strand
CACACTCCATGATCATGTAGCCCATCTGGCCGATGGTTGAGTATCCGAGCGTCTTCTTGATGTCGTTCTGGACTAGCATCATGCTTGTTCCCAGAACTGCCGTCAGCAGACCGACAACAAACGCGACGTGCAATGTCAGGGGACTCTCCACGTACAACGGCGCAAGGCGTGTCATGAGGAAACCGCCGGCATTGATGATCCCGGCATGCAGCAGCCCGTGGATCGGCGTGGGGGCGAAGAGCGAATCCGGCAGCCACATGTGGAGCGGGAACTGGGCCGACTTGCTCATGGCGCCGATGAAGATCAGCGACGTCACCGCTGTGGCCCCGCTGATCTCAAGACCGCTGAACTTCAGCAAACTGACTGGATTCGCCTTGGCCTGCTTGAACAGCTCTGTAAACTCGACGGTCCCCCAAAGTTGATAAGCCAGTACGATGCCCGTGAGAAATGCGATGTCACCCAAACGCAACATAATGAAGGTGCGAAATGAACTGCGAGCTGTGAGCAGATGTGCGTAGTTATAGGCCAGATGGCAAAGCAACCAACTCAGCAATTGCCAGGCCAGGAACAGCAACACGAGATCACGGCTCGAAACCATCACCAGCAATGTTGAAATGGTGAACGCCAGCAACGTTTGATACCGGGACTGTCCGCGTTCCGTCTGCAGGTAGCGGATGGAGTACCGATACAGCACAAGACCGATCGAGGCGATCACCATCATCATCACGGCACTCAAACGGTCGATCAACAGTTCAATCGTCGGCAGGAAGCTCCAGGGTGTTTCACAGATCATCAGGCGTTTGCTGACGTATCCGGGAGTGGCTACCTGGCCGAGCGTCACAATCGCGACCACCACTGCCACGACATGTGCATACACGCCGATGCTGTAGTTTCGGTCGCCCGCCCTGCGACTCGGAAGAGCGCTGTAAACCGCCGCCAAGAAAGGCGCTAGAGGAATGAGAAGCGGGTAGTAATTGTAATTCAAGATGAACTCCATTTAACTGACCGTTAGGCCCGCCGCACGGTCAGCACGATCAAAGGCCTGGAAACTAATCGGTACGCCAAAGAACCCGGCGTACCCATACGTCTCATATGGTCCCTGGGACTCGATGTGACGACGGAACGACTCGGACCGGACGTCGATGCACAAGACAACCTGAGCCCGTGGGCGAGCCTCGGAGGCGGACGTCTTGCCGCGATGGGCCGACAGCCGCCGGAGCAACTGGTCCCGATAGCTGGACTCCAGAGCCTCCAGCCACACGGCGCCATGTTCATCCGCGGGGAGAGCGTTCAGCCACTCGAGCAGGGTGCGAACGACGGTTGCCGGGAGCCGCTCGAAGTCGTCAGGAGTCAGCTCGAGATGCCTGCCGAGTTGAAACAGCCGCCAGGCATCATGGCAAACCGTCGCGAGGTTCCGATCGGCCGGATGAGCATCGTGGCCAACGAGTGCCTGATATTGGTCAAGGTGCTGCTCCCAGTAGGACACCAGGTCGGATCGTGTTCCGTCGATTCCCCACTCGCGGCGACACAACGTCTCGACCAATTCGATCTCGTAGAACAGCCGGACTGCCAGGTACTGCACCGGGTCAATTGGGTGTTCCTTCTGAGCGTGATAGTCGGGGTTTTCGCTCCGCCAGCGGATGAAGCCGGTCCACCCCGGCAACTGGGCCAACATCCGCGACAAGTAGTCCGCCCAGCGTTCTTCGGGGATATCCAGACGCGTCAGACCGTGCGCGATCGCGTCCTCCGGGGAATCGGGCAGATCGCGGACCTTACTGGCGAATTTCCTGATTCCCAGAAAGCGACCCGAGAAGTCCACGGGGGCGAGCTCGCGCCAGGCTCGATAAAACCCCTGATGCCTCCCGGGCATCTCCCAACCCGCCATTCCCTCGTCAAGAAACGCTGCCGACCAGTTGATCATCTGGTCGTTGATCTCGTCGACCAGCGATGCTCCCGCCAAGATCCTCAGCCAATCACTGATCGTGCGTCCGCTTGGCAGATCCACGTTTGGGACAGCAGTGTGTTCGGCGTCATGAGAATCCTCGGATGGATCCGAGAGTTTCAGCGCCGCCAGGGTGCTGTTCCACAGATCGTCTTCGAAGCCCCCCACGCTGAGTTCCCAGGCCAAGAGGGCCGGGTCCAACGGATCGAATCCGCACAGCAGGTGCCCCCGCCAGACTTCCGCTGCTGCAATGTGACGATTTCCGATCGTGACAGCCTGGGGCTCGGATCTTCGTGCGATGCGGTGCAGTGCCGTCGTGAGCGTTTCCTCGCTGATCCGCCCGTCCCGATACAAGTCACGGTAGTCATCGTTGGGAAGGTATCCGTTACCGCCCAACAGGTGTTGGCCTTGCCGAATGGCCTCGTCGAATGGCAGGTGTTCCAGGTCACGAAGTGGATTGCGATAAGCAAACGTCTTCATGGGCCACAATTGGGCAATCGGATGACAGGCCTGGACGACTTCATCGCGCAGGTGCTGCCGTTCAGAGGGAAGCAGAGCCGGGAATCGCGGCCTGGTCGAATCTGTGGGAGTGGAAATCACAACGAGGTCCGGTAATCCATCAAAGCAGTCTGCATCGGGTTTTGAGTATCATCCAGTTCAAGATCCACCACCGTGATTTTCAGACGACCGGGTGACAATCCGATGATCTGGTTCGCCGGGACCCGGCTATCCGCACAGCCAATCCACAGAAAATCAGGACTCTGCTGCTCTGCCAGACGCGAAAAGAAGTCCGGCGTAAGACTTTTGGTATCTCGAGCCCACTGGAGGTTGTTTTCAAGGAGCGTTTCGGTCGACTCGCTCATGATCTAATTCCCCGTGTCGGGTGGAGGATCCATCGAGGGCACAGACTCTTGATCCTGGCCGGCGTCTGCAACCGGTGCTTCGAGGTCGGGCACCTTGACGTACAGGCGAACCAGGTAGAACAAAACAGTGAACAGGACGACGGCCGTGTTGAGGTCCTGGATGAGCGTGACTGCGCTGGTACCGACAATGAAGAACATGTCGACATGCTGCACCTGCAGTTGCGTCGTGGATTCCTTGCGACCGAAGAACCTCTTCAGATAGGCGACAACGGGTGGCCAATCGAAAACGTCGTACCCCACCTTGAACAGGATTCCCGCGAAGACCGCGACCGGGATGTTGCCGATGTAGTCCTGGAACAGCAGCATTTCGACAAGCACGAAAATGCCAACCATCGTTCCGGCAAGTCTCCAGGTGGCCCCCTCGTTGAGAATCAGGACCGAGCGGATGGTCGCCTGGGCACCAGGAATTCCTCCAACGAGAGCGATCGCAGCATTGGCCGCTCCCTGGGCAGCGAGTTCCTGGTTCTGCTTCGTTCGTTCCTCGCGCTGGAACTGCTGTGTCATCTTCTTGTCGACGACCAGCGACGTGAGCAGTGTGTCGAGATAACACAGCATCAACAGTTGCAGGGCAAATGGCAGTGCCAGCCAGATGAGCGCGGGGTCCCAGTTCGTCGGTACGTTGTCTTTGACAACCTGGGACCAGGCCGCGAACGTGTTCTCGATCCCGGCGGTCTTCACCATCTCGATTTCCAGCCCGGCGACCTGCACAACAACCGTCACGACCAGCACTGCCATCAGCGTACCGGGTAAAAAGGACTTGGCACGCGGCCACAGACGGCTGACGACGACAGAAGTGAGGAAGGCGATAGCCAGCGCCGCCAGTGCGACCGACGCGTTGACGACCAGCGGGCCTTTGATCGCAGTTTGACCGCCGATCCCAAAGAGTTTTTTTGCCTGGTCCACCCAGATCAGAATCGCGATTCCATTCATGAATCCGGAGATGACCGTCCTGGGAACAAACTGGATGAACTTCCCGAGGCGAAGGATGGCCGCGATCACCAGGAGAATACCCGTCAGGACGAAAACAAGATTGATGAACCGGACCGAATCGGCTCCGGGAAGGGCTTCGACAAGACCCTTGCCGGAAAAAGTTCCCGTCGAATTGGCAAAGGCAATGACGATCAGCGTGACCGCGGTCATGGGGGCCGTGGGACCCGATGTCTGGATCCGCGTGCCACCAAAGACAGCCGTGATCAAGGCAATGATCCCGGCCGAGAGGATGCCCGCGAAGGCCCCCCGCGTGGAAAGAATTCCAAAGGCCGCACCGAGACTGATCGCCACGAAGCTGACCGAAAAACCGGCAATCAGGTTCTTGGTGAGCTCACGACCAAAACTCGTATTGCTGTTCTCTAATAGCTCGGAAGACACGTCTGTGATCCCTGGGTTTCGAGAATTATCGACCGTGCAGTCACGGCCGGTCGACGAACGTCGAATGGCGGCTGCTCGGTTGAGCGCCGCTGCATGCCTGCAAGGGCTGGCAGACATGCCACCCGAAATCGCTAACAGATCAAAGGTGCCGGTAGCCCGTTGGGCAGAAAGTGGCCGTCACCCAAATGGGTTGATTTCGTATCGACGTGACATCGAGACGTGTGATCAACCGGATGGAATGAGGCCTGTTGCCGGTGCTTCGTAACACGGAGCGATGATCGCGTGCCGACGAACTCCTCGGACTTCTCGTTCTCGCGCTCCTCGAGGGGGGACTCGCTCGCTTCCACCTCGAACAGGATCACGGGAGACAGCCCCGAAACGCCCACTCCCAGCAGAAGCAGCACTGCGGCTATTGTCCGCCACAGATTTCTACCGCCAAGAGATGTTCTCCTGACAGGATTGCGGCCCCAAAGCGGCTGTCTCATTCGAGAACTCATTCAGGAGAAACGACCGACACGCCTGTCATCTCAGACAGGCTCACGGATTTCATCAGCGGGCGCGGTTGCTAGACGAGCACTCCCCGGCTGTTCGTATCGGTCTTGGAGGAACATCACCTGCAGGCAACCGCCTATCAGTTCACCTATTATGCGGTGCGAAATCCGGCGCAGCAAGCTGCCGCCTTGCCTCGCAGAGGGCCGCAACCCGAATTGGCCGCGGATGCCCCTCTCCTGTTTTGCAGGGGTTTGCGGCCGGGCGCAAGGTGGTGTACACCGGCCGAGAGGGGTCCCGCAGGCCGGATTGACTAGCCTCAAGCGACAGCCGCCACAAGTCGCTCTTCCATGCTGGCTGCTCCCTGGCGTGTACGCGTGCGCACGTGGGTGCGCGTGGCCGCGTTAGCTAACGGGTAGAGGGCGTCGGCGATCTCCGAACGCCAGGGCTGAAAGCGGTTCTTGCGATGTTGCATCCCCGCCATGGAGAAAGGGCGTCCGAAAAGTGGCAGGAGTTCTGCATGCCCCACCGGCCAGGTCGTCGGTGGCGAATCGGCGGTCGAGCAATCGGCTGTCCCAGGATGGCAGGCCAGGCCACCGACTGTCAGCAGCCACGGCAGAGCGGGACGCAGAAATCGCAGTGAGCGGTCGTTCACGTTGTCCATGGCCAGTTCTCGCCAGGTTCGCAGGGATCCACAGATCCTCTGGTCGCGTGGCACTTAATGACCGGAGCCTGCGATGTTCAAGAGGGCGACTGTTTTCTGGACATCATGAGTTGACGACTGGATCGAAGGAAGATACGACCGCAGTGAGAGTGGTACGGATTGGAGACGTTCGTGTTGAAACAGATCGTGGTGTTCGGCCTTCTACTGGCAGGGGCCGGGTGCCCGGCAATGGCCGGAGAGTCCTTCGAGGTCACCGTTGCTTATCGATTCGTCGGTCCGGTGCTGCTCGAGGGAGGCCGGTTGCTGGCGATCGACCGGACTCTCGAGATGATTCGGTCCATCGACAAGGGGCGAACCTGGATCAGCATCGGGCCGTTTCGAGATGCCGCGGGCCGAGTGATCATGAAGGGCAACGTTCGTCCGTGGAGCCTGCTGCGGCTGAAGTCCGGTGCGATCGCCGTCACGTTCGAGACGATCCCACCCTCCCAGGGTGGAGGAGTGGGGGAGGGGGCCGGTACGTTTTTCAGCCGGTCTCATGACGAGGGAAAGACCTGGTTGCCCCCGATTCGTGTCAGTTGGCCCCGCTCTCCCGCCAACCCGACCTGGTTGATCCAGACCCGGAAAGGTCTTCTGGTCCTGCCCAACGAGTACTGGCGGACACAACCGATGGACCGGGGCCTGGGAATCTGTACGGCGTTTTATTCGGATGACCAGGGACGGAGTTGGCGAGAATCCCGCGACAGCCTCTGGGTCTGGGAGAACGGGGGGCGGCAGCAGGGAAGCTGCGAAGTCCCCACGGTTGTCGAGACATCCGACGGTCGGCTGTTGATGTTCATGAGAACATCGTTTCAACGGATCGCACGCAGCGAGAGCCGTGACGGGGGCCGGACCTGGAGTCCCGTGAAATTGACCAGGCTGCTCAGCAGCAACTCCGAGATTTTTCTGCAACGGTTGCCGGGGTCCGGCGAACTGTTATGTGTCTGGAACCAGGCCAGCAAGCGGGAGATCGAAACCGGTTACTACCGCGCGAGGTTGACCTCGGCGATCTCCCGAGACAATGGCACGACCTGGAAGAACTTTCGGACTGTGGCAATGTCACCCGGACAAACCCGCGTCACCAGAATCTCGGCCGGCGATTCGGTCAGCTATCTCAAGACACCACGTGCGATTCCCAGGGAGTCCGAGATGCTCGGCGAGGAGTTCCACATGAACCGGGCCCCGCGAGTTCGAGTGATCGGTGAATTGGCCTACCTGGTCTACACGCATCGGCGTTATCGCTATGTCGGAGGGAAGTTGAAGCGAACCGTCAACGAGATGCGGTTGCGGGTGTTTCCGGTGTCGTGGTTCAACGCCGCTGAACCGACAAAGTGACCAGCCTGGTTGCGGTGTGGAGAAACGTGAGCGGCGGCGGCTTGGCCGGGAGAGGCATCAGGGCCTGGCGGGTTTCAGGGGCGTGTCGAAGCGATTGGTGATCGGCCAGACATGTGATTCGGCATGGGCCGAGCTGATGATTCGCGTCGTTATCGTTTCCGGGGCGATTTCAGCGATGGCGACACGGGTGCCACGGATTGGCCGGTGCAGTGGGTGTGTGGCGGTGCGGTAGGAAAACTGACGTATGCGGAGCGACCTGCTGTCTCACCTGTGCAGACGTTCCTACGCGCGAGGGAAACGGAGGTCCAGGGTTGGTCCCGCGGTGGAACTACCGAGGACGCGTTGAACGACCTGGCAGTACGTGCCACACGGCTCCATATCCAACCCTCGGCCCTCGCTGGGACGCTCTGCGCAGTATCCCGTTGCCGATCTGCAGCGGTGGATCGACGGGCGGATGAAGGGGTCGGCCAGGATCACTCGATCACTTCTGGCTGGCCGTATACGTCAACTCGTCGAAGTAAATCCGCTGGCCATTTCCATCGACCCACGTGGTGATGATCCCGAAACGGTTAAAGCGGGTTGGGGCAAAACGATGTGACTGTCGCAGGTCAAGAACGGTTTTCTCGCGATCCAAGGTGACTGCGATCTTCCCTCGTCCGCCCGCCCCGGTTGGGGTGTATCGGAAGGTCCAGTCGTGAGATTTCCGGTTCGGCAGGATCACGGGGCGATCCGTCCCCCTGGCGACTCCACTGAAGTCGCCATTGAACCGGTAGAGCGGGTACAGAAAAAAACCGTCGCGGCTGGGGCCCTCGATGGCGAGGCCGAGGAAGTCATCCGGTGTTCCGGAGGACTGCGAATTGCTCGGCTTCATGCTGCGAGTCGAATGAAAGAACCCGATCAGTGTGGTGCTGTCCGAAACGGCGCGGTGGAGGGAGATCTTGCCGCCGGCCGCAATGGGCTTTGCGAGCGAAAGCTGGTCGAGTCGATCGGCACAGTACGCCATGCGGTCGGCAAAGCGGCAGTCACCACGAAAGACCAGGCCGCCGAATTCTCCTTTTTTGCGGCCCTCGGAAAATCGCGTCGGACTAAAACCGAAATCAAACCGGGGTCGCACATCGGTGGACCAGTACTTGCGGCGGTTCTGGTGGGACTCCCAGTCGGGGTCGTGATCAAAAGTCTCGGTCCGACCGTTGATCGTGATGTCGTCCAACCACAACTCGCCGCCGTCGTCCCAGTGCTTCATGACGGTCATCAGCCCACAACGATTGAAGATGGCTCCGTCCTGCTTGTGGTGCGGGTCGAGGTGGCAGACGGCCGTGGCCTCGTCGATCGTCGCAGTCACAGTGCCGTCTCCACCGTTTCCCAAGGGGTCATAGGTCAACGACCAGCGGTGAACCGTGTTGGCGGCGAACCCCTTTTGTTGACGGCTTCCCGTCTTGGGATCGGTGAAAAATGGGAAGGGGCGGGGATTGTCTCCCCCGGCCCGCCAGCGGGATGTGGCGTATTCAACATACGCGTAGAACACTTTTCCCCGTCCGTACAACCGCAGCGAAATCGTGTTGGGTGTTCGCCACTCGTTGAGCGTGTTGCTGTTGAAGAAGCCGACCAGGACGTGAAACTGGCGGCCCGTGCAGTTGACGGTTCCCGACGTCGTGAGGCGATGTTCGAAGGTTCTCGTCGGAATCCGTTTTGCGTAATAAGCTGGTTGAGCAGACGGGTGAACCAATCCGCCCAGTTCGCCCGGCCGCTTCCCCCGTGCGTGGTGCGTCGGGCTGAAGCCAAAATTCTGCTTGACGAGTTTTCGGAGTGCGACGGATGGACGATTGTTGCGGGAGTCCCAGTGCGGGTTCTTGTCAAAGGACTCGTACCGATCTTCGGCAACCAACGACACACCTGTCGCCAGGACAAACAGGGCTGTGATCCCAAGTCGTTGTCTCATCGAACACGATCCCCAGTTCGACTCTGGCCATTGCAGCCACGCGGGGCTACTTCTGCAGCATGCCCGGGGTGCAGACACTGCTCTCGACAACTCGTCGACCAACGGCGGTTGATTCCCCAATTCACCAGGTTGTCATTCCTTGCCGCGCGTTGCCTCTTTCATTCTGGAACGGGCCTTGGCGATGGCGTTGCTCAGGTCGAATCCCAGGGGTTTGTTCGCAGCAAACTTCTCTCTGGCCATGTGGATCGCCTGGAGAGCGCCGTCGGGGGTTGTCACCTGGTATCCCGACTCCCACCAGCCCATGTGTTCGCTATACAGCCACGCGTATTCGTCTGTGGTTTTTAGCGCGTGGTAGATGTTCTGCTCGAACAGCCGCAGGCGAGTG
>CAUZRQ010000193.1:0-9128 GCA_963582065.1 Planctomycetota bacterium | reverse complement strand
GACGACGCCGACAAGGAACAGGTGCTCGCCGCAGCCCCTTCGGGACGCAAGGTCGTCATCGATCGGTTCAAGGGCCTGGGCGAAATGAACGCCGACCAGTTGAAGGACACCACGCTCGATCCATCGAGGCGGATCCTGCTGAGAGTCGACATCGAAAGCCAGCTCGACGCCGACACCACCTTCCGGCAGCTCCTGGGCCGAGACGCCTCGGAGCGGTACCGCATGATCATGGACGAGGCAGACGAGGCGGACGACCTGGATATCTAGGCCGTCTCACCGGGCTACTTCTGCTCTTTGATCGACTCCAGGCCCATGAAGCCGATCAGCGCGGCCGCGATGACGAACATGATGTCCATCGTCGTCTGTCCACCGAATGGAGCCATGCCGATCTGTCCGATCAGGCCCAGGGCCAGGTCCAGCACAGCCACCACGCCGATAATAGCCGAAACACTGATCGATGCCAGGATCGCGTTCTTCATGACTCGCCAACCGCTCCAGAGACCGCCGGGACAGACAGCCGAAGTTTGAACGACCCGGACAGGCCACCGGCCACACCCGGATCCGATCGGCCGACCGCTGGTGCTAGTATAGATCGGCCGTCACAGCCGGGTCCAGCCGCCTTATTTTCTCCCGATTTCGGTCCGCCACTCGGGGAACCCCCGACGGCAGCCCCTCGGCTATTCCCCCGATCCCGAGGTCAACTCGACCACGTGGCCGTCCGGATCACAGACAAACACCTGCACCGCGCCATCGGGACGCTCCTTCGGGCCCGCGGCGATCGGCACCCTCAGTTCCCGCAACCGTGTGGCACAGGCGTGTGCGTCATCGACCTGGAAGGCGAAGTGATGCGTCCGGGCGCCGCGATGTTCGACCGGCACCAGGTTGCCCGCCGGCCCCGAACCATCGTGTTCGAGAATCAGGTGGATCTGAGTCGAGCCACTCTGGAACCAGAGTCCGTCAAACGAAAACGCCGGCCGCGGCACTTCCTGCATGCCGAGCACGTCAACGTAGAACGCCCGGCTCGCCTGCAGGTCGCCGACCACCACGGTCACGTGGTCGAGCGTACGGACGGCAATCGGAATCGTCTCACTCAACCCGGTTGTCTCGACGGAATTCATCAGTCACTCTCCTCGCCGGCCGCCTGCAACATCAACTCGACCGCCTCGCGACCCGACATCCCCGCCTGGATCCCCAGGGACTCGGCCCGGGGTGTGCAGCGGACGATCTTGGCTTCGAGCAGGTCCTCGGGATCAACCAGGGGGCATTCGGGTGTCCCCTGGGCCACCGCCAGCGCCTGGTCGAACTCGGCCGGCACCACCACGTCGTAAATCCCACAGCCGACGATCCCGATCGGTGTCAGGATCGAGCAGTACTGGCCGTTGACCCAACGGTTGCTGATCCCAATCGCCGGGCCGTTCTCGAACTGCATCGACGTCGTGATCGACCTCGGTAGATTCTCTGCCATCACGATTCTCCACGCTTGTCTCAGATTTCGGCTCTCTCACCACCGGCAGCCACCGGCTCTTCGATCGACCACTCGTGCCCATCCCGCACCACTCGGCGATAAAGCGTGTCTCGCTCGAACGGCTCCCGACCGGCCTCACGGATCAGCCGGTGCAACTGATCGACGGTCAGCCCCTCGGGCGTCTCCGCCCCCGCGTCGTGATAGATCAATTCGTGCACGACCGTCCCGTCAAGATCGTCGGCTCCGAAGCTCAGGGCAACCTGGGCGGTCTTCTCCCCCAGCATGATCCAGTAGGCCTTGATGTGATCGAAGTTATCGAGCATCACTCTCGACAGGGCCATCACCCGCAGATCGACCAGGCCGCTGGGGAGTTCGAGATGGTCGAGGCCGGTGTTTTCCGGATGGAAGGCCAGCGGGATGAACGTCTGGAACCCACCCGTTTCGTCCTGCAAATCACGAAGTTGGCAGAGGTGATCGACCCGATGCCTGGACGCCTCGAGGTGCCCGTAGAGCATCGTGGCGTTGGTCCTCAGTCCCAACCGGTGGGCGCAGCGGTGAATGTCAATCCACGACTGGCTGTCCGCCTTGTGTTCGCAGATCTGACCCCGGATCTCCGGGTCAAAGATCTCGGCACCACCACCGGGCATGCTTCCCAGTCCCGCATCGATTAGCTGTTCGAGCACCCACTCGATCGGCTTCTTGGTAATGTGGCAGAACCAGTTGATCTCGACGGCGGTCCACGCCTTGATGTGGATCAGCGGGTTGGCCTCGTGAATCACCCGCACCACGTCGAGGTACCAGTCGAAGGGCTTCTGGTGATGCAGCCCACCGACGACATGGATCTCGGTCGCTCCCGCCTCGGTCGCCTCCGATACCCGCTCGCGGATCATCTGGTCGTCGAAGGTGTAGGCCTTCTCGGCCTTCAGGTCCGACCGGAAGGCACAGAAGACGCAGCGATAGACACAGACGTTGGTGGGGTTGAGGTGGATGTTGGTGTTGTAGAATGCCAGGTTGCCGTTTTTGCGTTCGCGAATCGTGTTGGCCAAGTGACCGAGGAAGAGGAGATCGGCATGCTGGTCGAGATAGAGACCGTCATCGAAGGAGACCCGCTGGCCGTTCTCGACCATCTCGGCGATCGCCGACAACCGGGAATCCGTGGTCAGATTGCCAGCCAATTGGTTCATCCCAGCTTCGCTCCAGATGCCTACAGGCCCACGCGGTTAACCGCATTCTAGACGCCGCATTCACTGTCAGCCAGCATGGGGCGGTCGCCCCGCTTGCCACTCAGGTGGCGGCCAGGGGAAACAGCAGAACGTCGGCCAGCCCCACCACGAGCAATCCCAGGCTGATCAGGGCGTTGATGTGGAAGAACGCCAGGCCGACGCGGGAGAGATCATCCGGGCGGACCAGCCAGTGTTCCCAGGCCAGCAGAACACTGACGGCCACGGCACCACTCAGGAACAACGGACCCAGCCCGGCCACCGACCACAGGCCAAACAGGCAGCCGATCGTCACCACGTGACTGGCCCTGGCGACCTTCAGGGCACCCCCGACACCCAGACGGGCCGGCACGCTCTTCAACCCCGCCTGCCGGTCATGTTCGACGTCCTGGCAGGCGTAGATGATGTCGAAGCCGCCGACCCAGAAGAAGATCACCGCCGCGAGCATGCCGGGGACGGCAAGATCGCCGGCCGATGAGATCTCCTGGCCACGAATTGCGATCCAGACGCACAGGGGTGAGAGCATCAACGCGGCGGCCAGCCAGTAGTGGCACAGGCTGGTGAACCGTTTGGAGTACGAGTACCCCAACAGAAACAGCAGCACCGGGACAGCCAGCCGGATCGGCCACGGGTTGGGCGTCTCACCCAACAGGAACAACAGGGTCGAGGCGACAAAACCGGCAGAACAGATCAGGGTGAAGACCCAGACCATTCCGACTCCCAGCATCCCGGCCGGCAGGTGACGACCGGCGGTACGGGGATTCGCGGCATCGAGCCGGCGGTCGACCAAGCGGTTGAACGCCATCGCCGAACTGCGTGCGGTGACCATCGCCAGCACGATCCCAGCCAGTTGGTGCCAGGCGAACCCGGTCCGGGGATCACGCCAGGCCAGCACCGCTGCCAGCAGTGCGAACGGCAAAGCGAACACCGTGTGGCTGAAGCGGACCAGTTCGAACAACTGCCGAATCCGACCTGCCCAGCCGGGTGGACGATCGGCGGTGGGCGGAGTGGCCGTCATGAATCGAAAGCGGGCGGGACTGGTGTCAGGGTACAACCAGCACGCCGCCGCCGCGCTCGAGGTGGGCCCTCCAGCGGGCCACGGCGGCCAGCCGACGCCCGGTCGGGGCATTGGGCCGGTACTCGTACTTCCGACCGGTCATCCGCGACACATGGTAAAAGGCCATTTCGCGGATCGCAACGTGGTCGACGGCCAGCCAGTCGACCAGTTGACGCGATGTCTCCGGACCCGAACCGTCCGACTTGTCGAAACCCCACAACAGTCGGAACACCGTGTCCACCTGCGACTGCTCGAACCACTTCTCCAACTCCAATTTCAGTCTCTGACTGCGGTCCGGTCCACCCACCAGCCACAGCCTCAGCCCATCGAACGCTGTCTGACGAGACTCGGTGAATTCCGACTCAGCCAACGCCTGCACCAGGGGCTCGACGTGAGCCGTCAATGCCAGGCAACCGACGGCCAGCGCCGAAATCCCCGACAACCGCGATTTGACCGCCGTGACCACGCTGAGTCGAATCGGTTGCTCGAGATCGAATTCTCGAGAAAAACGACTCGACATCGTCCGCTGAACCGCCGACGTCACCCGGGAACCGGGCACAAGCCACCCGGGCAACACCGCCAGCGGTTTCGGTCCCCCATCGTCCCCGCCATCGAGATCCGCCGGAGCCAACGACAACCAATCCCCCTTGACCAGCGACAGCTTCGAGACGGCCGAACCCGGGGCTGCATCGGTCGCCAGGTGAACCGTTCCGTTGGCAACGGTCAAACCGCCCAGGTACCAGTCACCACCAAAATCCTGTTCGTAGGTCGTCGAGAACCGCGGACGAACCTCGATCCCACAAACCGTATCGGGTTCGGCCAACTCCAGTCGCCAATGCCGTGTGCCAATCGTCACTCGCAGCGTCATCGGCCTGCCGCCAGCCGATGATGGAGGTCCCGAGTGAAAAACGACGCGACCGCGGCTGATCGACACGTCACACAACGCGTCGGCGGTGCCGTCAAAAGTCACCACACTGGCCTCCAGCAGGCTCACGCGGACCGACGTCCCCTCGATTTCCAGGTCGGCTACGAACGGAGCCGGGGACGCCAGGCGTTCTCCTGCCCGAACCTGCCCTTGAGAGGGCAATACCATCCAGTCGCCGCCCTGCGCGTCCTGCCTCAGCAGCACGCCGCGGGCCGACATGTAACGAGTCGTCGGCAATGCAACCTTGGGAATCGGTCGCACCGGCTTGATCGGCCGTTCCGAATCGGACGACTCCGCAACCGGGGCCACCTTCGTGCTCAACGGTGGTGGCGACGATCCGGCAACAGGTGGCGGTGAGGATGTTTTGTCATCGGTCGATAGCTCGTTCACCGACGGCTCGGGAACTGCGTCGGTCGAAAGCAATCCCGCCACGGGCGAGTCGTCCGCCGGGTCAGCGCCATCGGCGACCGCCGCAACCACTTCGGCCCCGGTTCCGGCTCGGTCATCGGCCACCGGCGAGGGAACTTCGAAGTAGGCGAACAACGAGAGCCAGACCAGGACGACCGTCGAAACAATGATGTAGGGCAGGCTCCGCTTCCAGGCAGACGGTTGAGCGGCGGTGATCTGCTGCACCGCCTCGGCCACCGCCTGGCCCTCCTCGCTTCGAGACTCACGGTCGTGGTTGGCCACCGAAGCCGTTGCGTCGTCGATCGTCACTGCCGCATCGCCGCCCAGCACGTCTTCGGCCCGGCTGGTCCCCAACGCATACATCCGTTCGCGACTCTCGGGCACAACCGTCACCGGCTCACCCAATACCAGCGTCAGCACCTGGTGACACGCGGCCACCTCGGCCAGGTGTACGTCCGATTCCAGGCAGACCTGCTCGACATCACTGACACCGTCCACCGACAGGGTGTTGTCGAGATACTCGGCAACGACGTTGGGATCGAGTCCCGCACCGGGACCACTCAGTGCCGGTGCCGTCAGCCGCCGCCGCCGCGTCACCTCACGAATCCGCCCAATCAGGGTCGACGCCGATGGACTTTCGGCCACCTTCTTCCCGATCTCGCGAGCCTGCTCGGGTTCGAGAATGTCGTCGAGGTAGGCCAGCAGAGTTCTGAGTGTCAATCGCATGGGTGAATCCGTCCGTGGTTTGGTCGCTGGAGAAGACGTGGACCGTTCCGGAAGTCCCGCCGGGGTTCCTTTCCCCGGCGGACGGTCTGCTGTAGTTAACAGTGTCATCGCGACCGAAATTCCGTACGGAAAACTGGCCGTGGAATCACTTTTTCTCCAATCAGCGGCCACCTGGCCCAGCCAACCGATCGACCAACTCGGCGAGATTTTCACCATGCCTCATGACTCGCTTACTCAAAGACGTCTGACGCCGTATGCACCGTTGCTGTTGCTGTTGCTGCTGCCGGGAATGCTGGTGGCCGATGACAAGCCAAAGACCAAGAAGCCTGCCCGCCTGTTGCTGTTGTGGCACAGCCCCGACGGGCATCCTCGCACGACTCACGAGTACCAGGCCGGGATGCGGATCATCGCCGGCCAACTACAGCGTCACCACGGTGTCCAGGCATTGCTGGTCCATGCCAACGACCCGTGGCGGGAAGGTCCGGAACTGCTCGACGGTGCCGCTGCCGTGGCGTTGTTCGTTTCCGAGGGCGCCAAGTGGATCAGCGGTGACCCGAAGCGACTGGCCGCCTTCCAGCGGTTGGCAGCGCGGGGTGGTGGATTGGTTGGCCTGCACTGGGGTATCGGCACCCGTCCGGCCGAGCCTATCGCCGCCTATCTCGCGTTGCTGGGCGGATGCCACGGGGGACCGGACCGCAAGTTCACCGTGGTCACCGCCCGGGCCGTTCCCGCCCGCGGCGGACACCCGGTGCTCAACGGAATCGCGCCGTTCGAGGTGAAGGACGAGTTCTACTACAAGCTGAAATTCACTCGCGCCGGCCGCGGCGTCACACCACTGCTGAAAGTGCCGATCAACGGATCTGCCGAAACTGTCTCGTGGGCCTGGCAGCGACCCGATGGAGGACGCAGCTTCGGGTTCAGCGGCCTGCACTTCCACGGGAACTGGAAGAAGCCCGAGTACCGACGACTGGTCACCCAGGGCATTCTCTGGACACTCAAGCTGCCAATCGCCGCCGACGGCGTCAAGGTACCAGTCTCAGCCGCTGCCCTCGAACTGCCACCGGCTCGTCCGAAACAGCCGTCCAGGAAGTGAGTCCGAACCACGACTCCGAGTTTTTTCTTGCCCTCGGGCTGACCTCCATTAAGATGTGCACTAACCGGGCAGGCTGATCGACAGGAGGTCGACCATGGCGGAGACGAGTACACGGATCGTGGTCTTGGGAGCCGGCACCATGGGGGCCGGCATCGCTCAGTGCCTGGCCGATCACGGCCGGAATGTCACGCTCACCGACATCGATGCCGACGCGTTGGAACGAGCCCGCCGACGAATCACCACCAGCCGGGCGACGCTCGAGGCCGCCGGACTGCAGACGGCCGACGCCTCGACCGAGGGCGACCGACGGCTGGTGACGTCGACCGATCTCGGCGAGTCGGTGGCCGAAGCCGACCTGGTGATCGAGGCCGTCCCCGAGAACATTGACCTGAAGTGCCGCATCTTCGCCGAACTCGATCGGCTCGCCCCGCCCCGAACCGCCCTCGTCTCCAACACCTCCGGCCTCTCGATCACCCAACTGGGCCGGGCAACCGGTCGCCCCGAACTGGTCGCCGGCTTTCACTGGTGGAACCCCGCCGAGTTGGTGCCACTCGTCGAGGTGACCTCGGGGGAAAGCACCGATCCGCAGCTGATCGAACAACTGATCGAGTTGGCGACCCAACTCGGCAAACAGCCGATCCACGTCCGCCGCGATGTCCCCGGCTTCGTGGGCAACCGGCTTCAGTTCGCTGTCTTCCGTGAAGCATTGCACCTGGTCGAGCAGGGCGTGGTCAGTCCCGAAGACCTCGACCGGGCCATGACCGGTGGGCCCGGGTTTCGCTGGGGCTTTCTCGGTCCGCTCCAGGCCGCCGATTTTGGCGGACTGGATGTCTTCCACAGCATCTCCAGCTATCTCTGGCAGGACCTCGGGGACGCCACCACACCACCCCCGGCCCTGGAAGATCATCTCAAGGCGGATCGACTCGGCACCAAGACCGGTGGGGGCTTCTACGATTATTCGCCCGAAGGGCTGGCCGAGTTGACCGATCGGCGTGACCGCTTTCTGCTGGGACTCAAGCAGCTTGTCGACGCGACGGCCCCCACGGAGCCTGCACCGGTTGATGACGCCAATGCTCCCGACGCGGTCGCGAGAATCCACCCGGCGGCCTAGGTCTGGCCCGGCCACTCCTCGCCCGCGTCAGCTACCGCCTCGACAAACGCCTCGCGGAGCTTATCGATTGTCTCCTCGGGCAACGGCCCCCGCGCCGCCGCCTCGATGTTGGCCCGCACGTGATCGGGGTTGGTGGTGCCGATGATGGCGGTGTCTACGTCGCACGAGAGCGTGAACCTCAGCGCCACCTCGGCCCAGTCAGATTCTTCGAATCCGATGTCCTCGGGTCCGATCGCCATCAACGCCAGTCTCTCGGTGTAGGTCTCGGCGTAGCGAGCGTAGAAGCCGGGCTGGTCATTGAGGTCTTTCCAGGCGGCGTTGGCGATCGGTCGCTTGGCGATCACGCCGACACCGTGATCCCCGGTGACCGGCAGCACCTGGTCGATGTTGACCTGGTCACAGATGTTGACCGACGTCTGGATCACGGCGACATCGTCGAGTCCGGCGGCTACGGCCCCGGCCTGGTTGTCGCCCGAATACCCCACGAAGCGGACCTTGCCGGCCTCGCGGGCTCGAACCAGCCCGCCCAGAGCCTCTCCCCGTTCAAGCACCTCGAGGTCGCAGGTGTGCAGCAGCATCACGTCGAGATAGTCTGTCTGCAGACGAGCCAACGACCGATCAACGGTCGCGGTGATCACCTCCTCGGACCACGGCTCTCCCGGCAGATCGTCGAAGGACTGTCCGCACTTCGAGACCAGCACGTACTCGTCCCGTCGGCTCGCGATCGACCGTCCGATCGCTTCCTCCGAACCGCGATAGCCCGCCGCGGTGTCGACCAGGTTGACGCCGTGGTCCAACAACAGGTCCAGCACCCGGTCGATCTCGTCCTGTCCGGTCTCGAGTACCCCGATCGGTGCCCCGCCAAACCCAAGGACCGAAACGTCCAAACCGGTACGACCAAACGTCCGCCTCTCCATCAACCCTGGCCCCCCTCGCCGTTATTCGAAGACGACGCTCAGCCAGCCGTCGACCGCTTCGATCCGTGTCACCGAGAGCTTGACCGGGTCGGCGTCTTCGCGAGACACGCTCATGTGTCGATCGAGTGTACGATCCTTCAACCCGCTGGTCAGCTTCTTGCGGACCACCCCGGCCCGGACAATCTGCTTCGCACGGCTCTTGGGAC
>CAUZRQ010000192.1:0-9156 GCA_963582065.1 Planctomycetota bacterium | reverse complement strand
GTGGCGCTGCGGACCGTCTCGATGTACTCCTCGACGGTCAGTCTCTGGATCCAGATCCCCCGGGTTCGGTTGGCGTAGACGGCCGGGTCGATCAGGTCCCCCGACCAGATGGCTCCGTCGTTGATCCAGGTTTCGAGCAGTTGCTTGTCGGCGTCTGAGAGCGGCTTGGCCTCCTTGGGCATTTCGTTTGCCGCGACCCGTTTCCAGAGTCGGCTTCCGGCGGCCTTGCCGGGCACGATCACCTTGCCGCCCTTGCCCCCCTTGGTTGCGGTGGCCTTGTGCGAGAGGTCGAGGCCACCCTTGGCGGCGACCGAGTCGTGGCAGTCGAGGCAGTGCCGGGCCAGCAGCGGAGCGACGCGGGTTTCGAAGAACTGCTGCCTCCGCTGCATGGCGAGTTCCGCCGGTGGCCGGTTGGTTGCGGCAGCTCCGGCCCGGTGGTTCTGCTGGACTTCTCGGGGCGAGAGCGCCCGGCTGTAGATGGCCACCAGGTGCAGCGACCCGAGCCAGGGCCGGTCACCCGAGCCTTCGTTGGCCAGCAACAGCCGGAAGCGAGTGTCCCAGTTGCCGAGGTTTCCGCTGATGCGTTTTGTGGCGGCGGGTTTGCCGTTGAGATAGATGCGGGCGGTGCCACCAGGGTCACGAGTGTAGACGAGGTGTGTCAGCACGACCGATGCGGTGTCCGGTCGCGTGGAGGTCGAGGGTTCTCCGTTGGTGGAGGTGGCCGTGGACCTCAACCGCACGTTGTACAGGCCGGCGTCCTGGCCGAAGGTGATGTTGCGGACCCTGGGGTTGGCACTGATGGTGACGATCCGGGCCGGCCCATCCTGCCGATTGTTGGCCGGGCGGATCCAGGCCTCGAGCGTGACGGCACGTGACTTCTTGATCGAATTGATCAGCTTGGTGGCGGGGCCGTTGGAGGCGATGCGGGTCGAGGAGCGGATGAGCAGCGACCCGCTTTGCCACTGCACCGCCGCAGGCTTCTCGATCGCCAGGTTCAACGGCCGGCCGACTCCCGAAATGTCGGTGATCAGGTTGCCCTTGCCGTCGGCGAAGGTGTAAAGGGCCTGCAGGCCACCTGAGACACGCTGCGCAGCTGCGGCTCTTGGGAAAGCACAGACCAGGACGGCGACCAGCAGCCAGGTCCTGCTGGACCTGGATGGCGAATGCCCTCGTGATCGAAAACGCCCAGATCGCATCGTGGCATCCCGGCTGATCGGAACAGGTCCGCTTCGACCCTGAATTCTCGTCGAAGGCCGGGGTGGAGGCAAGCAGGGCAGTTGGAGACCGCACGGGTTGATTCGACGGCAAAGCGGCGCGCGGGTTCCTGCATGTCGCTGTCTGCCCGTTGCGGAGTAGTATTGGTGTTCGGGTGACAGTTCCTGCATCAGAATCCAACCATGCACCGACGCGTGTTCTTATTGGCGATCAGCCTGACGGGCATTGCCGCGCCAATGGCCCAAGCTGCCGACGAATCGCTGCACGCGGCGATCGATCGGCTGATCGACGCGAAGGCCGGTGACACGGCCAAGGCTCCTGCGGCCGATGACGCCGAGTTCCTCCGCCGCGTGATGCTCGATCTGGCAGGCCGGATTCCGACCTCCGCCGAAACGGCCCGGTTCCTTGACGACAAGACGGCCGCCAAGCGCGACGTGTTGATCGACTCGTTGCTCGCCGGGGAGGACCACCCGAGGCGGATGCAGGAGTTGTTCCACGCGATGCTGATGGAGCGTCGTGGTGAGCACGCCGAGTGGACGAAGTTTCTGCGGCACGCGTTCGCAAAGAACCTGCCGTGGGACCAGCTGGCCCGGGCGATGCTGGCACCGGATTCCGCTGATGAGAACCTCCGGGGAGCCGCCTACTTCCTGACGGCGCGGTTGACCAAGGAGGGTGCGATGGCCCCGGTTGACGTGCCGGGCCTGACTCGAGATGTCGGCCGGCTGCTCGCCGGAGTCGATCTCGGATGTGCTCAGTGTCACGACCATGTCAGCATCGACGACTACAAGCAGGTCGATTTTCAGGGCCTGCACATGATCTTCGAAAACATGCAGTCCCGCGGCGGGGGCACCTTCCCGGCGGTGACCGAGCGGGTGATGCAGAAGGACAGGGAGTTCCATTCGGTCTTCACGATGGACCCGCGGACAACCGGTCTCAGGATTCCCGGTGCGGGAGATGTGCCGATCCAGACGTTTCCCAAGGGCGAGGAGTACTCGGTGGCTCCGGACCGCAAGGCCAAGACCCCCGGCGTGCTGAAGTTCAGTCCGCTCAAGGAGCTGGCCCAGGGGTTGGCCGCCAAGGGCAACCCCCTGTTTGCTAGAAACATCGTCAACCGGCTCTGGTTCGTGATGATGGGCCGCGGCCTGGTGGAACCTCTGGACCTGTTCCATTCAGCCAATCCACCCAGCCACCCCCAGTTGCTCGATCGACTCGCCACCGAATTCACCGCTCACGACTTCGACATCAAGTGGCTGCTGGGCCAGTTGGCACGCACCGGTTGTTACCAGCGGAGTTCGCGATTGCCCGGGGAGGCTCCCTTACCGGAGGCGAAGACGTATGCCGTGGCCAATCAGAAGCGGCTCTCGGCCGAGCAGCTCTTCTGGAGCACGATGATTGCCACCGGCGAGATCAGCCGACTGAAGCCGAAGCCCGCAACGGGGCTCGAGCAGGTGGTCGCTGAGACCGAGAGCCTGGCCGCGTTGCAGAAGCAGTTCCTGAAGACATTTTCGAATCCGCCGCGTGAGCCGGAGGTCGACTTTGCTCCGACGGTCAAGGGTGCCTTGTACCTGATGCACGACAAGTCGGTGCTCGCACTGTTGAAGCCTCAGTCGGGCAACCTCGTCGAGCGACTTTCCACGCTGGATGACACGGGAAAGATGGCCGAGGCGTTGTTCCTGGCGGTGGTCAGTCGGCGGCCGAGCACCTCGGATCGCGAGGCGGTCGGGCGGCTGTTGGAGAAGAAGGTCGGTGTGGCACGCGGCGAAGCGATCGGGCAGTTGGCCTGGGCGTTGCTGACGTCGACGGAGTTCTGTGTCAATCACTGATCGGGAAATCGGTACCGGAGCATTCGGAGGATCGGGATGAGTCACTGCCGCTCGTGGGAGCACGACTGGTCGCGGCGTCGCATGCTGGGGGTTTTGGCAGCAGGGTCAGTGGGTGCCGGCGGGGTCGGTGCGGCCGGGCTGGGAGGCTTGTTGCAGCCGGCCATGGCCGACGAACTGGCACGCAATGACAAGCAGATCCTGTTGATCTGGCTCGACGGGGGTATGAGCCAACTGGAGAGCTGGGATCCGAAGCCGAACACTCCCTTCGGAGGCCCGTTCCGTTCGATTCCGACCACGTTGCCCGGAATCCACGTCAGCGAGTTGATGCCGAAGCTGGCCCGCCAGATGAAGCGGTTGGCGGTGGTCCGTTCGATGAAGACCGAGGACGCCAACCACTCCTCGGGTGTCCCCAAGATCATGCGTGGTCATCCTCGCAACCGTGGCGTGCCCTATCCCTTCTTCGGCTCGGCGGTGGCCAAGCTGATGGGCCCCACCGCAAGCGGCCTGCCGCCCTACGTGTGGGTCAAGCCGGGCAATGGCGGGTTCATTTCCAAGCACGCCGGGTTCCTGGGTGCCAGGTATGGAGCCCTGGCCCTGGGTGACGGCAAGCCGCCGCCGAACCTGGTTCGGCCTGATTCGATCAGTTCCGACGCCGACCGGGTCCGCCAGGAACTCCGCAAGAAATTCAACCGCCAGTTCGCCGACCGGCGACAGGGTGCCTTCAACGAGGCCAACAGTTACGTCTACGACGTGGCACAGATACTGATGAAGCACGTCGAGTTGTTCGACGAGAAACAACTCAAGGAGACCGACCGGCAGAGATACGGGACTCACGACCTGGGCCGGCATATGCTGCTGGCGAGGCGATTGATCGAGGCGGGGGTGCGGTTTGTCCAGGTCACCTCCTACGGCTGGGACACTCACGGCGACAACTTCAACTCGCACGCCAGCCGCATGCCGAAGGTCGACCAGTCAGTCTCGGCACTGATCGAGGACCTGTTTGATCGCGGGCTCGACGAGAGGGTCCTGGTGGTGGTGATGGCCGAGTTCGGGCGGACGCCTCGGATCAACGGCTCGGTCGGTCGTGATCACTGGCCCAACGCCTGGAGCGTGGCGATGACCGGCTGCGGGATCCGCACCGGGACCGTGGTGGGCGAAACTCTGCCCGACGGGACCGACGTGAAGACCACTCCCTATGACATCGGTCACATGTTCCACACCTGGTTCTCGGCCGTCGGTCTCGACTCGGCCAAGGCCCAGTACACCAACGGCACTCAACCGTTGCCGATCGCTCATGACGACATGCACAAGGTTGACGAGTTGTTGAGCTAGTGGCCCGGGGGGCCGGAGACGACAGATGTCCGACACCAAGGTGAAACCCAAGGCGGCCGAATCGCAGCCACCGCAGCCGCGCGAGCTGTTGAAGCTCGATTGTGACCGGCAGCTGATGGTCGCCCGTTTCAGCTCCTGCGGCCGGATGTTGATCGCCGGAGGTTACGATGCGTCGATCAGGCGGTGGGACCTCGGTGGCGAGAAGCCCGTGGAGGTGGACCGCGTGGCGGGCCATCGTGGTTGGGTGTCGTGGCTGGAGGTGCAACCGGCTGGCGAGTTGGTGTTTAGCGTCGACACCTGGGGCCGGTTGCAGGCGACTCGAGGGATTGCCGGGAAGCCGGAGCTGGCCTGGCATCACGACGAGGCTCACGACGGCTGGATTCGATCGCTGTCGGTTTCCGACGACGGCCAGGTGGTAGTGACCGCCGGCCGCGATGGGGCGGTGCGGGTGTGGTCCGCGGCCGACGGCAAGTTGCTGCACGAGGTGAAGGACCATCCGGGTGAGGTGTACGCGGTGGCAATTCACCCGGACAAGACGAACCTGGTCACCGGAGACCTGTTCGGTGTCCTGCGGCGATTCGAGTTGCCGGGCGGGAAACAGGTCGGCGAGTCGATCGTGGAGAAGATGCACTATTACGAGCGGATCCAGGACGTCGGTGGTTTGCGGCTGCTGCGGTTCCATGACAAGGGCCGAACATTGATCTGTGCCGGAGGTGAGCCTCTGAAGACGGGTCGCGCGATTTCGATCCCGACGATTCACTGGCTGGACTGGCCGGATCTGAAGATCAAGCACACGGCTCGACTGGGCGCTCAGAACCACGGTTTCGTATTTGACCTGGCCTGGCATCCGGACGGCTTCTGGGCGGTGGTCACCAGCGGTCAGCCCGGCAGTGGCCAGTTCCTGCTGTTGAAGCCGGGCCAGGAGAAGCCGTTCTTCAATTCGACGAAGATGTCCAACTGCCACAGCCTGGCCGTGCATGGAGATGGCCGGATCGTGGTGACCGCGTCGAACCGCAACAGCCAGGGCAACGGCGCGGTCCGCGACAAGATGGGCAAGTACGTCGCCAACTATTCGCCACTGCATTTGTTTTCCGCGCCGGGAGCCGAAGAAAAGCCGAAGGCCGGTTGAGAGACCTCGGGTTGTTCGGGCAGTCGTATTGGGCTTTGGAATGGCTGATGTTGGAGGAGCGATCGTGAGCGGTCGAGTCACTCGGCGGACTGCCCTATGTGGCCTGGCGGGTTCCGCCGGCTCGCTGGTGTTGTCATCAGCGACCGGCGCGGTTGCCGAGGAGCCGGGTCGTCGTTCTGGCATCGTTGGGGTCACACGTCAGGAGGCCGACCTGGTCGTGCCCCCCGATGGCAAGGGGTTTCGATACGGAACCGGCTACCTGTTTCAGGCCGGCCCGACGCAGGCGGGCCTGTTGTGCAACCTGCGGACCGAGGGCTTCCCGGTGGGGGACTTTGAAGCGGGCATGGACGCGGTGATCTTCGACGACGCTGCGAAGATCGGGCGGGCCAAGCCGGTGAAGGTGACTCGGACGGTCAAGTACGCCGACCGGGAAACCGGCAAGTGGCGGATCGTGCTCAAGCACGGTACCAAGGGCGGCTTCGTACCACTGGGTGCTCGACGCCAGGATGGCAGTCCGCACCCGTTTGCGGGCACCGGTGTCAGTTTCTGCGAGGCGCTCGACTTCCCGATGAAGGGGAACGGGTACTACGACAAGAGCGAAAAGACCCGCGGGATGGTGCGAACGACCGAGGTTCAGCAGTTGGCGTTTGACGGCAAGCAGTTTTCGGTGACCGGCGTGGAGACATTCACCGAGGCGAAGCCGCTGCGGGTGGGCGAGACGAAGTGGAAGATCTATTGCCCATCGTTGCGGATGGGGATCCCCGACGGCGATGACCTGCTGATGGCCGTTGCGGCAACAACCGGAGACACGCGGGCGTGGTTCGCCAAGCCGCACACCGTCGGCGTATCGAGGTGGCGGTGTCAGCAGGGTCGTTGGCGTCCGGTTGAGTTTCATCCGGTGGTTGCCGACGTCAAGACGTCCAGGCGGCAGGTGGTTTACGGAGTCGTGATGCGGCTGGTTCCGATCGAGCCGACTCTGATCCGCGACATCGACGGATCGCTGTTGTTCACGGCCAGGTTTGCCTATGAGGCCTACGACGAACACGTGCTGAGGGTCTGGCGGTCGACCGATGGGGTGCAATGGAAGCGAGTTCTCGAGCATCCCGAGACCAAAGGCCAAGCTCCGGTTTCGATCAACCGCGCCAGCGATGGGACGCCGTACCTGGTGTCCAACCCGCTGGGCCGCGAGCGAGACCGGCTGGTGCTGTGGCCTCTGACCGATGACCGCACCGGGGTACTCGACCCGGTTCTAGCCCGCGACGCGCTGAGGGAGTTCGGGCCGACTCCCAGCGGCAAGAAGTGGTTCATGGATCATCCCAACGCCGCGGTACTCCGCTTGGCCGACGGCCATTGGCACAACCTGCTGGTCTACCGGATCATGGATCGCGGCGAGCATTCCGGTCGCCCACCGGCGAAACAGACCGGGTTGTATGTCGAGACCGTGCGATCGACGGGACCCGAACGTCCAGTGTGGCGATTCTAACAGCCCGGAGTCGAAGCGAGTGAGTGACGAGTTGCGAGAGCGGTTGTTGAGTGCGTATCGGGCCACGACCTACCGGGCCGATGTCGAGGGCCGGAGTGTGGACTTGAGGATAGGAGCGACGGTTCCCGGGGACGGACCGGTTGCGGGGCAGGACTGGGCGTTCGTGACGGCTGCCAATCCCGGTTCTCGGCCGTTGGAGTCCGAAGAGAACGTGCTCCGGCACGAGCAGCTCAAGGCTCGCCTGGCCGACTGCGACGTGGTGGTGTTCGAGGGGATGGGAGTGCCGGACTCTGAAGGCTGGGAGCCGGAGATCAGCTTGTTGGTGCTGGGGATCGGTCGCGAGCAGGCGGTGGCGATCGGGCGAGCATTCGGGCAACTGGCGATCGTTTGCGGCAAGCCAGGTGGCGTGGCCGAACTGGTCGAGTGCGACGGTTGAGGTGAACGAACGCAGTTCGTGAGGGTCGCCCCGGTCCGCAGTGGGTTGCGGACTGGTTTGGTAAGCTGGAGTGTATATGACGACGAGAGACACTTTTGATTGACCCGACTTGATGCACAGGACAGGACACCACGATGAGCAAACGATGGCAATCGGGGCTGGCGGCCCTGGGACTGGTTCTCGGCGTGATGACGTCGTCTTCAGTGGCCGATGACGACCTGCTGGTGTACGTGTCGGCCTTTGGCACTGGCGACACCGGCGGGATCCACGCGTTCCGGGTTGATTCGAAGCGGGGCACGATGCAGTTGGTGCATCGGACGACCGGGGTCGAGAACCCGTTCTTCCTGGCACTCTCGCCCAACCGCAAGTTCCTCTACTCGATCCACACCCCCGATTTCGGTGACGAGGTCAACGACGGAATCGCGGCGTTTCGGCTCGAGGGCAACAGCGGACGGATGACAATGCTGAACCAGCAGTCGGCCCTGGGCACGACGGCCTGTTACCTGGACGTCGACGCCACCGGCCGGACGCTGGTCGTGGCCAACTATTCCTCGGGCAGTGTCGCCTCGCTGCCAATCCGCAAGGACGGTTCGCTGGGAAAGGCGGCTTCCTTTATTCAGCACAAGGGATCGAGCGTGAACAGCCAGCGTCAGACCGGCCCGCATGCTCACTGCTTTGTCATCAGCCCCGACAACCGTTACGTACTCTCAGCCGATCTCGGACTCGACCAGGTCCTCAGTTATCGGCTCGACTCCAATGACGCGAAACTCTCGATTCCTCGGCAGCCATTCGTCCGCACTCCCGCCGGAGCGGGTCCGCGGCATCTGACGTTTCATCCCAACGGTCGTTGGGTCTACGTGATCCACGAGTTGACCAACGCGGTGTCGCTGCTCGACTACAACAAGAAGACCGGCATGCTGATCGAACACCAGACGATTTCGACGTTGCCGGACGACTTCGAGGGCACCAGTTATTGCGCCGACGTGAAGGTGACTCCCGACGGCCGATTCGTCTATGGGACCAACCGTGGCCACGACTCGATCGCCGTCTACCGTGTGGGGAAGCGGGGCAGGCTGAAGACCGTGGCGATAGTTCCCAGCCGGGGCAAGGGGCCACAGAACCTGGCGATCACTCCCGACGGGCGACTGCTGTTGTGTGCCAACATGCCAGGCGGCAACGTGGCCGTGTTCCGGATCGACGGCAAGAGTGGTGGACTGCAGGCGGTGGGCGAGCCGATCAAGGTCCCGAGCCCCTCGTGCATTATGATCCGCTAGTGACCGTTGGCCGGATCAGTACTTGCCGTGGCTGGGCGGCCTGATGACAATGCGAGTTCGTAGCAGCGGCTCGAAATTTCAACAGCCAGATCGAAAACAGTCGAGATGTGATGCTGAGGATCCAGGGCAACCCACGCACGCTCTGCGATGGTCTGACACGTCGCGATCTACTACAGGTCGGCGGTTTGGGTCCACTGGGCGTCGGGCTGGCCGACGTGCTGGCGGCCGAGTCCGAGTCGTCGGGATCGGTCGGACTCGGTTCGGCCAAATCGTGCATCCTGCTGTTCCCTTACGGGTCACCTCCCACTCACGAGACGTTCGATCCGAAGCCCGACGCGCCGGTTGAGATTCGAGGGGAACTGGGGTCGATCGCATCGAACCTGCCGGGCCTGCGGGTCTGCGAGTTGCTGCCGCGAATTGCCGGTGTGATGGACAAGGTCACCGTCGCCCGCTCGCTGACTCAT
>CAUZRQ010000191.1:0-9194 GCA_963582065.1 Planctomycetota bacterium | reverse complement strand
CTCATCGCGAAGCACGCCGACCGGGCCGCGCGCATGCGGAAGAAGCTTCACAAATGGTCACGAGGGTTGATGGATCCCGGTCCGACCACAGCCCTCAACCTCGCCGGCGGCAAGTACTTCGATCATTATCTCGACGGCAAACTTGCGGAACGCCCAAAGACACCTCCGAAATCAAATCCGAAGAAGAAAGGCGGCAAACGAAACCCCCGCAAGCTCGCGACGTTCTTGAGAAGACGCGACACGAATGACGACGGCTTTCTGACGTTGAAAGAGTACATTGGAGATCCAACTGACCGGAACGTTCCGGCGCTGACCTCGCAATTCAAGCGAAAAGACACGAACAAGGACTCGCGTCTGACACTGGAAGAACTGAAAGCCGGGACGAAAAAGTGATCGGCATCCCGGATACGGCCACCGGCCCGCTAGAGGTGGGTCCCGGTGGCATGAAGTGACGATGAGGACACATCGATGAGCAAACCAATACTGGTGACTTCCCTGTGCTGGATCGTGCTACTGGCGACCGGCGAGTCCATTACGCCGGCGGCCGAGAAGATCAACACGGACCCCGGCCGGCAATTGCCGGACCCGGACGGCAAGCCCGCGGATATGTCCAAGCCGGTCCAGGTCTACATCCTGTTGGGGCAGTCCAACATGTTGGGTTTCGGCCGGGTTGCCGGGGACAAGGACGGTACGCTGGAGCACGCAACAAAGACGAAGAAATTGTACCCGTACCTCGTGGACGACGCGGGAGAGTGGACGGAACGTAAGGACGTGCGTAACGTGCGGATCATGGGCAGCGGCCTTCGTCGCATGAGAGGTTTCAATAACGAGTGGATGACCATCAAGGGCGGGAAGATCGGGCCGGAAATCGGTATCGGGCACCACGTCGGGCACGCGACCGACGCGCCGGTACTCATTCTCAAGAGTTGCATCGGCAATCGTGCCCTGGGCTGGGACCTGCTGCCGCCGGGCAGCGAGGGCTTTGAGTTCACCGATGCCAAGGGTGTCACCTGGGTTCATCCCGGGTACAAGGGGACGCCTGAACGCTGGGTGAAGGGCACCGAGCCGAAGAAGATCAACTGGTACGCCGGCATGCAGTACGACGGCGATATTGCCAGGGCGAAGAAGGTGCTGAGCGAACTCGACAAGTACTACCCCGGCGTCAAGAAGACGAAGGTGGACGCGGCGAAGGTTGAAGTATTCAAAACGCAAATCGCGGCGAAGGAAGACTTCGCTCGGCGAGCACACTTCACGCGGGAGGGGCTGCGAAAACACAAGGCCGAGTTGGCGGCCATCCGTAAAGAGCTGGCGTCGGCGAATGGTTATGAGATTGCCGGTTTCTTCTGGTGGCAGGGGGATCGCGACAGTCGCAGTGCCGCACTTTCGAGCCGCTACGAGAAGAACCTGGTTCATCTCATCAAGACGCTTCGCAAGGACTTCAATGCGCCCGCCGCGAAGTTCGTCTGTGCCTCCCTTGGCCAAACCAAGAAAGGCGCCACCGATGGCGGCGGAAAAGTCCTTGATGCCATGCTTGCGGTCGACGGCAAGTCCGGCAAGTACCAGGAGTTCAAGGGCAACGTCGCCTGCGTTTACAGCCACCCACTCTCTAAAGGGGGCAGTTCAGGCGGTCACTACAGCGGCAACGCCGAGACCTACATGAACGTGGGCGAAGCCATGGGCCGGGCCATGACCGATCTCCTGGGCCGATCCAAGTAAAACGGCCACAGTTCTGCGGCTGGTTCACAAGCACCTGGATAACTGAATAAATGACAAGACCCCTGACAATGGGCAGCAAATGTGTCCATGGTGACAGGTAGCGAAAAAACGCTTACAGTCAACGGTGTATTCACTGGGTTTGTGAGGGGTTGAGTTGAATTACTCAGAGCACAGCGGTTTCTCTCGCCGGAAACTCCTCCAGGCGGGTGCGGTTGGTGGATTGAGTCTGGGGACCCCGGGGATCGTTGCTGCCGGCGTCGATGGCAGGCAGGGACTTGGTAACGGAGCCGCCGAAAAGTCCTGCATCTTCATCCTGCTCTGCGGCGGACCCAGCCACCTGGACACCTGGGACCTGAAGCCCGAGGCTCCCAAGGAGATTCGCGGGCCGTACAACCCCATCGCCACCAGCGTTCCCGGGATGCAGATCACCGAGTTGCATCAGCGGCTGGCACAACAGACGGACCGATTCAGCCTGATCCGTTCGATGAACCACGTGGGGAATATCAGTAACCACTTCGACGCCATGCATCACTGCCTGGCCGGTCAGGCCCAGGCACCGGCCGATGCGCCGTACCTGGGTTCGGTGATGTCGAGGGTTCGACCCAGCCAGCGAACGGTCGCGTCGTATGTCTGGCTGATCAAGTGCGTCGGTGATCCCGTGTTCTGTGCCGCCGGCATCGGCAAAGGCGGCCACCTGGGGATGGCCCATAGTCCGCTGTTCGTGGGGTCGGCAAAGAACAACCCCGCCACGCCCGGGTTCAAGGCCCCCGATGAACTGCTTCCGGCGGTCGCTTCGGACCGAATGCTCAAGCGGCAACGGTTGTTGAGCAGTCTGAGTCCGTCGAACAGCAGGAACCAGGTGCTGAACAACTGGGACGATTTGCACGGCCGGGCGTTCGATCTGGCCAACGGGTCGGATGGACGTAGGGCGTTCGAGGTGAATCGAGAGCCGACGAAAGTGCGGGAACGATACGGCATGCACCCGCTGGGACAGAACCTGCTGTTGGCACGGCGACTGGTTGAGGCGGGCGTCGGATTCGTGACCGTCAATGGCTGGGCAGGCATCTCTCCGAAAGGGGGCGGTGGTGCCCCCAGTTCGAGCTGGGACATGCACGGCGGTGAAATGGGAATGGGCAACTCCTTCGGCAACGGCTCCTATGGCCTCGGCTGGTGCGTTCCCCGCCTGGATGAAGGCCTGTCCGCTTTGCTCGAGGACCTGGACGACCGTGGGCTGCTGGAGAACACGATGGTTGTCTGCGTCGGAGAATTTGGCCGGACGCCAAAAATCAATCAGCGGACGACGACCCCCGGACGCCAGCACTGGCCCAAGTGTTTCTCGGCTATCGTCGCCGGCGGTGGCATCCAGGGCGGCCGGGTCTACGGCAAGTCCGACAAGACCGCGTCATTTGTCCAGGACAGGCCGGTCCGTCCACAGGATCTCGGTGCGACGATCTACCACGCCATGGACGTTCCGTTGGACCTTCGCCTCGGCAAAGACGGTTTCACGCGTCCCATCAGTTCGGGTGAGCCGATCTTCGACCTGTTCAGCTAGAGCTGGCGGACTACGGTCGAGTGCTGACCAGGACGATGACCGGCTGATGCCGAGTGAAAACCACGGAGTGGGTGTCACCCAATGACACAACCACGGTTCGGGGCCGAGGTGGACGCAAGTGGAGTTATTTGTCCGATGCGAACTGATGTGGCCACGGCGAAACAACTGGCACTTTGTTTTGCCCTGTCCGTGGCGATTGCCGGGACCTTCACCACGAGTGTGATAGCAGAGGACACACGGGCCAACGACAACGCGAAACGTGGAGCGAAGTCAGCCACCACTGATTGGCCACGGTTTCGTGGCCCCAATGGCACAGGGATCAGCCACGCAACGACCGTGCCGGTGAGGTGGAATGCAGAGGACTACAACTGGACCACCGAACTGCCCGGACACGGTCACGGTTCACCAGTGATAGTTGGCGAGAGGCTCTACGTGGTGTGTGGTCAGAAACGCACCGCCGAGAGAATTGTCGTCTGTGTCGATGTCGACAGTGGCAGGGTCCTCTGGAAGCGGAGTTTCTCTTCAAAGAAACACCGGCTTCATGGTTCCAACAGCTACGGTTCATCGACGCCGGCCGCGGATGCTGACGGCGTGGTGGTCACATGGGCTGACCCCCAGAAGCTCACGCTGCTGGCTCTCGATCGCACAGGCAAGACCGTTTGGGAACGAGATTTTGGGCCACACACGGCGATCAATGGCGCGGGGACATCACCGATTATCGTCGACGACCTGGTGGTGTTGACGAACGTGCAAATGGACCCGAACTTCATGATCCGAATCGGGGTTTTGCCGAAGACCTACCCGGACAAGACAGTAAACGACAGTTTCCTGATGGCGGTGGATCGAAAGAGCGGCAAGACCGTTTGGCAGGTCAAACGCAAAACGTATCTGGCGGGTTACGCCACGCCCTGCGTTCGAACGCTGAAAGACGGGAGACGGGAACTGGTATTTCTCGATTCGTATTTCGGTCTGACCGGGGTGGACATTCGAACCGGTACGGTCAACTGGCAGACATCCCGTCTGCTTCCGAGCCGCACGGTGGCATCTCCCGTGATGGCGGGCGACTTGATTTTTGGTTCCCATGGTCGTGGCGTGTCAGGTGACGTGATCTACGCCGTTCAAGCTGGTGACAAAGACACAAGGCCCCGGATCAAATATGAGATCAAGAAAGCCGCACCATTGACACCGACACCGATCGTCAAAGATCAGTTGGCCTACCTTTGGTCTGATTCTGGAATCGTGTCCTGTATCGTGGCAGCGACCGGTGTCATCGTCTGGCGTGAACGCGTTGGAGGCAGCTACTACGGGTCACCGGTTTGGGTCGATGGGTCACTTTACTGTGTCGATCGACGCGGGACGGTCGCGGTAGTTGCGGCCGGCGAGAAGTACGAACTGCTTGCCAGGGTGCCGCTGGGTGAACCGAGCTTTGCCACACCTGCGGTCGCCGGCGGCGTCATGTACTTCCGGACCGAAACCAGGTTGCTGTCGCTGGGCGGCAAGACGAAGAACAGGTGAATCCACACGATCCGGACGATTCCACCGGTACCTGGCATGGGATGACTCGTGAAACGGGTGATGGGTGGGGAAATCTCGTCGAACGGGCACTTCATCCCTGGCCCCTGGTGGTACCGGCGTGCAACACTCTAGGAATAGAACCGTGATGATCCTCCCACTCGTTGTTTTGTTCAGCGGGCCGATCCAATCAACACGACCCGCTCGTGTCAGCTTGCGTCTGACCCGAGCGGGTCGTGCTGATTGGGTCGGGATCGCGTCGTGCGTCGCCGATGGATCAGCCGAGGACCGGGCCTTGCAGCAGTTGGCCGACGACCGATGCGTCGGTCGTGCGGGCATCGGTCAGCGATTCTTCCAGGTTGTTGTGCTTGTAGGTCAGGCGGGTATGGTCGAGGCCCACCTGGTGCAGGATCGTGGCCAGCAGGTCGAGCACGCTGACCGGGTCGACCTCGGCCTTGTGGCCGAACTCGTCGGTGGCCCCATGCACGTGGCCGCGTTTGAGGCCGCCGCCGGCGGCCAGAGCGGTGAAGGCGTGCATGTTGTGGTCGCGTCCAGAGCCGCCCTGTGACGTCGGCAGGCGTCCGAACTCACCGACCCACACCACCAGTGTCTCGTCGAGCAGCCCCCGCTGCTTCAGGTCGGCGATCAGGGCCCCCGACGGTTGATCGGTGGCCAGGCAGGTCGCCGGCAGGCGGGTCTTGATGTTGGAATGGTGATCCCAGGGATTGTGTGGCTTGTTCATGATCTGGATGAACCGCACTCCGGCCTCGACCAGGCGGCGAGCCATCAGACACTGCGTCCCGTACTCGGCCGTCGCGGGGTTTTCCAAGCCGTAGAGTCTCCTGGTGGTGGCGGTTTCCTGCGAGAGGTCGAGAGTGTCTTCGGCAGCCAGCTGCATCCGGGCGGCCAGTTCGTAGTTGCGGATGCGAGTTTCCAGGTCGGTGGCCCGGGGAAACCGCCTGGCGTATTTCTGGTTCAGGCGGCCGATCAGTCGCAGGTCATCCTGGTCGGCTCCAGGGGGCAGTTCTCGAGCGGCACGCAGGTTGAGTACCGGCGATCCCTTGGGCCGAAACTCGGTACCTCGGTACAGCGCCGGCAGCCAGCCGTTGTCCCACAGGGCGGCTCCGGCCGTGTTGTGTCCTTCGATATCGTGCAGGACGACGTAGGAGGGCAGGTTCTGGTTCTCGGTTCCCAGGGCATACCCGATCCAGGTGCCCAGGGTGGGTCGGCCGAAGGCGAGTTTTCCGGTGAGAAAGATCAGCGGTGCGCCGGCGTGGCAGGGGTCGAAGGTGTACATCGAGCGGATCACGCACAGCTCGTCGGCGACCGATGCCAGGTGCGGCACCAACTCGGAGAACTCGATGCCCGACTCGCCGTGCGGGCGAAACCGGAACGGGCTGGCCATCAACGGTTCCCGCGCACGGCCCTGCAGGCTGTCGATGCCGACGTCCTTGCCGTGCTGCCGCTGCAGTTGGGGTTTCGGGTCGAAGAGGTCCATCTGGCTTGGTGCGCCCGACTGAAAGAGCATGATCACGTTCTTGGCTCGGGCGGGAAAATGGCCGTCGCGGGGCAGCAGGTCGACCCGCGGCCTGGACTCGGCGGCCGTGGCCGCTGCGGTGTTGCTGGCCAGCAGGCCGTCTCGCTCGAGCATCGACGCCAGGGCCAGGCTTCCGAAACCCAGTCCGGAACCCTGCAGGAATCGTCGGCGAGAAAGTGGTGCGTGGTTTCCGTGCATGTCAGCTTCACCCGGGGGACTCAGACGTTGCGTTACTCGACGTACAAGAACTCGCTGGAATTGAACAGCACGCGACACAGGTGCATCAGTGCCTTACGGGCCGCCTGCTCGGCCGTGGCTCCGCTGTGCTGGTAACGCGAGGTGTGTTGGCGCAGCAGTTCGGAACTCCACCCGACTTCCTGGTCGTCTGGCGGTCGCGACAACGCGACCTGAAAGGCCAGTGTGATCTGTTCGGTTGGTGATCGTCCGGATTGTTGCCAGACGCGAACAGCGAACTGCTCGGCCTGCTCGAGTGCCAGGGCGTCATTCAGCATGCTCAGCGATTGCAGGGTCACGGCCGAGGCGCTTCGGCGGCAGATACTGCCGGCGATCGTCGGCTGATCGAACACGCCCTGCACGGTCAGGTGATACACGCGTCGCTGGAACAGGTAGACGCTGCGTCTCCAGGGTGAGCCGGGGTTCGCGAGTTTTTCGGTGTCGAAACTCGCCACGCCGTCGCGGCGGTATTTCAACGGGATGGGCTGGCCTCCCATGGTGGAGTTGAACCGGTCGGAGGTGGCCAGCATGGCGTCGCGGATGACTTCCGATTCGAGTCGCCGGAGCCGGGCCCGCCAGAGGAGCTGGTTGCCCGGGTCGATGGTTTGGGGGCTGGGGTCACTGACTGTGAGGCCTTCACGGCGCGAGGACTGGCGGTAGGTGGTGGACATCATGATCGTGTTGATGATCGGCTTGATCCGCCACCCGTTGTTGACGAATTCCGACGCCAGCCAATCGAGCAATTCCGGGTGCGTCGGCGAGGCTCCTGACCTGCCGAGGTTTTCGGAGGTCGACACGATGCCGACTCCGGTGAGATGCTGCCAGACGCGATTGACCACGACGCGGGCCACCAGCCCCGAGGCGGGTGTGTCGCGTGCTGTGAGCCAGCGCGAGAGGGCCGTGCGTCGTCCGCTGCTGCCACGGACCGGTTTCACGAGCGATGCGAAAGCGGTGGAGTCATCAGCGAGCGCGCCGAGAATACCGGGCTGGACCTGAGGGCCGGGGGTCTTGAATTCGCCGCGTTCCAGCAGATGCGTGGCCGGCGGCGGGCCGACGTCGTAGATGGCCTGGATCCAGCCGTGTGCCTGGATACGCTGTTTCAACTCGGCGATCTGCTGATTCCGTTGGGCGATCGCGGCCTTGTCGTCGGAGGTCAAGGCCGCGTCGACGTGCTTTTTCTTGAGCGTCAGCGAGGTGCCGAACTTTGCGACGAGGTACTTCTGGACCTCGCTCCGCTTGGCCGGAGGTGTGGCGATTGCGGTCTTCGTGTCGTTTCGGATCGGTTCGGGGATCGACTTCAGCCGGACAGCCAGCAGTTGCTGTTTGCGGGACTCCCTGAGGGCTGCGATGCGTGCTTGCTGTGCGGCGATCTGCTTGGTGATGGCAGCGTTGGAGGAGTCGAGAGCCTTTTTTTCTACGGCCGAAATGGATGGGATGGCCCGCTCCTTGGGGTCCTTCCAATTCTCGACGTTGAAGGCGGGCGTGATCAGCGAGAGCAGGCGGTAGTAGTCACGTTGCGGGATCGGCTCGTGCTTGTGGTCGTGACACCGAGCACAACGGAGCGTGAGGCCGAGGATGCCGGTGCCGAAGGTCTGCATCGTGTTGTGCAGGAAGCCCCACTTGTATTCGAGTTCCTTGGCCGATTCGCTGCGGTCTTCGGCATTCCGCCAGAAGCCGGTCGCGGCCAGCAGCGCCACGGTCTCGGGCGTGAACTGCTTTGCGTTGCGCCAATCGACAAGTTCGTCGCCGGCGAGTTGTTCAGACAGAAACCGGTCATACGGCTTGTCGTCGTTGAAGGCAGCGACCACGTAATCACGATACCTCCAGCGGCCCTGGATGAACCCAAAGATGCCCGTCGTGTCGCCGTCGTAACTGACCAGGTCGGTGTATCCCACCACGTCGAGCCAGTGCCGTCCCCAGCGTTCTCCGAAGTGTGGCGAGGCGAGCAGGCGGTCGATCAGCCTCTGGTAGGCACCGGGAGCCGTGTCCTGCAAGTAGGCTTGCGTGTCTTGGGGTGCCGGCGGCAGTCCGATCAGATCGAAGTAGACGCGACGCACCAATCGGGTCGGTGCGGCATCGGGTGAGAAGCCCAGGTCGTGCCGGGCGAGTCTGCGCAGGATGAACGCGTCAACCGGGTTGCGAAGCGAACGATGTGGGTTGCCGGGCAGTGGGATGGTCGGAGAATCCAGCGGTTGAAACGCCCGGAACGGCTGTTCCTTGTCGGCCAATTCCTGCGGAACATCGGCGGGGTCTGCTGCGGCGACGAATGAGAGCTGGCCCAGCAGCAGGACCACGGCGGCAAGCAATGAACGCGGCATGGTGGGTGGGATTCCAGGCCAGGAGGTTCCGGCCGTCATGATCGACAGATCATGACACTCTCGGGTCTTCGCCAGCAAGGTCTTGATGCCATGGCTCAGCATGCCGTCGCTCGCCGGAAGGCACCACGCGACCCTGACAGCGTAGCCTCTCTGGGGATGGGCTGGTCGAGTCCTGCCCCGCATCACCGGGACGATTCACTTATAATGAGACGCAGGCACTGAGCATCCGGGCTGTTGAGGAGAGTTGACGACCATGCTCGATCGGCGAACGAGACCGGTGGGGATGAACCCGGTGATGGGACTGGCCCTGCTGGTGTGGGCCGGT
>CAUZRQ010000190.1:0-9214 GCA_963582065.1 Planctomycetota bacterium | reverse complement strand
AGTTGGGCCGACAGCGAGAGCACGTGCCGCCCTTCCCCGTCGGGTCGCTCGTGCAACGTGAAGTACTGCTTGGCGTCTCCGCGGAGCTGAGGGTAGGTGAAGTCGCCGAAGGCCTGCTCGTAACTGGCCTGCACGTAATGACCCTCGGTCGGCAGGAACGCGTTGTCGCGAGTGTCATGAGTCAGCGAGACCTTGCCGGTCGTGAACCACGAATCGCCCAACGCCTGGGCCAGCAGGTCCGGTGTCGGCACGTCCGGGTTCTTGATCTCGACCTCCTCGAGCCGCAAGGTCCCCGCCAGGGACCACTCGCGAGTGAGCTGCCGTCCGAGCGTGACTCGACCACCGGTCCGGTGTTCGTCCCAGTCGTAGAAGAACCGCTGGTAGTAGAAGCCCGCGACGCTCAGCGAGAAATCGGTGTCCATGAAGTACGGATCCGACCAATTGAGCAAGTAGCGGCTGAAGTAGTAGCCGGGCATCGCTTCGATCCGGAACCTCTGGCCCCCTCCGCGAAACGCCGTCCCGTCGGCCACGTCCTGCATGCTCCTGGGAAACCGCAGCAGGTCGAAGTTGTTCTCGTCGAGCACGATCGATCCGATCAGGCCCGAATCGCTGTTGATCCCGGCCCCGAACATCACCCGACCGGTCCGGGCCTCGGTCACGTCGACGTCGATGTCGAGCAACCCGTAGTTTGGATCGGTCAGGGCACGACCCAGGGATCCAAACGGATCGCCCAGGGGCGAATTCTCATAGATCGGGTTGTAGGGCCGAGCAGCCGGGTCGATGGCCGGCTTCTGGGCCCGCACAACGGGCGGTTCGCCGGTCAGGACGTCTGTGAGTGTTTGAAAGGAGGTCTGCACCAGTGATCTCGGAGAATCCCACAGCGTGGCATCCTGGGTGCGACGTTTCACGATCTGTCGAGGCGGAGGCTCTGGAGATGAACCCGGTCGCCGCCCCGGGGAGTTGTCATGCCGGGTCCGGGGGATCAGGCCCGAGAGCGGATCGGCGGGGATTTTCTTGGGAACCAGTTCCTCGGGTTCCATCGGCCGGACCCGAATCCGTGGCCCCTGGGCCCCCCGCTCGAAGATCATCCCGGCCAGCCGTCGCTCGCTGCGGCGGATCACCTTCGGATCGGCCAGTTCACCGGGCTGGAACAGCAGCCGATTCAGGACGACGGTTTCCTTGGTATGAGGATAATCGCCGTGAAAGTGCACATCGATGGGACCGATCAGGTAGGGACGGTCCTCGTCGATCTCGTAGATCACGTCGACCACTCCGGGAGCCCGGTCGTCAAAACGTGTCAGCGGATCGGCCCTGGCGAACAGCCGACCCAGGCGTCCGTACTTTTCCTTGATCAGCCGGGCGTCGGTGGCCACATGCCGTTGGTTGAACGGCTCGCCCTGAACCAATTCCAGGTCCGCGGCAAGCTGCTTGGTCGAATACACCTTGTTGCCCCTCAGCGTGATGCTGCGGACGGTGTACTGCCGACCCTCGTCGATCGTGTACTCGATCGTCAGGTTGGCATCACCGAGCCTCAGGGGGTTGTAGATCACGTCGCCGGTCAGCACCTTGTGCGTGATCTTGACGTCGAAGAACCCCAGCCCACGGTAGTAGTCGGACAGGCCCTGCTTGTCCTGGGGAATCGTCTTGGGGTCGAACTTGCCACCGAAGAAGTCGAAGCCGAACATCGCCCGCTTGGTGGTGATCTTGGTCTTGAGGATTCCGGCGGTGGCATAGGCGTACCTGTTGCCGACAAAGGTGACGTCGGCCACCAGGACCTTCTGACCCTCGTCGATCCGAAACACCACGTCGCGTTCGCTACGACGGCTGCCCGAGGCAAGCTGGACCTTGGCAAACGGAAAACCCTTGTCACGGTAGACCGTCTCGAGCTTCCGCACCGCCTCGCGGTTGGCACTGATGTCAAACGGACTCCCCGCCCGCAGACCAATCGCCTCGGAGAGATCCTTGTCGTCGATCCGCTTGTTGCCGTCGAAGCGGATCGCGCGGATCATCGGTCGCTCGACGACCCGGAAGACCAACTGACGTCCGGCAGGATTCTTGGGATCGGTGCGGTAGATCGGTTCGACACTGAAAAACCACCTCGTTCCAAACAGCCGACGAACATCTCGACGCACCTGGGCCTCGGTCACAGGCCGACCGGCCTGCACACGCAGCAGCCGACGAATATCCGGTTCGCTGATCGCATCGTTCCCCTCGATTCGGACATCGGTGACCGGGAACGAGGAGGCTGCGGTGGCTGCGGTGGCGGCTGCGGTGGAGGTGGCAGCGGCGATGGCTGCAGCGGCCGCCTCGGAGACATCGGGAGTCTCTTGAGTGGTTTCCGGCGGCGGAGTCGCCAGCAGTCGCGGCGGCGCGGTCGCCGAGGGTGACTGGCCTCGAATCAGCGGACCGCCCTGGCAGCCCCCAGAAGACACAATCATCGACACGATCAACAGCCCGGCCACACCTTCAGGGCGCAGCAGTCGATCACGCAGGAGGACCGCCATGGCGGGTCTCACGGAGGAGGATCAAGTGGGAGACGAGTGAGATTACTCGAGTGGGCCGGGTATGTAGTGCAAAGACTCGGAACCAACAACCCGAATTCTCGCTGATCTCCAGCCCTCCACCACGCTCCGCTCAACCCTCCAACGACTCGCCAATCCGATAGATCGCCTCGGTATCGAGCACCAGGTCGTTGGCGTCAAACAGCCGCTTCAGCGCCGCGGTGTGGATCTTCATCTTGGTGCCGCCGACCCCGATCGCCCCATAGCGAACCACCCCGGCCGTCTCAACCGCCTTGTCGGTCATCTCGACCCCTTCGATCCCCAGCGGGGGGACCGCGTTGAGATCGATGGCGACCTGCAGGTCGCCGGCGGCGGCCAGCGTTTCGGCCGAGATCAACTGCACCCCGGTCGCTCCCGCGGCAATCACCGTCGACGCACCCTCCAGGGCCCCCGCCACGCTTGCGGCGTCAGCGGTCCCCACGGGTTCCAACTCCGCACCCTCAACACGAGCGGCAATCGACTCGCAGGTCCCCTCGGCCCGCTCGGCACTGCGACTGCCCACCCGGACTCGAGCACCCTCAAGAGCCAGCAGCTCGGCCGCACGCAGCCCGACCGGACCGGTCGCTCCGAGCACCACGGCGATCGAGCCGGCCAGCGTCACGTGACGCCGCGCCCTCAAGACCGCCGCGGCAGCGGTGGTGTTGGACCCGTTGGAGTCCATCATCACCGACACCCGCATCGGGCCGAAAAACGCATCCTGCACCGCCTGGAATACCCTCTCGCCTGCCGATACGTCACTGCCCCCGACAAAGATGGCCGTGCTGGAGAGGTCGGGGATGCCGCGAGTGAAAATTGCTCCAAACACCAGCGATTCCACCGTCTCGGGCGTCATACCTCCGTAGGCAAACAACTGCTCAACACCCGCATCCACGGCCACCACGCGGTCGAACACGCTCGGCTGCACATCGGTGTCCAGCTGCACCAGGATCGACTTCATCGCAAGAGACCCCTCACCAAAGACAAAACCGCCCGGTCCTCAGTGGAACTGAGAACCGGGCGAAGCGTGGACGCGTCATTCGCAGCAGCGTCGAGGTGAACTACTCGCGAGCCTGCTCACCACCGTCGTCGCCACCCTGCTCACCGCCGTCGTCACCGGCGTCGACACCAGCGTCGTCACCAGCACAGTCACCAGCGTCGTCACCAGCACAGTCACCGGCGTCGACACCAGCGTCGTCACCAGCACAGTCACCAGCGTCGTCACCAGCGTCGTCACCAGCACAGTCACCGTCATCGTCTCCGCCGCCGTCGAGGTTCGAGGCCTGGAACGGGTGATTGGCGGAGTCCTTCTTGGCGACGACCTCAGCGGCCGACGGCTCACCGGCCATCGCCCGCTCGATCGACAACTTGGTCGCCTCGTAATTGTACGACTCGATCTTCGCGTTGTCTTCGGCCAGCCAGTGAATGAAGACTCCACAGACGATGACCAGGTCTTCGGCCTGCTCGGCGGGGATGGTCCCTGCGGCCAGGCAATCGGCAACCGCCTTGGCGACGCCTTTCTGGGCCGGGCCGAACATCTGCACGGCCTGGCCGGCTCCCTTGATGGTGACCTTGGAGATCATCACGGTGGCGGGCTTGACGGCGAGGTTGGGCTCGAGCACGGCCAGCAGGTTGCTGTGACCGGCCGACTGGCGGGCCAGGGCGTTTGCGAACGCGGTCCCCACCGGTCCGGCCTTGTCGCCGATCAGGAGGTCGATATGAGCAACTTCGTTTCCATCGCCCACCAGGGCTTCGCCAACAAAAATCGACATCGTGTGGTCTCCTCGAATGGTGTGAATCTCTGCAGGACCGTCGGCCTGTCCGGCTCCCCGCGTTGCGGTATCCTCAGGCGATCTAGATACCACGTCGCCTCGGGAATTGCCAGCACGCGACATCCCCCCTTTCCCCGTTTGGCTCCCCGTTTGGCTCCCCGTTTGGTTGACCGCGTCCGATGCTCACCACCAACCCCCTGGCCGCACCGTCGAGACCTCCCGACTCAGCACCGTCGCTGGTCCTGGTCGGAGCCAGCACCCGCGCCGCCGCGTGGTCGGCGGTGCGAGCCGGTTGCCGGCCACTGTGTGCGGACCTCTTCGCCGACACCGACCTGCTCGAGGTGGCCGAGGCGATCGCCGTCAGCGACTATCCCGGCGGACTGCTCGATGCCGTCGCGACGCTGCAGTCCCAAGACTCCAGCACCCGCAGCCCCCGGGTCTACACCGGAGCCCTGGAAAACCACCTCGATGTGGTCAACGGCCTGGCTGAGGACGGACCGCTGTGGGGCAACCCGGCCGAGGTACTCGGCCGGGTCCGCGATCCGGCCTGGGTCGCATCAACCTGTCAGCTGCACGGCCTGCCGTGCCCCGAGATTCGGACCGCACACCAGCCGCCCCCTCGCGGATCCGGCTGGATGCTCCGACGTCGTGACAGTGCCGGAGGTTCAGGGGTCAGCCCCTGGACCCTCTCGACGACGGCCTCGAGTCACGATGTCGTCTTCCAGCAGCGTGTCGAGGGAGAAGCGGCCGCAGCACTCTGCCTGGCCGACGGAGCCTCGGCCCGGGTACTCGGCGTGACCGGCCAACTGGTCGGAGCCGACTGGCTGCATGCCGCGGACTTTGCCTGGTGCGGATCGATCGGCCCGCTGCCGCTCTCGACCGCGCTCGAGGACTCGGTGGCTCGACTGGCCAACGTGCTGGCCGGTGAGTCGGGGTTGATCGGGCTGTTCGGAATCGACCTGATCCTGGACGACGACCGTGCGTGGCCCATCGAGATCAACCCGCGTTATACCGGTTCTGCGGAGGTGATCGAGATGGCCGGTGGGCGATCGATGATCGGCAGGCACCTCGAGGCCTTTGGTGAGCCCGGTGTGGCGCCGTTTGCCGAGGCCGAAGCCGAGGCTGGCGCGGTCTACGGCAAGGTCGTGCTGTTTGCTCCCTCGGAGATCCAGGTCGTCAGCCTGCCCCGTGGCGACTCGGGCTGGCGATTGGCCGACATCCCCCACCCCGGCAGCCGGATTGCCACCGGCCGACCCCTCTGCTGTGTGCTGACCCGCGGCGGATCGATTCGTGACTGCCTGGGCACCGCCCGGGTGGCCTCGGAGCTGGTGTATCGCGAACTGGGCTGCGGTGGATAACTCGGGTTGTTGTACGCCCCCACCGCTGTCGGTACGATCACTGGTCGAGATTCCCACTCGAGTAACCGACACGGGCTGACGAGTTGCCCTCCGCGGAGACCAATGAGCAAGCTGACCGACATCCGGATCATCGAGGCCACCTGCGATTTTGAAGCGGTGGCATTCCGGACTCCCCTGAAGTTCGGCGGGCGAGTCACCGAGAGCACGACGCTGATCAACGTCGAGGTGACCGTCGAAAACTCGAGGGGCGACTACTCGACCGGTTACGGCTCTATGCCGATCGGCAACATCTGGGCCTGGCCCTCGGCGGACGTTTCACCCGACGCCACCGAGGCGGCGATGGCCGAGTTCGCCGTGAGGGTGGTGGCGCTGGTGGGCAGCTACCCGGAATTCGGACACCCGATGGACATCATGTTCGGGCTCGCGGCCGAATACCATCACCTGGGCCGGGCCGTCGCCCAAAAACAGGGACTCGATGAGGCGATCCCCGAGCTGGCTCAACTGGTCGCCGCCAGCCCGGCCGACGCGGCGGTGCACGATGCCTTTGGTCGCATCAACGGCGTCAATGCCTTCAATACACTCTCGGCCGAGTTCATGGTCAATGACCTCTCCGAATACCTCGACGAACAGTTCGCCGGCGAGTACCTCGACGCGTACACCCTGCGAGACCCCAAGCCGAGCCTGCCGCTTTATCATCTCATCGGTGCACTCGACCCGCTGACCGACGCCGATGTCGAGTCCCCGATCAACGATGGGCTGCCCGAGACGCTGCCCCAATGGATCGCCGCGGACGGGTTGACTCACCTGAAGATCAAGCTCAACGGCGACGATCTCGACTGGGACGTCAACCGCGTGCTCGCCATCGAAGCGGTCACCGCCCAGGCCCAGGCCGACCGCGGCTGCGACCAGTGGTACTACTCGACCGACTTCAACGAGAAGTGTGAGAACGTCGAGTACGTGCTCGCGTTCCTGGCCAAGGTCCGCGAGGGATCCGAGTCGGCCTGGGATCGGATCCAGTACATCGAGCAGCCGACCAGCCGCGACCTGAAAGCTAACCCCGATGTGAAGATGCACGAGGCGGCTGCGATCAAGCCGGTGGTGATCGACGAGGCACTTGTCGATTACGACTCGCTGCTGCTGTGCCGCGAGCAGGGCTACAGCGGTGTGGCCCTGAAGGCATGCAAGGGGCAGACCGATTCGCTGCTGCTGGCCGCCGCCGCACAGAAATTCGACATGTTCCTGTGTGTCCAGGACCTGACCTGCCCGGGTGCCAGCTTCCTGCACTCGGCCAGCCTCGCCGCCCGCATCCCCGGAGTGCAGGCGATCGAAGGGAACGGGCGGCAGTATTGCCCCGAACCCAACCGCCAATGGGCCAAGCAGTTCCCGGGCATGTTCGAGATCACCGACGGCACCGTCGCCACCTCGGAACTGGCCGGCTACGGCCTGGGCTTCTAGCCCGCTACGACCAGCCGCCGCGACGCAGCATCTGCCAGCCGGTGAAGTTCTGGTAGGCGAACAGGCCGAAGAAGATGGCCAGGAACATCTGGTGCAGCAGGATGTACCCGGCCGCAGCGGCCACCGCTCCGACGACCGCCGAGAGCAACATCGCCCACTGTTCGCCTCGGCGAGGACTGAACCAGACCAGGATCTCGCGTGCAATCTGGCCCCCGTCCAACGGCAGCACCGGGATCAGGTTCAACAGCGACCAGGCGATGTTGATGAACAGAAGGAACCCCAGCGTCGCGCGAACCCGCTCGGGCATCTCGACCCCCACCCTCAGAGCCACGTACGCCAAGGCGGCCAAGGCGAAACCCGCACCCGGGCCGGCAAAGAGCACGGCCAGGTTGCGGCCCGTCGACGTCCGAGCCGTGGTGGCATAGCCTCCGAAGAAACCCAGCACGATTTCCGAGGGCCAACCAAACAGCCGGGTCATCGTGGCGTGACCCAGTTCATGAATCAGCACGCTGAGAAAGACCGCCGCCACGGCCATCATCAGCATCGGGGGATCGTGCTGGTACGCCCCCCAGCAGATGATCACCCCGGTCAGCCAGAAGATCGGGTGCACGCGGACCGGGATCGGTCCGATACGGAACCGGAGATCGAACTGGGTCTCGGGAATGCGTCCGATCATCTGCCCGGGGTGTCTCTGGGGATCTCGGCAAAGGCCGCGGGGCTGGAAGAGTAGTCAACTTGCCTCAACGTGGCAAACCGGCCCACCCCCAGGGACTGGCTCGCCCCGCCCCTTGGGCGGGGGTGCCAGTCCCGATCGCAACACCCCCCACCCATTGCGATTCCCCGTCTGCAGCGGTATCACAGGAGTCACACCGCCGGTTTGCAGGACCTGGACTGTGCGGTGCAGGAAGGAGCCGCAGCAGCCGATGCCCCGTATCCGGCAACTCGACGCTCGGATCGTCAACAAGATCGCCGCCGGCGAGGTGATTGAACGGCCCGCGAGCGTGGTCAAGGAACTGCTCGAAAACAGTGTCGACGCACTGGCCACCCGGATCGATGTCGAGATCGAGGAGGGAGGCAGCCAGCGGATCCGGGTCGTCGACGACGGTGAGGGGATCGAAGCGGACGACATCCTGCTGGCCGTCGCCGCTCATGCCACCAGCAAGATCCGCACGGCCGAGGACCTGTTCGGGGTCCACACGATGGGGTTCCGGGGCGAGGCCCTGGCGTCGATCGCCGAGGTCAGCCGCTTCATCGTCCGCAGCCGCACCGCCGATGCGATCGCCGGGACCGAGTTGATTGTCGACTACGGCGACGTGCTTGCACCTCAACCCGCCTCCGGACCACCGGGAACCTCGTTTGACATCACCGGCCTGTTCGAAAACACCCCCGTCCGACGCAAGTTTCTCAAGCGAGCCGCCACCGAATTCGGTCACATCGTCGAGCAGTTCACGCGGACCGCTCTGGCCCACCCTCGGCTGCACATGTCGCTGACTCACAACGGACGAGACGTCTTCGACCTGCCCCCCACCGATCAGCTCTTCGATCGACTCGAACTGTTCTACGGCCGCGAGTTGGCCGAGTCGCTGATCTGGATCGAAAACGAATCGGCCGACTGCCGGCTGTGGGGCTACGTGGGCCACCCCAGCCAGACCAAGTCCAGCCGCAAGGGCCAGTACCTGTTCCTCAACGGTCGCCCGATCTCGGACCGATCGCTCAGCCACGCCCTGACCGAGTCGTACCGTGGGCTGCTGATGGTCGGACGACAGCCGGTCGCGTTCCTGTTCCTCGAAATGCCTGCCCAACTGGCCGACGTCAACGTGCACCCGACCAAGGCCGAAGTGAGGTTCCAGGATAGCCAGCAGCACTACCGAATGGTGCTCTCGACCATCCGCACCACCTTCCTGGGCCTGCCGCTGGAGACGTCATTGAGAGTCGACCCCAAGACGGCCCTCGACACCGCCGGCGCCGCCACCGCCGGACCCCACCAGCAACACCTCTCGATCTCACCCCCTCGAGGTACCTCCTCCACCACACCGCTCAACTGGCCCTCGCCCAACCAATCGGCCCCTGCCCCTGCCCCTGCCCCTGCCCC
>CAUZRQ010000189.1:0-9277 GCA_963582065.1 Planctomycetota bacterium | reverse complement strand
TTGTTTTTGTAGTGCGCGGCCAACTCGGTCGACATGAACGCCGAGTGTCGTCTTCATCACCTGTCGGGTAATCGGCGAAGCGGTTCCGTTCTTGCCCTGGCCGCTGCGTCTGAGCGCTTCACGAACGCGTTGCCGAATCGCCGCGGGCAGCTTGTCGATCTCTTTCTCGGTGACCGACCACTGCTTTCCATTGCGTTTCACCTCGATCCGAGCGGGCTTGTCGTTGTCTTTGCGAATCTGGATCTCCAGGTCCTCCGACTCGGCGGTTGTTTTACCGGTCGCCGGGTCGGCTGGTTGATCAGATTTGGGCGCTTGTCCGAGTGAATCCGTTTGAGAATAGAGAAAGAGGGAGCCAGCGAAGCAGGCCGTTCCAGCGAAAGCCAAGGTGCGCCTGGTTATTGACATGGCATTTTTCTCACAAGTGGTTCAGGTCGCGGGGTCCTTCTGCAGAAAGATCCTTAGATCTCCTGCGAAGGGATGACAGCCGTTTTGCGAACGGGCAATGTACGGTCTCGTCGCAAACCGCTTGATTTCTGCAACCGGTAGGTGCGCGATGGACCAATGTCATCGCGCAGATGAAATCCCTCGTACGTGACCTGGGCTGCCTGGCCATGTAGTGGCGAGACATCACTTTCACGCAACGACGATCGAGCGGAAGGGGATTCGGTGTCCAATGCGGGTGTCCCGGCAGAAGCCGCGGATGTCTGTGAAAGTGAGTTTGGCACAACGGGGGCAGGTGTTTGGCCATCCGAAATCCACCAGCCGATCGATGTGCCAACCAGTACACTCACCAGCGAGGTCACCGCGAGGGCCTGCCAACCAAAACCCGTCACCGTCTCTGCAGCGGAACTGTCGGGCGATTGCTGTCCAGTCATCTCGAGAATCACGCTGTCCAGCTCGGTGGACGGCTGCTGCACCGCCATCTGGCTCAACAGCTTTTCGACGGGGAGTTTTACGTCCTGGCTCATGTGTCACCTCGTAACCGAGTCTCAAGGGTTTCCAGGGCTCGCCGATATCTGGTCGCAATTGTCTTGGCTGGGATTCCTGCCACTTCGCCAGCCTGTTGGAAGGTCAATCCTGCGAGCGCTTTGAGCACAATTGCTTCTTTTTCGTTGTCTGACAGATTGTCGATTGCCTGACGTAAGATCTGATCACGTTCCGCACTGAGCAATTCACTTTGTGGATCGGTTGGCTTTGCTGGCGGGAGGTAACCGTTGAACAACGATTCCGACAGTTTTCGGTCTCGTCGTTCCCGGCGATGAATGTCGATCGCCGCATTTCGTACCGTCTTGAAGACATAAGGAACGGCGTCTCCCGTCGGCGGTTTGCGATCAACCAATTTGCAGAACGCCTCATGAACGGCGTCCTCTGCCTGTTGGCGTGATCCGGTAATCGCCAGGGCAACCGAGAAAAGGCCCTGCCGTTGACTGCGATAAATCTCCGTCAGAAGGTCCGACAAAACGCTCCATCCTCACCGCGAGTGCGCTCTCGATGCTTCACTGAACTACTACACGCTTGCCGCCTGGTGGTTTCTTCAAGAAAACCGAACAGCGAGTGGGTCGGGCAAGACTTGCAGGATACCCTCCAGCTGCGAACTCCGTCTCTTGGCGTCGTCAGTCCACTCCCAGGACACTCCCACGTCCTGTAGCATGTTCGATAAGCGTTGAGCGACCTCGGAGTTACGAGATTGGGCCCGCGGAAGGCCTCAGGATCAAAGACATGTCGAAGCTGTTCTTGCGGAGGTTCATGCCGGCCTTTTGCGTGGTCAGCTGTGTCTCTCTTGTCTGCACGGCCGCCGAGCCGATCGACATTGGCTCGCACCGTGAGCTGTTTGTGGATGACCACGTCATCGAGAAGATCGAAGGCGACGCCCGGCTCGAGCTGCAGCAGCCGGTGCCGCGGGAGGTGGCACTGGTCACCGGCAAACCGTGGGAGGGCAACACCTGTGCCTACTACACGGTGTTTGGCGACACGGATGCGTCCGGCAAGGCCATCTTCCGGATGTACTACCGTGGCTCGAACTACAGCCGTGAGCTCCGCGATCAGACACATCGCCAGGTGGTCTGCTACGCCGAGAGCCGGGACGCCATCCACTGGACGAAGCCGAAGCTGGGGCTGGTCAAGTTCGGGGGCTCCAAAGAGAACAACATCGTGTGGGCGGGGGCCGGTGCCCACTGCTTCACTCCCTTCAAGGACACCAGCCCGAACTGCCGGCCCGAGGCGCGCTACAAGGCCCTCTCGCAGGTTCACAGGACCGGCAGGCCGCACTACGCCGTGCAAGGCGAAATGACCGTCTTCGCCTACACGTCGCCTGACGGCATCCGGTGGTCAATCAGCGACGGTCCGCTGATCACCAAGGGCGACTTCGATTCGCAGAACGCGGCGTTCTGGGACCCGTACGCGGGGCTGTACCGCGAATACCACCGCGTCCGCGTTCTGCGAAAGCCGGGCGGAGAGCTTGTCGTCGGTGGCCGGCCCGCCTACGGGGGATTCCGGTCGATCATGACCGGCACGTCGAAGAACTTCCTGAACTGGACAAGCTGGACCGAGCCGCAACTGCTCGAATACACCGACGACATCGGCGAGCAGCACCTGTACACCAACGCGGTGATGTCGTGTCCCCGCGCGCCGCAGATCCTGATCGGATTCCCGACCCGCCTGTTGCCCGAGGAAGGCAACCGCGTGGAGCCGATCCTGATGGCCAGCCGCGACGGGCGAAAGTTCAAGCGGTGGGACAAGCCGGTGATTCCCGAGGATGCGCCGAAGGACCGGAAGGGCAACCGCAGCAACTACCTGGCCTGGGGCCTGGTGGCGACGCCCGGCAACGACCGCGAGTACTCCGTCTATGCCTCCGAGTCTTACCTCTCCGGAAGCGACACCCGGCTGAGGCGTTTCACGTACCGCGTCGACGGCTTCGTGGCCCTCCGCGGCGGCAAGCGGGGCGGGCAACTCACCACGCGGCCACTGAGGGTCGCCGGCGGACGACTGGAGATCAACTACCTGGCCCGTCCCAGCGGCCACGTGCGGGTCGAGATCCAGCACGCCGACGGCCGCCCGCTGGCCAATTTCTCGGCGGATGACTGCGACCCGCTCGAGGGTGACGAGATCGCGAAGTACGTCACCTGGAATACGGACGGGAACGGTCCGTTTGCCGAGAAGCCGGTTCGGGTGCGGTTCGAGGTCAAAGACGCCGATCTGTACTCGTTTCGGTTTGTCAGCGGCCGTTCTTCTCGTTGAGCGTTCGGCATCCTGCAGCTCAGCGAATGCGATGCGCGTTGGCCACATCACTTCTTTTTGGGATAGGTGAACTTCGCCTTTCGGGCGTCATATTTCACCATTGGGATATTTGCCGGAAAGTGCGCCTCGAGACACTGTTTCATGGTGCCGGCATACATCGCCAATCTCCCGGCACCCCAGGTCTTCTGGTCTCCGGTGATGTAATAGATGTAGGCATGGCCCTGGTACTCGAACAAATCCGCGTCGGTATTGTTGATGCCTTCGCCGACGGCAGCATCGAGCATCGGGTACTTGGTGGGACTGAGTTCCCAGGTGACCAGGTCCTTTGACCGCATCAGCGCAGTGACGTAACGGGTCGAATCGAGGTGATACTCGTAATCCGTTATCGGAGACGCCGTTCGATGCGTGCCAAACATCAAGTAATGATAAGGCGGCACGTGGCGGATCGTTGGGTTGGCAAACACCACCCCGACAAATCTCAAACCGTTGGTCCTGTCCCATCTGCTCAAGTCTCTGGACCGAGCCAGCCACGTCTCCCAGCCCGTCGGACCATCTGATTCATAAGCCATCAGGTACCCTTTCGGGTCTCTGCACACGGAAGTGTTGAGAATGTGCTTCTTCCCTATGCGGGGCAGCACCATTTCCTTCTTCCAGGTCTTCAGGTCCGTTGTCCGGAAGCGATAAACATCTTTTGTCCACTCTTTCTCCGAGGTTTTGGTCGCGAACATGTTCAGCTCTTTGCCGTTGACGAATCCACAGGCAAACGAAAAGTCCTGTCCAAAGCGGGAAATCTCATCGCTGGTGACCAAATCGTGGACCCTGAGATACATCTCTCCGCCACCGATTTTCCGGTAACTGCTCAGCATCAAGAGCCGGTCACCAAAAACCACCATCGTGGCCTCGTCTCCGTTGGGCCAGGCGATAGGCAGCTTGACCAACTTCGGGTTGTCGGGTCGAAGTGTGCCGCCGATCTTTTCAGCCGCCAACAAACAGGTGCCACATGACAGCGTGGCAACCATCACCACGCAGATGCTCACCAGGTGAAGTCTCGAGCTGGAGAAAATCATCGGGGTCTTTCAAATAGGGGTAGAAGATCGGTGAGTCGAAATGTCCGGGGGCCAATGACCCCGATCATTTTGCGATTCGTTTGACCCGGCGATCGCGGATTCGTGGGGCAATTTGTTCACCGTCGGTAAGTGTGGGGTCCTGGTCCGCGCCGAGTTCGGCGGGCGATGGGCCCACCCACTCGCTCTGCCGTCCTTCGACACGAATCGTCAGGCTTTTCGGATCGACCGTCAGCGTGGCAAAAAGCGAATGGCGGTAAGGACATGTGTAAGCGATGAAAGGATGCTTGGCGTGGACGTCCTTTGAGTAGCTGTCGTGTATATGGTCACCACCGACCCATTGATACGAGGCGGAGTTCACGTGCATGTACGTGACCTTCTTGTAACGCAGCACGTCATCGATGTGAGAGTGTCCATTGATAGCCAACAGGACTTTGTCCGATGCTTCGCCCAGGATGCCCTGTATCTCTTTCGAATTGTCGACGGCCCATGCACCAGCGAGCGGCTGATGCGAAACAACGATCACCGGTCCTTCCAGGCTCGCCAGTTGTTCCTTGAGCCACTTCGTCTGCTCTTTGCCGACGTACGAAGGGTAGCCGCCCTTGTCGGTCGGCGATCCGCGATCGTTGCCATCAAGGACCAACAGCCACAGCCCACCGATGTTCTGGGCATAGTAGCGACGGGGCATCCCCCAGATGTCGAGGCATTGTTTCTTCGTGTGTCCGGAGTCCGTGTCGTGATTGCCGATGACGTGCAGCGAACGTTCGTGGGCCCCGTTGAACAGGTTGATCACCTTCTTGTTGTTCGCGTTGGGATAGGCGAAGTCTCCTAATTGCATGATCGCATCGGGTCGACGAGCCGCCATTGCTTTCACGAATGCCGCCGTGCGGGCAAGGCCATCGTGCATCACGTCATGATGCAGATCGGCAATCAGCCCGATCCGGACCGGTTTCTCCAAACGCCCCGCGGCCGCGGAAGCAATTTTGGGCAGAGCGAACGCCGCTGCTGCCGCACGGAGAAGACCGCGACGGGTAAAACGATCACTCATGCCAGGGAAGGATGGATCGGACGTGTTTGCGATGGGCATCTTTCTTCTCCGGTTCTTTTTCGCCTCGCTGCAGAAACTCGAGCGAAATGCTACCAAAGTTACCGACGCCAGCGTCGCCCAATTGCATAAGGCATTGCCGAACTGCAACATGCGCCATCAATCTCCAAACCCCCTCGACGGACGGTTGGTTTTGTGTGGGATCCGGGGTGCGGGAATCGCTGCGACCGCCGGGGCTGGTCGTCCAGGCTGTTGACGGTGATGGACTGCCGGCGTCTTGACTACAACCACCACCAAGGGCATAGTTGCCCGACTGTCAGGCTCCTGCCCTGTCCGCGATGTCAGGTGGTGTGCTTGACTCCGCGATGCCGGTTCGGCACAACACAGTTTCGCCCTGGACCCAGGGTTCTCTCATTCAACACAGTCCAGCCGTGAAGCGGCCCCTCGCGCGCTCGGTGCTGGAAACCACCTCTCAGAAGCGATCGGAGACAACATGAACAGCAACGGTCAGTGCCCGATGGGCGCCTCTCAAAGACATACGGCGGCCGGGGCCTTTTCGAATCGAGACTGGTGGCCGAACCAGTTGAAGCTGCAGATTCTGCACCAGAACTCGTCGCTGTCGGATCCGATGGAGGATGGCTTCGACTACGCCGAGGAGTTCAAGACGCTCGACCTGGATGCCCTGAAGCAGGACATCGACGAGGTGATGACGACGTCGCAGGACTGGTGGCCGGCCGACTACGGCCACTACGGGCCGTTCTTCATTCGCATGGCCTGGCACAGCGCCGGCACCTATCGCATTTCCGATGGCCGCGGCGGCGCCAGTTCCGGCACACTCCGCTTTGCGCCTCTGAACAGCTGGCCCGACAACGTGAACCTCGACAAGGCCCGCCGGCTGCTCTGGCCGATCAAGCAGAAGTACGGCCGGAAGATCTCCTGGGCCGACCTGATGGTCTTTACCGGGAACTGTGCCCTGGAGTCGATGGGATTCAAGACGCTCGGATTTGCCGGCGGACGGGAAGACGTCTGGGAGCCCGAGGAGGACATTTACTGGGGTCCTGAGAGTGAGTGGCTGGGGGACGAACGCTACAGCGGTGAGCGCGATCTCCAAGATCCGCTCGGGGCAGTTCAGATGGGGCTGATCTACGTGAATCCTGAGGGGCCTAACGGCAATTCGGATCCGGTCGCTGCAGCAACGGACATTCGGGAAACGTTCGCCCGCATGGCGATGGATGATGAGGAGACCGTTGCGCTGATTGCCGGCGGACACACATTCGGCAAAGCCCATGGCGCCGCTGATGCGGATGAGTACGTCGGTGCCGAACCGGAAGGGGCCAGTCTCGAGGAGCAGGGCCTCGGATGGCAAAACAGCTTTGGCAGCGGCAAAGCCGGCGACACGATCAGCAGCGGATTGGAGGGCGCATGGACCACCGAGCCGGCAAAGTGGGACAACAACTACTTTGACAACCTGTTCGGCTACGAGTGGGAGCAGGTGACGAGTCCTGCCGGTGCCACGCAGTGGACTCCCACGGATGCATCTGCGGTGGACACCGTTCCGGATGCTCACGATCCGTCGAAGAAGCACGCCCCCATGATGTTCACGACGGACCTCTCGATGAAGATGGATCCGATCTACGGGCCGATATCAAAGCGTTTCCACGAGAACCCTGACGAGTTCGCAGATGCCTTCGCCAGGGCCTGGTACAAGCTGACGCACCGCGACATGGGGCCCGTCTCGCGGTGCCTCGGCTCGTTGGTTCCCGAGCCGCAGTTGTGGCAGGACCCCGTCCCCGATGCGGATCCGGAGTTGATTGGCGATCAGGACATCGCTGCTCTCAAGGAGAAGCTCCTCGCATCAGGACTGTCCGTTTCTCAACTGGTCTCGACCGCCTGGGCGTCGGCGGCGACGTACCGCGATACCGACAAACGCGGCGGAGCCAACGGCGGGCGGATTCGTCTCTCACCGCAGAAGGACTGGGCAGTCAACAGTCCGGCCGAACTGGCGACGGTGCTCGAGACGCTGGAGCAGGTCCAGGCGGAGTTCAACGGTTCCCAGTCCGACGGGAAGGCAGTTTCGCTTGCTGACGTGATCGTGCTGGGCGGTTGCGCGGCCGTCGAGCAGGCTGCGAAAAATGCCGGATGCGATGTGCAGGTTCCCTTCTCACCGGGGCGGACCGACGCGTCGCAGGAGCAGACTGATGTCGAGTCGTTTGCCGTGCTCGAGCCGACCGCAGACGGGTTCCGCAACCACGTCGGAAACGGCCACCCCAGGCCGGCCGAAGAGCAGCTGGTGGATCGGGCGCACCTGTTGAGGTTGACCGCTCCGGAGATGACGGTTCTCGTCGGCGGCATGCGGGTGCTGAACGCAAACGTCGGGCAGTCCGGACTCGGTGTCTTCACCAGCCGGCCTGAGACGCTGACCAGTGATTTCTTCGTGAACCTGCTCGACAACAACACCGAGTGGAAGGCGTCCGCCGAATGCGAGCACGTGTTCGAGGGGCGCGACCGCGGGACGGGCGAGGTCAAGTGGACCGGCACATCTGTCGATCTCATCTTCGGTTCCAACTCCCAGCTCCGGGCCATCGCGGAAGTCTACGGGTGTGACGACGCGGAGCAGACGTTTGTGCAGGATTTTGTGGCCGCGTGGGACAAGGTGATGAACCTGGATCGCTTCGATCTTGCCTGATCTCTGTGGGGGCCAGGTTCCGCAGCTGTCCGAAAACGATGTATGATGGCTGGCAGCTGCCAGGAGCAGACCAGTCCGCACCATCACGGGAAGCCGCAGGTTGTCGTTCACTCGCCGGACCGCATTGCAGGTGGGCTTCTCGACGGTCGCCGGTTTGACGCTTCCTCGCTTGTGCGGCGCGGAAGTCCCCGTTGATGCGATCATGGATCGGCAGGGGATCACAGCCAGGTCTGTGCTGCTTGTCTATTTGCCCGGCGCTCCAAGCCAAATCGACACATTCGACATGAAGCCGGACGCGCCGGCGGACTTTCGCGGCAGCTTCGATCCGATTTCCACCTCTGTGTCGGGCACCCAAATCTGTGAACACATGCCGCTGTTGGCACAACGTGCCGACAAGTTCACGATTGTCCGTTCGATGGAACTCACGACGATCGCAGGCGCTCACGAGCACGCTACGCCGCTGATGCTGGGTGGCATCGACAAACGGCCCCCCGGCACCACGCTGGTCAACACGCGCAACGACTGGCCGTGCTTCGCAGCCGGACTGGAATACGTTCTTCCGGGCAGGAGCGAACTGCCCAGTGGTGTGCACCTGCCGCGGTTCATCACGAACGGAGCGATGGGGTACGCCGGGCAGAACGGTGGTTTCTTGGGTGCGGCGTACGATCCGATGCAGGTCGAGGACGACCCGAACAAGGCCACATTCCATGCCGGTTCTTTGAAGCTCGCCGAAGGATTGTCGGTCGGAAGGATGTCCCTGAGGCGAAACCTGCTCAACAGGTTCGATCAACAACGACGTCGACTCGACACGGCAGCCAGCCAGGCCGGTTATTCCGCACAGCAGCAGCGGGCGTTTCGTTTGCTGACGTCCGGCAAGCTGGCCGAGGCATTCGACCTGAACCGGGAAGACGACAGCCGCCGTGACAAGTACGGCCGTCACACGTGGGGGCAATCACTGCTTTTGGCCCGGCGGCTGATCCAGGCGGGGGTGCCGATGGTCCAGGCCAATCTCGGGCCGGCGGGAGTCTGGGACACGCACAAGGACAATTTCACGGGCCTGAAGAACCGCTTGCTTCCGCCGTTCGATGCCGCACTGTCCGCGTTGCTCGACGACCTTCACGACACGGGTGCGATCGAGGAGACACTCGTGATCGTGATCAGTGAATTTGGCCGTACGCCGAAGATCGGCGGCTTCGTCAAATCGATCTTGTCGTCCCCCACCGGGCGGGAGCACTGGGGGGCGTG
>CAUZRQ010000188.1:0-9402 GCA_963582065.1 Planctomycetota bacterium | reverse complement strand
TCGCCTCGTCCGGCGGCGGCCTGGCCTTCGCGGCGGCACGGCGAAAACTTCCGGTCGCGGCGGTGGTGACCGAGTATCGCAACAACGCACACGCCGACGTGATCGTCGGCAAGGTGCTCGAGGGCTGGCGGCAGGACGGCAAGGCGGGTCCCGATCTGCGACTGGTGTCGATGTACACCGACCAGGTCCCCAAGGGCGACTTGAGCCGAGGGCTTTCCACGAAGCACGGGTTCCCGATCGTCAAGACGATCGAGCAGGCGATCCTGCAGCCGGCTGGGGACGATCGGATCGAGGGCGTGCTGTCGATCGGCGAGCACGGCAATTACCCCTTCACCAAGATGACCCGCCAGCACATGTATCCGCGGCGAAGGTTCTTCGACGAGATCGTGGCGGCGATGCAGAAGGCCGGGCGGATGGTCCCGGTGTTCTCTGACAAGCATCTCGGCTGGAAGTTCTCCGACGCACTGCACATGGTCAACACCGCTCGCAAACTGAAGATTCCCTTCATGGCCGGGTCGTCGTTGCCCACCTGTTGGCGCTACCCGTCGTTGACCCTGGAGCGGGGCGTGGAGATCGAGGAGGCGATGGCGGTCGGTTACGGCGGGCTCGAAGCCTACGGCTTCCACACGCTCGAGACGCTGCAATGCATGATCGAGCGTCGCAAGGGAGGCGAGTCCGGGGTGGGAGCGGTCCAGGTGGTCCAGGGCGATGCGCTGGTCAAGGCCCGCAAGGCCGGGCGGTGGTCACAGGAACTGCTCGAGGCGGCGCTGGGGTCGCTGCCGGCAAAGCTGAGAACGGACAAGCCGATCGGGCCGTCTGCCGAGAAACACGGGGTCGGTTACCTGATCGAACACCGTGACGGCCTCCGCTCGTCGGTCATCATGGCCAACGGGTTCAACAACCAGTTCTGCTTCGCCGCGAAGCTGAAAGGACGCAAGGAGCCGATCGCCGTCTGGTTCCGGCTCGAAGAAGGAAAGCCCTTCGGACACTTCGAACACCTGCTGCGGGCCATCGAGGAGATGTTCCACACGGGCCGGCCGGCCTATCCGGTCGAGCGGACGTTGATGACCACCGGTGTGCTCGACCGGGTCATGCACAGCGTGGCCGAGAAGGGGCGACGGTACGAGACCCCCGAGTTGGCGTTCCAGTACCAGGCCACCGAGTGGGGCTTTGCCAACAAGTAGGCCGGCTACAGCTTGATCTTGGCCAGGTAGATACTCGTCTTGCCGCCCTCGTGGGAGGAATAGTAGGTCATCCACAGCAGCCCGCCGTGGAGCACCATGCCGGGGTAACTGGTGTCGCCGCCGCTGGGCAGTTCCAGCACGTGCTGGAACGTCGTGCCCGTCATTATCGCCAGTGACGTCTTGGCGGCCTTGCCGTACTTGCGTCCGGCGGCCCACATCTTGCCATCGGGGGCCAGCAGGAAGTTCGGGCCACCGATGCCCTGGCCGATGTCGGTGTAGGTCCATTTCCGGTAGGGGGGCTTGCTGAGACCGATCCAGCGTGGGCGGATCAGGGCCACCATTGTCTCGTCGGGCAGGAACCGCAGGGTCGTTTCACTGATCCCCTCGGTCTCCATCTCGGTCACATAATCGTATTTCAGGCCGTCCTTGGTCTTATAGAGGAAGCCGCGGCGGGGTTTGCGGCCCTCGTTGAGTTTCGAGACGGTCCAGCCGGTCCCCTTGTGCCAGGTCACACGCCACAGCCAGTGATCCTCGGACAGCAGGGTCTTGGGCAGCGACCAGGTGTGGCCGTCGTGAGAAAACGAGACCCGCGGTGACCGGGTGTGGTACTTGCCGTCGACGTTGACGATGCCGCCCATCAGCAGCATCAGGCGTCCGTCGGGATGAACCGAGAGCTTGGGGTCGCGGAGGTCGATGCCCTTCTGCCTGATCGTCGCCAGCGACGTCCACTTGCCGCCGTCGGTCGAGGTGATGATGCGGACGATCCCGTTGTCGCCGCCGTGCCCCTTGGCTTCGCGGAAGCAGCACAACCACTGTTTCTTCCATCGCAGCAGGTCGGTGAAGGCGCAGTGCGGGGCCTGGTCCCAGATCTTCGTGACCGAGACCAGGGTCGGCTTGGGAGCCGGGTCCGCCGCAGCGGTGGTGCCGTGGCAGGCAGCCAGCACAAGGAGTCCGGCCGCCAGAGACCGGGTGATGAACTTGGGGGATGATCTCATGGAACCGGTTCCGTTAGCCGTATGTCTTGACCGCGCTGATCAGGGCTTCGATGTACCCGTAGGAATGGGCGAATGCCTGCAGGCCGCCCGGGTCATCTCCGTGTCGGGGCACGTGGTCGGGCATCACCATGTACTGGTAGCCCACCTCGACCAGCGTCCGCATCACCTGCAGCATGTCGATGTCGCCGTTGTCCAGGTAAACCTCTCGGAAGTCGCCCCGCTTCCCGATCATGTTGCGAAAGTGGATGTTGAAGATCCGCTTCTTGTTGCCGAAGTAGCGGATCACCTCGTGGATCTCCTCGTTGGGATTCTCGAGGTTCTCCATCATCGAGCCCAGGCAGAGGTTCAGGCCGTGGTAGGGACTGTCCGAGAGGGCGATGAACTTCTTGATTCCCTCGAAGTTGCCCAGCAGCCGTTCGATGCCCTGGAACCCCCCCGGCGGCGTGCCGGGGTCGTGCAGGTGGCAGGCGGCCCGGATCTTGTGTTCGGCGCAGACGGGAATCACCCGCTCGACGAAGTACTGCATCCGTTCCAGCGCCATCTCCTCGGTCACCCGCCCGGCCCGGGTCAGTTCGGGATCGGCCTTGGCCCGCTCCAGTTTCCAGGTGCTGTAGCTCGAGCCACCGCGGCCGGCGGTCCGCTCGGTCCGAAGCACACCCAGCAGGCTCATGTTGTATTTCCACGCCGGGATGCCCGCCTTGGCACAGGCTTCGGTCATCTTGTGAATGTCGTCGATGTCACGGTCGCGTTCGGGACTCTTACCCAGCATGATCCCACCACGTTTTTCGCGGTCGATGTGGCTGGAGCTGAGGAACGGGAGGGCGACCATGTCGAGCGTGATACCGTGGGCCTCGCACGTCTCGCGAGTCTTCTCCAGTTCCTCGACCGTCCAGTGTCCCCGTTTGGGATACGGCGGGTTCGGTGGATACCCGCAGACGTGATCCACCCCGTGCCGCTTGATGAACTGCAGCATCTTGGCCGATGTGGGACTGCGCTGGGTGCCGGCGTAGAGCTTGACCTCGGGCTTGTCGGATGGCGGAGCCTCAAGGGCCTGGGCCGCCCGCCCGATGGCCGGGGGGGCGGTTGTCGTCGAAACCGGGGGCGCGGACGCCGGGCAACCTGCCAGGCCGACGGTGGCTGCGGTGGCTGCGGTGGCTGCGGTGGACGTCAGGAAGTCTCGTCGTTTCATGGTTCGGACCATCCGGGATCGGGGAGAACGGTCAGGCTGAGGCGATGAGCCGGCGCCGGTTCAATTTCGCTGCCAGGGGAAATGCATGGTCGGGATGCGGGAGTGCCGGTCGACAGTCAGTGTCAGGGTGGCTCCGGCGCCGGGCGCCAACCGAACTCTCAGCGTGGGACCCTTGAAGGTCATCCTGGTGTCACCCACCTGGACGGCCCGGATGGTGTGTTCGGCATAGGCACCGGCCTGCACGATCATCTCGCGGGCTTCCAGTTGATTGGTGTTGACCAGGCTCACGCGGGTGGTGTCGTCGGTCATGCGGTCGATCAGCGCGGCACAGTCGTCGGGGATCCCGGCCCGCCGTTTGACCGGATCGAAATACCGCAGTCGCGTGTGCCAGACCGAGGCGCGGCGTCCGGGATCGAGGCCGGCGACCATCAACTGTCGCAACGCCGTGACCTGTGCCGGGTTGTACTGGGCCGGATCGTCGGCTAGCCGCGTGTCGGGTGTGGTCGTGTCACCGTCCATCGCCGCCGCCCGACGTCGGACCTCGGCCAGGTCTGTCCGCAAGGCCTGTTCGGCGTAGGAGGTGTTGTCGCCGTCGAGGAACTTCAGCCAGGCGTCGTTCTCGAGGTACCGGCGATCCCCGGGCTTCATCGACAGGTAGTAGATCTCGAGCTGGTTGAAGCTGTAGGGCTGGGGGACCCAGTTGTACCAGCCGTCGTCACCGTACATCCGGGGGTACATGTCCCGTCCGTCGATGACCCTCTTCTGAGCGTTGACCCTGGCGGTCTGTTTCCGCCAGGCGTCCAGGTACTTGTCGTCGCCGGTCAGGAAGTAGGCGTTCATCATCCCGACGAAGCCCCAGTACTGACGGTTGCGATGGGCCAGTCCGCCGGTCTGGGGAACGACGACGGTGAAGCCCCAGCCGTAGGTGCCGCCGTACCACTTGCCGTCGGTTTCGCCGCCGATGGTGCCGTCGAGGCCGATGTTGGAGGGGATGATGTCGCCGTTGCGCCTCATCCGGTCGACCCAGGCGTCGACGTAGTCGATCAGCCAGGTGCGGTACTTCTGCTGGCCAGTCAGCAGGTAGGCGTTCAGGGGCAGCGTGGTGGCGATCAGGTTCAGCGGATGGTCGCCGACGACGTCGTTGTAGTCCTTGAAGTGAGCGACCATCTCGGCGTAGTTCCGTTCGCCGTGTCCCAAGTCGAAGCGGTTCTCGATGTCGATCGGATCTCCGGCCCAGTCCAGCCCGGTCGCCTTTCGCATCAACGGTCCGCGGCTGCCGTTGATCATGCTGCGGATGACCTTGTGCTTCGGGTCGTAGTTGGGCGCGCCGGGATCCTCGTTCATGTAGAACCCCGCGTAACGGCGGACCCGGTGCTGGTAGCGGTTGTTCTGGTAGTCGCTGAGTCCCTGGAGGTTGAACAGTCGCAGGCCTTCGCCGTTGTGCTGCCAGTCGAACATGACCGGGAATTCCTTGTAGTACATCCCGTCACGGGCAAACGGCACCTCGACCGTCTTGGCCAGGGTGTACTGCCGGAGGTGCCCTTCCCAGGCCGTGCGGTACATCGTCAGGATGTCGTCGGCTCCGCCCAGGGCGTGCAGTTGTGCCCACCCGCCGACGTTTTCGGGTGCGTCGTCGGGTCCGTCGTCACCGCCCCAGCGTTCGACGCACATCAGGAAGCCGCGCTCGTCGAAATACCTGGCGAAGAACTTGCGGCAGGCCGCGGCGTTGGCGTCGAGCAGCTGCCGCTCCAGCAAAGCCCACGTCGGGGGCGTGACGGGGGTGTCGATTCGCACGGTCGGCTCGGCTCCGGAGACCGAAACGCCGAGGCCGATGAGCAGGAGAAGCGTGAGGCGTCTCATGGGGGTGACCAGAATCTGGGGGTTGTGACTGGAGTTACAGGATGCCGGATCGTGGGGCCGGTTGGGCTGCAGCCTGGCGGATGCAGCGACGGCCAGGCTATTTCCGTGCCGCCCGGATCGCCTTGACGCTGACGTCGGTGCGGAACCTGATGATCGCCTGGCCCCACTTCTGGGTGTTCTTCAGCGGCGAGAGGTCGATGCCGTTGATGGTGAACCTGCCCGCCTTCTTTCGTTGCTTGGCCCGGATGCTGGCCGGATCGACGGTCGACATGATCGCCGTGATCCCGAAGTCGTCATGCAGGCCTTCGGGAACCTGCTTGACACCGTGGTCTTCGAGGAACTTCGCCACGTCGCCGTAGTTGTAGTATTCGGGAACGAAGCTGACCCTCGGCCCCTTCTTGGCGGATTCGTCCTGTGCAGAGGCGACGGCTTTGAGTCCGTCCTGGTTTCCCCCGCTGTCGCCGATCAGCACGATGTGGCGGAACCCGTGGGTCTTGTAGCTGGCGACGATGTCGGTCAGCAGGGCCCGGTAGGTCTCTTCGCGGACACTGACGGTGCTGGGGTATTTCATGTGCACTGTCGGTGGCTTGATGTCCCCCTCGGGGACGAAATCGACGATCGGTGCCACCAGGGCGTTGCCCAGCGCGCGGGCGATCGACTCGGTCATCGCTTCCAGGACCACGCCGTGCTTGTTGGCGACCAGGTACGGCCCGTTCTGTTCGATGCCACCGGTGGCGATGATCACCGTGTCCTTGCCGTCCTTCATCGCGTCTCGAACCTCCATCCAGGTCATGTCGGCGATGAAGACGGTGTCGGCGGCGGCGATGGGGCGTGTGCCGTTGAAGTCGGGGGAAACCGGGTTGGGCATCGGGGCGGCCAGTCCGGCGACCAAGGCGACCGAAGCGACAAGCAGGTGGCGGATCATCACGTTGTCCTCGCTGGGGATGTCATTGGCGGCCTCGGATTGTCCGGCAACATCACCGGCGACGCAAGCAGGCCGGTGGTCGGGTGTTGGCGGTGACGATATGCTGTCCCGGTCCGACCTCTTTCTCGCACGGGTCCTGTCCCATGCCGACGCCGCCCCCGACCCCCGTTGATCTCAGCGGATGCACGGCCGTCGTGACCGGCGCGGCGCAGGGGCTCGGGCTGGCGATGGCCACCGAGCTGTCACGTGGCGGGGCGAAGGTGGTGCTGGCCGATGTCCAGTTCGACAAGGCACGGGCGGCCGCCGAAGGTCTGGTCGCCGAGGGGCTGGATGCGGGTTCGGTCCAGCTGGACGTGACCGACAGCCGAGCGGTCGCCGAGGTGTTTGAGTCGATCGCTGCCGAGAACGGACGACTCGACGTGGTGGTCAACAACGCCGGGGTCGGCCAGCAGCTCGACCGCATCTCGGATCTCTCCGACGGGGAGTGGGACCGGGTGTTGGCGGCCACGCTGACCGGGACCTTCTATTGCGGCCGTGCGGCGGCGGCGATCATGGAGCGGCAGGAATCCGGCGCGATCGTGAACATCTCGTCGATCAACGGCCAGAACCCGGCGGCCCTGGCAGGAGCCTACAACGTGGCCAAGGCGGGGGTGATCTCGCTGACGCGCACGATGGCCCTCGAGTTGGCGGCCTACGGAGTCCGTGTCAACGCGGTCTGTCCCGGGCCGGTCTACACCGAATTCAACCGCTCGGTGATGCGGCAGCGAAGCGAGAGCCTGGGGATCACCGAGCAGGAGATGATCGAACGGGTTCGCACCGCCGTGCCGCTGGGACGCTGGGGTGAACCCCAGGACATCGCCCGGATGGTGGCCTGGCTGGCCAGTCCGGCGGCCGACTGGATGACCGGAGAGGTGATTCGGGTCAGTGGAGGGTTGGCGGGCGTTTCGGCGGCTCCGGCGAAACGGACACGGACCGATGACCAGGAGACGACATGAACCGGCTGAGCGGAAGAATCGCACTGGTGGTATGCGGGTGGATGCTGTTCGGCGGTGGAGTTCCGCGGACCGATGCCGCCGAGCCGGCACGTGATGCGGCCAGGAAGGCGTCGGGGCCGGTTCGTGTCGTCGTCTGGGATGAACGGCAGCCGCGTCAGAAACAGGCCTATCCCGACTTCCTCGGCAACCAGATCGCCAGGGCACTTTCGGTTCGCCCGGGGCTGAGCGTGAAGTCGGTTTCGCTGGATGATCCCGGACAGGGGATCTCCGACAAGGTGCTCGACAATTGCGACGTGCTGGTCTGGTGGGGGCATGTCCGTCAGGGGTTGGTCAAGCCCGACCAGGGGAAGCGGATCGTCAAGCGGATCCGGGCCGGCAAGCTGTCACTGATCGCGTTGCACTCGGCGCACTGGTCGACGCCATTCATCGAGGCGATGAACGCGCGGGCGAAAGAGGAGGCGTTGGGGCAGGTGCCGGCCCAGGCCCGTGCCAAGGCGCTGCTCAAGCTCCTGCCCCCCGATCCCCCCCTGTACCGCGCACCCAAGCGGAGTGCCTCACTGACACCGGCGGCGTCGTTCTTCCGCAACAAGGACGGTCGCTACGAGGTGAACCTGAGGCTGCCCAACTGTTGTTTTCCGGCCTACCGTCCCGACGGCAAGCCGTCGACGATCATCACCAGGGTCCCCGAGCACCCGATCGCCCGTGGGTTGCCCAAGACCTGGACGGTGGCACACACCGAGATGTACGACGAACCGTTCCACGTGCCCGCTCCCGACGTGGTGGTGTTCGAGGAGCGGTGGGAGGCGGGCGAGCGATTCCGCAGCGGGATGATCTGGAATCTCGGCAAGGGAAAGGTCTTCTATTTCCGACCCGGCCACGAGACCTACGGGGTGTACTTCGAGCCGATGCCGTTGCAGGTGTTGGAGAACGCCTCGCGGTGGCTGGGTTCACAGTTGCCCTAGGGTCGGCCCGTGGAGCCTGGTCTTTACGCCGGCCGGTCGGCCCCCTAGAAGGGTCCCCTTCCGTTTCGCTCTCTTCCCGGCCCCGCCCCCCCGTGCCTGTTTTCGATTCTGCCCCGGGCGTTTCCATCTCCGATTCGCAAGTGTCTGTGCCGCCGCGGCGGCGATGGCATCCTGCCTGGATCATGCTGGGTGTCGGCACGCTGGGGATGTACCTTTCGGCTCCCGGCCAGTCGTTTTCGGTTGCGGTGTTCATCGACCCGATGCTCAGCGATCTCGGGCTGCGCCGCACCGACTACTCGTTCGCCTACCTCATCGCCGGTCTTGTCGGCGGAGTGCTGTTGCCGGGAATCGGCTGGCTGCTCGATCGGGTCGGAGCCCGGGTGCTGTTGCCGATGCTGGGAGTGTTGCTGGGCACCGCCTGCGTCTGGATGTCATCGATCAACAGCCTGTTGGAACTTTCGATCGGGTTCACCATGATCCGCAGCATCGGCCAGGGGGCCGTCACGCTTTCAGCCACGTGGCTGGTTGGCGAGTGGTTCCAGCGACGACGCGGATTGGCCATGGGTATCGTCGGACTCGGGGGCGCTGTCTCGGTGATGACGATCCCGTTGATCAACAACTTCCTGATCGAGGAGTTCGGCTGGCGCAGCGCGTGGTGGCACCTGGCGGTGATGGTCTGGGTCGGACTGGTGGTTCCGGCACTGTTGCTGGTCCGCGATCGGCCCGAGCCATTGGGCCTGCTGCCCGATGGACGTTGGCAGGACGACGAGGTTCCCGGCAGGTCGGCGATCGACTCGTCGGTTGCCGACGGGTTGGAGTCCGAGGATCTCACCGTCAGAGAGACACTGCGGTTGAGCAGTTTCTGGAAGCTGCTGGCAGTGTTGTGCGTCACGTCGATGGTCGGCACCGGGTTGATCTTCCACCAGGTGTCACTGCTGGCCGTCCACGGCGTCGCGCGGACCGATGCGCTGCTGCTGCTGGGGCTGCAGGCGAGCGTGGCGACCGTAACCGGGGTGTTGGCAGGCTTTCTGACCGACATGGGCTACGAGCGATACCTGCTGGGGGCATCGATGCTGTTTCTGGCCAGTGGTGTCGGGTTGATGCTGTGGATGCCGAGTCCGGGGTGGGCGTTGGTGTACGGCTCGTTGCTGGGCCTGCAGGGGGGAATCATCCGCACGGCCGGGACGGCCGTCTGGATCAACTACTATGGCCGGACCAACCAGGGGGCGATCCGGGGCGTGGCAATGGCCGCTGCCGTGGTGGCTGCCGCCTGTGGTCCGCTGCCGCTGGCG
>CAUZRQ010000187.1:0-9412 GCA_963582065.1 Planctomycetota bacterium | reverse complement strand
CTCAGCAGGCATCGCCGACAGCTTCCGGCAGAACTCCACCGCATCAGCCCAACTGACTTTCTCGACCGGGTTCTGTGGACCTTTGAATTCGCTCGGATTCTTGCCCATCACCTTCTGGTACTGTTCCTGCGTCACCTCCGTCACGCCCAGGTAGAACGGCTTGGTGATGCTGACCCGGTGTTGGGTTTCGTCGTCCTCCCGATGCGATTCCGTTTCCGGGCTGCCCATCATGAACTCGCCCGCAGGAATCAATCGCAGTTTCATGCCGATCGAGTTCGTGACTTCCATTCCACCAGGAACATTGGGCTCACTCCCCGGACTCACCGGCTTCGTCTTTGGCCCATCTGCCTCCGCGTTCTCAGCTTTCACTGGAGTAACCGACGGCGAAGACGTGGTGGCAACATCACCGGGTGAGTTGTCCTCGCCACCACACCCAACGATCGCGATCAACAGCACCACCAGCAGAACTCGCATCACAATCTCCCCTGGCTCGGACATGCCTCCAGTCTCCCCACCCCAGCCCCGGCGTTCAACTCAAGGGCGGTAACCGCCAGATCCGAACCACGGTACCGCCCCTCGCTCGCGGCGTGACTCCGGTTATCGCGTGATCGGGACCTGGCCAACGCTGCCACCAGCGATCCGCGAGGCGGTTCTGGCGATGCCCAGGGCGGCCCAGTGAGCCAGCCGGGCCCGTGCACTCGTGGGCCCCAGTCGCCCAGAAACTGAACCGACCCCCCAGCAACTCCAGGTCACCCGTCGTTTGTGCCGGTCCGTTCCAAACTCGGCCTGTCCTGTCCCATGATTCAATTCGCAGCAGGTCGCCCGCCCTATGCCCCTCGTGTAACCAATCCCCCCCTGACCTCAAGAGCCACTCATCCTCGATGCAGTTTCGAACCGACATTTCTTACTGGACCGGTCTATTCGTCATGACCCCTACAACCTGCCTGTTGACGTCCCCCACACTGTGATACCACGCACGTTCGGATCCCCTGGTGACTCGAACCGAAGCGCGACGGCGATCGACTGCGCATCTCGTCCCGGACGTGGGCGATGGGTGGCCCTGTGTGGGCTGGGGCTGATCCTGGTGCTGGTCGGGTGCACGCGAGACCATTACCGGAAAACGGCAGACGAACAAACCTACCGGATCCTCGAGGAAAAAGCCGACGACCCTCGCTGGTCCCAGGACAACTTTGACATCACCCCTGACCCCAGGAGCCGGTTCTTCGACCACAACGATCCGGACCATCCTCCACTGCCTCCCGACGATCCAGTCGCAGCCGAGTCCATGGAATCGGCCTACGGCATGCGGGGCTCGGACCTCTGGAATGAACTCGACCAGCTTGAGCACGTCGAAAACCCCGAGTGGACGGTCGCCCTGGGCGGTGGACCATTCAACGGCCCCCGCACCAAACTCCCACCGATCCACAAGCTGACACTCCAGGACGCCGTCACGCTGGGGCTGATCCACAGTCGCGACTACCAGGAGCAGGTTGAGAACGTCTATCTCTCGAGCCTGTCGCTCACATTCGAACGCTACCTGTTTGATGTCCGCCCCCGCGCATTCGGAACAGAACCCACGGCCGGACTCCTGGCAGGATTCACTCCGGGAGAATCCGGTCGACTGGAACTCGACAACGCCCGCGCCGGCTTCCAGCGACTGTTCCCGACCGGTGCGCAATTGATGGCGGAGATGACCAACAACACGCTCTGGATGTTTTCCAGCGGTGACAGCACCCGAACCGCCGGCGGCCTCGCCTTCTCACTCGTTCAACCCCTACTCGCGGGGTCGCAACGCGAAGTGGTCATGGAGAAACTCACGCAGGCTGAACGAAAGGCCCTGTACGCGATCCGCGACTTCGCACGATTCCGTCGCGACTTCTACGTCACAATCGTCACCGGCGAACGCGCCATACCACTGCCGGGCAATGCCGGCGGCGGCGTGCTCGCATTCCTGATCCGTGGAGAACGGAGCCCCACCGTCGGATTCTACTTCATGCTCTACCGGCTCCAGACACTCCGCAATGTCCGCTCCAACGTCGCCAGCCTGGAATCCCGGGTCAATCAGCTCAAGGCACTCGCCGAGGCCGGACTCGCCACCTCGCTGGATGTCACGCAATTGGAGAGCACCCTGCTGAGACAACGGATGATGCTGCTGATCCGCGAACGCGTCTTCATTGACCAACTGGATCGGTTCAAACTTCAGCTCGGCCTGCCCCCCGACCTCGAACTGGACCTCGACGATTCGCTGCTGGAACCCTTCCGACTGACCACTTCGGCTCACAAGATTCTCGAGGCTCACCTCAACACGTTCTCCCGGGCGGTCAACGCCGTCGGTCCAGACCCACAACCCCAGAACTACCGGCCCGTCTTCGACGCCCTCACCACATTTCGACAGCAACTCGATGAGAACCTGGGAGAATTCGACTCATATTTTGAACAGCTCGAAGAGGTGACCTCGCGGCGCAAGCAGACGATGACGGAAGCGCAACAGGCTGACCTGGACCAGATCGTGGCCGAGGATCTCACCCGGTTCACGGACCTCCGCAAACGACTCGGTGATCTGCCCACCACGATCGCCTCCCTGCAGAAGAGATCACAAACGCCGCTCGACAAGGACGGAGCGGCCGCTCTTTCCCGAGATCTCGTGCTACTGCGTGCCCGGTTGTTGAGAACCACCAGGGAACTCTCCAGCCTGCTGGTCACCGTGCGGCTGGAACTGATCGAAACCGAACGGGTCGACCTGACGTTGGCCAGTGCCGTCGAGACCGCGCTGGACAATCGTGTCGACCTGATGAATCGCCGCGCGTTCGTGATGGACGCCCGACGACGGATTGAACTCGCTGCCAACCAGTTGCAGGCGACCCTCGATCTCGTGGCTGAGGGGGAAGCCAACACCAAGGCCCTAGAGGACAACGGCAAACCGTTCGATTTCCGGGGCAGCCAGAGCGACTTCCGCGTGGGAGTGCGGCTGACCACACCACTCGACCGCCAGCAACAACGCAACAACTTCCGGGCCTCACAGGTCTCCTACCAACGCGCCCGCAGGAACTACATGGCCGCCGAGGACCAGGTGAAGCTCGACGTCCGGTACGCCCACCGGCGGGTCGTCATGAAGCAACGCGTGTTTAAAATCAACCGCCGCGCGGTCCGGGTGGCTGCCAGAGAATTGGACCAGGCGGTCGAATTCGCTGCCCGTCCGCCGCGCCCCGGTCAGCAGGCCGGTGACGGGGCCTCGCAGGGAGTCAACATCTCGCGTGCCCTCGACAACCTGCTCGAGGCACAAAACGAGATGATCGAGACGTGGGTCGATTTCGAGACGAGCCGCCACTCGCTGTATCGTGACACCGGCACGATGAAGATCGACGCAGAGGGACGCTGGGTTCGGTGACGGAGGTTCTGCCTGGCGGCGCCTACCGCAATTGCCCACGATCAACGCTCATCGGGTTGGTCACCACGAGATCGCCTTGGCGAACTCCCGACCTGACCTCGACGTGCTGCGAGGTCCGCAGCCCGGACACGATCGCCTGGCGTCGGATCCCCTGTTTCGTGCGTACATAGCAGAAGGTCCCACGCCCGTCCTCAAGCACGGCCCGGCTCGGCACCCTCAGGACATCGTCTCGCTTCACCTTCACCTTGACGAGCGCCGTCTCGCCCGGCATGGGCACCGGGACATCCCGTGCCTCCGGCGTGCCGATGGAGACCAGCACAGACGCCTGGGCCTTGTTGTTCCGCCCCGAAGATGTCTCCGAAAGCACCCGGGACACGCGGCCGGGCAATTCGCGTCGCGTGTCCCCGCGGACGTGAATCCGTGCCGCCTGGCCCGTCTCCACCAGGTCCGTTCGTCCCGAGTTCAACCGGACGGTCGCCGGCCCACCACTGGACGGTGCGAGCACCAGGAGAGGCTGACCGGGATGCACCACGCTGCCGGCACCAACACGTCCGGTGTCCGCCCCCGCCGACGGAGCGGGCACATAGCGGACCACCACGCCGTCACGTGTCGCCTTGACCGTCGAGGCCGCCAACTGGCGTTTCCAGCGTGTCAACCGCGCGGTCTCCATCTGCTGGGCAGTGGACAGCGCCACCTCGTTGGCCATCTCGCGAGCCACCAAGGCTGCGGTTTCACGCTGGATCCGAGCCAACTCGTTCTTGGCCGATGCGTGTTGCGACTCCCGCCGCTTCATCTCACGGACGCGGGTGTGATCGATGAGCAGTCCCAGTCGGCCACGCGCCTCCTTCAACTTGTTCTCCACCTCGGTCACCACCAGGCGGTCTGCTTCGAGTGCGGCGCGAGTGATGTAGCCTTTCTTGAGCACCCGCTCGGCCCACACCAACCGAGTACGCGCCCTTCTCTGGTCCTCGATCAACCCACCGATCTCGCGATCCAGGACACCGCGTGATTGCACGAACGTCATCTCCTGGAATTCCTCGAGATCCAGTGTCGCGGTCTCGACGGCCAACTTCGCCGCCGAGATGTTCCTGCGAGATTTTGACCGCACATCTGCCAATCGACGCTGCTGGGCCGACAAGGCTGCTGCCGCCCGCGCGACCGTCACCGCCTGGCCCGAGATATCTGCCTCGAGCGATTCCGTGTCGAATTCCACGAGCGTTTCACCGGCCTTGACGACGGTGCCCGGTTTGATGATCCGAGAGATCACCGCCGGCCGGTCTGACACCAACCGCACCGGGAGACCATCGGCACGTTCGATCTGGCCTCGTTCAAACAAGTGACCTTCCACACGACCGCTTGTCACCGGTTGTGTCTGGACCGCGGTCGCCGGATCATCATTGGCCACCTCGATCTTCAGGCTCACCGGTTGCCCAACCCAATGGGCGGTCGAGGAGAGGACCGGAAGCACGACCTCGACCCGGTGCTCCTGTGGTGACGTGCGGTCCAACGCGTTGACCCGAGACACCGTGCCATGGAATTCCACCGAACCGGCACCCTCGTCAGCCACGCGAACGGTGACCGGCTGTCCAACCCGCACACGCGTGCCATCGGCCCCGGAAAGTGTCGCCTGCACGCGGGATCGGAGGCGTCCGGCCAGCATCACCACGGGTTCCCACTTCCGCAATTCATCCCCCGGTCGTCGCAACGGGCCACGGACCGTGGATGTGCCGCCGCCCGGGATGGCAACGACCGGATGCAACACGATCCCGTCGTGTGGCGCGACAATGGTCGCCTGGCCACGACGATTTTCCAGTTGTTCCAGTTGGCCCATCAACGCCTCGACCGAGAGTTGGCTCGCGGCCAATCGCCGGGCCTGTGTCTTCCTGGCCGCGCCGGCATCGGCCGACGCCTGTTCGAGACGCTCGGCCACTTCGGCCAAGGCGGCGTCGAGTTCCAGGAGCTTACGCGTGTGACGCGATGTCTTCAGTCGTTTCAATTCGCGTGCGGACGCATCACTCCGGGCCCGAGCACGATCCACGGCGGCCTGGTCACCCTGCACCTGCCCGGGAGCCAACAGACCACGATCAGCCAAGCCACGAGCACGGGCCAGCCGCTCGTTGGCCAGTTCCAGTTTTCTGGCCGCCAAGGACACATCACGGTTCAGGCGAGCCGTGTCGTGCACCAGGTCCCCATCGAGATACCTCGTGCGGTCCAGCCGGGCCAGCGTGACAGCCAGTTCGGCCGCCTCGGTTTCACGAGCCAACGTGTTTTCCTGGATGATCCCGTTCTGACGTGCCACCTCCCGAGCGGCACGGGCGGCGGCCAACTTGATCCGAATCTCGTGAACCGACTGGTCCAGTTCGGTCGTGTCCAGCCGAGCCAGCACATCGCCTTTGCGAACGCGCTCACCATGGGGCACGACGTTCAACACGGTCGCTCCCCCCTCGATCAGGCACGGAACCGGGGTCGCACCGGTCGCCTCAACACGCCCGGTCGCGCGGACCTGGCGTCCGACGACCTCGGACTCATCGGCCACCGAATCCGTGTAACTCGACAAGCCGAGAACCATGAACGCGGCCACGATCAAAGGCGGCAACAGCCCGAACACAACGCGGGCCGCCCGATCACGCAGATCGGGATCATGAGACGGGGATTCGGGTGAGTGCATCAGGTGGGCAAATCTGTGTGGTCAACGTCCATGTTGATCTGTGGCGTCGGCGGAGCCGAAAAAGGCGAGGTGCCAGACCCGTCGCGTGGTGCGAGGAGGCTGACACTGGTAGGTATCGGCCCATTCCGGGATGAGGTCCCAAGGTGGGCATGACGTCAGATCAAAATCGGTACATCCGTTCAACCGCCTTATATTCTACAACCATTCCAATTGTCCAGATCAGCCAATTCCCCCGGAACGGACACCACGGCCTCAGTTCGGTGGGCGTCTAACGATCCGCCACCGGAACGTAATCCCGAAGCGTCGGGCCGGTGTAAACCTGTCGGGGCCGATTGATCCAGCTACCGGGATCGTCCCTGAGTTCCTTGAGGTGAGCGATCCAGCGGGACGGCCGTAGTCGTTACCGGATCAGCCTCAACGCCGGCATCCCACAGGGGCAGTTGTCGCGGTTCATGCACGACAAGGGCGGGTTGTCGCTGCGGTCGGTTGACCGGTTGTGCGAGTGCCTGGGGTTGGGAATTTCACGGGGCGGAAAGCGTCCCTCGAAGAAGGAGTAAGCACGTGGCGAGCATCATCCGCGAACCCAATGGGCGTAAGACAATCCAGTTCGTCGCAACCGACGGCAAACGACCCAAGATCCGCCTTGGCAAGGTGTCCTTGAAGCAGGCCGAATACGTAAAGGTCCATATTGAACAGATGGTTGCCGCAGCCATCACCGGTCACGCAGTGAATGATGAAACTTCCAGATGGGTGGTCCAACTCGAGCCACGCCTGGCCAGCCCCTCGCTCGTGGCGTGACTCCGGTTATCGCGCGTTCACGGAAACGCCGTATACCGCCATTGCGTCTGCTCCCCACGGATCCGTAGCGTCTCTCACGTGGGCTGACGCTTTCGCCTTGAGCGGGGAGTGAGGTGCCGAGCCAGGCGTCTCCTCCCCGTCTTTCTTTGCGGCCACCCCAGCCCCGGCGTTCAACTCACCGGCGGTAACCGCCAGATCCGAACCACGGTACCGCCCCTCGCTCGCGGCGGGACTCCGGTTATCGGGTGGTCGGGCGGTGAGCCTTCGAGATGACGGCTACTTCTCGATCTTGCAGTTGGGCAACGACTTCTGCAGGTCGGCGACCGCCAACTCACTGTGCCAACTGATTGATAAACGAGACCGCCCTCGAGCGGATGCTTTCCAGGTCTTCTGGTGGACGTTTTTGCGCCTTCCATGACTTTTGCTGCCGCGGGTTCTCACCTTTCATTTTTTCCAACCACTGCTTGGCCTCGCGGGCGGTGCCGGTTTTGCCGGCCTTTTTGATCGCCTTCTCGAGTGTGGCGATGTAACGGACATCGTCGACGCCCTCGCGGAAGCCCTCCCATTGCATCGTCCCCACAACGCCATTCACGGTCGGGTAGGCGAAGCAGTGATCGCGGAAACGTTCGCTATCGAAATCGTTCCAAATATGGCCGTAGGCATACTGGTAGGCAAAAGTCATGGCACCGTCGTAGTCGGCCTTCCACAGTGCCAAGCCGTAGTTGTATCGATAGAGCAACGGCTCTTCGACGCCCGCCTGAGGATTGCTGTAGCTAAAGATCTCAGACCCGACACTGTGCCATTGCTTGGCCTTCGCTGGCTGCACTCCTCCGGACCAGACCGCCACGTTGAGCAGGCTCCCCATGATCTTGAACGGATCCTCTTTCCATGCCGAGGCAAACATCTTCCCACCGGCCTTCTGGGCGTTTGCCCAGGAGGGCTTCTGGACACGGAGCGGACCACCAGACGCTTCGTCCAGGCCGTAGAGATAAATGTCCTTGTAGCCAAAGCCATCCGTGAGTTTTCTCCAAAGCTTGACCATGGTCGCAGCGCCGGCTGGAGGACCGGGAGGCGAGAGAATGAACAACTTGTCGTATGGCAATCCCGCCTTCTTCCGCAATTCCAGAGAACGCGGCACGAGACCGCTTTGACGCGTTTGCCACAGGTTGGGATAGCGGACACCGTGCGCCAGCATGTCACGTGTTTCCGCCAGGTACTGTTCTTCCGACTTGTAGTGCGCCGCAATCGTGCCCTTGGAGCTATTGGGATCCAGCTTGCCCGAATAATAGATCGAGTAAGTCTTCTGAGACTGAGCCAGTTCAAAGGCATGCACGGTCACCGCGACGGGAATGTCGACTGGCGTGATTCCCTGGGCGGACAGTCGAATGGAGCCTCGGTATTTCCCTGCTGCAGCATCTGCAGGGACGTGCAGCCTCAGCCAGAATTGCTTGAGCGTCTTGCCGGGGATTGTCACAGGCTGCAGCGTGGACGCATCAATCGGACGCAGTTCTTCCAGGGCCTTGGGATCCTTGCCACTGGCCGGCAGGTATTTCGTCGAGCCGTCTTCCTTCGTGCTTCGGACGGCATTGGTTTGCTTCTGGGTGTCCACCTTCACGAGTGCGTCATCCTTGAGAAGCAACTCCGGCACGAGTCTCTTGATGCCGTCATGGAACATCACGTCGCGGCCTGCCTGGTACCAGCACTTGACCACAAACAGTTCGAGGTGCGACTTCGGCAGGACGTGTTTTCCAGAACGAAAGTCACTGATTTCCAGTCGCACGTTCCCCAGGTCCTGTGGAGCGTAAACCGCAAACGAGGCAGACTCGTATTCACTGCGACATGCGGACAGGCTGAGTTGCCCCCCCGCCTTGCCGGGGACCTCCGGAAAACAATCTGGCAGCATTCGCACGTTGGTGATCGGGTTGAGCCGGTAGACAATGGGTTGCCTGTCATCGCGTTTGCCGGGTTCGGCGACGTTCTCTGCCAGCACATTCCGGTACAGCAGTGGGCACGCAATCACTCCCAGGATCGTGCTCACGACCAGCAATTCGAGATTCGCGGCATTATTTGTCGTGTTCATTTGCGACTGCTCCTCGCCACCGAGTTGAGTGGCTCATTCCAAAACACTTCCCCGCGGCTGTCCCATTTCTCGGCACGCGACTCGATGCCATCCGTGGGATCGAATGGACCAGATTGTTCCGAGCAAGACACCCCGCTCATGTTTGCTGAGGCCTCCCAGCCGGGTCAACGTCGAGTTCGGTGTACTCGGTGCCGTTGACAGACTTCAGGTCTGCCAGGAAGCGGCCAGAGATCCCCTTGGCCAGCCGTTGCCCGGGCAAAACCGGCACCCTGAACCACCCCATTCTCCCCACCCCAGCCCCGGCGTTCAACTCACCGGCGGTAACCGCCAGATCCGAACCACCTTGAGCGGCGTGGGGAATTGGTGGTCATTCAGTCCTGGCCAGCGAAACTTCGGCTATCACGTCCGCTGAGCGAACAATCGCCAGGATGGCTTGCCTGAGATCGGCCGAGAGCAGCGGCCAGGCAGTGATCACCTC
>CAUZRQ010000186.1:0-9425 GCA_963582065.1 Planctomycetota bacterium | reverse complement strand
TCCTTGGGCGCAGTCATCGGCGGCGGCTCACTGGCGGTGCCGAAGCGGTCGTTCTTCACCTTGTCGATCAGCACGGCCACCTTGTCCGATGGCAGGGCCCCGACCGACATCCAGTAGTCGATCCGCTCCATGTCCAAGTTCACCCGCTGAGACTTGTCGGGGACCATCGGGTCGTAATGTCCGACGTCTTCGATCGACCTGCCGTCGCGGGGCGACCGGCTGTCCATCACGGCGATGCGGTAGAAGGGTCGGTGTCGTCGGCCCAGTCTCTTGAGTCGAATTCGAACAGCCACTCGTCTCTCTCCTGTAGGAAAAGTCCACCGGGTGTCAAATCCGGAGGCGTGTGTCTTTGGTGATTGGGGTTTCTGTTGAAATCGGGGTGATTCTCCTGGTCGTGGCCTCGTCCGGCGAGAGTCCGACCAGAAGGATCATCTAGTGTGACAGGCGAAGGCCCTAGCGGCGATTCCTCCGGCGGGCTTTCCGGGCATTTTTTCGTTTCTGGCGTTTCTGGTTTCTGGCGGTGCTGCGGTCGACTGGGCCCCGCTTGCTGCGGAGTTTTTCTCTTTTGAGCTGCGCTCCGGGGTCGAGCATCCCGCCGTCGGACATCTCCTTGACGGTCTTCATCCGGTCTTTCATGCCCATTCCGGCCATCTGCTGCATCATGCCCGACATGGCGTCGAACTGCTTGAGCAGGTTGTTGACATCGGAGGCGGCATTGCCGCTGCCCTCGGCGATGCGGTTGCGTCTCGAGCGGTCGATCCGGTCGGGGTTCGACCGCTCGTCGGCGGTCATTGCGTTGATCATCCCCTCGATCCGCTTGAGATCCGCCTCGGGATCCTCCATTTCGGGGTTGTCGGCGATCATGCCACCGACGCCGGGAATCATCTTCATGATCTCCCGCATCGGTCCCATTTTCTTCATCATCTTCATCTGCTTGCTGAAGTCGTCGAGGGTGAACTTGCCCTCGAGCATCTTCTGCTGCTGCTCCAGGGCCTCTTCCTCGTCAATCTGCTCCTGCGCCCGTTTGACCAGTCCGACGACGTCGCCCATTCCGAGGATCCGGTCGGCCATGCCCTCGGGCCGGAATTCCTCGAGCCGGTCCAATCCCTCGCCGATACCGATGTACTTGATCGGCACGCCGGTGACCGCCTTGACCGACAGCGCCGCACCGCCACGGGTGTCGCCGTCCAGCTTGGTCAGGATCACGCCGTCAACTTCCAACGCGTCGTTGAACGCCTTGGCGCTGTTGACGGCGTCCTGGCCGGTCATCGCGTCGCAGACCAGCAGCACCTGGTGGGGCTGGATCTTGCGGTCGATTTCCTCGAGTTCTCCCATCAACTCGTCGTCGACGTGCAGTCGGCCGGCGGTGTCGAGGATGACAACTCGGATTTCGGGATTGGCCTGTGCCTGCTTCAGCCCGTTGCGGCAGACCGTCAGCGGGCTGCTGTCGGCGCTCTCGGTGTAGCACGGCACGTCGATCTGGTCGGCGATCACCTGCAACTGGTCGATGGCGGCGGGCCGCTGCAGGTCGGCGGCGACCAGCAGTGGCAGGTGACCTTGTTCCTTGAGCATCCGGGCCAGTTTGCCGCAGGTGGTGGTCTTGCCACTTCCCTGCAGGCCACACAGCATGATCACGGCGATCCCGTCACGGCGGATCGGCAGTGACGGGTCGACCGGACCCATCAACTCGACCAACTCCTGGTGCACGATCCCGACGATCTGCTCGCTGGGTCGAATCGACTTCAGCACCCGTTCGCCCAGTGCCTGGCTGCTGACCCGTTCGATGAACGCGTTGGCGACGTCGAAATGGACGTCGGCTTCGAGCAGAGCCTGCCGGACCTGTTCCAGTCCTTCCCGAACGTTGCCTTCGGTCAATCGCGATCGCTCGATGAACGACAGCGCGCCTCTCAGTCCGTCGGTAATGCCTTCGAACATGGTCGCAGAAGGTCCGGGTTGACGGGTGACTGTCCGGATCGCCGTTGCACACAATCCGACGAGGCGACAGCGGTTAACACCGCACGCGACCCGTTGTTGGCCGAATCGGCACCAACGGGCGATACAGAAGGCGAATTCTAGGGCAGACCTCGCGTCATGACAACGGCTCGCTCAACTCACACCCTCACCCTCTGTCTGCTACAATGTCGCGTTCTGCCGCCTGAATCCCACAGCCAGCCTGGCTCCCGATGAACCAATCCAACGCATCATCCTCGGGTTCCAGGAACCTGTTCGACACCGTCTGGGATCAGCACACCGTTGGCCAGCTTGCAGCGGGACAGACCCAGTTGTTCATCGGGCAGCACCTGGTCCACGAGGTGACCAGTCCGCAGGCGTTCGAGATGCTGCGGGACCGAGGCCTGGGGGTGATGTGTCCGGAGCGGACGCTGGCAACCGTTGATCACATCATTCCCACCGACGACCAGGCGCGGCCGTTTGCCGATGGGTTGGCCGAGGAGATGATGTCGGCGATCGAGCGAAACTGCGTCGAGTTCGGGATCGAACTGCTGGGACTGGACGACCCTCGACAGGGTATCGTGCACGTGGTCGGTCCCGAATTGGGACTGACCCAACCGGGAATCACGCTGGTCTGTGGAGATTCTCATACCAGCACTCACGGAGCCTTCGGTGCGATCGCCCTGGGCATCGGCACCAGCCAGGTGGCCCAGGTGCTCGCCACCCAGACGCTGGCGATGAATCGTCCGCGGGTGCGGCGGATCGAGGTGACCGGATCGCTGGCCGACGGGGTCTTTGCCAAGGACGTGATCCTGGCGATCATCCGTCAACTGGGCGTGCAGGGCGGAGTCGGGTTCGCCTACGAGTACGCCGGCAACGTCTTCGATGAGATGGACATGGAAGAGCGGATGACCGTGTGCAACATGAGCATCGAGGGCGGGGCCCGCTGCGGGTACGTCAATCCGGATTCCAGGACCGTCGAGTTCCTGAGGGGCCTGCCGGCAGTGCCCGAGGGCGAGGAGTTCGAACGGGCCGCCGCGTGGTGGTTGAGCCTGGCGTCGGGACCCGATGCGACTTTTGACGACCACGTGACGATCGACGGAACTGCGATCGAGCCGACGGTGACCTGGGGAATCAACCCGGGCCAGAGCGTCGGGGTGGGGGAATCGATTCCGGCAGCCGGTGACTACCCGGTCGAGGACCAGGCGGGAGTGTTGGAGGCACTGGAGTTCATGGGCCTGGAGTCGGGTCAGCCGATCCAGGGCCAGCCGATCGACGTGGCCTTCATCGGCTCTTGTACCAATTCGCGACTGTCGGATCTCCGCGAGGCCGCTGCGGTTGCCAGTGGACGCCGTGTTGCTGACGGTGTGCGGGCGCTGGTTGTGCCCGGCAGTCAGCAGGTGTCCGAGCAGGCCGAGGCCGAGGGGCTCGACCGCGTCTTCAGCGACGCGGGATTCCAGTGGCGGGCTGCGGGCTGTTCGATGTGCCTGGCCATGAACCCCGACAAGTTGCAGGGCCGCGAGATGTGTGCCTCTTCGAGCAACCGGAATTTCAAGGGACGCCAGGGCAGCCCCACCGGACGAACTCTGCTGATGAGCCCCGCGATGGTCGCTGCCGCAGCGATCAAGGGGCACGTGACCGATGTGCGTGAACTGGCCGAAGCTGCCGGCTGATCACTCCGACACGCGATTCAACCCGCGCCGAGAAGACGACCCGAAACGTCGAACGCCTGGAGGCTCAACCCATGTCCGACAGCCAGGTCACCAGCGTCTGTGGCACCGCTATCCCGCTGCTGCTCGACGACATCGACACCGACCGGATCATCCCGGCCCGTTTTCTCAGGTGCGTGACCTTCGACGGGTTGGGTGAGCACGCCTTCGAGGATGATCGCCAGCAGGACACCGGGCACCCGTTCAACCAGGATCGGTTCGCCGGAGCCGAGGTGCTGGTCGCCGGTCGAAACTTCGGCTGCGGATCGTCTCGAGAACACGCGCCCCAGGCGCTGATGCGTTGGGGGGTGCAGGCGATCGTGGCCGAGTCGTACGCCGAGATCTTCTTCGGCAACTGCACGGCGCTGGGCATTCCTGCGGTGACGTTGAAGCGTGATCGGCTCGAGGAGCTGGCAGCGAGCATCGAAGCCGATCCGTCGATCGAGATCACCGTTGACCTCGAGGCCGGTTCGGTCGGCTGGGGCGACGGGACCGCGACGGCGGACCTTCCCGAGAGTGCGCGGACGGCATTGACTTCGGGCGAATGGGACTTCCTGAGCCAGTTGCTGGCCAACGCGGAGGCGATCCGTGAGACCGCTACGAAGATCCCCTACCTCAGCGGATTCGGTGGCGCATGAGTGGCCCCGACGGGGCGGGGTCGAGTCGGCGGGAATTCCTGGCCGGAAAGGGCCACGTCGATGAATCGCCGCCGCAGGCCGATTCTGACATCGGGGGCGAGATTCCTCGGGCCGGCGACACGCTGAGAATCCAGACGAGGGCCATGGCCTGCCAGTTCGCTGTCTTTCTCGACGTCGATCGCCGTGAACAGCTTGAAACGGTTTCGTCGGTTCTCGAATCGGTCCACAACCTCGAATCGCTGATGACGGTTCATCGCTCCGAGAGTCCGATGGCACGGGCCAACGCGGCCGCGGCCGACGCGGCGGTGGTGCTCGACGAGACACTGTTCACCGTGGTGGCGATGGCCTGTCGGATCGCCGAGGAGACAGACGCCGCGTTTGATCCGACGACCGGACCGCTGGTCGAATTGTGGCGGCAGGCTCGAGAAACGGGCCGGGTCCCCGAGGACAACGAGGTGCGGCGGGTGCGGGAGTTGGGTGGACTGGCGGACGTCGCGATTGATGCCGGGGACGGGTCGATCTCCTATCACCGGACCGGTGTCGAATTGAATCTCGGCGGGATCGGCAAGGGCTTCGCGCTGGATCGTATCGCCGAAGAGTTGCTCGCCGCAGATGTGGATTCGTACCTGTTGCACGGCGGGCACAGCAGCCTGTTGGCCCGGGGTGCCCACCAGCAACATGCCGGTTGGCCGGTGGGCATCCGCAACCCGTTGTTTCCCGACAGGCGGCTGGCGACGTTGGTCCTGGGCGAGCGGGCGATGTCGACCAGCGGCTCGGGTATCGAGTCGTTCCGGATCGACGGACGCCGCTTCAGCGACATTCTCGATCCTCGCACGGGGTGGCCGGCCGAGGGGATGTTGAGCGTGACGGTGCTGGCCGAGACGGCAGCGGAGGCCGATGCGCTCTCGACGGCGTTTTTCGTCGGCGGGGTCGAATTTGCCCGAACCTGTTGCGATAATCGTCCCGGGGTCAGCGCCCTGCTGATTCCGACACCTCGCCGGGGCCAGACGCTCGAACCGATCGTCTGCGGGATTCCCGATGAGGTGTTGTTCTTTGAAGAGCCGGTCTGAACGCTGCGACGTGTGGCGACACCAGGTCCGGAGACACCCGCCGGGACATGAGTTTGCACAACCGGAAGTCGACATTTCTGGTCACCGTCACGCTGCTGGTGGTTCTGAGAATTGCCATCGGCTGGCAGTTTCTCTACGAGGGGCTCTGGAAGTTTCAGAGCCACCAGACGGCCAGGCCGTGGACGGCGGCCGGGTACCTGCGGAACTCCCAGGGACCCTTCCGCAACGTCTTTCGCAGCCTGACCGGGGATCCCGACGAGTTGAACTGGCTGGATGCCGACTGGGTCAGCTCGAGGTGGGACGCCTGGCAGGCAAAGTTCGTTGCCGGCCACCGGCTCGACAAGGGGCAGGCGGGCCGGCTTGATCGTCTGCTCAACGGGCCCAAGGACTTCCGTGCCGAACTGGCGGCGTTGCCCGAGGGAATGAAGTTTCGTGGCACCCTGGCCAAGCGGTTGACCTTCAAGGCCAAGTCGAAGCGATTGATCGTCGACGGGAAGGCTCACCTGACTCCTCGTGAGCGAGACGCGGCGCTGAAGCTGGTGACGGTGGAAGAGAAACCGGCACCAGAGCGGCGCGAGGCGAACGAGTTGGCCAGGAAGTACCAGGAGGCGATCGGGAAGGTCTTTGCCCGGTCGTCGCGGTTGAGCTTCAGGGAACGGATGCGGGCCTCGCTGCTGGGCGATCCCGATCGGGCAGGGCTGACCATCACCGATCGCAAGACCAAGGAAGAGCTCGAGACGCGGCTGGGCGAAATCGAGCTCTACCGACGTCAACTCAAGCGGTACGAAGCGAGCCTGGAGTTGGTCGAGACCGATTTTCAGCAGAAACATGTCCGTCAGTCGGGCGTGCCCGGTCACGGCGACACGTCCGAGATCCGGGCGTCGCTGGTCGGACCGATCAAGGCACTGGAACGCGATTTGATCGGCGCGGCCGAGAAACTGCTGACACCCGAGCAGCGGGCCCGTGGTCCCGTGGCGATGCCCCCGACACGGATCAACCAGATCGACACGATGACGATGTGGGGGTTGACGGTGATCGGCACACTTCTGATCGCCGGTCTGTGCAGCCGCCTGGCTGCGGTTGGTGGAGCGATTCTGTTGTTCTCGTTCTACCTCGCCATGCCGCCCTGGCCCGGTGTGCCGCCGGTTCCGGGACCCGAGCACAGCCTGTGGGTCAACAAGAACCTGATCGAGGTGCTTGCGTTGTTGCTGCTGGCGTCGGTGCCGACGGGCCGTTGGTTCGGGCTGGACGCACTGGCCGGCCGCTTGCCGTTGAAGTGGCGCAAGTCCGGCGATGCCGGGGCGACGACGACCGACACCGGGTCCGAGACGCGGGTACCGTCAACGGCCGGCTCGACACCAACGGCTGTTGAGTCGGACGCGGAAGAGACCGATACTGATGAGGGATCTGGCGACGCTGCCGCCGATGCGGACAGTGACGCCGGGAGTGAAACCAAAGACGCCACCGAGTCGGAACCAGAGTGAGGGATGTGTCATGCAACTGACACCTGAAGAAGTCCAGACCGGCAAGGACAATTTCAACGAGGCCCTGGCGGCGACCCGCGGTGGGAACTCGACGTTCGAGGACGCCGTGGCGTTGTCCCGGCGGAGCTTCATGAAGGGGGCCGCCGGCGCGACCGCTGGGCTGGGGTCGATCTATTTCGGCTACGACGCTCTCAAGGGCGACCCGGTGCGGGTGGGTTTCATAGGCACCGGTGACGAGGGCAACGTGCTGCTGACCGAGCACCCCCCGGCCTACATGGACGTCGTGGCGATCGCCGACCTGCGACCGACCAATCGCCAGCGAGCCTTCACCGGCGATGGAAATGCCCGCCGCACCGGGCTCAACAAGAAGCTCGGCCGCAAGAGGGCCAGCCAGATCAAGGTTTACGAAGACCACAGGCAGTTGATCGCCGATCCCAACGTCGACGCCGTCGTGATCGCGGTTCCGCTTTCGCATCACGCCCCGATTGCGATCGAGGCGATGAAGGCCGGCAAGCACGTGCTGACCGAGAAGCTGATGGCTCACTCGATCAGCCAGTGCAAGGAGATGATCGAGGTGGCCGGCGAGACGGGCCGCTTCCTGGCCGTCGGGCACCAGCGGCACTACAGCGTGCTGTATGACAATGCCAACTTCCTGGTCAAGCAGGGCCTGCTGGGCGACATCCGTCACATCCGTGCCCAGTGGCACCGCAACAACAGCTTCCCCGGCCGCGACAGTTGGCGGAAGCCGATCTCCAAGGCCGATGCTGCCGCCTTGGACGGCAAGATCAGTGGATACGACTACAAGTCGATGAACGAACTGGTCAACTGGCGGCTCTACAACCGCACCGGCGGCGGGTTGATGGCCGAATTGGGCAGCCACCAGATGGACGCCTGCAGCATCTTCCTGGGCAAGGTGCATCCGCTGGCCGTGCAGGGCTACGGCGGGAAGAACTTCTATGGCGTGAAGAATGTCGGGTCGGCCGACAAGCAGGGAGACGACCGCGAGATCGACGATCACGTCTACGTGACGTTCGAGTTCCCGGGCCGGAACTACCACGCGAAGGACAATCCCGACGACGTGGTGGTCGTGACCTACTCGTCACTGAACACCAATCGTCTCGAGAGTTTCGGCGAGACGTTGTTGGGCAGCCGCGGAACGATGGTCGTCAAGCAGGAACAGGAGGCGCTGCTGTACAAGGAGGGGAGCCCGTCGACGGGAGCCGGGGGGGCCGAACAGCGGCTGCACGTGATCGGGGGCAAGGGGGGACCGGTGATGGACGCCAGTGCCAGCCTGGCTCCGAGTTCGGCTGCGGCGGTTGCTTCGAGCGCCCTGGGAGCGAGTATCAGCCGGGGTTACACCGAGGAGATGGAGCACTTCTGCCACTGTGTTCGCAACGAGAAGCCCAACGACAACACGCTGCGTTGTGGTGGCGTGGTGGCGATGGCCGATGCGATCATGGCGCTGACGGCCAACCTGGCGATGAAGCATCGCAAGCGGATCGTGTTCAAGGACGAGTGGTTTGATCCGGCCAGCAAGGCGACACCCGAAACCGACCCGGATATCGCTGGTTAGCCCACGATGGGTCGCTGGCCCGATTCTCGCCGATCCACCTGGACGACCATCCTCCTGATGTTCGGCCTGTTCCCGGCCCTGTGCTGGGCCTGCTGGTGGTTCGTCAACCGGTAGGCGGATTCCGCCCGGGGCGAGAGTCACCCGGTTGCTGGAGGAGCGATATCCGGGTCGGTTTCGAGGGACGCCTGCGGTTGGGGCAGCCGCGTCGACAACAGCAGCGGAGCCAGCATCACCACGGCACTGCCGTAATAGGGCCACTGCGATCCGAGCTTCCAGAAGATCAGCCCGGCGATGATCGGGGCGATGGCTCGTGAAAGCGCCCCCAGGGAGCGGAAAACTCCCAGCACCTCGCCCTGGCGGTCGGCGGGGGTGTAGAGCGAGACAAGGGCCGAGAGGCACGGAGACACCAGGGCACTGCCGATGGCCAACAGCGCCAGCCCACAGTAGAACGGCACCGTGCTGGTGGCCGCGCCGACGATCACCAGGCCGGGCAGGACCATCGCCAGTCCGGTGCGAATCAGCTTGCGTTCCCCCAGTTTCGGGGCCAGTCTCCGGACGACCCCACCCTGCACCAGCGCGATCAACAGGCCAATGAAGATGAAGATCCACATCATGTCCTGCTGCGTGTATTCCAGCCGTTCCTTGGCCAGGAATACCAGCGTGAATTCCATGCTGGCGAACGCCGTCTGGAACAGGAAGAAGACCAGGTTGGTCCCGGAAACCCCCGCGGGAAGGTTGTGGCCCGAGAGCAGTCGGACGGGGTTGAACGATCGGTTGTGAGTCGAACCCCTGACACGTTTTTCCGGGGGCAGGGTTTCGGGCAATCTCATGCTGACCCAGACCAGGTTCCAGATCGACAGACCCATCGCGGCCAGGGCGGGCGCCGAATAGGGGTTGAGCCCAGGCAGCCCACCGGCACCGGTGAGATCGATGCTGGAGAGAAGCGCGCCGATGGCGGGGCCGAGAATGAAGCCCAAACCGAAGGCCGCCCCGATCATCCC
>CAUZRQ010000185.1:0-9473 GCA_963582065.1 Planctomycetota bacterium | reverse complement strand
CTGGAACGACGCCTTCCTTCCCCCCGGCATCCAGCGTCCCGACTCGTGGTACTACGCTCACAACTCCGTCGCCTGGAACATCGTCACGACGAAATCCTCTCTGCCGGGGGCCCCCGACGAACTCTCGTTCTATGCCGGCGGTGGCCAGTGGCACGGCCCCGGCTCGACCTTGACCCGTCACACGCTGCGACAGGACGGCTTCGTCTCGGTCCGTTCCCCGTCCCGCGGCGGCGAACTGGTCACGCGACCGATCACGTTCCGGGGCCGCCGACTGGTGGTCAACTTCGCCACCTCGGCGGCCGGAACGATGAAAGTCGAACTCCAGTCAGCCACGGGAGAACCGATCCCGGGGTTCTCGCTCTCCGACGCCGACGAGACTTTCGGCAATGAACTCGACCGCACGGTCTCGTGGCGAGGTTCGACTGATGTCAGCCGCCTGGCCGATCGCCCGATCCGGATCCGCGTGACACTCAAGGACGCCGACCTCTACGCCGTCAAGTTCAGCTGACCCCGCCGGTCCGGATCGATGACCGGCAGAGAGAGAAGCGGCTTGTGGTGCGTGCGGCCGCACCCGCTCAATCCACTCCGCCCCGCAGTCGAAAATAGACCCGCTGCGCCTCCTGCATGCAGCAACGGCCGTCGGCGGCGGCTGTCTGGCAGTGGGCCTCGTCGCCCTTGGATCGCCCGGCCAACTCACGAAGCCGGGACGGATGCCCGTCGGCAACGTCGTCCTCGATGTCGGACATCTGCAACCCAAAGCACCCGCAGATCGGAGCCTGTGCGTCCATCGGATAGACACTGCGGACGAGGTGTTCGGTGGTGACGGTGGACTCGAAGAGGTCGAAGTAGGCAACGTCGCAGCGATCGAAGCCGCAGAACCACGCGTCCGCACCCAGGTCTCCACGAAACTCCGACTGGACGAAGACATCCAGGGTCACTCCCTGCACCTGGGTCCCCAGCTGCCCGCAACTCGGGCAGTACGCCCGTCCATCGAATTCCGGCTCCTTGACGAAAGCCTTGTTCATGGAGTGGTTTCACTCACGTAGTCGTCGCCGTTGTAACTGCCCACGACCGACTTGAGCCAACCGCTGAGACCGAGCTTCAGTTGCTCGGCCCGCTCTGAATGGCCGGCCGCCACGTCGGTCTTCTCGGACGGATCGGCCGCCAGGTCGTACAACTCGAAACGGACCTTTCCATTCTTGCCGTGTATCCGATGCAGTTTCCAGTGCCCGTCGATCCAGGCCGCGTGACCGGGAAACCGGTCCGGTGGGTGCCGCGGACTGGGCAACTCGGCCGCCTTCTGACTCGAGACGTGGGGCGGCAGGTCGTCGCCGTTGGTCTGCGCGGCCAGCAGGTCTCCCATCCACTTGGCCGAGGGCGTGCTGATGCCCCGCACGGGGTAGTCCCAGAACCCCATCGGCCGCGTCCGCTTCGACGTTTTCCCGTCAATCAGTCCCACCAGGCTCACACCGTCGACCCTCGGCTGGTGCTTCGCCGTGGCCCCGGTGATCTCCAGCAGCGTCGGGTAGATGTCGCAGGTGTTGCAACGAACCGACGTCTTGCGGGGCGACTTGATCCGGGCCGGCCATTCGAGGATGGCCGGCACCAGCAACCCGCCCTCGTAAATCTGTCCCTTGCGACCGCGAAACGGCCCGGCCGATCCGACTCGGGGCAACGCCCCGTTATCGCTGCAGTACCACAGGATCGTGTTGTCGCGGATTCCCAACGGTCCCAGAGCGTCCCGCAACTTTCCGAACGCCCGGTCCATGCCGGTCACCTCGCCCAGGAAATGCTGATTCCTCATCGGCTGACCGGCGTACGGCTTGCGGTCCCGGCTGACGGCACGGTGAGGCGAGTGAGGCGACCCGAACCAGACAACTGCCAGAAACGGAGTGTCGCGTTTCGATTCGCGGCCGATCCACTCCAGTGCCGCATCGACCGTCACGATTGAACTCTCTCCGCTGGTCTTGACCGCCTTCCCTTTCAACGACAGGACCGCGTTGTTGTCGAAGAAGTTCGGCGCACTCAGCCAGTGATCGAACCCGTTGCGACCGGGATGAGCCGGGCTGGTCCGGCGAACGCTGCCCAGGTGCCACTTGCCGAAATGCGCGGTCGTGTATCCGGCCGTCTTCAACACCTCGGCCAGCGTCGATTCCTGCGGCCGCAGCGGGTACCCCCACTTGAAGACCCCCGACCGGTTGGGATGCCGGCCGGTCAGCACGCTGGCCCGTGTCGGAGAACAGACCGGGGCGGCGGCGTAGAAGCGATCAAACCGCAGCCCGGTGGCGGCCGCCTTGTCGAAGTTCGGTGTCTTCAGCAATGGGTGGCCGTTGTAGGCCATGTCACCCCAGCCCTGGTCATCGGCCATCACCAGGATGATGTTCGGCTTCTCGGCAGCCGGCACCGCATTCGAGAAAATCACCGCCAGAAACAACACCGCCAGCTTCGGATGTCGAATCGTCATGAGAACCATCCACCGTTTCGAGAGACCGGACCGATCACCGTTGCAACCCGACCATCGTAACCAATGGCCCGCCATGCGGCAGTGACCCCTGAACAGAACGTCGATGTTGAGTTAGAATCTCCGCCAGGAAATCGACAACCGCCAACCGTCGAGACAGATGATCGAGTTGAGAACAATTCTGGCGAGCGTACTGCTGCTGGCAACGGCCGGTGGCTGTGGCACATCCACCTCGCCCCCCGATGACGTTGTCTCGGCCCTGGCCGAACACGGCGACGAGATCGCCACCGCGCTCGAATCGTTCTGCCCGGTCGAAACCGATGCTGATGGCCAGATCGTCGCCGTCGATCTCACCAATCGGCAGTTGAGCAGCCGCGGCCTCGAGCGAATCGCCCACCTGCCGAAGCTCCGCCGTCTCTACCTCTCGTCTCCCACTCTCGATGAGCGGGGGCTGGAGTCACTGAAAAACTGCCCGACGCTCGAAACGCTCTGGATCACCAACGCCAACCTGGATGCCCACGCCTGGCAAACACTGGGATCGCTCGGACAACTCAAACGACTGAAACTCTCTGCCACCCCGTTGGACCCAACCAGCCTCGGTCAACTGGCACGTCTGTCCCGCCTGGAATTCCTTGACCTGGCTTCCACCGGACTCGTTGACGACGGGCTGACGTCCCTGGCCCAATTGCCGCATCTGCAGACGCTGGTCCTCGACCAGGGCCGCCTCGGCGACGAGGCGGTCGGAGCACTGGCCACGGTCATCTCGTTACGTCGCATCAGTCTCAACGCGATGGCCATCGGTGATGAAACGCTGAAGTCGTTGGCAAAACTGCCGCACCTGCGTCACCTGGAACTGTCCGGTACGCGGATCACCGACGCCGGCATGGCCCATCTCGTCACGCTGTCCGGTCTCGAGCGACTCAGTCTCAACAACACCGGCGTCACAGACAGCGGCCTCAAGACACTCTCCACCCTCGATTCTCTCACCCACCTCGACCTGCAGGACCTGGAGATCAGCGAAGCGGGCTGTCGATCGCTGTCCGAAATCGGCAACCTCGTCGAATTGAGACTCAACGGATGCCCGATCGGCGACAAGGCGGTCGAGGTCCTGTCCCGACTCGAACATCTCGAACTGCTCAACCTCAACCGCACCCGGGTATCAGATGCCGGCCTGGCCACGCTGCACGGTCACAAATCCCTGCAGATCATCTACGTGGAAACGACCAGTGCGTCGGCCGAAGCCGTCGCCAAGCTGGTCACCGCCCTGCCCGGATGCCGCGTGGTCAGCGGCGGCAGCATCGGACTGCCCGACCCGGGCACGTCCTCGCGATGACCGGCGGCTGTTCTCCGAAACCGGTTCTGTCACTCGGAAGGGCTCGATCGAGCGGACCGTGACAGCGTAACCCAGGTCTTCAGCCGCCCGCACCAGATCTTCGAGCCGGCAACTGGCTGCATCCACGTACAGGGTCGCGGTGCGGTCTTTCACGCTGACGGTCACCGGGGGATGGGGCCTCACGCACGGCAAGGCGGCGAAAGCTCGCTCGAGCCTCGGACGTCAATCGCGAGGTCAACTGGCACCAGGCACAAACAGAACGACCTTCGCGTCCCCGCTGTCCGGCAACACCGTGACTGTCAGGGCCGCAACCGCAACCGGGGTCCGGTCGCCACAACCAATCGACGACGACAGTGCAACCAGCAGCAGCATGCGGCGAAGACCCATCATGGCGTCACCCACCGATCAACCAGACCAGGATCACCGCGGTATCCCGTTCGGACCCCCGGGTCGGCTCGTCAGCCTGTACCGCCTGGGCTGTCAACCCCCGCAGCCGCAGCACTTCGGAGTGCCCCAACGCCAGGCTGGCCAGGGACCCGGCCGCCAGGAATCGACGTCGGGGCCCTCGTTGTTTCCGCCGCACCATCTGCAATCACATTCCCGTCAAGTCGGCCAGGCCGCCGGTACCATCATCTCGTAATGGCAGGCGACGGTTTTCATGATATCATCGCCCGGTTCACTCTCCTATTCGGTTTGTTTCGAGTGGAATGTGAGACTCCCTGAACTGTTCAAGGCACCCGATGCAACGTCGTCGATTTCTCCAGGCCGGCTCGCTGCTGCTGGGAGGTCTCGGCCTCACCGAACGGCTGCGTCTGCCGGCACTGGCCGCAAACGGCAAGTCGTCGGAACCCAACACGGCGGTGGTTCTGCTGTGGCTCGAGGGTGGTCCCAGCCACATGGACCCCAACGATTTCCTCGCCTCGGTCTACCGCTTCCTGGGAATCGATTCCGACCACCCCTTCCCCGATCGCCACGGTCGCCCGATGCCGATCCTGACCCACGGACGTCCGATCTGTGAACTGGTTTAATCAACTCCGGTGGTTACGACGGCTGGCCCTTGTCGGTTTCGTGTCCCTGGCCGGATGCGGCAACGACGACGCCGCTGCGGTCAAAGCTCTCAAGGACCTCAAGGTCGGACTGGGCTACGACGAAAACGGATCGGTGACCGAGGTCAGTTTCTTCAACACCGAGGCAACCGACGACGACCTGGTCCACCTCAAGGGTCTCCCCAAGCTCACCACGCTCTTCATTGGCTCGCGAATCGGTGACAAGGGGCTGTCTCACCTCGAGGGACTCACCACGCTGAACTTCATCGACTGCACGTTCAACACGAAGATCACCGACAAGGGAGTGGCCTATCTCGAGGGCTTGATCAATCTCGAGGGCATTTCATTGGCGGACACGCAGGTGACCGACAAAGGCCTGAAATACCTGCGAAACCTGAAATCTCTGAAGGGAATCAGCCTGCCCGACACCCACATCACCAATGCCGGGCTGGCCCACCTCAAGGACCTGACCAACCTCGAGAGCCTGGGGCTTTCGAGCACCAAGGTGACCGACGACGGGCTGGCCCACATCTCGATGCTCACCAATCTGACCGGGCTGACATTGGCAATGACCGACATCACCGACGAGGGCCTGCAGCACCTCTCGACGCTCAAGAAGCTCCAGGGCCTCAACCTGGCGAAGACCGGCGTGACCGCCGAAGGCGTCGTCAAGCTGAACAAGGCGATTCCGCGTTGCCGGATCTTCTTCCAGTGACCCGCCACCATCGTGTGAACACGAACCGGCCCGGCTTTGACCGATCCACAACATCCACTCGGACTTCGGCCCGACGCCAGCCCGTGGTCATCGACTGGAGCGGCCACGCACGGTGCGGCAATCGACGGTCGGCCCCCCCGGGTGGTTCAAGGCTGACGACTCGTCTGAGTTGACTGCCCCGTCGAGACGATCTCCGGGTATGATCAACCTGGTTCTCGCCCCCCCCAGGCACCGGCTCGAATGGACATCGCTCCCACCACACGTCGCACGGTACTGCAAACCGGGGGGTTGGCCGCCGCACTGTCGGGAATGCCGCCGGCCGTAGCCCGCGAGTCCACCATCCTCGGTCCGCAATTCGGCCGCGCCCGTTCGTGCGTGCTGGTGTTCCTCTCAGGCGGTCACCCCCAGCACGAAACCTTCGACCCCAAGCCCCAGGCCCCGGCCGAACTGCGAGGCCCCTTCCAACCGATCAGCACGAACATCCCCGGGATCCAGTACTGCGAGTTGTTGCCTCGGATCTCCCGGATCGCCGACCGGCTCTGCACGATCCGCTCGCTGGCCACCGACGACAACACGCACGGCAGCAGCGCCTACTACTACTACACCGGGACAAACCAGGTCAAAGGCGGCCTGCCGCTGGGAAAGACCGACCGTGCGGCGAACCGGCTGACCGACTGGCCGTCGCTGGCCTCGGTCATCGGCAAGCTGCGGCCCGCCTCCCGCTCACCGTTCTCCTCGGTCATCCTTCCCGAGTTGATCCTCAACAACCCCGGCTACCTGTTCGCCGGCCAGGACGGCGGTTTCATGGGTCGCGGCTGGGATCCCCAGGTCTTTCCCTGTGATCCGTCGCGTCCCGAGTACGAGACCGACATCCTGGGGATGGTCAACGAGGTGACCGGCCCCCGGTTGTCACGACGCCGGGACCTGCTGGGTCGTCTGGGCGACCGGTTTGCGACCAACCAACGCGGCACGGCGGCGGCGACATTCGGCCGGCACATGCGGCACGCCTTCGAGGTCCTGCTTTCCGGTCCCGCTCGCGGTGCCTTCGAACTGGACCGGGAAGATGACTCGCTGCGTGACCTCTACGGCCGCAACAAGTTCGGGCAGAGCCTGCTGCTGGCCAGGCGACTGGTCGAGAGTGGCGTGCGATTCGTCCAGGTCAACTGGCCCCGCGAACCGGGAGACCTCTCGGTGGGCAACCCGGTCTGGGACACCCACTTCGACAACACCGGCCGTTGTCGCGATACGCTCTGCCCGCCCTTCGACCTGGGCTTCTCGACCTTCATCAACGACCTCGATCAACGCGGCCTGCTCGAAGACACACTGGTCGTGGTGCTGGGCGATTTCGGACGCACACCCAAGATCAACAAGAACGGTGGCCGTGATCACTGGGGACCGGTGATGAGCGGCGTGCTTGCCGGAGCCGGAGTGGCCACCGGGCAGGTCGTCGGAGCCAGTGACCGGAACGGATCGCTCCCCGCCGAACACCGCATCCCCCCCGAAGACCTCTCGGCCACCATCTTCCACCTGATGGGAATCGACCCACAGACACACATCGAGGTGTCCGGCCGCCCGTTCAAGATCACTTCCGGGCGAGTGGTCACCGATGTGCTGGGCTCGGGGCCGGTCACCGACACGCGGGTGCCGGCCGGCGGACGGGTCGACCGGCTGCCGGACTTCAACCGCGGCCCGATCAGCAACGAGACATTCACAGCCGGACGGACGATCGAAGCTCCGGTCGGCCACGCCGAGAACTGGGTGGGACTGCCCGCCTGGAACCCGGTTCGGCCCGGAGAGTTCTGCGTGGCCAGCCGTGTTGCCGTCGAACCGGTCAAGCCGGTCGTGCACGAGGCACAGATCGGATTCGGTCTCGCTGGCCAAGCGGCCGGCGGAATGATCGGGACCGGGGCCAGGGCGATGCTCGCCCAGGAAATCTACAACCAGCGACCCGGACGGTACACGTTTACGGTGCGACTGGCCGCCGACGCCGATCCGCAAACCGTCAAGTCGTGGTCATCACGGTTTCGGGCCCGGATCGCGCTGTTCCGGTTCACCAACCTGGCCCGTGACATGTCCCGGACCGCCGAATTGGCGTCTACTCCCTTTAAACCGCCGTTCGGCGAAGACCCGATCGACGTGTCGGTCACCCGGCTGCTCAAGGATCAGCAGGGTGGCGGCGGCGAATTGCTCAAGGGGATCGGTGTCGCGGTGATCGTCGAACACACCGGCAAGACGCTCGACCTGGCCGCAGCGGAATTCGAGTCGGCCGTCGTGCGTGTCCAGGAAGCCCGAGTTCGGTTCCTTCCTCGTGACTTCTCGTTCGCCAGCCACGACGAGAACCGGGACGGGCGGCTCGACCGAAACGAGGCACCCCGTTTCCTCGAGATGGACTTCGACAGGATCGACACCGACCGTGACGGGTTCCTGTCCCCCAAGGAAGTCCAGGCGTAGCGGTCCCGAGTGCACCCCGGCCGCGTTGGTCAGCCACGTTCGAGCCGTTCTCGCAGGGCCATGAAATACGTGAACCCGTCCTCGAAGACTGTCCGAAAATCGGCCGGGTCGGCGAGCTTTCGGGATTGATAGACGATGAACAACCGTGATTGGGTCTCGATGGAGATCCCCGGACGGTCGGCGAAGAAGTCGAGCAGGTCGTTGTCGAAGAACTCGCGGATCGTATCAGACAGATTCGACTGCAGCACAAACCGGCTGGAGAAGCGGAGATGCTGCTCGAAGTTGATGTCCTGCAGCCCCACCATCTGGCTGACCCGATCCAACACCTGCTCGGGTCTCATGTGAAACTCGGGCAGTCGTAGCTGGGCCGATTCCAACGCGACGACAGTCTGACGACGAACGCGGCGGTTCTTCCCGAAACCGGTGATGAAGCTGTAGTCGAAGATCCACAACTGGACCTCGTCGGTGCCGCCGGTGCAGACGTTGGTCAACCGCCGCCCGCGGCCCTTGTTCATCAGGGCAAACGTCGCAAGTTGCGATTGCAGGGCCGGATCTCCATCCGGTTGAAACTCGAGGCCCAACTCCGATGCGATCTTCGAGAGGGTCTCGGTCCGTTTCTTGTCGTTCGCCACGCGGATGAGGAAACTCGCGAGCATCAGGATTGGGAGCAGGGTCGAGAACCCGCAGCAGCAGCAGCACACTCCGATCAGGCTGGCGGCTTCTTCTGGATCTTGCTGGCCGCCCGGCCCGGGCGGCTGCTCGTCCTCCCCGTGCTCCTCCCCGTGCTCGTCATCCGAAGTGGTCGGTGCCTGAGCAGCCTCGGAGGCTGCGGGGGACTCATCGACACCGGCGGCCGGGTCGGCCGCCTGCTGTGCCCACGCACAACAGGGCATCACCAGCAGAATCAACCAGGGCAGCCGTTTCACAGGATCTTTCAACCTGGAGACCATCCGCGTCTCACCTGCGACCCGAACGGTACTTCTTCCGCCACTCGACCGGCATCGCGCGAACGTCACTGTTGTCCTTGTAGGTCGTCCGCAGTTCGGCCAGTTGCCGTTTCAACCGGGCGATGGTCTCGGCGTGCTTCGGATCGCCAAACCGGTTCGACAACTCGTCGGGGTCCTGTTTCAGGTCGTAGAACTCCCACTCGTCGAACTGGTAGAAACGGATCAGCTTGTAGCGGCTGGTCCGGATGCCAAAGTGCTTGGCGACCATGTGGTAACTGGGGAACTCGAAGTAGTGGTAATAGAGCGAGTCCCGCCACTTCGGTTTCAATCCCTTCAACAGCGGCACCAACGACTGCCCCTGCATGTCGGCGGGCACGTTGGCCCCGGCCATCTCGAGAAACGTTTCAGCGTAGTCCAGGTTCTGGACCAGGTCGGTGTTGACCGATCCCGGTCGGGTCACACCCGGCCAGCGGACGATCAACGGCATCTTCATCGATTCATCGTACATCCATCGCTTGTC
>CAUZRQ010000184.1:0-9568 GCA_963582065.1 Planctomycetota bacterium | reverse complement strand
TGGACCTTGCGACAGACGATGACTCCTGGCACGCCTGCCGTCTCTAGTCCTTCCGCCGCCGCCTCGGAGCAGGTCGCCGCCGCGAGCGAACTCGATCGGGAACCGTAACTTCCGTCTTCCAGGTTTTACCGTCACGACGGCCGTTACGTACGTGAAGTCCGTGACTCTTGGACCGTCGGGTGAACGTGTCCGCGGCATCGACCAGGTCTCTCTTGAGGTCCTGCCTGGAGACACTCGCGCCGATCGTCTTGATCAATCGACCACTCATGCCGTAGACGTCTGGTTCGATCACGAGGATCCCGGTTTTCATGGTGGCGCCGACGACGATTTTCAGATCGTCGTATTTCGTCGTGGAAGCGTAAATGAACTTGCCCGCCAGTGCTTCATCCCAAATCACGCCACTCAATTTTGAGTTCAACTGATCCACTTCTCTCTTGCCCTTGCCAAAGACAACGACACTGGGAAGACCATCACAACTCGCCACGTTGATTCCCAGGCGAACACTCTTCATTCGCGGGACGGCCAGATCCGACTCGCTCTTGGTCGTTTTCCGGGAAAACTGCCTGGTGATTAGTTTCAGGTCCGCCGCCATCGCGGCCGAATTCTCGTAAACGAAGTTAGGACCTCGAAGGCTACGCCTGAGTTTTCTTTTTCCATCAGGTGACAAGACACAGAAACCGAAATTTCTCAGATCCGCCGCCGGAGATCGGAGAAAAGCCCATTTCAGGAAGCCCGCTTCCTGTTTGTCCTCGTAGGTTGCCGTGCGAATACAGACAAAGTCCCGAGAGATCTTGATGAGTTGTTTGTTGGACAAGAAACTCCTGTCCATGTTTTGCTTACCCGGTCACCACATGCCCGGAACGCCACGACATTGCGGCGCTGCAGTAATGAACAGAATCGGTTTCCCGGTTCGTTTCGCCTCTGCCAGGCCTTCTGTCAGCACGCCATACCACGCGATGCCGGGAACGACTTTTCTGCTATTCGGCACACTGCCGCCATAGGAGGCCCCGGACGGCGGTGCCAACTGAGCCGTTGCGGATGAGGACAACATCACAACAGCCATTGCCACGGACAAAGCCAGCCGGCGACGATATTCTGCGATTGAATTCATGCTTCACTTTCCATCCAGGGATTCCCGTAGCAGATCCCCGGTAGCACGATCGTTGCGACCACCGGTGAACCTCGCTTCCTTACTGTACCACTCGGTTCAATCCGTCAGCTCACATCTTCGGGAAAGTCTTGCTGATGCCCCGGCACCGCGCCGGGTCTCCGTGGATGGTATTTTGTGGTACCAGACGGCACAACGCCCGGTGGACAAACGACCAATGAGAAAGCCGAAAACCCCGTGCTTGCGAGGTTTCGGCACTTACAGACAGAAAAAGGGACCGCCGGTCACAGACGGTTCCGAGTGGAGGCGGCGGGAATCGAACCCGCGGGAGTCCAGTCCCCAATGGCATGAATTACAGGCTCTCGTGGAGCGCGAGCAGGAAGTGGCTGCAGATACGCTGCACGACGATGGCCCCGACCGACACTCACTGTCACCGGGCACAATGGCGTTGGCTGAGTTGATGGGCGTAACCGAGTCGACCGACATGACCTGGTAGCGGTCCACGGAGGAAACCGCCCGGGTTCAAGAATCTGGTTGTGCCTTCGACTCGACATCGTGTTGCTTGGCTTTGAACGGTGTGACCTGGACTTCGCCCTCCGAAAACCGGACCGTGAAGTGCACGAGCTCCCCGTCGATCGCCTCGACATACTGCGTGAATGTGCTCAGAAGAAGATCGCCACGTTTCTCGATCTGTGAAATTGCAGACTGGGTGCGATCAAGTCGGCCGGCCAGTTCCTCTTGCGAGATCTGCTGCGCTTCGCGCAATTCTCGCAAGGCCGGGCCGGCGATGAGGTTCTCCACACCTTCCGCGGATCGCTCGCGCCACGCCGATTGGACTTTGCGTCCAAGCTCACCCAATTGGTTGATTGCATCCTTCTCAATGTTGCTCAATCTATCCCAGATTTTCTTGGCCATGAGTCGTCCTTTGTTGTCGCGATATCATTCGGTAATGCTTGCTGATCGGCCATCGGCCGCCGCATGACAGGTAGAATAATGTCAACATAATACCATGTCAACCTAATACCATGTCAACCTAATACCATGTCAACCTAATAGCATGCCAACCTGATAATCCTGAGACAACCGGAGGTCACCAGGTCGCTCCAGTGGCTCATCCGTCTTGTTGAAGATCGGGCAAAGGCGTCGAACGACCCCCAGCGCTAATGGGAGTGTCTCAGGAGCGAGCCGTGCAGCGAACCCGGTCATTGCCGCCATCGGTTGGCAACACGGTGACCATGGAACTGGCTACCGTTAACGACAAAAACCCCTGCGGTAACAGGGGTTTGGACGCCGTTTGTCCGTCGGTGGATTCGAAGCATCGATGCTTCGCTTTCACCGAATGCTGCACGCTGACTTCCAGGTGGAACACTCTCCCTTCCGAGGCGTCAGCAACACTTACTTTGTCTTCCCCGTTCGCTGCGTCTTCAACCAGCCAACGAGGTCCACAAGTTCACGTGGCAAAAGTACAGCGTCAATTCCCTTTGGCATCAGGGAGACCTTCGAGCGTTTGCGGAAATCGATGCTCTCCTTGGGAATTTCCTTCTGCAATCCACCCGGAATTCGCAGGGTCAGTGTTTCTTTCGTTTCGGTGGTGACAAATCCCGTGTGCAAAGTGCCCTGGTCTGTCACAACAGTCACGCCCTCATAACCCTGGCTGATCGTCTGGCTCGGCTTCAGGATGGCCAAGAACAGTTGCTTCGAAGTGAGCTTGGTGCCGATGGCCGACAGGGCCGGACCGAATTCCCGGCCCCGGTTGCCAATCTTGTGGCACTTGATGCAGCCACCTTTTTGAAAGGCGGCAAATCCCTTGGTGATGTCCGGCGAGGTCGCCAGCAATTTCGTCAGTGGCCATCGACCTCCTGCTGGAACAAGAAGATGCACTTTTCCAGCAGCAAACATCCGAGTGTCGGGCCCCGGTGACAACGTCAGTGCTCGGACAGCAGGAGCCAGAAACTCCTTTGGCAGCCTGTTCTGCTGCACGAGTTTCACGAGTTCTCGAGCTGGAACCGAGGACTGTCCCATCGAGGCGATCGCGAGTAATCGAGTGGCCTCGGGCTGAGATTCGTTTGTCACGACGCCGGTCAGATAATTTCTTGAATGCTCATTGTCAACGAAACCGAGTGCCTTGATGAAGGGCGCGGAGCGATTCGGATCCGCCAGAGCCTTCCAGATGGGGTCCCATTCCCGAAACGCGATGATCTGCCCGACAGCTCGAATGCCGGGTTCCTTTTCGGGGTCATTCCTCGCCATGTCCATCAAGTGGCCGACCAGATCCCGGCGGTTGAATCGTGCCACCAGGTCCACGAAGGTGACCGTCCCCTTGCTGGCGATCAGGGCGGACTCCACTTGCTTCATCACCCGGGGATGTGACTTGAGGAACTCCGGCGTGGCACGCTGGAAAGCTTCGAGGTAGGTCGCGGGATTGCGCTTCGAATCACCTTGCAGAAGTGCTGTCAACGCAACCTGGCGTTGTTTGCCCCCATGAAAGTCCAGGGCCCGCAGGAGTCGTGGATGCTCCACCGTTGGAACATTGGGATCAAGGAGCAACCTGGCGAGCAACGGCGCGGCTTTCGGTGCCCGCGAACGCCAGACGATGTCACGGCCCGCCGACTTCTTCCAGGCATTGCCGACGGCCTTCCTCCAGGCGTCGAGGCAGGCGGCTTCCTTCCCTTTTTCACCGATGCCAAGCGCCTCCAAATACCAACGGTCTTTACCGTCGTATTGTGTGGCGAGTTCCACCCACAGCTGAACAGACTCGGAAGAATCGAGCCGGTGCAGGGAAACTGCACATTCGCGTCGCACCCGGGCAGAATCGTCCCGAACCAACCGTCGCACGAGCGATTCCAAGGGCAAACGATGACGACGGGCCATTCGCAACGCGAGGACACGCACGTCTTGGGACTTGTCCCTCAACGCCGTCTCGATTGCCTTGGCGGCACCGTCCCCGATGGCAGCCAACACCCAGAGGGCACGGGCACGGAACCGCGGGTTCGGGTTGGACGCCATCACTTTCAGCGGGGGGCGAGCCCTGGCCTGCATTCCAACCAGGGCTGTCCACGCCCGGTAGCGGGCAGACAGGTTCGGACTTTGCAACGCCTTCACCGCCCCCTCGGGCGTTTGGTAATCGTAGACAGGAACCCTGTAAGAGTGGCCGGGAGGAGCAACACGAAAGATGCGGCCCGCGTCATTGGTCGTGCGATGGCAACAATCAACCGGGTCAAACCAGTCGGCAATAAACAACGATCCATCCGGTGCAACGGAAACGTCTGAAGGACGGAAGTTGTGGTCCACGTCATTGCGGACCAGATCGACGATACGGGCGGAATAGCCCGCGCCAGCCTGCTTCGTAGGAAACGCCCACACCCTGTTGCGGCCGGGCTCGGCGTGAATCATCTGTCCTCGAAACTGCTCCGGCAGAAGATCGCCCTCGTAGACAAGAATACCGGTCGGAGCACCCGAGCCGGTGATGAGCAGATTGGGCACCACACCGGGATCGTTCTGATGCCACATTCGACGTTGCATCGTAGCTTCGATGTTGGTGCGCCTGGATCGATAGTCCGCACCGGTCTTCTCGTCGCGATATCCGTAGTTGCCGTGTTCCATCACGAAGTTCACGCGGCAGGAACTCGACTCGTTGTCGTTGTCCGACTGCCACATCGAACCAAAGGAATCAACGGTCACCTCCCAGTTGTTGCGGAAGTTGTGTCCGAGCACTTCAACGCGGCTGCCGTCCATCTCGCACCGAATGACCATGCCTTCCTGGTACGGCTGGCGACTGTTGTTGACGGGCTGTCCAAAGACATCTTTGACCAGCGTTCCGTCCTCGCGACGCAGCTCCGCATTGAAGTTGCCGAAGTTGAAATAGAGCCGCCCATCCGGTCCGAACATCACCGCATGGATCGCATGGTCATGCTGACCGTGAACCGGGTTTATCACTTTCCCAACGAACAAGACCTGCTTCTCGTCGGCCTTGTCGTCTCCATCGGTGTCCGTGAGAAGGAGTATCCGGTCGGGCGCGGAAACGATCGCCTTGTTGCCAAGAGCACAGACCCCGTGTACTCCATCGATATCGGGGTTCTGGTAAAAGACCCTGGTCTTGTCGGCTCTGCCGTTGCCGTCGCTGTCCTCGAGAATCAAAATGCGGTCGCCGGCTCTGCGGGTTTTCTTACGGTAGTTGAACGCCTCGGCAACCCACACCCGGCCACGATCGTCAACATCAATGCTGGCGGGATTGGACAACTGCTCGTTCGCGAACGGTTCGACGCACAGTCCTTTGGCCACGATGAAAGGTGCAGCCTTGGACACTGCCAGCTTTGTCTGACGCGGGAGCAGTTCCGCCGTGGTCGATTTCACCGAATGCCCCAAGCCGACAATGACCAGAACCACCGGAAACACAGACAGGAACTTTCGGACTGGAGCAATCTGTTCGCTCATGAAACCGCCACCGATCCTGTGTTGTCGGATGTCATGGTTGTCACCAAGGCCCGAGATGATCGTAGTATCATAATGCGGCAACTGTCCTGCCGTAATCTCACAGTGTTGTGATCTTCATTGGCTGGTCTTTCGGATTGGATGTTTTGCCGGTGCAGCAAAGAACCGAGGCTTGAACAAAGCGACGACACACTCAAAGTTGCCGAATGGCAACGGAACGGTGGGCTGACTGCCGACCTCGGAGCGGATAGTCCAGCGATCTACGCGGGCCCGGTCATTCCCGGTCTGAACGACTACCGGTTTCACGGAGAGGCTCCGGACGTGGGAGCGTTTGAAATGAAACCAGCCCCCTGAGACCATCACGTTCAAGGTCGGCCGCGACAACTCGACAGAGGATCACATGTGTACAGGATGACCGCTTCGTCCGCATTGGTTACGAGCTCATGACCATTCAACGGATCCTCGCTTGCGTGTTTTACGTGACGGTAGTTGGAGTTGTTTCAGCAGAGCCGTCGCAACTCGACAAGGAACTGGCCGCCCTGTCGCCGGATGTTCTGTCGAATGCACAGCGGGAACAATTCAAAGACCAGACCTGGCGACATCTGCGAGCACGCGGCGATGTCGTCAACCGCCGTGATGTCTCGAAGTGGGCTGCGATCCGGACGCGGACAGACTGGGAGCAGTTGCGGGAAAAACGGTTGAAGCAGCTCCGAATGGCACTCGGCGGTTTCCCCGCGCCCCCACAGAAGCTCGACGTTCGAATCACAAAACAGCTCGACGGCGACGGTTTCGTGATCCAGAACCTGGTCTATCGGACACGGCCGGGGATGTGGGTCACCGCCAATCTCTACCGACCATCGACGACCGACAAGAAGATGCCGGGCCTCCTGATCGCTCACTCGCACCATCGCCCGAAAACCCAGGGCGAATTGCAGGACATGGGGATGACCTGGGCGCGCCAGGGTTGCCTGGTGCTGGTGATCGACCAGGTCGGGCACGGCGAACGGGCCGATCACCCGTTCCGGAGCGAGCGAGACTACAGGAAGCCCGACTCCGGTTTCCGCTGGTGGCGACAGGATTACTACTACCGGTTTGACACCAATGCCCAGTTACACCTGGTCGGACAAAGCCTGATGGGCTGGATGGTGTGGGACTTGATGCGCGGCGTCGACCTACTGCTTGCCCAACCCAACATCGACCCGGACAAGCTCATCATCCTCGGCTCGGTGGCCGGCGGCGGCGATCCCGCGGCGGTCACGGCAGCATTGGACCGGCGGATCGACGCGGCAGTGCCTTTCAACTTTGGTGGCCCACAACCGGAAACGCGTTTTCCACTCCCCGAAGACGCCGCCCTGCGTTTCAACTACCTGGGTGGAGCCTACTGGGAAGGCACCCGCAACCTGCGACGATCGGGCGTGGATGGTTTTTTCCACTGGCTCATCGTGGCCAGCACCGCGCCGCGACCACTTCTCTACGCCCACGAGTTTGCCTGGGACAAAGAACGCGATCCGGTCTGGCAGCGACTCAACAGGATTTATGCCTTTTATGATTCGACAAACAAGATCGACTATGTCGCGGGACGCGGCAACGTAAAACTCCGTCCCCCCAACGCAACGCATTGCACGAACATCGGACGGGTCCATCGCGAGAGAATTCACCTGGCGTTCAAACGCTGGTTCGACATCAACGTGACACAGGAAGAGGAATACAGTCGCCGTCTCGAGCCGGCGGATCTCCGCAGCATGAGTGACAAGGCCCGTTGGGACCTGAAGCCAAAAAAGCTGTTTGAAATCGTGACCGGACTGGGCCGTGAACAAGTCAACACCGCGCGGAAACGCTTGGCGAATACGTCGGCCGCCGATCGTCGCCGGCAGCTTCGGTCCGACTGGAAACAGCTGCTGGGCAACATCCAGCCTCGCCAGAACCCTCGCGTGCACTCTCAAAAGAGAGAGACTGCCTCGGAAGATTCCGTCGTCATCGAACGTATCGCCCTGCAAACCGAACCTGGCATCGTAGTGCCTATGCTCGTGTTGTCACCGAACCACGATGAAAAGAAACCGTCGCGCGTTGTGGTGGCGGTGTCCCAGTCCGGCAAGGAGAAATTCCTGCGCGAGCGATCCAGGGAGATCGCTGAGTTGCTCGAGGGAGGGGCCACTGTCTGTCTGCCCGACGTTCGCGGGGTAGGCCGGTCGCGCGGCAGTCGCGGTGAACTTGGGTCCGCTTCGTACTACGCGTTGTTTTTCGAGACGCCACTGCTTGGGTACCGGTTGCGAGATTTCCGCGCCGTCCTGAAGTACCTGCGGACGCGCAAAGATCTCGCTTCTCGAGGATTCGCCTTGTGGGGAGAGTCCTTCGCAGCACCTAACCCGACAGACACCGACTTCCAGGTCCCCAAGCGTGTGAATCGACGACCTGCATTTTCGGAACCGCTGGGTGGTCTGCTGGTGATGCTTGGTGCACTCTTCGAAGACGACGTGACAGCCGTCTACAGTCACGGCAACTTGAGTGGTTATCTCGATGCACTCACCAGCCCGTACGTTTACATCCCCCACGATGTGATCGTGCCAGGCGTCTTGACCGGAGGTGACCTCGCCGACCTGGCCGCGGCACTCGCTCCCTGCCCCATGCGACTGGATGGCGTTGTCGATGGCCTGAATCGGACACTGGCCCTGGACGTGGTTCGGTCCATCTACAAGCCGGCGACCAGGACATATCAGTCCAACGCAGCGACAATTGCGCTGACGGCCGATCAATCCAACGTGGCACAGTGGCTGTTGAATGCCACCGACGAATAGCTTTTCATGACTATCGGCCCAGGCCATTCCAAACACGGGAAAACGCAGTATGCGGACCATTTATATCAGCGGTGCGACTGCATGGGCATCGGTTGTGCTGTCTGCAGTGCTGTGGGGAAACGAGCCCCAATTGACCTTCCCCCTCCCGTTGTACCAGTGGAAATGAGAGGATCACCCGGATCACTCGAAGCCAGCCCGCGTTTTGACTTCGGCGTCAGCCCGAACTGTGCCAGCAGGCGGCGGAAGTAACGATTTCACCGCTCAGAACGGCGTCGCAGTAGTTTGCCGATGCACGCGGCATGGTTTCGGGGTGACATGCATCGGATGTAGACTCACGGGGTGTCGCCGCAACTCGACAACACCGTGCCGTCTGCACAGGTCTCTGGGCTACAGACCAGCGGCTCCAGAGGCTGTTCTCGTGACCAGGCACAGCAATCAGATTACCACTTAACGAGTGGTGCCATTCACGGGGGCAGGTCACTCACCGTTCAGAAACACTTCTGGAACGTCCCGCTGCCACTCATTGGATCGGATGTTGCGATGAGGAACACTCCTGGGTTTGCGCTGCTTCCTGTCATTCTCGCTGCCAGCGCATTCGTATTTTCCGACCTGCCGCCAGAGTCAGGGGCACTTGCTCAGGACGGTTTTCCGGCGGCTTCTCCCGACGGCAGCGACGAAGTTGCCGTCCCGAAAACTCGGGACGGTAAACCGAGGGTGGTTTCGCGGGAAGGTGCCGAATACCTGGAAAGACGCCGAAAGAGCACACCGTTCGGCACAGTGAAATTCGATCTCCAGGGATTGCGGGCGGGCATGGGGACACGCAACGAACCGCGCGTCAAAGGCGTCAGGTTGATTCCTCAGAAGATTGGAAAGATTCCCTGTGAATGGGTTCTGGCACCGGGTGCCGACCCCGATCTACGGCTGCTCTATCTGCATGGTGGCGGCTGGGTCTCGGGATCGGGAGGAAACTACCTCCCGCTGGCAGCCGACATCTCAGTGGCGGCCAGGTGTGCCGTGCTGCTCCCTGACTACCGACTTGCGCCGGAGCACCCGTTTCCTGCCGGGCTTGAGGATTGTATTGCAGCTCACAACTGGATGGTTGCTAACGGACCATCAGGCCCTCGCCCCGCCAAAGCGACTTTCATCGCAGGGGATTCGGCGGGCGGCAACCTGACTCTGGCAACGCTGCTGGCACTACGAGACCGCAAGCGACCACTTCCGGCGGGAGGCATCG
>CAUZRQ010000183.1:0-9624 GCA_963582065.1 Planctomycetota bacterium | reverse complement strand
CGCTGGGGGTCATCCAGTTGTCCAGCCGCGACGTGAGACTTCCGTTTGAAGAGAGCGATCTTGACGTGCTGATCGGCGTCGCCACCCAGGGGACCCTGGCCATCGAAAACGCCGCCCTGCACGCCCAGGTGCTCAAGCAGCGCGATCTCGAACGAGAACTCGAGTTCGCCACCCAGGTCCAACTGGGGTTCTTGCCCAACAAGCGACCCCAGGCGGCGGGACTGGAGTTCTACGACTACTACGAGGCGGCCGACCGGGTGGGGGGGGACTACTTCGACTACGTCGAACTCCCTGGCGGCCAGGTCGCCGTCGCCATCGCCGACGTGGCGGGCAAGGGCATCCCGGCGGCTCTGCTGATGGCCCGGCTCTACTCGGCCACCCGCTATCACCTGATCAGCCAACCCGACCTCGGGCTGGCACTCTCGGATCTCAACCGCGACATCTCCACCAGCGGACTCGGCCACCGGTTCATCACGTGTGTGTTGGCCGTGGTCGACCCCGCGGCGGGCCGGGTCGTGGTGGCCAACGCCGGCCACCTGCCCCCGCTGATCCGTCACGCCGACGGGTCGATCACCGAGTTCATCTCACAGCACCCCGGGATGCCCCTGGGCATCGTGCCCGACCAGGAATTCCGTCAGCAGGAGCATCCTCTGACTCCCGGGGACACCTGGCTGATGTTCACCGACGGGGTCACCGAGGCGATGAACGGCGACAGCGAGATCTTCGGTGCCCAACGGCTGCATCAGAGCCTCTCCGCCGCGCCCGGCGAACTCGACGCGATGATCCTCAGTATCGTCAGCGACGTCGAAGCCCACTGCGGCGAGCGGGACCAGAGCGACGACATGTGCCTGACCGCGTTCCGCTGCATGGGCTCGACCGCGTGAGCACCGATGTCAATTCGATCCTGGGACAGGACGGCCGAATCGCCCGGCGGCTGGAGACCTACGAAACACGGCCGCAGCAGTTGGAGATGGCCGAGGCGGTGGCCGAAGCGATCCGACGGAAAGAGCACCTGGTCGTTGAGGCAGGTACGGGAGTCGGCAAGAGTTTTTCGTACCTGGTCCCGGCCATCCTGGCCGTCGCCGGCGATCCGTCCGACGACGATCGGCCCCGACGGATCGTCATCTCGACTCACACCATCGCACTCCAGGAACAGCTGATCACCCGCGACATCCCGTTCCTCAACGCGGTGCTGCCGGTCGAGTTCTCGGCCGTGTTGGCCAAGGGACGAAGCAATTACATCAGCCTCAGACGGCTCACCGGAGCCGTCGTCCGTGAGCAGGCGATGTTCGACCAACCGGCCGAGGTCGAACAACTCGAATCCCTGGTCGACTGGTCGCTGAAGACCAGCGACGGCAGCCGCAGTGACCTGGGCTTTCGGCCGCTGTCAACCGTCTGGGACGAGGTCGTCAGCGACCGCAACAACTGCCTCCGCCGCAGTTGCCCGCGACACGAAGAGTGCTTCTATTACCAGGCGCTCCGACGCGCGCAGAACGCCGACATCCTGATCGTCAACCACGCGCTGTTCTTCTCGGACCTCGCCGTCCGCCGTGCCGGTGGGCGACTGCTGCCCGACTACGATGTGGTGATCTTCGACGAGGCCCACACCGTCGAAGCCGTCGCCGCCGACCATCTCGGCCTCACCGTCACCAGCGGACAACTCGACTTCGCGCTCAACCGGCTCTACAACGATCGCCAGAACCGCGGCCTGTTGGTGCATCACCAGCAGCGACACCTCCAGAAACTTGCCCAGGACGCTCGACTGGCCGCCGGGGACTTCTTCGAGATGCTCCGAGACTGGCAACAGTCACAGGAATCGACCAACGGCCGGGTCCGCGTCCCCCCGTCGCTGCCCAACCCGCTCAGCGAACCACTCAGACAACTCGCCGGCAACGTGATCGACGCTGCCGATCAGATCGAGTCCGACGTGGAGCGAATCGAGTTGACGGCGGCGGCCGAGCGGGCCAGGGACCTGGCCGAGGCGGTCGACACCTGGATGTCGCACCAGCTCGATGATGCCGTCTACTGGATAGAGACCCAGCAGAATCGGCAATACAGCACCACTCGACTGGCCTCCAGCCCCATCGACATCGCCCCGATCCTCCGCCAACTGCTGTTCGATCGGATTCCCACGGCGATTCTGACCAGTGCCACGCTGGCGGTGGGACGGGACAACTTTGAATTCAGCACCGGCCGACTCGGCATCTCCGACGCGCGGCACCTGCGGCTGGGTAGCCCGTTCGATTACCAGTCGCAGTGCCGCCTGATCCTGCCATCACGGATGCCCGACCCGCGGCAGACCGCCGACTACGCCAAGGCGTGTGCCGAGGCGATCCGCCGCCACGTGACGGCCAGCCGGGGGGGAACCCTGGTGCTGTTCACCAGCTACGCCATGCTCCAGGGAGCCGCCGACGAACTCGCCGACTGGTGTGATCAACAGGGCCGTCCCCTGTTTTGCCAGGGTGGCACGATGTCTCGCACGTTGATGCTCGAACGATTCCGCCAGGAAACCGGTGCCGTGTTGTTCGGAACCGAGAGTTTCTGGCAGGGAGTCGACGTGCCGGGCGAGGCGCTCGAGACGGTGATTATCACTCGGTTGCCCTTCAGCGTCCCGGACCACCCATTGCTGGAGGCTCGGCTCGAACGCATCCGGGCTCGCGGCGGCGACCCATTCGTCGAATACCAACTGCCCGAAGCGGTGCTGAAGCTCAAGCAGGGCTTCGGACGGCTGATCCGCCGAGCTTCCGACAACGGCCGTGTCGTGATTCTCGATCCCCGCATTCGCACCAAGCCCTACGGCCCCGTGTTTCTCGACAGCCTGCCCGACTGCCGGATGGAAATCGAGGAAGACTGGGACAACGTGTAGATGTCCTAGCGACGAGACGGCAACTGGCTGATGCCCTGCACCGCGGCGGTGCCGTCATCGCGAGACCGCACCAGGTGCACGGCGATGCGACTGCCACCCGGATCGCCGTAGACCCAGATCTCGCTGATCAACCGCTTGACCGCCAGTCGGGTGACTCGACGCGGAGTGCCCATCACGGCCAGCAACTGCTTGCCGCTCATCCCCACGCGGACCCCGGTCGGCACAGCCACCCGACGTGGTACGGTGGGCAGGTCTCTCCGGACCTGCACCCACTTTTTTTCTTGCTTGGCGTAACCAAGCTGACCCAGTCGCTCGGCGACCTCGGGATCGTCGGGCTTGAGACGATCGGCGTCCACCAGCATCGAGACGGCCGCGGGCCGGTCGTTCTTCAACGACAGGACCAGGTCGGCCAGACGCAGACGCCCAGCCACGCCCTCGGCGAGCAACCGTCCGCGGCGAGCTTCCAGCCAACGGTCGACCGCACGGTCGGCATCGGTGGCCCGCTGCACGGTGTTCAATCGAGCCACCAGGAGATCCAGTTCCGAACGACCCATTTCGGCCACCCGCTCCAGGTCGGCATCGATCGCCATTCGCTCGAACCGTGACGCCTCAGCCAAGGCTTCGGGCACCCGCTGACGAATCAGCTCGGCCACCTTGTAACCACTCGTCCCCGCCTCGCGGGCTTCGGCAATGATCAATCCGATCGCCAGGTCGGCATACAACACGCGGTGCAATCGACGCCGGTCGTCCTCGTCGGCCGCGTTGTAGACCGCCACCGGATCATCTCGGTAGCGAGTGACCAGGGACTGCTCGGCCCGGTTCTTCGTATCCTCGGCACCGGGCCACCCGCGGCCGATCCGATCGCGCACGGCCGCGAGTGCCGCCGGCTTTCCCCGGGCGGACTTCAGTTCCACTCGCATTGCCTCGTGCTCGATCGCCCGCTGCAACCGGTTGCCGACGGCTCGCGTGACAACCACCCGGGCGACCTCGCGAAGCAACTTCGCATCGCCGGCGGCCTGGCGACGTGCCAGGGCAATCCCCAACCGGTTTGCCTCGGACGCCTTCCCCTGCAACTCGACATCCTTGTAGAAATGTCCGCGTCTTGACGACCAGTCGGCCAGTTGGAACCAGTCGGCCGGCTTGGCCTTCGGACCGATGGGGCGGCGGCGTTCAAACAGCTTCAAGTCGTCGTCCTGCTTGGAGATCCGCTCGATCCGGAAAAACAGCGTTCGGCCATCTCGCCGGATGCGGCCAATCACCAGCACGTTGACGTCGCGGGCGCCGCGCCGCGACAACTTGGGCAGGGGCTCGCTCGATCGAAAATCGAGCGGACAGTTGTGGAATCTCAACAGTGTCCGACCTGTCACCGCGTAACGACCCTCGATCACCTGTCGCAGGCCCACCTGGGCGGGCCATTTCTCCTTGGCCTTGACGAAGTCCTCGATCGATATCACCGCATCGACCGGAGCCGGACTCGACAGTACGACGATCAGGATCGAGACGAGTGTCAGGGGGCGACTCATCGTGTGGCCTCCCGGTCAAGTGCTCCGATCTTCGGGAGAGTTTCCGACGACCCGTCATCGGTTTTGACCGGATCGGCCGGGACATCGACGGCAAGTCCGGCTGCGGCGGATTGCCGTTTGAGGATCGCGGCGATCTCCGCGTCACCGAAGAGGGCGTCGGGCAGGAACCCCAACTGGCCGTAGCTGCCGATGTCGGTCCAGAGAAATGCCGTGTCGGCCGACAATTCGACCCACCAGGTCTCGGTCCCCGGATCGAAACGGCACGCCTCGAGTTGCGCGGCGAAGATCACCGGTCGGGGGTCCTCGTCAGCGGGGTCACCCCAGCCCGGCAGGCGAACCAATCCCGGCATTCGCCCGGTCAACCGCACAGCCCGTTTCCCCACAGCAAACGGATACTCGACCTCGAAGGTGCCCGGCAGCTGCTTTTCACCACTCTCCTTGGTCTTGTCATCCACCCGGTCGCTCGGTCGTTCGAGAACCGACTGCATGATGATCCAACGACCACGGTGGTCGCGCCGAAACTGCCGCGTCCAGGAACCATCGGCACCACTCCGCTGCGATCGGTCGGCTTCGTCCAGGATGTCGACCAGCGAGACACTGACCAGCCCGTCGGCCGCAGCCGCCTCACGTCCGCGCTGCCGGACCAGGTCGGCGGCCGAGTCCTCGCGGCCGAGCCGGTCGAGCACATCGGTGGCCTGCACGAGATCGCGGGCGGCCGCGGAGAAGTCACCGGCTTCGAGCGATTCGAGGCCACTCTTCATCAGGTCGCGGAGTCGGCTCGCGTCACTGGAGAGTTGCAGCTGCCGCAAACTCCACCAACCGGTGACCCCCACCAGCATCACCATGCAGAGCGCAACCAGCCGGAAGGGCGTGATCCTCCGTCGACGTGGAGCGTGTGCCGGTTCGGCCTGGATGCCGCGCCGTGTCACCAACGGTTCCCCGGGCTGACGGCTGTCAGGGGATGCGGCGGCTTTCGGCTGCGTGGTCTCTGCAACGGGCTGCCGCGATGTCGGCTGAGGTGTTCTCTCGGGCGAGGGCTTGGCGGGGGATGATCCGGAAGCCGGTCGCGCCCGACCGGGAGAATCACCAACCTGCTGCGCACGTCCGGATCGCGCGGCAGGCCGAGATCGAGTCGGGGCATCGAGTGGGTCGGTAGTGGATGCCGCCGGCTGATCAACGGGGCCGGATCCCGGATAGACGTCTCGCGGCAGCAGGATGCCGACCCGTCCGCAGAGCGCGCAGGTCAGGCGTTGGAACTGGTCAGCTCGGATGACATCGGTGGCCTGGCCACAACCACAGACGTGCCGCACCGGCTGCCTGGACACCGCGGCCCGGGTCGTGCGGCCCCACTTGAACCAGCTTGCCATCCCGTCAACTCGTGTTCGGTTTTTACCTTCCCGTGCGGCACGGCGCACCGCTGGTTCGGACCCGGGATCGGTTGTCTCGACCGATTATTCGCGAGAACCTCGCGACGGTCAATTCCCGGCCATTCAACCACGGCCGATCAGATGGCGTCGGGGATGTCGTCGCCGTGGTGATGTTCGTAGAAGAACCACCCGAGCTGATCGCTGAGTCGCGAGAGGTACTCTCGCTTGAAGTTGGCCGGAGTGGTGTTGTAGGTCGAACGTGGAGCCAACCTCGGATGACGAGCCCGGACATCGCGAGTGTAGATCCGCTTTCCTCCACCCTCGGGCAACATCTCGTAGACACTCAGCAGACCCTCGGTCCGCCCCCTCAACAGGTTCTGGTTGTTCTTCTCGAACAGGCTGTGCTGCTCGATCTCGATATGAATCACGTAGGTCACCCCGAGCGCTTCGCCCAGTTCCACCGGCGAGTCCCAGTCGGGATGTTCGTCGAGCCAGGCCTGTACGCGTTCGTGGTGAACGGAACTGATCTGGTGTTCGCGCAACCGGAACGTGAGATACTTGCCGACTTCCCGATCGACCTTGCCGAAGTCGTGCTGCAGTTCCAGCGGGGCCTCGCAGAGCACCGCGACGGTGACTCCCTTGGCGGTCATCGACTTCCCGGTTCGTGACTCGAAGTCGGGCTCGATCGACGGTGGGCCGTGGATCAGCAGCCCGAAGAAGAGGATCTGCTTGAGGCACCCGGTCAGTGATACGACGACCAGTGTGGCCGCAGAAACGTGGATCGAGACCCGCAGCAGGCGACGAGTGGAGTGGGAACTGGTCATGGCCGGTGGTCCATTCCGCTGATCTGTTGGAGTTTGTCGGTCGGGGGGGCTCAGATGCCGGCACCGGGGAGATGGGCATGGAACTTGCGAGCGAGGTCACCGGTGAGTTGGTCCAGGTGACGGCGGCTGAAGACGGTCCGTGACACTTCGCCGACGGGTACCGGCTGGCGGCGTGGATGACGCTCGTCGAAGCCGCGATCGAAGACCAGCCGGGACACCTTCTTGCCTTCGATCGTTTCGACCTTGTAAGCCGAGACGGTTCCTGCCGACCGGCCGCGATGCAACCACGGGGTCTTGTCCTCGAGATTCTCGAACATGGCCAGTTCGATATGGATCACGTAGTCGACCCCGAATTTCTCGGCCGCCGCACCGACATCGTCACTGGTCCCTCGCTCGTCGATCCAGTCGATCACCTCGTTGGCCGGGATCGTCCGAATCGACTCACGGGTCAGCTGATCGGTGACACCGGTGATGAGATCCGGTTCGAGCGTGGCGAGGTCGCCGGAGAGGTAGGAGGGGACCCGGGCGATGACGACAACGGTCTGGTCCGAGTCGACCAGGTTGATCCCCGTGGCCATCGTGAACGCCGGGGGAATCTTGGGATTGCCGAAGAGCATCTTGCCGGCCATCACTCCCAGGGAACATCCCGAGCCGGCCCCCACCAGGACGGCCAACAGGAGCAGCAGTATCGGTGCCCGAGACCGTCGCGATCGGGTCTCGACGAGATTTCGTGGCATCATCCGACCGTCACCTCGATCAACCAATTCAATGCCGTCACCGCCGTCAACACGCCGACTCCCCACGCCAGCCAACTGTCCGGGTCGCGGATCCCCACCAGTTCTCCGCGTGCTGCACTCCAGAACGACCAGGGCAGCATCAATCCGCTGACCAACGCCAACAACAGCCCCCCGACGTTGGCTTGCCCCGCCGAAAGCCACTGGCCACGGACAAAGTGGGCAAACGACGTGGTCATCCCGCAGCTGGGGCAGGGAATTCCGAACATGGTCTGGAACGAGCAGGGTGGGAACCCCAGTTGTTGGTGAGTACCGAAACCGGCCGGATCAGGAGAAAGCGAGACAGCGAGTGAGAACCCGCCTACGAGGAACACGCCCCAAGCGACCAGCAACAACCGCACGACCGTCTTGATCGGTCGTCCGTATCCGGGCTGGTACCAGGCCATGAGCGGATCGGTGCAGGAAGGGGCGGTTTGATAGTGTTTTGCCCCGGCATCCGCAAGACCGGAACGTGATCAGGGCCGTGCAGTGAGTCACCGCTGGAAGTCACTCGGGTGGTCTGTTCCCAACCCGATCGGGATGCTACAATTCAGCCGGTTCAGCCGGGTCGGCCACCGACCGTGTTTCTGGCTGGTGCTTTTCTGGAACTGAGGTGACACGATGGGGATCATGATTACCGAGAAAGCCGCGGCCGAGATGTCACGCGCTCTCGAAGAGAAGAGCCTGTCGGTGGAAGAACACGTTCTGCGAATCGGAGTCGAAGGTGGTGGCTGCGGCGGTTTTCAGTACCGCCTGTCATTCGATGACAAGGTCGACGAATCTGCCGATGATGTCTCGACCCAGCACGGATTGAAGGTCGCCGTGGATCGAAAGAGCCTGTTGTTCCTCGACGGCACGACGATCGACTGGTACGACGGCCTGGAAAAACGCGGGTTCACCTTCAACAACCCCAACGCGGAGCAGTCCTGCGGATGTGGGACCAGTTTTTCCTGCTGAGGACATCGTGCGGGGATTGTCGGGAAACGACAGCTCCCGGCCGGTTCTTCTCTAGAACGGGCCGGCCGTGACGCCGTTGCGATTCTCGATCGACAATCGGCCCGTTCGAGCGAACCGCGACGGGTCGGTCTCCCCGGGCGAGCGGAGAAATGACCACGATGAGATTCGAGGGACGAGTCGGCCTGGTGACGGGCGCTTCGCGAGGCATTGGCCGCGCGACGGCGATCGCCATGGCTCGTGAAGGAGCCGACGTCGGGATCAACTACCGCTCGCACACCGACGAAGCCCTGGAGGTGGTCGAGGAGGTCGAGCGACTGGGGCGAAGGGCGGTCCTGCTGCAGGCCGACGTGTCCGACCAGGAGGCGGTCGAGGCGATGGTGGCCCGGACGACCGAGGAACTGGGACGACTCGACCTGTTCGTTTCCAACGCCGCCTACAGCGACCGGGAACTGATGATCGACGCCGACATGGAGGGATTCCGCAGGACGATCAACGTGTCGATGTGGGGCGCATTCTACGGAACGCGGGCCTCGGCTCAACAGATGGTGAAGCAGGGCGAAGGCGGTTCGATCGTCGTCGTCAGTTCTCCTCACGCCGTCCTCGCCATCCCCGTGTCGATGGCCTACAACATGTCCAAGGCCGCCATCGACCACATGGCCCGTACCGCCTCGATCGAACTGGCCCCTCACCGCATCCGTGTCAACATCGTCCATCCCGGCTGGATCGACACGCCCGGTGAACGGAAGTTCTTCAGCGAGGAGCAGCTCGAGGAAGGAGCCGCCGCTCTGCCGCTGAAGCGACTGGGAACACCCGAAGAGATCGCCGAGGGGATCGCGTTCATCCTCAGCGACCAGGCCAGCTACATGACCGGCGGCACCACCACCATAGACGGCGGCGTCGGACAGCCGTGGTGGTCGAACCGGGCTGAAGGCAAGCAGTAGCCGGGGCACCGCGAGGCGTTGTTTGACACCCCGCGCTGGGCGTCCGTAGAATCGGCTCCTCGGCTGCCTGCTTAGCTCACTCCCCCCGTTCAGAACCTCAACGACTCAGACCAGGAGCTCGTCCCGATGAGTGGCGATGCGATTCAAAGCGTCCTTAAGGAAAACCGCCAGTTCCCGCCGCCGGAGGCCTTTTCGGCCGACGCGCACATCTCCAGTGAGGAGCAATACCAGGAGATGTGGCAACGGGCCAAGGACGACCCGGAGGGGTTCTGGGGCGAGTTGGCCCGCGAGAACCTGGATTGGTTCGAGCCCTTCGAGCAGGTCTCCGAGGGAGACATGCCCGACACCAAGTGGTTCACCGGCGGCAAGCTCA
>CAUZRQ010000182.1:0-9625 GCA_963582065.1 Planctomycetota bacterium | reverse complement strand
CCAACAAGCTCGATGGCCGAATCATGGCGTCACCGGCTATCTCTGGAACCGCCATCTACCTAAGAACCGACCAGCACCTGTACTGCATCGCCCGATCGGCTTCACCCTGAGTTCGCCACGTCACACAGTCACGTGTTTCACAAAGCGGGGACATGTTGCCGAAACGACTGCTCCTTTTGGCCTTGCTGTGATCTAGGGATCCTTGAGAAACAGGCCTGTTAATCGACTGCAACAAGAGTAGAATCGGGGTGTTTGATGAGGAAGCTCGCACGTTGTGTGGCCTAGCGGATGCTCGTTGCGACCTGTGTCAATGTTGTTGTCCGCTTAGGCGCGATGCTTGGCCTTCTGGGTGAGGCCAACTCGAAGTTTGGTCTCAAAGGGTCCGGATTGGCGGTTGTCACATGCGTTCTATTTGAGCTCTCAAGAAGTCGGGTGAATGGCGGAGATGATTCCAGCGGCGCACCTGAAGAAGTAACAGGGGAATGAACTTCGCATCTGGCGGGCGTGGTTCGGATCTGGCGGGTTGAACGCCGGGGCTGGGGTGGGGAGGATCGGGTTTACGTGGTTGTCTGAAGCGGTTACGCTGGCTCCATCACGGGAAGGGTCGTTGACAGGAGTGATTCATGACGATTTCGTTTCAATGTCCAGGATGCGGGTGCTCCATTTCTACAGACGATCACCACGCTGGCCGGACCGCAACATGCCCGAAATGTGAGATGGCGATTTCCGTTCCCAGTCATCTGGACGAGGACGCTAGTGAAGCGGAATCGTCGTCAGGAGAGTTGCCAGAATCGCCTCTCGAACAGCAGACGGAATCAACAGAGGGTGTGGACAACAACACTGCGGAATCAAATACTTTCATTCGGTTGCTGACGGCCCCGACACAAGACTCCGAGTGGGTCAAGAAGTGTCTGACAATTGGAGTTGTGTCATTAATTCCCTTGCTTGGTCAAAGCGTATTTCTCGGGTGGCAAAGGCAGGTCTTCAAAGCTCGCCAACGCGGTGACACAGCTAATCTTCCGGTGCTTAACTTTTCGTCCCAACTGCAAGATGGAATCGCACCCTTCGTATCACTACTTATTCACGGTGCGCTTCCGGCCATCTTATGGTGTATGATAGTGCTCGGTTCTTTATTGGTTGGTATGGTCTCGAATTCAATCCAACAATTAGTCGCCGTTACTGGGCTTGCAGTTGTCGTAGTGTTGCAACTTGTCATCCTTGTCTTGGCACCAGAAATCTTGAGACGGGCATTCACAAAGGGTGAGATGTTCTCGTTCCTTCATATCGGTGAATTATTCCGCAGTGTCAAAAGTGGCGGCAAGCGGTATGCGGTTCTCTTTTGTGGTTTCCTGGTCTCAATGGGTCTGATATCGGGATCCGGTATACCTGTTTGTTGCGTCGGGGTCCTTTTGTCAGCCCCATTTGCTGGAGCAGCAAACGCAGCCTTCCTCGCAGCTTATGCCACTAATGAAGTGACTCCCCACTCAAGGCGAAAGCGTCAGCCCACGTGAGACGCTATGGATGTGGGGGGAGCAGACGCAATGGCGGTTACTTCTTCGCCTCTAACTCTTTTGCCTTGGCGAAGTCGGCGTCGGCTTTGGCGTTGTCGCCCTGCTTCTTGTACGCGTCGCCCCGGTACTTGTAGGCCAACGCGTGATCAGGCTTCAGGCGGATGGCTTCCGAGTAATCCTTGATCGCTTGGTCGGGCTCGCCTTTGTCGTAGTACGCCCTCCCCCGGTTGTTGTAGGCGTACGCCTTGGTGAGGTCGCCTCCCCACGAGATCTCGACGAAGCTGTCGGTTACGGGGGGCATGTCATCAGGCTTCAGCCGGATGGCTTCTGTGAAGTCCTTGATCGCTTGGTCGGGCTCGCCTTTCATGCCGTACGCCATCCCCCGGTTGTTGTAGGCCATCGCGTAATCAGGCTTCAGCCGGATGGCTTCCGAGTAGTCCTTGATCGCTTGGTCGGGCTCGCCTTTGTCGTAGTACGCGTGCCCCCGGTTTTCGTAGGCCTCCACGAGATCAGGCTTCAGGCGGATGGCTTTTGTGTAGCAAGTGATCGCAGTGTCCCAGTCTTCGCGGTCAGCGAAATGAACACCTTTGTTGTATTCGGTGATCGCGGGGATCGGGGTCCTGGGACTGTCACCACACCCAGCCACTAAAAGCAGCGTGACCGCAACCCATCTGGCATACCGTCGCGTCATGGTTTCGTCTCGCCGGACCTTGTCTGGACACCTTCTCGCAGGCCACACGCTCCACGCACAACTGACGCCCCCGTGAACACGCGTTATCTCCCGGTACCCGCCGAGCAAGGGGTGGGGGCGTGGTTCGGATCTGGATGTTTCCGCCCCTGAGCGGCCTCGACGATGGCCAGGATCGCCGTGAGGGTGTCCGGCGGTAGCGTGTGCCAGGCGTCGGTCACCTGGGCCAGATCGGGGTCGTCTGGGGTATATTCGTCACCAACTGCAGCGCTTTTTGCAGCGCCTGTTTCCGAAACTTGCACACGTCTCGGGGAATCCTCTGATTGTTCAAGTCCTACTCGGGGAGCTTGGTGTTCTGGCACCTTCTCGCAATCCGCCGCATCCCCATGCAAAACCGGGGTTTCGGTGTTGAGAGCGAATTCACTTTGCGACCCCGTGCGAGGCAAAACGGCGGGTTACTGCACCGAATTTCGCACCGCTTTTGAGAAGTGCCTGTGGATGACCTGCAGGTAGTGCTTCGCCGCGATCGGTTGTGAGTTGCCGATCCACTGGCAGACGACGTCCATGGGGAACTCTTCGGCGAGTTCCGTCTCCCGGCAGCTGCGGAGGTTCCGGAAAAGCTTGGGCCATCGCTGAGTCCGTGCTTCGAATCTGGTGGGTTGAACGCCCAATGCCCCACAGCGTGAACGCGGGATAACCACGCGAGACCATCCCCAAGAGGGGCGGGGGGTCGGTCCCGGGGCGGCACACGTCCTCACACGCTTGCATCCTGGAGAATGGTACTGGCAGACTGGACGAAGATGCAAAAAGAGGAGAACCGGGATGGCAGAGTTCCATGTCAAGACAAGCGAAGCTGGCCAGCTTCAGGGACCATTCTCCAGTGGACAATTGAAACAGTTGGCGGAGAAGGGAAAGCTCCAGCCAAACCACCTTGTGTCTTCGGACAAGGGCGAGTCGTGGAATGCTGCCAGCCGTTTTCCTGCATTGGAGTTCCCTGAGCCGGACCTGCAACTCGAAGAACCATCCCCTGCCATTCAACCCATTTCCGTTTCGACTGACACTCTTTCTGCACCTCTGCCTCCATCTTCTGCAAGGATTTCAAAGAAGCTGGTGTTGTCGTTCGTGGTTGGTGCAGGAATGCTAGTACTGCTCGTAGCGTGTGGTCTTAGCAAGTTTGTTGTTTCCGGTGAAACACAGATGTCAGGGACGAGCCCGCTTGCCGCCGACACGTCACAACCTAAATACCTCGGTGAGGCAGCATTTAACGCGTTAGCACAAAACAAGAAGAGTGATTTCGCAAAGCTCAGTCCAACAAAACAGGAGATGATTAACCTGGCAAAGGTGTCCCTGTCTGAAAAGCAACGTCAACGGGTCTTGAACGGATTGGATGCGTTGTTTGAAAAGAAACATCGCATCATGGCAGCCTCGTTCACTTCGATCAGAGAGAGAGCCGAACGAGACGGGGTCGACTGGACAACTGCTGAGTTCAAGGACATTGAGTACGCGAATCCCAAGAAACGCGACGGTGTGCAAAAAATGGATATTGATGTGATGTTTAGGTGTAACGGAACGACTTTTAAATTGCGGTTGGATGATTGCCTACAGATAAATAACCGGTGGATCATTTGGGACTCCATGCGATGGTACGGACAACTCAAAGAGTAAAAGAGGGGTGGTCCGGGTAGTACCGGAGCCAATCCACGCGGGGACGGCCTTCCGGATCCTTCAAGGATCGATCCCAGGGGGTCGTCTCACCGAGATTTTTTCGTCAACCGTCGCGCGCTGACCCTGATCCATGAGTACATTCACCTGGTGTTTCCCACCGACGGGCATCCCGGTGAACAGGAAGTGCTCTTCGCAGCGATCTCGTTTGGGGACCCCTTAGACGATGCCAGCCGGAACGCGTATTGTTATGAGTATTTCGCGGATTGGCTGACAAGCGGCCAGAAATGAGCGTGCTGGCACATGACCACATTTGTTCTGCGTCGACCGTCAGCATGAAACGAAAGTGATTACCGTCCGGAACCAGCGTGTCAACGAGCTCCGGTGGTTCCGGGCACCGAGTCCTCAGATCCGCCGTCCCCGCTGAGTGATGTCGGGTGGCGTGGTTCGGATCCAGCGGGTTGAACAATGACTGAAGGACTCATGTTGACAAGTGTTCACTGCATGCAGCGAGTGAGTGTCCTCTCGTGCCTGGCCGTGGCAGCCTGTACGTCGATGTCGCGCGGTGATGACGCGTGGCGACGACCGTTTGAGCCAGACAAACACACCGTCGTGCTCTATCACTTTGATGAGGGCACAGGCAACCAGTCTCGCGACGCAACGGGCGACAAGAAACTGACCCTGCAAGCGTTCAAGCGGTCGCTTTGGGGCCGCCGGCCGGGCTTCGGGACAACGGCACGCTTCGATCGGCAAAACGATCACCTGCTGATCGGGCCGACCAATAACGACAAACTCCATCTCCGAACCTGCACCAGGGAATGGACCATCGAAGCCTGGGTCCGCTACACCGGTCCGGGGGGAAAGGACCGTCCCAATTCGACTGCCCGGAACAACGGTTACACGTTCGCCAATATCTGCGGAACCGACGAGGAGGGGGCCGCCCTGGCAGACGGATACCGACACGGCTGGCTCTTTTACCTGCGAACCGAAAGATCGAATTCCAACGCAACGCTCCAGGATGGTCTATTACCGGGGGCCCGTTTCATCGGATCCCACAAGGGCAAAGACCCGAACAACGACGTGGGCGGCGCATTCTGGCCCGGCTACCGTCACGGCTGGCTCGGAAAAGACTGGGGGCGCATTCGTGATACCGGATGGCATCACTACGCCTGGCAGTTCCGCTATCGGGATCAGACCGGCTACATGTTCGTTGACGGAAAGATGACTCGAAAGGTGCCGCTGCCTGCACCTGGCCGCGCGCCGACGCGGATCATCGAAAACAATGCCAAGAGGTGCGACATCCCGTTCCAGGTCGGTGGCTTCCTGAGACCGACCAATCTGCCCGGTTGGAAGCCGGGAGATTTCGGGATGACCATGTACAACATGGAAGGGGAAATCGACGAACTGCGCATCTCCAGGATCATGCGATTTCCGGTGGCCAACAAGCTGGCGATCATCCGCCAGAAGCTGCCCGATGCGGGGCTGGGAGTTCCCTACAAGCTCCAGTTGGGTGCGGATGCTGCCGAGGGAAAGACCCGCTGGAGAATGATGTACCCCACCAGCTTGCCGAAGGGACTGGCCCTGGACAGGACGGGACTCCTCCACGGGACTCCAGAAAAACTGGTCCAGGGTCGGACGATGACGATCCTGGCCACCGACCAGGCCGGGGAAACAGACAAACACACGTTTACCCTGACCGTAGCGCCTGGACGGGTGGTCACAGAATCGCTCCCGTCCGCCTTTGCTGGAAGAGCCTACCAGGCCGAGTTGAAGTCCGAGCACATGGCAGAGCCGTTCCGCTGGAAGGTCGTTTCAGGACCGTTGCCCAAGAATCTGGCTCTCGACCCCCGGACGGGAAAAATCGCTGGCACTCCTCTGAACGTCGACACAACCACGGTGTCGGTGGAGGTGACCGGCGCCAATGGGCAGAAGGATCGCCGCAGCCTGGTTGTCCGTGTCCTGCCGGAGCGCCTGCGAAAAATAGGCTCCGACAAGCAGACCGTTGCCCTCTACGACTGGCAGGGTCCCAGTGGCCGCCTCATCCCGGAACGGATCTCTGGCGGGGAGGCGACGACCTTGACCTATACCAACATGGGAGCTGATCGCCGCTATCACTGGACGGGCCGGGAAGGTCGCTTTCCCCAGGAAACGGGACACGGCGAGCACGGCTACGTGTCGCTGGGCTATGGGATCCCCAGGCTCGACATGAAGACCTGTTCCAAGGCATGGACCGTGGAAGCGTGGGTTCGCCGTGGAGGGCCGTACCAGGCTTTCGGCGATATCCCTCTGAAGAAATTCGACTATGGCCACATTTGCGGGACATACGACAAGAGCAAACGCGGTGTCTGGGAGTTGTATCTCTCGGAGATCGATTCGCCCAACGGAAGCATGGCACCCGGTGTTCATTTTCAGAGTGCCAAATACACATGGAAAGATCTTCATCCCTGGAAACGCCGCAAGGGAATCGTAGCCAAGCCATCTGAAGTCGGGATAAGCGACACCGAGTGGCATCACGTTGCCTGGCAATACAGCTACGCAGAGGACCTGCACCAGTTGTTCCTGGACGGCAAGCTGATCTGGCAGATGAAGAACCCGGACGGCCGCAAGCTGGTCAACGATCGCAAGCACGATGCCCAGTTCAGCGTCTTCAGCCGGGTGGGCGGCCACGTCAAATATGGTGGCGACTTCAACTACTTGGGTTTCGGCAACTTCTTCGGCCAAGTCGGCGAAATCAGGATCTCCAACGTGCGTCGTTACCAACGTTGATGACCAACTCCGCCCGCCTGACGGTTTGATCAGCCAATGACCCCGGGCAGTGATTGAGCAGTTGCCACGCAGCGTGGTCGCATGTGGGATCATTCTCCGCGTGTCGGGGATTCGAGTCCCTCCCCCGCGACTTTCGCGATGTCTGGCAGGCGATCGCACACCGTCGCCCAAGTCTGCAATTTACAATGGCTTGGGCGATTTCTTTTGCGCCGACCGTGGTGCGTCCCCGTGGCATCGTTGTGCACGGTTTCACGTGCCTGGCGTTGCGTACTTGTTGCAATCTCAGCGGCCTGGTGGTCGGTACCCGTAGCTGGCAATCGTAGGTCAGGCTGTGCCTAACGTCATACTCGTTCAACGCGGCACAAAAGACAAATAGACCGGTTTCCACTTGATGGATTTTCCTGATTCGACGCAATACCAGCCATACGGTGCCCCGGGCGCTGAGGAGCCCTTGGTGTTTCGGTTGCGGACGAATTGGCCGGGTCTCCAGTTTCCGCTTTTCGGTGCGGCATCGCTCACAATGTCGTTCACTTGGTACGGCTTCAACTGCTCGGGGAGTTCCGTGAAGAAGTCCAGGTCATCATGGATACCGGTTGTGAGCGTGTCGTCGATAAGGATTCGGATTCCGCCCACGCGGGCATCATCGAAATAGGTGTCCAAGTCTATCTTCGGACTCACCTTGACGACCGGCCATCCACGGCCGCCGCCGCTGATGAAGCCGCTCGAATCTCTGATGATCAGCTGGTTGGGCACCTCTTCCAGGTAGATGGCGGATTGAATCTTGTCGTTTCTGGCACAGAAGAAAAGGCAGCTCTCCATCACAACGGATGATGACCCCGCTTGCGGACGCCGGTTGATGTATTTGGCGAAGTTGAAGACGGCGGTGAACCCGCCGCCTTCGCCACCGAACCGAACATTCCGACAGGTCAAAGAAAAGTGATTGTCAATCCAGCGCTGGTTGGCCTGCGGGTCAACTTCGGGAACGCCCACAATGTTCTCCATCCGCAACACATTGTGGTTTTCGATCACCGCCTTGTCTTTCATCCCCTTCGAGGTGGAGATCCAACTGTCCTTGAGCACCGCTTGGTCGCAGCGATTGACCAACGCCTGGTTGTTCTGAGTGAACATGCAGTTCTTGATAATCAGTTGCGCGGAAGCCGTGCGTTTGCCCATCTTGATCGCCGCGCCCGACGCTTTCTGGAACGTGCACTTGTCGATGATAAACTGACTGGAGTTGATATTGGCGTTGCCTATGTGAAGCTGATGGCGTCCACCGAACAGCAGGAGTCCGGAAACCCTCCACCGCCAGATGGACGTACTGAAAAAGATGTCCTTTTTGGGATCCGTCATGTGAATGATGCTCGATCCCTCGCCGAGTAGATTGCAGCCGCCGGCTTGCAGGGTCTCGCTGATCTTGTATTTGCCACTCGGAAAGAAGACCACAGGCTCGGAGGCATAGTGGACGGAACCCGGCGGCCTTTCGCCCCAGCAGACCGTGGTAGCGGCAGCGATGGCGGCTTTGATTCCCTTAGTATCGTCGCCGCCGGCCCCTTTGGCCCCGAAGTCCCTGACGTTGAAGTATTCGCCTCGGCCGTGTCCGGGCTTCTGCGCCCATGCGGATGACTGGATTGCCAGAAAATAGACGAGCGACAGAAGAACGGTTGTATTCGATCGTAGATGGTTCGACATGATCGGCCTCATTGGTCATTGAAGTCGCTGACATTGTTCATTCGAGAACACCAACTGCATCGCAGAGTTCGATTTGGACTCTTGAAACCGTAAAGCCCGGCATTGATGGATCTTGGCCCCGAGCTTCTTCAACGCGGCAACGGGATCGGCGTCACACCACACCCAGCGATCCCGATCAGCAACAAACCGGCGAGCCATCGCTTCATCGTGTCACTCCGTCGGCCGGGAAGTCCGGCTGCAGTGTAGAACGGGACGAGGCGGGTGGATTGAATTCGATCAAACCCGGTCATGGGTCCCGGCGACCGGTGAGTTGGCCGCGGTGGGCGGCTCCCGGAGGTCGGTGGCGTGAAGAACGTCTCAGCCCCGACGGGCCCCACCGAGTAACGCCGGGAGGGGCGGAGTTCGAATCTGGCGGGTTGAACGCCAGGGCTGGCGTGGGGAGACTGGGGTCATTACGACTGAAATGTAGAGACGAGGTTCAATGGTTGATCGAAGCCTCGATATGTGGTTGGTGGCTTACTTCCTGGCCCGTTGTGGTCATGTTGTCGAAGGAGGTCCGAGCACACCTCCGCCACAGCTTGGAGTGGAACCTTGGAGTCGCACCGACACCGTTTTCATCTCGGCTTTGGGCAACGGCCGGAGTTTGCGGACTTTTGCCAACAGTCTGAAGCGTGCACGCGATGGTTTTGATTCACATCTCGAATCTGGCCGGGCGGGTCGTCGATCCTCGTGACGCGTCAAATGGCAATTGCACAATCACAGGAGTAGGCTGTCAGTGAGCTTGCGATAGCCTCTCGGAATGAACCTGGAGAGATCTGTGATGTTGCATCGACCACCTTCAGCAATATGTCTCCTGGCTGTTGCTCTATCCTGTTCGATGGTGAAGGCCCAGGGCATCAAGGCTCCAGAACAACGGGAATCGTCGCTTAAAGGCACTTACTACAAGGCCGTTGTGCCGGACACGCTGGATCTGGCAGAACGAGCTCGGCTGGCTGTGAACGCGATTACGGGGGCGGCCGACCCTCACAACAACTACGAAGTGTTTCAATGCGCACACTGTGATCAGCAGCCGGCGAACTTCAATCACAACCACGGGGGGCCGTGTCTGCCGAAGGCGATCGACGTGATTCCGCGGATGAGGCGCATGAGCGGCAGCCGGCAGAATGAAGACTTCGATCGGAAGATCGTCAACAGCATGCTGAAGGATGTCGACGAAAACGGGCTCTGGTGGATCAAGGGGGAGGGGCGGCCGTGGCGGCATCAGTTCGGCGAGAAGACGTACTGGCCGTTTCCGCAGGGGCGATTGATT
>CAUZRQ010000181.1:0-9660 GCA_963582065.1 Planctomycetota bacterium | reverse complement strand
GGCGATGCTGGCGGCGGCGGCTGCGATGCTGGCGGCGGCGGCGATGCTGGCGGCGGCGGCGATGCTGGCGGCGGCGGTGATGCTGGCGGCGGCGATGCTGGCGGCGGCGATGCTGGCGGCGGCGATGCTGGCGGCGGCGATGCTGGCGGCGGCGATGCGGGCGGCGGCGATGCTGGCGGCGGCGATGCTGGCGGCGGCGATGCTGGCAGCGGCGGCGGCGATGCTGTCGGCGGTGATGCTGGCAGCGGCGGCGGCGATGCTGTTGGCGGTGAGTGACACCGTCCGAACCTGTCAGGCGGCAGTGACTGCCGCCTGACAACGCTCTGCTGATACCGGACACCCCGGCGGAACCAGGTTGGTCCCGTCGGGGTGTTTTTCTTGTGGCTATTTGCCAACAAACTCAACACCCAGGCCCACCGAAGCGAAACTGAGTCGAACGGCCCCGATTCGCGAAGAGTTGTCGGACACAGTGGTTTTTCTCAAAAAGCATATTCGATCCAGTATTTGCGCGTAATTCGACCAGTTCGTTTGGCATCGAATTGCCTACAAACCCGTTGTCATGCAGGTAAACAGCGCCAGCGGAACTGTTATCCACACTGAGGACCGCGCTATGCGAGCGTCCTTCAAACGTGTTGCCACGGTGACCTACCCCCAGATCTTGTACCACTCGTAATGAGAGAGTGTCAGGTCAGCGGTAGTTCTGTGTTCTGGTGGATGGAGCGTAGCGGAATCCTCCAGAACACAGGTGGCCGCAAAGTCGGCCGGGGTCTAGCCTGTCGCTCAGGACGAGACAAAGTGCGTGCCACCACAAGTCTTGAGTTTAGTGCGAGGACCTGGGAATGAGCGGTCGGTCCTGAGTGCGCTCGACGACAACGTCGCGGTCACCTTACCACTCCACCGCATGAGTTGAACCATCGCACGTTGCTCGGAATCACACGTGTCCAGAGATACCATGCACGGGCCTGGTCACACCCAAGTCTCTTGCCTGCCCGCGGATGTCCATCAGCCCCGTGCTGTAATCCAGGACGCTTAGCCTTGCGTTGCCGCTCGCAGAACTCCTTTGTGACCGTGAAGACCTCCGGGCTGTTGCTTCCGGAACGGGAGAAGCTGCGGGACGGAGTGGAAGCGGCCATCTCGGCGCTGGGCTGCGGGTTCCTGAAGACACGAAGCAACACCGGTCTGGCCGATCGCCTGCGGACGGGGTCCCTGGACAAGCAGGACTACTACCGCCAGTTGCTGCGGATGGTCTACCGGTTGCTGCTGTTGCTGGTGGCCGAAGAGAAGCGGTTGGAGGACGGACAGAACCTGCTGCATCCCTCCGGAACCCCGGCGGAGGCCCGGGACCGGTACGACCGGCTCTGTTCGGTTGGACGGCTTCGCCAGCTGGCCGATCAACAACGGGGCACCTCCGACACCGACCTCTACGAGTCGGTGAAGGTGTTGTTCGAACGCCTGCGCGAGGGTCATGCCGAGCTGGGCATCCCCGGACTGGGGTCATTCCTGTTCAGCGCCGACTCGACTCCGGACCTGGACACGGCGTCGCTGTCCAACCGGGACCTGCTGGAGGCGTTACGGAGCCTGTGCTTCACCGAGGACGGTTCGGGCCGTGGCACCGCGGTTCGTCGTCCCGTGGACTTCGGTCACCTGGGCGGTGAAGAACTGGGCAGCGTGTACGAGTCGTTGCTGGAACTGCACCCGGACATCGGGGGCGAGACGGCGCCGTTCGAACTGCGCTCGGCCGCCGGCAACGAACGCAAGACCAGCGGCAGCTACTACACGCCGAGTTCGTTGATCAACTGCCTGCTGGACTCGGCGCTGGACCCGGTGGTCGCCGAGGTGATCGACACGCCCGAGGTGGCCGACGCCGAGCAGGCGTTGCTGAACCTCAGGGTCTGTGACCCGGCTGCGGGAAGCGGCCACTTCCTGATCGCCGCGGCCGAGCGGATGGCCACTCACCTGGCGCGGCTGCGGACCGGTGACGACGAACCCAGCACGCAGGACATCCAACGGGCCAAGCGGGACGTGATCGGACGCTGTATCTACGGGGTGGACCTCAACCCGATGGCGGTGGAACTGTGCAAGGTCAGCCTGTGGATGGAGGCCCTGGACCCCGGACAACCGTTGTCGTTTCTGGACCACCGCATCCAGTGCGGCAACAGCCTGCTGGGGACCACGCCGAAGCTGCTGGCCGGTGGCATCCCCAATGACGCCTTCCAGGCGATCGACGGAGACGACAGGGACTGCTGCAAGGAACTGAAGACGCGGAACAGGAAGGAACGCGACGACCGTGAGCAGCGACAGGGAACCGATTACCAGGACGCCCGCCTGCTGGCCGACACGTGGTGTTCGGTGTTCGTGTGGAAGAAGGACACCAGTGACCTGGGCAAACTCTGCCCGACCGAACGTGGCTTTCGTGACATCGAGAACAATCCGCACAGCATCCTGCCGCACGTCAAGGACGAGGTCCGGCGCCTGGCTGATCAGTACCAGTTTTTCCACTGGCATCTGGCGTTTCCGGATGTGTTCCGTCTGCCGGGGGAAGGAGCGAAGGCCGAGAATGTTGAAGCAGGATGGGACGCTGGATTCGATGTACTGTTGGGAAACCCCCCTTATGGTGCTGATCAAACGAAGCGCGAACGCTTGCTCTTGAATTCCTCACTTGTTGCCGCCAAATCGACGGCGAACAGTGCCGCCGACTTCCTGGTCTTGGGGGGACTCGTCCAGGAGTGCTCCGGACGAACCGGTTTGGTGGTGCCCAAGTCTCTTACGTATTCCTACTCGTGGCAGGGAATACGCGATCACCTTCAGGATCAACTCACCCATGTGCTGGACGTCAGCAAGGCATGGGACGATGTCCTTCTGGAACAGGTCCTGGTGACTTTCCAGGGATACCGAGCCGAACAGGCTCCCAGTCGTCCCAGAGTCCGGCTCGGCCAACTTCTCCACGGACAAGTGCGGTGGGCTCCACCCTCGGCTGCAGAAGCCGTGTCAGATCTCGGAATCCTCCCCTCGGGACTGACCTCAGATGACCAACGAATTCTCTCCGCCTTGGCTCCGAACATCGAGGGCAGACTCAGCGCCCTGTGTTCAACTCAAAGAGGAACCGGCATTCAGCGGTTCGCAGCAGATCAGGGGGACATTCCACTTCTCGGCGGAAAGAACATCGCCGACTTCCGCTTGCGACCACCAGATCGATTCATCGCGAACGAGTTGATTCTGGAGCGCTCCGTCAGGCTGGCCGATCCCCCTCAAGCGGTGTTCCAGAACATCGTCGCTCACATAACTCAACCGGATGATCATATTCGCTTGATCGGCTGTGTCCTCACGGATGAACTCGCCTGCTTGGACACCGTCAACATTCTCACCCCCAAAGATGAAGACATATCACCGTGGTCTGTCACAGCCTATCTGTCATCCAACCTGATCAACTGGTTTGTCTACGTGTGCATCTACAACCGGGCGGTCCGGACAATGCACTTCGATGGGTTCTTCCTGGATCGAATTCCGATTCCCGGTGTCCAGGCCGTCGCGGATCTTGATGACGTGGGCAGGACTCTGTCGGACAATCCCCAGTCACAACAGAGCTGGGACAGGCTGAATGCGCATGTTTACGACATGTTCGCTGTCCCGGATGATCTGCGTTCAATCGTGACGGCTCGACACAAGCCACGGTGGAGATGATCAATCACATTTCATCGGCGTCTTTTCCTGAAAGTTTTCCACTCGGGCAGTTTGCACCACCTCATGTCCGGCCGAAAACCCCTGCAGAACAGGGGGTTTTTCGTTCGCGGCCAGATCGGCATCTCACTATTCCACGGTTGACCGGACTGGTATACCAAAAGAATGAGGCGACGTCGGAGCAGCACCCTGTCGACCAACTGTGGCCTGTGTGTTGTCGCATTGCTGCTGATCGCTCCGGTAGTGAAAGCCGACGACGGGGTCGGATTCTTCGAGCGGCGCGTGAGGCCGCTGCTGGCCAAACGCTGCTTTTCGTGTCACGGTCCGAAGAAGCGGGAAGGTGGACTGCGACTGGACATTCGGGGCGGAGCGACAAAAGGCGGCGAAAGCGGGCCGTCCCTTGTTGCCGGCAAACCGAAGCAGAGCTTGATGATCGCGGCTGTGCGGAGGACCGGTGACCTGAAGATGCCACCGGTCAAGCCGTTGTCGACGTCGGAAATCTCGGTGCTGGTGAAATGGGTTTCTGACGGAGCGATGTGGCCCGCCGGTGCCAAAGGTCTGCCGGTGCATTCCGGCGAGATCACCGACGAGGATCGTCGCTTCTGGTCCTTTCAGCCGGTGAAGGCCGTGGCGGCCCCTCCGGTGCAGAATGCCGATTGGTGCCGGTCACCGGTGGACCGGTTTGTCCTGGCCCGGATCGAAGCGGCGGGACTCACGCCGGCCACACCCGCAGATCGACGGACGCTGATCCGTCGAGCCACCCTGGACCTGACCGGCCTCCCACCGACTCCCCAGCGGGTGGCCAGGTTTGTTCGCGATGAAACGCCCGGAGCTTTTGCCAGGCTGGTTGACCAACTGTTGGCCTCACCGGCCTACGGCGTGCGTTGGGGAAGGCATTGGCTGGATGTCGTCCGCTATTGCGACTCGCGCGACGCGCGACACACCGGTCAGCCCTACGACGTCAACGAGGCGTGGCGGTATCGCGACTGGGTGGTCGATTCATTCAATCATGACCGCCCCTACGCGGAATTTGTCCGACAGCAGATCGCCGGCGACTACGCACCGATCTCCGACTCGATCCAGGACAGCGTCGAGGGACTGATCGCCACCGGCATGCTCGTGATCGGTGAATGGGGGTCCGGGGACGCCGATGCCAGGAAGATGTACACCGATATCGTTGATGACCAGGTGCACGTGGTCAGCCAGACCTTCATGGGCGTTTCGCTGAGTTGCGCAAGATGCCACGACCACAAGTTCGACCCGTTCTCGACCCGCGACTATTACGGGATGGCCGGAATTTTCTTCAGCACGCAAATCGCCACGCCCGGGACCGACGCTCGTCTGATGCGACAACCCCTGCTGACGGTCGCCGAACGGTCCCGCCGCGAGATGATCGACGGCCGCATCGCGAAGATTGCCGCCGAATTGAAGCAGCTCAACCAGCAGCGGGTGGGTCAACTGCGAAAGCAGGTCGTGGCCCGGGCGTCCCGCTACCTGCTGGCTCTCTGGGACTTGGACCGAAGCCGCCCGGGTTCGGTCTTCGAAGCCTCGATTGACACTGATGCCGTGACATCCTGTGCGAGACGGCACAAGGTGAACCCGGGCCTGTTGACGGTCTGGCACAATGCCCTGCGAACACTGGCCGACGACGGAGAATTGCTGTCGGTGCCGGTTGCCAACCTGGGCGCCACGGGCGTGTTCACCTGGAAGTCGAAAAACGTCCAGCCCCTGTTCAACGTGAACACGACAAACGCCGCGGTGCGGGTGCCCGGGACGATTCCACCGAGGTCGGTGGCGGTGCATCCGACGCCGACAAGCGGAGTGGCCATGGCGTGGCGCAGCCCGTTCAGTGGACGGGTGCGGGTGACGGCGAGGGTGAGCGACGCCCACACCGGTGGCAACGGTGTCGAGTGGGCTCTTGAACATGACCGCGGCCTCCGCAGCGACACGCTGGCGTCGGGCACCATCGATGTCGACAAGGCCTCCCCACGATCCGTCAACTCGGTGTCGGTGACGTCCGGCGAAAAGATTCGACTGCTGGTCCTCCCTCGAAACGACAACCACATCTGTGATCTGACTCGACTGGAACTTGAGATCGAAGAGATCGGCGGCAGGAAACGAACCTGGAGTCCTGAGCGTGACTTCGTCGGCAACCCGCAACAGGGCAATCCTCATGCCGACGTTTACGGCAATGCGGACACCTGGTCCTTCATACACATGTCTCGGCGGAGAAATCTCAACAGTGCCCCCCACGCTCGGGTCGCCGCGTTGGCTCCATGGCTCGATGCTGTCGCTCGGGGTGATGACCGACAGGTCCGTCAGTTGGCTGATTTGCTGCAGAAGTCACTCGATGCCCCGATCGAGGAGCGAAAACCCGACGAGCCGGCATCACGGTTGCTGGGCTGGTTGACGTCACCCGACGGGTTGCTGAGAGACAGCACGACACTGGTGCTCGATGGAGAGGCGAAGGCTCGTCGCGATCGACTGACGGCCGAGTCGAACCAGCTGAAGACACAATTGAAGACGACCGGTGTGGCCCTGGCCGCTCGCGAAGGAGGTGTGCCGGGTACCGAGCATGCCGGCTTCCGGGACGCGAAGATCCACATTCGCGGCGAGTACCGCCGGTTGGGCCAGGCGGTGAAGCGCGGTGTGCCGGAGATCCTGGCGGGACCGGATCCGCTCGAAATCAAGACCGGCAGCGGCCGCGCCGAACTGGCTCGCTGGATTTCACGAGACGATCACCCGCTGACTCCCCGCGTGATGGTCAATCGCATCTGGCTGCATCACTTTGGCGAGGGACTGGTCCGCACACCCGGCGACTTTGGCCGGCGAGGATTGCCGCCCACGCATCCCCGGTTGCTGGACTGGCTCGCCAGGCAATTCGTCAAATCGGGGTGGTCGATCAAGACGATGCACCGCCTGATGATGTTGACGGCCGTCTACAGACAGTCGATCGGCACCCGCGGCCGACTGGCGGCCGATCCGGAGAACCGCCTGTTCGCCCGCATGGTATCACGGCGGCTGGAAGTCGAGGTCATCCGCGACACGTTGCTGTCGGTGTCTGGCCGGATCGACCTCCGCATGAAAGGCCCCTCGGCACCGCGATATCCCGGGGGCTATTCGCGGACGGAACGCCGGAAACCCATTTTCACCAGCACACGACGAACGCTGTACATGATGACGATCCGGGGAGAGTACTCGGATGGGCCTTTTGTGCTGGATGCCGCGAATGCCAATCGCCTGGTTCACCAACGGACCGTTTCGACAACCGCGCCACAGGCGCTGTTGATGATGAACGACCCATTCGTGCAGTCGCTGGCCCGGTCGCTAGCCGATCGTTTGCTGGCGACGGCCAGCCTGCAGACCAGGGATCGCATCGTGGCGGTCTACGAACTGCTGTTCGCCCGGCCTCCGGAGGCCCGCGAACTGGAAGCGGGCGTGGGGTTTCTGTCGTCAATTGACGATGAATCACGTGCGTGGGAACAATACTGCCACGCGCTGATGTGTTCCAACGAACTGAGTTACCGAAACTGAGACCATGCTGAATCGTCGGGAACTTCTGCAGAACTTCGGCATGGGCGCCGGATTGTGTGGGCTGGCCGGGACCGTGGTCGGGCAGGCTGCTGGTCCCCTGGCCGAACGGAACCCGCATCATCCGATCCGCGCGAAGCGGCTGATCTTCCTGTTCATGGCGGGCGGACCCTCTCACGTGGATCTCTTCGACCCGAAGCCCAGGCTCGAAGAATTCGATGGCAAGCCCGCCCCCTTCAAACTGCCCAATCTCGAACGAACTCCACCCGGCAAGATCCGCAAGTCACCGTTCACCTTCCGCAAGTACGGCGAATCGGGGATCGACGTCAGCGAGATGTTTCCGCATGTCGCCCGTCACGTCGATGATCTGTGCGTGATCCGGTCGATGGTGGCTGACAACATCAATCACAACGGCGCCTGCCTGCAGATGAACACTGGCGAGCAGACCTTCTCTCGCCCCAGCATGGGGTCGTGGATGCTGTACGGACTGGGCACGGAGAACCAGAACCTGCCCGGCTTTGTCGTGGTCGCGCCCAACCAGCCGGCCCAGGGAGCACCGCTCTGGGATTCCAGTTTTCTGCCCGCCGCCTACCAGGGCACCTGCGTCACGGATCTCAAACGCCCCATCACCAACCTGTCGAACAATTCGCTGGACCGGAAATCACAGCGTCGCGAACTGGACCTGCTCGCCAGGCTCAACCGCTTCCACCGCGACCACGCCGTGAATGTCGACGAACTTGATGCGAGAATCGCGTCGTTCGAACTGGCATTCCGCATGCAGTCGGCGGCTCCCGAGGCATTCGATCTCAGCGGCGAGTCAAAGACCACCCAGGAACTTTACGGGATCGACAACACCGTCACGCAGACGTTCGGGGAACAGTGCCTGCTGGCTCGCCGGCTGGTGGAACGAGGCGTCCGCGTGGTGCAGCTCTACCACAACCGGTCATCAACGGCTTCCGGCTGCCAGATCTGGGACCAGCACAGCAATCTCAAGATGGGGCTGACCAACAACTGTGCCGCCAGTGATCAGCCGATCGCCGGCCTGCTGACCGACCTGAAAGCCCGTGGCCTCCTCGACGACACGCTGGTCGTCTGGGGCGGTGAATTCGGCAGGACACCGACCGCCGAGGGAAAAAACGGTCGTGAACATCACCCCTTCGGTTTCACCATGTGGTTGGCCGGCGGTGGCATCAGAGGTGGAACGATTCACGGATCAACCGATGAGTTCGGCTGGTATTCTCAGGACGACAGGGTCCACGTCCATGACCTGCATGCGACGATCCTCCATCTCATGGGACTCGATCACGAACGGCTGACCTGGCGTCATGCCGGCCGTGACTTCCGGCTGACCGATGTGCACGGACGGGTCGTCCACGAGATTCTCAGCCACAGCTAGAATGCCCGGTGCTGGTGGCCGTCCTGCCGGCACCTCGTCGGCTCACCCAGCCCGCCCGGTGAACGCGACGTCGATCCCGGTTCCGTCGAACGCCCTCAATCCAGCAACGCGTCGACGACAGCGGGCACCCGGAACTGTGGGAGCCATGAGTGGGACACTGTCACCGAGAACCGTTACATTCGTCGGTTCATGAAGATCAAACGCCTTTCACTGTTGATCGTCGTCTGCATCGCGGCTCTCTGCGATTGGTCGACCGACCGGGGAATCGCAGCTGAACCGTTTCATTCTTGGGTGATCGAGCACCCGAAGTACCGGTCGCTGCTGAGCAACGAGCCGCCGGGACTCCGCAGCCAGGGGGGACTCATCTGGCAACACCTGCTCGATGTGCCAGTGGGCCGAGCCACGGGGGTGCGGTGGGGGGTGCGCTTCGTCAGCGAGGAGATGTATCGCCTCCACGGAAAACTCGGATTCAAGCTGATCGCCAGCGGCCCCAACCGCACCGACGACCTGGAGATGGCCAGGAAGCACAAGTTGCAGACCGTTCCCGAATGTCCGCGGCAAAAGCCGCTGCCCAATGGAGACCGCCTCCACATTCTGCATCCGGATTCGATCAAGTACTACTTCGATGGCGTCACCGAGTTCCTGGATCATCCCGACGCGAACTTGATGTGGGGGATCTTTGCCGGCGACGAGGATGATGATGTCGCGGTTTACCGCTCGGCGATGCTCAAGCGAAAGCCGGCCGGACACACCTACATTCATGAATTCGATCGCCAGGTCCGCGACCGATTCGGCGGCGGCAAATGGGGAATCCCAGCAGGAATCAAAAACCTCGATCCCAATCCGTACAGGTGGATCGCCCTGTATCGTTACGTGGCAGCCAGTTTGCGAGATCGACAACGCAGGTTGTACGAGCTCGTCAAAGGCAGGAACAAGAAGCTCGTCGTGACCTCGTTCGATTCGCCGGGCGGTGTTTATCCGACCGAATGGAGCCTGCTGGCTCCGTACGCGGACCTGTTCACGCTGCAGATGGGCTACCCCGGTGGTTCAACCCG
>CAUZRQ010000180.1:0-9686 GCA_963582065.1 Planctomycetota bacterium | reverse complement strand
GGCCACCGCCGCGGGGGTCGATTTCACCTATTTCAACAGTCCCGACCCCTCGACACAGGGCGCGTTGATGTTCGAGTACACCGGGGGGGGTGTCGCCGTACTTGATTACGATCGCGACGGCTGGCCGGACCTGTATTTCACCCAGGGCTGCCCGTGGCCGGTGGTCGAGGGTGGCGACCCGGAGTATCACGATCGGCTCTACCGCAACCGGGGCGACGGCACGTTTGTCGACGTGACCGAGACGACCGGCCTGGGCGACGGCCATTTCAGCCAGGGGGTTGCCGTTGGTGATTTCGACCAGGATGGCTGGCCCGACCTCTACGTGGCCAACATCGGTCGCAACCGGCTGTACCGGAACAACGGCGACGGGACGTTCCAGGACGCCACCCCCGGCCTGGCGATTCCCGAGACGGGATGGACGACCAGTTGTCTGGTGGCCGACATCGACGGCGACGGCCACGTCGATCTCTACGACGTCAACTACCTCGGCGGCCGCCGGTTGTTCTCGACGATCTGCGAGTCAAGCGGAGTGAAGATGGCGTGTCATCCGCATGAATTTCCCGCTGCTGCGGATCGTTGGTGGAAGGGAGACGGTGAGGGCGGATTCGTCGATGCGACCCGGGCCGGGGGATTCTCTGTCGAGGACGGCAAGGGGCTGGGAATCGTCGTCGGCGGGTTCTCGCGACCGGAGCGAGTCGAGGTGTTTGTCGCCAACGATTCGGTGCCCAACTTCCTGTTCACTCGATCTGCCGACGGGGTCTCGACGGGACAGGGGCTGTTCGGGCAGCGAGCGATGATCGCCGGCCTGGCTGTCGATCGCGAAGGGCGGTCGCAGGCCTGCATGGGCGTGGCCGCCGGAGATGCCGACGCTGACGGACGGTTGGACCTGTTCGTGACAAACTACTTCGACGAGCCCAATGCCCTCTACCGCCAGGTGGGCGACCTGGTCTTCCGCGAGGCGACACGCCGGGCGGGACTGCGTGAACCGGGCTGGAGAATGCTCGGCTTCGGGACCCAGTTCCTCGACGCCGATCTCGATGGAGAACTCGACCTGGTGGTCGCCAACGGCCACGTCGATGACCTGCAGAAACTGAATCAGCCGTACCGGATGCGGCCCCAGTTCTACCGGAACTCGGGGGGCGGCCGGTTTGTCGAGTTGCCGGCCAAGGGGTTGGGCGACTACTTCGCCAGGGAACTGCTGGGACGGGGACTGGCGCGGGCGGACCTGGATCGGGATGGCCGCGAAGACTTCGTGGTCTCGCATCTGGAACAGCCGGCGTCGTTGTTGTTCAACCGCACGCCAAAATGCGGGGGCTGGCTGGCGGTTCGCCTGGTGGCGACATCGACGACGCGAGAGGCGATCGGGGCCCGCGTGACGGTTGCCGATGGGGAGTGGCGGCGGGTGCACTTTTTGACCGCCGGAGACGGCTACATGGCTTCGAACCAGCGGCAACTGGTCATCGGGCTCGGGGCCCGGGATCGCGTCGAGAGCCTGCTGGTCGAGTGGCCGTCGGGAGAATCAACGACGATCAAGGATGTCGCGGCCAATGGTGAACTGGTGATTGTCGAGGGACGGGTCGGGGCGATGCGACTGCCGTCGGCCGGTCGCTAGAACAACGACCCGTCGTCGTCGTCCTGGTCATCGGCGTTCGGTTCCTTGTCGATGGTCGCCTCGTTCTCCAGGGGTTCGGTCTGCGGGTTGCCGTCGGCGTCGAATCCGGTCAGCGTTTCGATCCGCTGTTCAGCCTGCTCGAGCACGTCGTTGCAGGTCTTGAGCAGCCCGATGCCTTGCTCGAAGCGAGCCAGGGATTCCTCGAGACCCAGCGAGCCCGATTCGAGCGACTCGACGATCTCCTGCAACGCCTGCAATGCCTCCTCGAACGACACGTCGGGTGTGGTTTCCGGGGCGGATTTGTCCTTGGCCATCGTCTGGTTCCTGTTGAATTGAGAGTCTGGTTGGCTTCTCTCTTCCCGGTGCCTAGCCGGTCTCCTGGATCGTTTCGATCCGGCTGGTGACCTGTCCGTCGGCCAGGGTGGTCATGATCCGGCTGCCGACCTCCAGTTGCTCGAGGGTGCGGATCACATCGCCATCGGTGGTGCGTGTCACCGAGTAACCTCGGCCGAGCACTTCCAGCGGGCTCAGGGCCTGCAGGGCCGCAGCGGCGGCGCCCAGCCGGTCACGGTTCGAGCGTGTTTCGGCTCGGACGGCGTGGTCGATGCGTCGTTGTAGTTCGTCGACACGGCCGGCCAGTTCGCGGATCCGCCCGTGGGGACGGACCAGCACCGGTCTGGAAGCGAGGGCGACCAGGAGCCCGCGAGCTCGTTGGGCCCGTTGCTGGAGCGCCCCGGTCAGCCGTGCCCGCGCGGCGGTCAGCGAGGCCGTGAATTCGTCACGGTGCGGGACGACCAGTTCACCGGCTTCGCTGGGAGTCAGTGCCCGGACGTCGGCGACCAGGTCGGCGATGCTCACGTCGATCTCGTGCCCCACGGCACTGACCAGGGGGATCGGGCATTCGGCAATCGCCCGTGCCACGATCTCCTCGTTGAACGCCCAGAGGTCCTCCAGGCTGCCGCCTCCTCGACCGGCGATCACCACGTCGACCCTCGGCAGGTCAGGGACCAGTTCGATCGCCCGGGCGATCTCCTCGGCCGCCCCCTCCCCCTGCACCCGGACCGGCAGCAGGACGATTTCCACCGCCGGCCACCTGCGGGTGATCACCTGCAGCATGTCGCGGACGGCGGCACCGGTGGGGCTGGTGACCAGCGCGATGCGGCGGGGGAAGCGTGGAATGGGCTGCTTGCGATCGGCGTCGAACAGGCCTTCGGCGGCCAGGCGTTCCTGCAGCTGGCGAAAGGCCAGTTCCAGGGCGCCGACGCCCTTGGGAGTCAGTTGCTTGATGACCAGTTGGTACTGCCCGCGCGGCAGATAGACTTCGACACCACCTCGGGCGACGACCTCGAGTCCATCGGCGAGGTCGAACTTGAGACGCGAGGCGGTGCTCCGCCAGATCACCGCGGAGATCTGGGACTGTTCATCCTTGAGCGTGAGGTAGACGTGGCCCGAGCGGGCGGGTCGGCAGTTGGAGATTTCGCCGGCGACCCAGACGTCGGGATAGTGGCTCTCGAGCTGGTCCTTGATCTCGCGGGTCAATTCCGAGACCGTTCGTGCCGTCTCGCCCCCGTCGTGTCGTGTGGTTGCCGTCATCGCGACTCTCAGCTCCGTGTTCGTCCGGTTCTGCTAACCCGCCGCGATGGCCCGCAGCATCGATACGGCATGAGCGGCGTCGTTGGCGGGGTCGTCACCGCCCGAGGCTCCGGCGGTCAGCCAGCCGGTGTATTCGGCCTCGGCCAGCACCGCCAGCATCTCGTCCCAGGCCACCTCGCCCCGCCCCACCGGCACCTCGCGGTACGACCCGTCCGAAGCGCGGACCGCGTCTCGTGCCCACACGTGTCTCACCACATCGAACAACTCGCGGAAGGTCTCGACCGGATTGATCCCGCGACCGGTCCAGGCTGCGGGGTCGAAGTCGACGCCGATCGGACCCGCGTCGACATCTTCCAGCAACGTCTTGAACGTCTCGAGGTCGCAGGCGGCGACATCGATGACGGGGATGGCACCGACGTGGTTGCCGTGTCGAGCCAGGTCGTTGAGGACTTCGACGAGCAGGTCCCTGTCGTTGCGACCCGCCTCGTTCACCTCGTCCGGTGGAATCGGTCCGATTCCCAGCGTGACCACATCGGTCCCCAATGCCCTGGCGAAGCTCATCGCGCCCCGCACCGCCTCGACCCGGGCTTCGAGGTCGCGTCGGTCGGCAAATCCTCGACGTGTGGGAAAGCTGGTCACGGCCAGGACGAGTCCGAGTTCTTCGAGGTGCTTGCGGAGGTGCCGGATGGCAGTGGCAGAGAACTCGGCCGGGTCGATCCCGTATCGCGTATCGACCAGAACGCCCTCGGCTCCGGTCGCGGCCGCCCGCTTGAGAGTTGGTTTCAACCGGGTGCCGAAGACTGAAAGAGCGACGCAACAGCGGAGTCGATGCATGGTGGGTGTTTCGTTGGAACGGCGGGCCGTGGAGGGATTGAACCGGATTGAACCGGATTGGCGCGACGCGTTCAAGAAGGCGTGGCCTTCCGACACGTCTTCGGCTCATCCGCTGGCCAACCACTCGACCACGCGTCGGAGCGGCTCGTCGGGATCGTTGGTGTAGTGCATGTCCGCCCCCTCGATCAACTCGACGCGCAATCGCCCGGCCGGGAGTTCCAGCGCGGCCAGGTCGCCGGGCAGGCTGCCGAAGGCGGGCGAGCGTTCGACGCTGTCGCCACCGATCAGCACCAGGACCGGGCAGGTGACTCGTGGCAGGTGCCGGACGAGGTCAAAACGGTCCTCGGGACCGTATTTCTCGATGTAACCTCCGGCTCGAATCCACATCGGTAACGGTTGCCGGACCGATATCAACTCGTCACCGCGATCCGCTTCGACCAAATCGCACGCCCTGGCGTAGTCCTCGCGGAACGCTTCAGCTGCGGGGTGCTGCTGGTACATCCGGTGGCAGAACCTCGGGGGGGAGATTGCGATGATCGCCGCCGGGTCGACGGCCCCGGCCGCCGTAGCGTAGATCGACTTGACCGCACCCATGCTGTGGCCGACCAGCACGATGCGTTCCCAGCCGAGTTGCCGGCTCCACTCCCACCACGCGGCCAGGTCGAGCCGGCACTCGTCGATGTGCTCGAGAGCCGCCCCCCCTCGTTCCCCCGCCAGCCCGTCGTGACCTCGCGTGTTGATCCTCAATGCCGGCGTTCCCGCCGCCGCCGCCGCTGCGGCGACGTGTTCGAGGATTCCGGGCGAGTAGAAGTTGTTCCCGGTGCCGTGAACCAGGATCACCAGGTCGGCCGGCCAGGCCGCCGAGTTGGCCCGGGCATCGGATGACCGAAGCAGTGCCCCATCCAGCCGGACATTGTCATCGGTGCGGGTTCTGACCAGTTCGACCGTCATCGGCCGTCCTTGGACTTCTTCCTGCCGTTGCCCTTGTCGATTTCGGCCAGTCTCTTGCGGAGCACCGGGATTCGTCTCCGGGCCTGCTGGATTGCCTCGGCGTCCTGTCCATCCTGCAGGATGCGGGACCAGAGCGTGACGGCGACCTTCAGCATGTCGGCTCGCCCCGAGGCGTACTGCTTGGGCAGCGGGCCGCTGCCGTAGGCGTCGATGCCACGCGCGCGGGCCACCAGGATTCGCCGTTGCTCTGCGATGTCCTGTTTCTCCCACGGCCGCTTGTCCCGTGCGTCGTACTCCAACAGCGTCTTCTCGGCCGCTGCCGCCTCGGGCAGCCCGGTCCAGCGGACGCGGATTCCCTTGAGTTGCATCAGTCCCGAGTAGAGCGTTTCGGGATTGGTGAGCCGCTTGTTGGCTTCGGCCAACAGGACCCGTGCGGCCGCCCGGCGGTCCCGGCTGGTGTCGCGAGCCAACCGCGCGGCGGGCCAGGCGGCTGCCAGTTTCACTCGACGCGGTCGATCCTGCTCGAGCCATTCGAAGACCGCCGGAACCGGCCCGGCCGGCACCGCGTGTCCGGTATCCGGTTCGACCCACACCTTCGCCCGGACTCCCAACTCCTTCAACTGGGGACCCCGGAACCGTTCGACTTCGCCGCGATTGAAGTCGGTTTCGCCGGTCACCAACGCGACACTCAGGCGGTCCATCACCCTGTGCCTCAACCACGATTCGGGTCTCAGGTCTCCGGCCGCACAGAAGCTGACGATTCCCCCCAACATCTCGGGCAGGGCGAATCCGATCGTACAGGCCACCCGGCCACCTCCCGAGAAACCTGCCAGGTAGGTGCGGTCGGGATCGACCTGGTATCTGCGGCGGAGGTCGTCGAGGACATCGAGCACGATGTTGATCCGTCGCGGAAACGGGCAACGGTTTCCCGCGCCCCGCGGGCTGGCCATCAACACTCCGTTCATGCGACATGTCGCCGCGAAGGCTGAGAACCCCGAGGGGTTGTCGCCGGGCGAGATGAACAACACGAGCGGCAGCGGCTTGGTGTTCACCTTGGCGGGGACGACCAGGCGGTAGGTCTGTTCGGTTGAGACGTACCCCTTGGTCCATTCGGCCGGTGGCTCGGCCGGACTCTGGTTCGAGAGCGCGAAGACCCAGTCGAGTCGAGTGGGGGCGGTGACGGTGACCCGGTCGTGGGTGCCCGGTGGCAGTGGATCGGCCGAGTGCACTCGGGAGGGATTCAGCGCGGCGAGGGTGGCAATGACCACCAGCCCAAGTTGTCGACTCATCAACGGCATCTCCCGGTGCGATCCAGAAATGACCTTCCAACTCCTCATCCTCGCGCCGCTGTTCCGACCGGTCAAGCAGCCCGGCGGAGTGGTCACCGTGGGTGAGTGGTTGACGGCAATCGGGGTGGTCCCGAGAATCGCCGTCTGGTCCCGTTCGATGCTCCTGACCCCCGCGGTCCCATGTCTTCCGATTCACCTCCCTTCCGCCCCGACGTGGCCCGGTTGGCCGGGTATCTTCCCGGCGAGCAGCCGCAGGAGCAGGGATGGGTGAAGCTGAACACCAACGAGAACCCCTATCCCCCGTCACCGCGGGTGGTCGAGGCGATCCGGAATGCGGCCGAGGGCCGTCTGAACCTCTACCCCGATCCACTCGGGCGGGATTTCTGCCAGGCGGCCGCCCGGCTGTTCGACGTCGATCCCGAATGGATCATCCCGGGCAACGGGAGCGACGAGATCCTGACGATCCTGTTGAGGACCTTTGTCGATCCGGGGCAGAAGATCGCCTACCCCTATCCCAGCTACGTGCTGTATGAGACCCTGGGCGAGATCCAGGGGGCGGTGGTGGACCGGATCGTGCTGCGGGACGACTGGTCGTGGCCGCTCGAGGAGGCCGGGAGGCGGTTGGAGGACTGCCGTCTGCTGTTTGTGCCCAACCCGAACTCGCCATCGGGAAATCGATTCCCCGACCAGGACCTGCTGCAACTGGTGCCAGATGACGGTGTGCTGGTGCTCGACGAGGCGTACGGGGATTTCTGCGACGAGCCACACGCGGGCGAGTTGCTGAGGTCGCAGGAAGCGGCGGTACGGATGGTGGTGACGCGGACGCTGAGCAAGTCGTACAGCCTGGCGGGGTTGAGATTGGGGTTCGGCGTGGCACACCCCGACCTGGTGGCGGGAATGAGAAAGGTCAAGGACAGCTACAACTGTGACACGCTGTCGCTGGTTGCCGGCGTGGCGGCACTGGAAGACGGCGATTGGATGCGCGAGAATGCCGCGAGGATTCGCCGGACGCGTGGTCGGCTGGTCGAGGGACTGGCGACGCGGGGGTTCGATGTGGTTCCCAGCCAGGCCAATTTTGTCTGGGCCACACACCCCGATGGAGAGCACCGGCGGCGGTTCGAGGCTCTGAAGGCCCAACGGGTGCTGGTGAGGTACATGGTGTTCGAGGCCGAGGAGCCGGGGCGTGAGGGGTTGAGGATCACAGTGGGGACCGACGAACAGGTCGATCGGTTCTTCGAAGCGCTCGACGGTGTCGGGTCGTAGCGGTTGTGCGGGCCGAAAACGGTGCCGGCTGGTCTCGGCCGGTTGAACCGTACTGGCGGTGATTGCCGAGGGCTGGGCCAGTCCTATGATGGGAGGGTCCTGGATAAGGAAGGCAGACGATGGGCCGCAGCGCCGAGATTTCCCGGAAGACGCACGAAACCGATGTCCGGCTGTCGCTGGAACTGGACGGCAGCGGTGCGTCCCAGGTGCAGACCGGAATCGGTTTCTTCGACCACATGCTGACACTGCTGGCCCGTCACGGCCTGTTCGATCTCGAGGTCGCCGCCGACGGTGACCTTGAAGTCGATGGACACCACACGGTCGAGGACGTGGGGATCTGCCTGGGGCAGGCCCTGGTCGAAGCACTGGGTGACAAGGAGGGCATCGGCCGTTACGGCGGGCTGGTGTTGCCGATGGAGGAGACCCTGGTGACGGTGGCCGTGGACCTTTCGGGCCGAGCCTGGTTCGTGCAGCGCGTGACTTATCCGACCGAGAAGATCGGTGAGTTCGATACTCAGCTGGTCGAGGTGTTCTGGCAGGCGGTGGCGGCCAACGCGCGGATCAACCTGCACCAGGTGCTGCACCACGGTGAGAACTCTCATCACATCGCCGAGGCGTTGTTCAAGGGAACGGCACGGGCGTTGCGTGAAGCGGTGGCCATCGATCCTCGCCAGCACGGGGTCCCCTCGTCGAAGGGCTCGCTCTGATTTTCGGGTCGGCGACCACCGCCGAACGGATCCTTGAGCTCACGCGAATATCGGCTTGGGGTCGGTTGAAATCTCCGCGAGAGGGAGTAGGCTGTTGCGATTCCTGTTCGAGTCCGGGTCGTTTTGACCCGGTTCGCTGGGCTCAGGCCGGACTCGAATCTCCCGTCTCGAGGAGTTCTTCGGAGTTCCCCGGGAGGGTGCGGGGACATCCCTGGAGTGTCGGTTACATCATCCGACTCATCCGGACTCACACCAGCCGGAGCCAACACGGAGGGCCACCCCCGGTCGCCTGACCCCGCCGCATGCTCAGGCATCGGCGACAGCGCCGTGGGCCGGTACGGAGATTGGCGGCTGGTGGTTCCGGATGCCGGGGGTTGCCCCGTTTTTTTTGTCCAGTTGACGACCGCGGCGTGGGTCCGGAGCGCGTCGCTGGGCGTTGATGCTGGTTGGCCGGTTCGCTAGGCTGGGACGTTTGCTCACCTGCCTGCCCCGGTGGCATCCGCAGATCGACTCGCTCCAGTTTCCAATAGTTTCTCTGATCGAGGGCAATATCGTGTCCCCGGTACCGATCGGCCCGGCTCGTTCGACGATGGCTCGAAATGAGACGGTCACCCACAGCTGGTTTGTTGTTGACGCGGGAGGCCACATCGTGGGCCGCCTGGCGACTCAGATCGCCACCGTGCTGATGGGCAAGCACCGCCCCGATTACACGCCTCACGTCGACACCGGCGACTACGTTGTCGTGTTGAATGCTCACCGGGTTCGATTCAGCGGTAAGAGCATGGCTCACGATTCGCATCCGCAGTTCACCAAGAAGATGCTCAGGAAGATCTACCAGCGGTACACGGGGTATCCGAGCGGCCGGAGGCTGACGACCGCCGCCACGGTGCTCGAGAAGGCCCCCGAACGGATCCTGCACGAGGCCGTGCGTCGGATGCTGCCCAAGAGCAAGCTCGGCCGCAAAATGCTCGACAAACTCAAGATTTACTGCGGCGATGAGCATCCTCACCAGGCCCAGAACCCGCAGCCGTTCCCGGAATACCTGATGCCCAGCTAGTCCCGGACACCGACAACTTACCATTCCCTGTTCTCCGCCCATTGGGGCGGGATCCGAGAGACCCCACGATGATCTTCGACGAAGACGCTCCGGAAACCTCCGAAGACGCTGAGGAAGAGGCCTCCGAAGAGGTTGCCGAGGACGCTGGCGAAGAGGCTGCTAAGGAAGAGGCCGGCGAAGAGGCTGCTGGCGAAGAGGCTGCTAAGGAAGAGGCCTCCGAAGAGGTTGCCGAGGACGCCGGCGAAGAGGCTGCTGGCGAAGAGGCTGCTGGCGAAGAGGCTGCTGGCGAAGAGGCTGCTGAGGAAGAGGCTGGCGAAGAGGCTGGCGAAGAGGCTGGCGAAGAGGCTGGCGAAGAGGCTGCTGAGGAAGAGGCTGCTGAG
>CAUZRQ010000179.1:0-9704 GCA_963582065.1 Planctomycetota bacterium | reverse complement strand
GCAACGTCGAATACCTGTCGAGTGCGGCGCTCGGCAAGTTGATCGTGATGGACAAGAAGCTCAAGGCCACACAGGGACAGCTGTCCATGTGCTCGGTACGAGCCGAGATCCTCGAGGTCTTCAAGATCACAAAACTCGACAAGCTGTTTGCGATCTACGACTCGCGCGAACAGGCCCTGGAGGGCTTCTGATCCGGTCGCCGGGTGGGCGCTGGCCCACCACGAGACCACCGTTTCGCTCACTGAGGGCTCAGCCCGAGGCAGCCGCTTCGTACGAGCCCGAGCCGATTTTACCTGCCCATCGCTTCGCCCGGCTGTCTTGTGATGACCTTATCCGCGGACGATTTTACCGTCAGCATCGCCAGTGACACGTCACAGGGGCGAAAGGTGCAGGAGCGTATCATCGGACTGCTCGAGGGCCGCTCGTACTCGGATCACGACCTCTTCGGAGTCCGCCTGGCGTTGGAAGAGGCCCTGGTCAACGCGATCAAGCATGGCAACGGAATGGATCCCGCCAAGCAGGTTCACATCGACTGCCGCTTCACTGAGGACCGCGTGACCATCGTCATCGAAGACGAAGGTACCGGTTTCGACGTGGCGGCGGTCCCCGATCCCACCGCCGACGAAAACCTCGACAAACCCGGCGGCCGAGGCATCATGCTGATGCGGTCGTTCATGAACCGCATCGAGTACAACGACGCGGGCAACCGACTGGTGCTCGAGAAGGTCCGCGAGGCCGGTGACGCAAAGTGAGCCCGGGCCGGTCCGGGCTAGGCCGACTTGGCCGTGAACTGCACGATCTGCAGCTTGCAGTCAGTCTGGGCCACGGCGGCCTGGCGGCCGTCGGGTGAGAGATCCAGGGCGCGGCCGCCGCCGCTGAGCTTGAAGGTGTGGAAGGGCTTGTCGCCGTCGAGTTTCCAGAACCAGAGCGACCCCGAGGGGGCTCCGGAACCGACCAGGAATCCCTCCGGATGAAACCGGATGCCCCAGGCCATTCCCCGCGAATCGATCTTCAGCTTCTTCTTGAACTCGCCCGTCTCCCAGTCCATCAGCAGCACCATCGGCTTGTGGGTGCCGGCAAACGCGTTGGTGACCTCGGTCAGACCCGCCACCGCCAGGTACTTGCCGTCGGGGCTGAACCGCATGTCGCGGGCACCACCCATGTCGGCCCGGAACTTCTGGTCGAAGCCCCACATGAACTTGGCTTCCCACTGCCGAGTGACCTTGCCCGAGACGATGTTCCACTCCTTGATCACGCCCATCAGGTCAAACGACGCCAACCGCTTGCCGTCGGGATGGAAGACCACCGCGTAGGGATACCGCTTGTGGCCCTCGAAAACGCGCACCAGCTCCCAGGTCCGCGTGTCCCAGAGCTTCAGCAGGTTGTCGTTGCCACACGAGGCCAACAGCGAACCGTCGGGGCTGGTGCGTATCCAGCGGACCCAACCCTCGTGAGCCACCAGCATCCGCTCGGGAGCCGGTTGGGGGTCGGCCAGAGGCCAGATGCCGATCCGGTCGTCGTAGCCGCCGGAATACAGCCAGCGGCCGTCGGGTGAGAAATCAAACGAGCGGACCCAGCTGTTGTGCCCGTGCAGGATGGTTCGAGCCGATTGAGGGCCGGCCAGCGGCCAACGGTAGATCTCGAAGTTCTCCGCAGCTGCCACCACCCACTCACCGGTCGGGTCGATCCGACAGGTGGTCAATGGCACATCGTCGATGCTGAACGTGCGGACGACATGCGTCTTGGTCACGTTGATGCCCGGCGGCAGATCGCGGGGCAGATCGCGGGGCAGGGGAGGAACCGGGGGGTCCTGCGGTGTCTGCGGTGGGGGCAGGTTCATGCCAGCAGTTCCTGGATGGGCTGACGTGTCGGGTCGCCGATCGGCACGCTGCGTCCGTCGAGCGTGTGATAGGCGGTGCTGTCGATCCCCAGGGCCTGCAGGTAGGTGTGGAACAGGTGCCCGCCGTCGACCTCACGCTCGGAGACTTCCGTACCGTCCTTGTTGGTCGCTCCGACGATGGCTCCGGGAGTGATGCCCTGACCACCCAGGGCGATCGACCAGGCGGTGCCCCAGTGATCACGACCGTAGCGGACGTTGATCTTGGGCGTGCGGCCGAATTCGGAGTAGATCATCACCAGCGTGCTATCGAGCATCCCCGAGTCGTTCAGGTCGTCGAGCAGCATGCAGAAGGTCTTGTCGAATTCGCCGAGTTGTTCGAGGTGGAAGTTGAAGTTTTCGGCGTGAGTGTCGTAGCCGTGGTGGGTCACCTTGACGACGGTGCCACCGTTTTCGAGCAAGGTTCGTGCCAGCAGGCAATTGCGGCCGAAGGGATGTCGGCCGTAGCGATCGAGATCCTTGCCGTCCGGTTCGCCCTCGAAGAGGTCCCTGCGAGCCATCAGCTTTTCGGCCATCTCGAACGACGCGTTGTACGAGTCGGTGAAGGACTTCTGGCCACCTCGGCCAGAGAAGCGGGTGTTGAGTCTCTTGAGCAGCGTGCGACTTCGCCTGGCGGCGTCGGCGGTGACGGCTTTGGGCCGGATGAGATTCGCGGGGACCTGGGCTCCGGCGAGTTTCAGCTGTCCGTAGCGGGCATCGAGGAACGCGTTGGTGAAGTCGGTCAGGCCGCGGGTGGTGACGTGTAGATAGCCGGGCAGTGGAGCGTTCTCAGGCATCAGGTACTTGGCGGCGACCGAGCCGATGTAGGGAAACTTACCCGCGCGGCGGCCCATTTCCATGAACAGGCGGCCGTCGTGGTGGCTGTTGGTCTTGAGATTGATGCCGCGGACGATCGACATCAGATGCATCCGCTGGGCGCTGTGAGGCAGCAGCTCAGAAATGTGCATCCCGGGCACCGAGGTGGGGATTGCTCGGAATGGTCCGCCGTAACGGGTGCCGGGCTTCGGGTCCCAGCTCTCCAGCTGGCTCACTCCACCCTGCAGGTAGACCTGCAGAACACGCTTCTGCTTCTTCTGCAGCTCATGGGCCACTGTGGGGCTCGAGAGACTGGCGACTCCCGCCAGGGCGCCGCTGGCGAGGAAGCCTCGACGCGAGAATTCGTGATCGATGCGGTGGCATCCGTGATCGCGTTGCATGGGATCCGTCTCGTGAGGTTCGTGAGTTTCGCGTGTGTGACTCTCAGCTCTGTCGGCCGGTGGCCTGTCAGTGATTGAACCGGAATTCAGCCGACAGCAGTAAGACCCAGGTCAGTTCGATGATCGCTTCGGAGCGATCGGAGGCGGCAGCGAGGTAGTCAATCACCTCGTTCCGCTCCGATGCGGTCGGTGGTCGGTTGAGGATGCCGATATAGAGTTCTTCGGCGACGGCGGTCGGATCGTTGAGTTTGGAGAGCCGTCCGGTGAGGTTTGTGGTGGTCGGCTTCAGCCACTCCCGGACCAGGGCCCCGTTGACCAGGAACAGGGCCTGTGGGGCAGTTGCCGAGAACGACGTCTTTTGCCCACCATCGGAGGCAAACTGCGTGACGAATGTCTTGATGTGGCCGACGACCGCCTTGTCGACGGCTGACTCGAGAGCCGCCGTCGAGATGGTGATGGAGACTGCTGAGGGGGTGTCGGTCTTGTCCGGCTTGGGGTCGGCCTTGGGCTTCTTGTCGGATCCGGCCTGAGGCGTTTTCTTGGGCATTTTGGCCTGCTTGGCCTGAGCCTTGGCGGCTTCGGATTCGAGCTTCTTGCGTGCCGAGGAGCGGGTCGAGGCGAGCATCCCGGTGGCTTCCATCGTCGCCCATGCGTACTGCTCGGGTGAGAGCGGCTTGAGCAGGCCGACGGCGAACTGCTTGAGAGCGATTTTTGCGGATGCGTCGCGGGTAAGGCTGCTGCGCTGGTAGGTGCGGGTGCGAGCCAGTTGGCCGAGAAACCACTTCATGTCGTAGCCGTGATCGTGCAACTGGTCGCCGAGCAGGTCGAGGAGTTCGGGGTGCGATGGCGGGTTGCCGACATGAGCCAGGTCGAGTGGCTCGACGAGGCCTCGACCCATCATCGCGGCCCAGAGACGGTTGGCGATGTTCAGTCGAAACGCCCGATTCTGCTCGGCCGTGACCGCGATCCCCAGCTGCTTGCGGCGGCTGTAGCGGGGGACTCCGCGAGCCGACTTGCCCGGCTTGGTGAGGTACTGCTTGTTCGAACCGTCGGGATCGATGATCTCGGCGAGGTCGAGGATCCGTGGGGAGGTCTTACCCTTGGTGTCGTCGAAGGCCGAAGTGAAAGTCACATCGCCCTCGGCCTTCTCACCGAGAGACTTCTGTTTGGACTTGGGGTCGGTGAACAGGTAGCTGCGATCCAGAAAGGCCTTCAGCCCGTAGTAGTGCCGCTGCAGGTAGGCGTCGACAACCGGATGGTTGTGACACTGGGCACACTCGAGATCCTTGCCCATGAAGATCCGGCCGACGTCGCGGGTGACGACCGTGAGGTCGAATTCTCGATCGAGATAGAAGCGGGCGCGGGGGCGGGTCTTCGAGTCGCCTCCCCCTTCAACGAGAATCTCATGAGCCAACTGGTCCCAGGGACGATTCTCGGTAGCGGCCTGCCTGAGATACGACTGCCAGGCGACCGAGGAGATGTTTTCAGAACTGCGACGCTCCATCAGGATCCAGTCCAGCAGGTACTGCATCCGGCGGGCGTAGGCCGGGCTGATCAGCAGTCGGTCGATCAGCCGGGCTCGCTTGGTCGCGGTGGGTGTCGTGTCGGCCAGGAAGCGGCGAGTGGCCGAAGCGGAGGGAATGGTGGCGGTGAGGTCGAGCGTGACGCGGCGCAGGAACTCGGCGTCGCTGCACAGCGGCGAGGCATGTTCGGCGAAGTCCGGCACAGCGGCTTCGATCAGCTTGTCGACCTGCTGCGGCAGACCATTGTCCGGAACCTCGCCGGCAACGCCGGCTACGGGCTTCAGCAGCACGAGAGCCAAGGCGATGGGGAGCAATAATCGCATGGATCGCAACCGAGGGACAAATGGCAGGCGGCCTCTGCGGCCGTGTCAGGTGGGACTGGCATTCTACCAGCCGGCCCGCGGCGCGACTGCGCGTCAGATCCACGAAGCGGCCAGCAGCGAGTCCTGGCAGTTGGCCGACTACACCGACCCTTCGCGTTGACAGCGCCCCAAACCGCCCGAGAATTGGTGAACTCTCACATCCCACCATGAAATCGGGGCAGCGATGCGAAGACTGACCATGAAGGCGGCACCCGTACTGGCGGCGGTTGCCGCGATCACAGGATTGGCAACGGGGGAAGTGCTGGCCCAGGACGGCCCCGGGCTGACCAGGTCCCCCAAACCCCGCGGCGACGTGCGGATCGTCTATACCTCAGATCACGCCAACATCGGCCACTACCTGATGACGAACTCTCCGTCGGCAGACGAACTTCGGCGGGTGATCGACGTTCACGCGGGAAGCGGGATCGACATATTTGCCCAGACCGTGTTTCAGAAGCACGGTGTGGGATGGTTCTGGCCGAAGCATCCCGGCCACGAGCACTGGGGCGGTCTGAACGCAGCATTCGACAAGATCGCCGAGGAGGGTGAGCCGCCGATCCAGGTCGCCATCGATCAGTGCCACAAGCGGGGCATGAAGTTCCTGGCGACGTTTCGCATGGCCGATCGACACTCGGGAACGGGCAAGGGCCTGGCCAACCGCAAGGATCTGCAGATTCCGGACGTCCAGGATGGAGGAATGGACTACACCCACGCCGAGGTGCGTGACTGGGTGTTTGCCCTGGCCGACGAGATCCTGCAGCGGTTCGACGTCGACGGGTTCGAATTCGACTACTGCCGTTGGATGCACGTGTTCCCGAGGTCCACGGCCCGCGCGAGTCACCCCCTGATGACGCGTCTGGTGCGTCGCATGCGTGAGCGACTGGATGCCGAATCCCGGAAGCGGGGTCGCAGGCTGATCCTGGGAGTCCGCGTGCCGCAGACGGTCGCCGAGTGCCGCGAGCTGGGCTACGACATTGCCACGTGGGTCAAGGAGGGACTGGTGGACTACATCGCGCCCTCGGACTTCTTCTTCACCAGTTTCAACGCCAGGTTCGAGGACTTTGCCGCCCTGACGCGTCCCTCGAAATGCATGCTCTACCCCACCGTGCATCCCAAGACGTGTTGGCAGGACCAGGACCATTTCATGAGCCTGGAGAACTACCGGGCGGCAGTCCGCAACAAATACGCCGCGGGCGCCGATGGGATCTCGGTCTTCAACTACATGTATCACTGGGTCGGCAGGACGCTGGATTACCCTCCCGGACCGGCCATGTACCCGTTGGCTCTGACGTGGCTGCGGGAGATACGTGATCCGCGACTGCTCGGTGAGCGATCCCGGCACTATCTCTTCTATCCCCTGTACGCCGGCCACTGGGGCGGAATCTCGCCGGGGGGAGTTCCAAGTGTCTCTGATCCGACATTCATCAAGAATGATCGCATCGTGCTGGGACGAAAGCTCGGCAGCAACGGCGAGTACCGTTTTCGGATTTGCGAAGACCTGGCCCAGCCTGGTCCTGTTGCGGAGATGATTGTCACGATTGCGGGCATCGTGGGAGCAGACAAGCAGTGTCCAGCCCGGCTTCAAAGGGACGGCAGTTTCAAGCCGCCGGCCAAGGACAAGTTGGCGTTTTACGTCAACGGGACAGTCGTGCCCGCCGAAACGATCAAGGTCTCCTGGCCCTCGCGAGGCAGATCGAAAGCCTACGGGAGGCCATTTCAGACCTGTTCGATCTTCATGTTCCCCCTGACGTCCTTGCCAACGGTTTTCGGCGACAACAAGCTGAAGGCCGAGGTAGTCGCTGTCGATGAGCAGGGGAAGTCGGAGATCATCATCGACCACCTCGAGGTGACGGTCGTTCCATCCTGGAAGAGGCCTCCGCAATGAAACCGCTTGAGGACCAGCCGCGCTGCCTCCTCGACCGACGCACCCCTGGAGTGGAGGTGTTGCGGAATTCCTCGAAACCTCGTAAAGGAAGGCACTTCGAGTCTGTTTTCCCCGATAGCTCAATTGGTAGAGCGAGTCCGCCAGAGGCGGATTACCCGCCAGGTATTCGGTTCCGCATGAGTCCCGTTCACAATCCCCGATAGCTCAATTGGTAGAGCGAGCGGCTGTTAACCGCTAGCTATATACGGTTACAGACACATTACCGTTACGCTACCGTCCTCAACACACGCAGACACTGCGTCCGAATACTCTTGATCGGGAATTGAGGGTGACTGATCCAGCAGCGGCCGATACCAGCCGCTTCGCAGCAGGAGAGCGGGATGGATTTTGATTTAACTAAAAAGCATTCAATCATCTACGCTGCTGCGGGGCTCGGATTGGGCATCGCCCTCGTATTGGTTGGGCAAACAGATTGGGCGGCCAAGTTGGGTGGAGCTTTTCATGGGGTCGTTCCCTGGTTCTGCTACTCCACCGGTATTGGCTTGATCATCGGAGGACCGCTCGGTGCGATATTCGGGTACAAATATAGCTTGCGCACTGCTCGCCATTTCGCCCGCACGAAACCATGTCCAACGTGTTCCCATCGTTGTGCACAAAACGCCACCTCATGTCCAAAATGCGGCCACATTTTCCCGGCAGAGATTACCTCGCCCGATTCCGAGACGAGCGAGGGAGTGGCCGCCGCCCCGTTCGAAGTCTCACCGCCAACACCCGAGGGCGACTAACCCAGCAGCGGCCAATTCTCTTGCCGGTTTGCGGCACCGATGCCAGGTGTGAGCGGGCCAACTTCAAGGAGCGTTCAGATGGCTACAAAGACCAACATGGAGTGGGTGAAACGCTGCGGAGTGATTTTTTGGATCAGCTTCGCCGCCGCAGTTGTGCTCCTGATACTGGGCAGGTGGTATTCCTCGCCCGGAACGCCTGAGCCTGGCTACTCAGCGGCTGACACATTCTCCCTTGTTGGGCTCTTTGCGGTCTGTGTAATGGCGAACAGCGCGACAAATGCAATCGTTTGCCTGAAGCGAGAAATCGCGGACCTGAAATCCGTCGACGCCGACGATTCGACCGCCACCCAGGACAGCGAGTAAGACGCGGCTCAAAGCCGGCTGACCTACCTGGCGAAGCTCGAAATGGCCGTGATTTCGGCCAAGTACGGGCAGCAGTAAACCGGCGACAGGGCAAATGTTTTGTACTGTCTGTGATCGTATGGGGGTTGCGGAGATCCTCGAAACCTCATAAAAGAAGGCACTTACGACGTTTTTCCCCGATAGCTCAATTGGTAGAGCGAGCGGCTGTTAACCGCTAGGTTGTAGGTTCAAGTCCTACTCGGGGAGCTTGGCGTTCTGGCACCTTCTCGCAATCCGCCGCATCCCCATGCAAAACAGGGGTTTGGGCGCTGAGAGCGAATTCGCTCTGCGACCCCGTGCGAGGCAAAACGGCGGGTTGCTGCAGCGCTTTTTGCAGCGCTTTGGTGAAGTGGTCGGCGGTGACCTGCAGGAACGCGGCCTCTTCGGCACCAAGGTCACCGACGCAGGCATCGCTGAACTGAAGAAGGCGTCGCCGAAGTGCGAGATCTTCTTCAGGTAGCCCCCGTCTACCCGACGCCGAAGGTTGAAGCTGGTCGGCGTCCAGTAGTTGCTTCAGTTGGTGCCTGGAAAACGGCCCAGGCTGGCATAGGCTAATCGGTCACTTGCCCGCCACTTCCACGGCGGTCGGGCATACCCACGACTGCCAACAGGCCAAGAACACCAAACAGGCAGCCTACCAGTGCCCACCCGCGTTCGGAGTAGCCCTTTGCCCCTGCGACCCAACTGGAAAGAAAAGCACAGGCGAAGGCTTGAACCAGTCCAACAATGACGCACACGAGAAGCAGGAAGGCGGGTTGAAACGTCACGAGAACGGAGCCGACGAAAACCGAGTGGGACATGGCCAAGTACCTCTCTGTCAAATCGATGGGAGAAATCACATTGCCGTCGGGAAGAACGGCAGGGTCGTGGCGAGCAAGAAGTAGACTATTCCGAACCGACTCGACTCAACAACGCCGGGGAGCGTGGTGTGGTTCGGATCTGGCGGGTTGCACGCCGGGGCTGGGGGGGGGAGACTGGGGTGGCGTGTCCGAGCCTGGGGAGATTAATGCGAGTTCTGCTGATGTTGCTGCTGGATGGGATGGCTAGGTGTGGCGGTGGACATCGCCTGAAGACCAGGAGACTCTCACACTCAAGGGACACTCGAGAATTGTTTGGAGCGTGAGTTTCAGCCGCGACGGGAAGCGTATCGCCAGCGGCAGCTGGGACAAGACGCTGTAGGTCTGGGACGCCCAAACCGGCCAAGAGCAGCTCACGCTCCAGGGACATTCAGCGGCTGTCTTGAGCGTGAGTTTCGGCCTCGACGGGAAACGGATCGTCAGCGGCAGTGCTGACAAGACGGCAAGGGTCTGGGGCATCTCGTCGCTGGACACGTCGAAGTAGCCGTCATCTCCTGGCGGCGAACGCGGGCTAAGTCAGGGACTCCATCCCAAACGGGGTGGGGGGGTCTGTTGGGTTCCTGGGCGACTGGAGGGGCCCCACGAGTGCATGAGGCCTCCTGCTGGCTCACTCGGCCGCACTGAGCATCGCCAGGATCGCCTCGCGGATCGCCGGGGGCCGCGTTGGCCAGGCCTCGACGATGGCCACAACAAGAAAGACGGGGAGGAGACGCCTGGTGATCGGTGACCTTACCCCCTCCCGTTGTACCAGTGGAAATGAGAGGATCACCCGGATTTGACCCTCACCCCAACCTTGA
>CAUZRQ010000178.1:0-9845 GCA_963582065.1 Planctomycetota bacterium | reverse complement strand
CCTGGAAGAGGTTCCCGAGGACGAACCGCGTACGTTGGCCGTCGAGACTACCCTGGAAGCTCCCCTCGTCGATCCGGTCACTGGCGACGCCCTTGGCATTCCCCTGCTGGGGATCGCGGACCTCGTGTTTGACGGACCGAACGGCCCGATCGTCATCGACTTCAAGACCGCCGCCCGCAGCACGACTCCGCTGGAGATCACCCACGAGATTCAGCTGAGCTGCTACGCGTGGCTGCTGAGGGAGCACTGGGGGGCCATCGAGTCGGGGCTGGAGATCCGCAGCCTGATCAAGACGAAAAAGCCGCAGCTGCGGGTGCACCGCTATGACCGTCGGAGTGACCAGCACTTCCAGAGGCTCTTTGCTGCGATCCGCGCCTACCTTGCCGACCTGCGCAGCCAGGAATTCATCTTCCGGCCGGGCTTTGCGTGCAGCTGGTGCGACTTTCGCGAGACGCACTGCCAGCAGTGGGCCGGTACGAGCGTGCCCGTGGAGGGCAAGGAGGCTTCAGCATGAGCGCCCGCAAGAAGCTCAACGGCGTGTATATCACGGCGTGTTTCATCTTCGCTGGCTTGATCGGAGTTGCAGCCGAGTCGTTCGTGGTCTTCGTGATCGTCTTCGGCATCCTGTTCGCCGTGCACTGCCATGACGGCAGCATCCGGCTGACGCCGGTTCATGACCGTCGGCGGCGGCGGACAAGAAAGCCCAGGCGACGATGAGGCCATGATGACCGGTTCCGCATCCATCCATGCCAGTGACGGCGTGGGTGGTGCGGGGCCGGTTGTCTGGCTGTTTTTTTAGCTATCAGCGTCTCCGCGGGTCCTGAATCGCCGGGTGTTGAAATGTCGACACGGGCAACGACATCCTGGTCGGCGGCGATGGACACGACACGCTCTACGGTGCGGCTGGCGACGACATCCTGCAAGGCGACGACGGCAAGACGGAGACCGACCATACGCGGGACGACGATCGATTGGACGGGGGAACTGACGGAGATACGGTCCGCGGCGGCGATGGCACCGACACGATGCTGGACCACGCCTCGGAGATCAACGAGAACTTCACCTACTGGGCCGAGTGGGTCGACGCGGTCTAGCCAGGCGGCGTGCAGGGACCGAGACAGCTGCCGAGAGCTTGGCTCGGACGATCAAACGTCGAGCACGGAGTTCCGTCCGATGGTCGCCGAATCAACCGACCTGGACAGAGGGGTAGAGACTCAAAGCACCAACAGAGCCCAACAGACTCGCGTTGGCGGCGAAACTGCAGACTTCAAGTAATGGCCCGGCTCTGCTGCATCTCGTCGATCAACGCGTTGATGTCAGCCACGAGCACCCGCACTTCTCGCACCGACCGGGGGCCCTTCTGAGTCAGCTTCCCATTCTTGGCAACGCGAGCTTTGCCCTCTGGCGTCCGCGGACCGGTGGACTTCAGCCACGGCTGGCGTTCGAGAATCGCCTGGCGGACCCGATTTCGGGCCTCGTCAGTCCACGGTCCCCGCTTCTGCCAGTTGCGTCTACCTGCTGCGACCCGGAGCGGATTCTTGCAGGTGCTCGGTGATCCGGTTGGCATGTCCGTTGTTTCGCTCACTGTCTAGTTTGCTTTCGCGACTTCGCGGTGTCGTGGCTCCGTTTCGAGCAGCACCGTTGCGTTTAGGGGCATTGTTCCCCTCCGCAGCCGTTCGAGACGAGCCGGAGCCTATTCGATCGCCGGTCGACACCGTTGGGGCCCGGTACGACTTCAACGCCAATGCGGAGTGGCGGAATTCATTCATCAACCTCGCGGCGGCGGAGTTGAACGCCTTCGCTTGCTCCAGCCCCTCCGCCCGGGCAGCCTCGATGTGCAGCCGACCGACGTTGTGGTGGGCCAGGGCCAACTGCTCGACCAACATCCGCTCGATCGGGTCTGAGGGGTCACCCGCTTCTTTCAAGAGCTGTACCACATAGGTCTTGTACGCCTCCGGGTCGATCTTCTCGCCGTGGCACGCCGTCAGCGAGCCGTAGAAGTACATGCCTGCGGTCGAATGTTTGAGGCACCCCACCTGATTCAGCATCCGCTCCACTGCCGATGCAGGATGACCGTCGGACTCTTCTTGCAGAGAGCGATCGTTGATGGCGGGCGTACTTGGGTTGGTCTGCTTGGTGCACTCCATTGCCGGGGTCTCCATCTTCAACAGTTCGATCCACAAACCGGATAGGCTCCCCAGGAGCTTCCCACCTGCACTAATGATACGCGGCCTGGATGGGCAGCGCAATAGCGTCTGCGGCAGTGCCGACGGCTGATTTGTCGCACTGAAGAACCGGTCTGACTTGGTTGGGGGGCCGTATCCGGCCCCGCAGTCGCGAAAGGCGAGGCGTTGACCGCATCACCGGTCGCGAGGGGTAGTAGAAAACTACGTGTCAATCGGGTTTGGTCCAGTGCGGTGCGACAACGTACTCACACTCAACAGGAACGTCTCCGATGACCTCCTGCATCGATGCGTTCATGATCGCCTCGGCTCGCCGAGCGTCCGCATCCTCGGTTGCCCTTGGCATCTGAACGATGATCTCGTCGTGGACGAATCCCCGTACATCAAGTCCTTCGTAGAGCAGGTTCCAGAGGGCCAGCTTCGCACCGTCGGCGGCGGCGGCCTGGAAGGGCGTGTTCTTGCTGTCGGTAAAACCAACGCCCGCACGGACGCGTCCCGAGAGGCTGGCGACGCTCTGTCGAAACAGGCGGCCGTGAAGCTGGCGACCACCCTGCTTCTGCTTGATAAGTTCGCGGAGATCTTGGTCGACCTCGGTGGAGGAATCGATGAGTTGCCCAAGCCTCTTCCAGACGTAGTCCTGATACCTGTCACTCGCCGTCGATTCTCCCCGAATCACCTTGGCCGTTCCCATCGCTGCGATCCGGTTACGTTTTCCGGTTTTGTCGAAGGCCTCCCAAATCCGCCACTCGGCGAGTCCAAGGTTTCGAGACATGGCCTCGAAGCTGGGATCCGACAGGTAGCCATCCGTTTCATTGAGCTCGGGATAGATGTCACTGATCAGCCGCTGACGAAACGACCGGGCCTCGTCCTGCGTCATCTCGACCTCGTAGTTGTTGGCGGCGTAGACCTTCAGAGCCTTCGCACCAAGGCCACCCGGAATTCCGAAGTTGAGCGCCTTGGCTGCCTGGCGCGCCTGAGCGAATCGTTCCAGATCTGTGTCCTTGAGCTTCATGAAGTCGTCAAGTTCCAGGCCCTGAATCGACGCCGCCGTGTTGGCGTGTGGATCAACTCCCTCGGCGATGACGTCGCCGAGTCGGGACTGTCCTAACCGAGCTCGACAGACGGCTGCCAGGGTCCGGAGCTCGATCGCCTTGTAATCGGACGTGAAGAACAGGTGTCCCGGCTCTGCGATGAACAGGCCACGGAACGCGGCGTCGCCGGGAATCTGCTGTAGGTTGATCCCTGGGATCGTCTCGTCCCTAGGTCGGAAGCACGATGTTCGCCCTGTCCGCACCAGTACGTTGTATTCGCAGTGCAGCCGCGGGGACTTCAGCTCTTCGAAAAACTGCAACCGCTTCGATGCCCTTTCCAACCGACACCAACGGCCGATGAAATCGTGCTGGTCAGCGAACGGTTCCCAGGCCTTGAGTGACATCGATGTATTCTTCTGTTTACCCTGGCTAATTGGTTTCTCGAAGCCAGCGTCGGACTTGCTGATCTCGGCCGCGACCTCGTCGAGCCTGGCGATGAGTTTCTTCTGGCCGAAGCTCGGTGTCCGACTCTTCGGCTTCAGGAGGAGGTTTCCTTCGCGGTCGTATTTCAGCACTTCCTTGTGGTGTCGCTCCATGTCGGCGATGACGTCAGCCAGTCCATCGCGGTGCTGTTGCTCCAGTCGTGCGGCGGCCTCGACATCGACACAGACACCGCGGCGGAACATGTGCTGTAACACGATGCTCGCCTTCACTTGGATGACCTCAGACAGGTAGCCGAACTCCTCGATCGCATCCGGCCGGATATCGTAGCGTTCAGCCCGACGCCGGAATCCGTAATCAGCCATCAGTTGCATCGCTTCTTCAGCGAGTGCTGGGTACAGCCGCCGTGTCGCGATGGCGTCGCGGGTCGCATAGTCGAAGAAGCCCCGATCCACCGAACCCCACTCGTCCTTGGGCACGCCGATCAACTCCCCAAAACGCAGGCGGTAGGGATCCTCCTTATCGATCCGCACTGTCGTGTAGTCGGCGGCTACCTCGGCCAGGTTTCCTGGGTAGACCTTCTTTCGGTCGGAGTTGCCCTTCGATGGGTCCTTACGGAACTGATCGGTGCCGAGCTGAATCAGCATGTCGAGCAGTTGTGTGTCGAACAGCCTCCCCTCGTGGCAGGCATCCCAGAGCACACGCCGGGCGTCATCCTCACCGCGGCGGCCGAGATGTTCATCGACGACCCAGAAGTCAAACGCGACGTTGTGACCGGCGAGGTACTCGTCACGGTGTTCAAGCAAAAAGGCCCCGATGTCGTCGGCGTGGACGACTACGTTGTGCTGCCGGTCGGCGGCGACGCCGAGCGCCAGCTCCGGTGGTTCTCGTGGGTCCTCGATCAGCCGCGTCTCCGTGTCGAAGCCGATCGGGCACTGGCGAGTCGACTCTAATCGCTGCCCGGCCCAAGTCGCGTAGACAAACTCGAGACCGCCGACTTCGGTATCCAAGCTCGTTACAGGCATCGGAGCCCCCTCGTGTACCCGCCAGACGCGTCATTGCATCGGAGATGTCGTAAGTCACTTAACTGTTGGGGATTGGATCCCTGATCAATGACGGGTGATCCACTCGCCACAGCCCGCCAAACCCGCCACTCACGGGAGTTTGGCGGGTTTGGCGGGCGTTTGTCGCCAAGCAACCCGACAACAAACTGGATCATAGGTCTCTCCATAACAGCCCCTTGCGTAGTCATCATCTGATTGGAGGGTTTGGCGGGTTCGTCGATGCCTGACCGCCGAGCACAAACTCCCGTGACCGGCCGCTCGTGTCTAGCGTCCCAAGACCGCGGTCGACAAGCAGTTTGAGTGTCTGTTCGGCAGCGGTTGACTTCTTGAGTCCGGCGACGCAGTTACGGTAGAGGTCGCGGGGGCGGATTCGAACCCGTTCGGTTTTCCTCATCCAGCCGATAACCTGCTCGACGAGCTTGTCCTCGGCTGTCTCCTCAACCGCAAGCGTCACGGCCCTGAAGTGACCTTTGAAGTAATCGCAGAGTGCAACAGCACCGGCGACGTCACCAGCCGTAATGGGCCCTTCACGGACGGACTGCTGGTCAACAGCGGCGGCGATTCGCAGCTCGTGCAGGATCAGGGCGAATCGGGCACAGTGACCTCTCAGTTTCGCGTAGAACCCGAACAGAGTCTCAGGAAAGCCCGGTGCCACCTCTTCCGCCGCGAGCGAGTTGCAGTGGTCGGCGAACTGCTGTCGTGCCGCGCTATCAAACTCAAGGTACTGCGGACGAGCCGATTCGCCACTTTCGGTGATGGGTTGCAGCAATAGGAGCCGTTGAACGATTCGGTCCCAATCCTCGACGTCCTGGTCCGAGACCTCCGCATCAGACCAACCGACCACACTTCGTGGCGGCGGAAAGCTGAACAGCAGTCGATCGAAGAACCCGTCGGCTCGGCCATCCTTGTCCTTCAACTCGCTCATCATGTCGGGTTGCAGGCTTCCCAGCACGCATACGAACGGATGGATGATGAAAGTGGGATCGTCGATACGAGACCGGCGGTCAGCCTTGAAGGCCTCGCCGGACCAGCAAGAGAGGTAGAACTGCCGATCGGCACCCTTGCGGTACTGGTCCATCGTCTTGACCCAGGCGATCAACTCGTCACGAAACACGAGGATCCCCTTCGGGTTGTCCTGAAGCAGCTTTACCAGCGCCTCCTGCGTTGTGTCTGACGCGTAATGGTGCCGCATGGCCGGTGGCGGTTCCGGCTCGTCCTCGTCGAGTGGACCTTCGGTCTGCGTCACACGCGCCTTGAACTGCTTGAGCTCCTCCTGATGTCTAGCTTGGGCCTCGCGGAATTCCAGGTGGGCTCTGTCCTGAGCCCGGTAGATCGGCGTCATCACGAACTTCATCGCCGGGGTCTTGGTCGTACCCGGTCGGCTTACGATTGCCGCGTAGAGTGCGGGCCATTCAAACCAATTCTGTTTGACTCGGACCGCCCTCGCCGCCCCGATCGCAGCGCCCGCCGTGGCCAACATCGCGACCGCGATGAAGTCGGGCGGGCAGTTCAGGGCGTCGCTGACACGAACCACCATGGACCGCACAGTCTCGGGCAGGACATCGAGCGGGAACAGCGGCCGACTCGTGTCAGGAGCGGATAACGGCACCAACTCCGTGGTAACGGGCTCGCCGAGCGTCTCTTCAGCGGTAGGTCCATCTTCTCCGTAGAGCCGTCGGCCGTACACGGAGAAGAACTCTCTGACTTCATCGCCGACAAGCCGCCGCGGCGTTCCCCCGGCGGCCAGTAGATCGTCAATTCCCTTGAGTCTCATCGTCCCAATCCTCCAGTTCGATTTTAAAACCCTGTTGTTCCAAAGCCTGGCAGAAGTCCTTGGCCTGCTCGAACACCGGCAACTTCGAATGCACGTCCGGCGCGTCGAAGGACACAATGACGGTCTCCGCGGCCAGTTCGCGAATCAGGGGTAGGGCCGACCGCCACTGCGTCACCCCCGGCACGCCGATGGTCGGCATGTCGCTCAACACCGTCGCTACGTCAGCCTTCAGCTCCCCCTCAGTTACGCGCAGGATTGGCGTCGGCGTACCGATCCCGAGAGGAACGTGCGACGGTGCTCCTGGGCTACGGCCGCCGTTTGACGTGATGTAGAGATACTTCGGTTCCTCTGACACGCGACGCACTTTCAGTGCCTGGATCTGCCCGGTCAGCCCACGGACTGGGACGAGCAGGCCAGTCGCGGTGCCATCGATCGTCGGGCCGTGACGGCCGTTGACGAAGCCAGGGACGAGAAAGGCATCGTCACCGAGCTGGTCTACAACTTTGCGGGCCGCTCCGCCGCGGTCGACATTGCGTAGGGTGCGATACCCGCGGTGGCCGATCTCACCATCAGGCAGGCCGCGGCGACGAAGACCTTCGCGGTCAGTTTCGTTCAGCGGCAGCGCGTCGAGAAGGAGGACGTAGGCCTGGTCGAGAAGCTCCGCGTTCAGACCGTCGCCGGTCTCCGTGCCGATGACAACCTCGCGGGGAGCTATCACAGCTGCCGCGGTATCCCCAACGCCCGGGAAGAGGTCCGGCCAGTCTAGACCGGCAGCTTCAAGGACGGCGTCCGTCTTGCAACCGACGCGGCAGTTGAGGAGGATTCTGCCCTCATCACCGATCGTGACCCGGAGACTCTGCCTCTGGTCACCGTCATCACCGTGACCTGGACACGGACACAACGCTTTCCACCCGCCCCTTTCCCGGCGGACACCCTCAAGACGATCGAGCACGCGTTGGACGTAATCCGTGACATGTTCATCATGCGTCATCGCCCACCTCCGATTGCCGCGCTGGCGGCGTTGCTCGGTGCGACGCGCTCGTAACGTCGGCGTTGGCTTGGATCTGCTCGACCCGGCGCCGAAGCCCGGGCATCCGGTCGACGACAGCGTCTAGCGGGGCCGGGCGAGGTCGACTGCTTGGCCAAGCCAAGTTCCAGTAAGTTACGCCACCCTTCTCGCGAGGCCGGATGTGCACATCCCGCCCGAGCAGGCTGTGGAACTCCGCATGGTCCGGGTGAAGCCGCGAGAGGTCACTGTCGGCGAACCCCAGCCGACATAAGTTCTCGACGGAGATTCGCATGGGCATTGCACGCCCTTCATCATCCGAAAACGTCAAACGGATCTCGCGTTGCTCCTGAGGAGCATCTTCGGTACCAGCACCGCGATCACCTGGATCGCGGAGACGGCCGGTGATATCGATAGTCAGGATCAGCTGCAGGTCGCCGTACTCGGTCGTCGCTAAGTACTGGTCCGAAACCGATCCGATGAAAACCGGGTCAGCGTCAATCAACTCGTTACTCATTGTCTTCATCCTCTTGAGTTACAGGATTTTGGGCACGCCGCACTCACAGGCGGCATGACGTCGCGTTAATCGGTTCACCGGACGGATACAGATCGAAGCGGTCGGTGCACTGCTCACTCCGGAGCCGTGAACGGGGGGCGAATGAGCCGGTTCACGTAGATCGGACGATCGGCTCTGGAGACCCTCGCACGTTGCCCGGGTCGGCTTCGCTGCCAGACCGACCATGAAGATCGCTGGATGCTGCCACGATTGGACAAGGACCTCAGCCAGTGGAGCCTGGCCGGATCGCCCAACTCGCTGGCCTTGCGCCTGAGTGCATCGAGGGCTAAGATTCAACATGTCGGGCACGATTCAATTCCTATCCGCGTGCTTGGCTTGCCCGCCCGGTTACCGCCTGGCGGGCTCTTTACTAGAAAAACTTGATGGTGTCCGACGGTTTTCGGTGGCGGATACTGGCCGGAATCAGCTTTTTCGGACGGACTTGCCGCCGGGCCTCGAAGGCCTCAACATCCGCTTTGTCGATCAGGTAACGCGGCCGACCATTCGGCTTGGCTGCTCCATTGATCGCGGGTAACTCGCCGGAGCGGATCCACGCCAAGACCTTGTCCGGGCCTACGCCAAACCGGCGCGCCAGCTGGGGCGGCGTCAGCTTTCTTGGCTCGATCGGTTGCGACATGCTCGCGGTCCGTTGCACACGACAATTCGAAAGGCTGCAGTCAGCCTCAGTTGCGTGGCATGGTCGCAGCGGCGACGAGCCAGAGACGAGCCAGAGACGAGCTTCTGCAAGTCGCCCAAAAAAAGTCGGGCTACTGCTCCACTATCTCTTCAAGAACGATCCTGCGGTCGATCACTCTGACCGTCAGCGGGATATCGTGTTGCCGGAAGAACTTACGGGCAGTTGTCCGAGCAGAGTTGGTGGCGGCTTCTCCCGTAAGGGCGGCATGATCCTGCCAGACGTGTTCAGCCAACTCTTCGAACTCCGCTGAGCGGGTCGCGGCTTGCCACAAGTGGTCCAGCAACCTCCAGATCAATGGCTGGCCGACTCGGTACCGACACCCATTCCACCAGAACCAGTATGGTTCAACTGGGCCGTTGTCGTTGACCAGTGCTTGCCTCAGCATCCGGTCGAGTTCGCGGAGTGTCTGCTGATTGATCTCGTCCGCGAATTTATCAATCAGCGGAAGGTAGAGGTCCACATCCAGCCACTCAGGGGACCGCAGTTGCGTGCGTAACTCCGTCAGCGACCGTCGTAGCTGAGCAACGAGTCTTGTCTCAGTGCCATCATCGTCAAGTTCGGCGGGGCTAAAGGCTGATTGAGCGACCTGCGTGAACAACCTGCCAACGGTGAGGAGCAGCGTGTCGGAATCCGAGCATCCTTCCAGGATGGCGTCGATCAACTGCCGGGTTTCGTGCCAGCCATCGTCTGCATCCCCGTGTGTCGGTATCTGATCCCACCAATCATCGGGAAGGAACTCCGTCTCGGCCTTGACCCACTCGTCGAGCAGACGCACGTGCTGCTCGTCAAGCCAGGAGTGTCTGAGCTGGTCGCGAGCGGATTGCAGACAAACCCGGAGTTGCACAAATAGAGTCCCCAATTCGGTACCGTCGAACTGCGAGACCAGGATCTTCAGATGCTCGTCGATCAGAGCGGAGAATTGATTGATCGAACGGGAAAATGGGGCACCAGCTTCGGCGTTCAAGTAGCAGGCTGGCACGACGACCAGGAGCGACTCGAAGTCTCGTCCTAGCTCGTACAGCGCCCGTTGCCAAGTCGGATCGCCTCCACCTCCGCTTGTGCGCTCTGTCGGCGAACTCTCCATGCCCACCAG
>CAUZRQ010000177.1:0-9906 GCA_963582065.1 Planctomycetota bacterium | reverse complement strand
GGCGGGTCGTCTTCTGGGTGGCTTGCTCGTCGTACGTGGCCTGTGCGTTGACCTGGTTGCTGGTCAACTGCACGATCCCCGTGCTTCCGCCGCCGTCGCCGGTGCCGGAACTCCCGCTCGAGACCACCGAGGAATCCTGATCACCGCCGGGTGTGATCAGACCAGTTCCCGCACCAGTTCCTCGGGCACATCGTCGACCAGTTCGACCTGTCCCATGCGACTGGGCAGCACGAACCGCAGTTGCCCGCCGGTGGTTTTCTTGTCCAGCCGCATCCGGCCCAGGATCTCATCGGTGTCGTGTTCGGCCGGGGGGGCTACGGGAAGGCCGAGTTGCTCGAGCAGCCGGACCTGGCGATCGGTTGTGGCCGAATCGATCCGGCCGAGACGTTCGGCGAGCCGGCTGGCCTGGATCATCCCGATCGCCACCGCCTCGCCGTGCAGCAGTTCGCCGTATCCGGCCAGGGCCTCATAGGCGTGAGCGAACGTGTGTCCGTAGTTGAGGACCGCTCGTGCGCCGGTGGTTTCCCGCTCGTCCTGCTCGACCACCTCGGCCTTCAACTCGCAGCAGCGGGTGATCACGTGGGCCAGCACCTCGCGGTCCCGACCCGCGAGTCCCTCGATGTGCTTTTCGAGGTAGTCGAAGAACTCCGCGTCCAGGATCACGCCGTACTTGACGACCTCGGCCAGCCCGCTGCGGTAGTCCCGCTCGGGCAGTGTTTCCAGCGTGGCGGTGTCGATCAACACGCCGGCCGGCTGGTGAAAGGCGCCGATCAGGTTCTTGGCCCGAGGGTGATTGACGGCGACCTTGCCGCCGACGGAGCTGTCGACCTGGGCCAGCAGCGTGGTGGGCACCTGGACGAGGCGGATGCCCCGGGCGTAGGTGGCCGCGACAAATCCCGCCGCGTCGCCCACCACTCCGCCGCCGACGGCGACCACCAGCGTGCCACGGTCGGCCGGGAGAGCGACCAGCGAGTCGAACATCGACTCGGCCGCCGCAAGCGACTTCGACGGTTCCCCCGGCTCGAGCACGTGTCGCTTCACCAGCCAGCCGTCGGCTTCGAATCCCGCGGCGACCGTCGCCGCGTGGGACCCGGCGAGGTTGGTGTCGGTCACGACCAGTGCCGACCCGGGCTTTTCGAGCCCACACCAGCCCAGGCACCGCGTCGACGTCTCGGCCAGCAGGCCGTGGCCGATCGCGATGTCGTAGCTGCGGTGAGCCAGCGAGACGTGGACGTTGGACATGCGAGGGACTCAGTCGATCTCGTGACGCTGGTTCCAGGGGATCGGCATCGACGGTTCGGGCTTCTGTTCGCGGTGCCTGGTGTCCTTGGGCCGGTCACGGAAGTAATCGACGAACCGGCACAGTTGCTTGACGGCTTCTTCCCAGGCCGCCTGTCCCTTTTCGACCGTCCCCTTCTCGGCGTCACCCAGCACACCGGTTTCGGAGTAACTGCTGGTCCAGGAGATCAGCGAGGCGGGGCCGGCGGCGAACAGGTCGACCCAGTTGAAGTCGTTCTCCTCGTCATTCATCTTGATCGTGCCGCTCTTGATCTTGTCCTTCCGAACGTCGTCCTCGGCCAGGTACAGGTACAGCGAGGTTTCGAGTTCTCCCGCGTGCGCGCAGCCGCCGGGGAACTTGCTCTCTCGCCATCCCGGCAGGAAATCCTTGTCGACGGTCAGCAGGTTCCACCACGCCACCAAAATGCACTCGGCGTCGGTCTCGAGGTTGGTTCGTCGGGCGGCCAGGTCGAGATTGGGCATGTTCGAGCCGTGGCCGTTGAGCAGGATGATCTTCTTGAACCCGTGGTAGGCCAGCGATCGGGTGACGTCGGTAACGCCCCGGATGAACGTCTCGTAGTTGGTGTTGATCGTGCCGGGGAAGTCCATCACGTGGCCGGTGTAGCCGTAGGCGATCGTCGGCAGCACGAGCACCTTTTCGGGCATCGCTTCACCGCAACCCTGGGCGACGCCGCCGGGGCAGACCAAGTCGACATCCAGCGGCAGGTGGTGCCCGTGTTGTTCCACGGCGCCGCAGGGCAGGATGCAGACCTGTCGCTCGGCGACCGCGTCATTGATCTCCGGCCACGTCAGTTTCTCGTACCGGTACTCGCTTTCCGCCCGACTGCTCATCGACCTCTCCTGCTCGGCTCTTGCGGCCGGTTTGTTCATCTTCGAGAATCGAGGGACCAACCCCGCATGTTTTCTCATTCTGGCTGGCCCGCGCCATGTCCGCCAGCGATCCCGCCCTCACCGATTCGGTTGACCCGGTCATGTCGGTCAAACACATCCTGATTGGCACCGCCGGGCACATCGATCATGGCAAGACCCGACTCGTCGGGCGACTGACCGGTGTCGACACGGACCGGTTGCCCGAGGAGAAGGCGCGGGGCATTTCGATCGACCTCGGTTTCGCCCACTGGGAAGCCGACGGGTTCCAGTTCGGGCTGGTCGACGTCCCCGGCCACGAGAAGTTCGTCAAGAACATGGTGGCCGGTGCCACCGGGGTGAACTTGGCGTTGCTGGTGATTGCTGCCGACGACGGGGTGATGCCCCAGACCCGCGAGCACCTGGAGATCATGGATCTGCTGGGGATCGGCACCGGCGTGGTGGCGATCACCAAGATCGACCTGGTCGAGCCGGATTTCGTGGAACTGGTGGAAGCCGAGATCGAGGAGACGGTGGTCGGGACGTTTCTCGAGGGAGCCCCCCTGGTGCCGATCTCGTCGGAGACCGGCGAGGGGATCGAGACGCTCAAGGAGACCTTGCTCGAGACGGCCCGCGGGGTGAGGCTGCCCGAGAGCGAGCCGGTGTTCCGGATGCCGGTCGACCGGGCCATCTCGCTTCCGGGTCACGGCACGATCGTCACCGGTAGCGTGATCAGCGGCCAGGTGCGTGCCGGGGACACGCTGGAACTGTGGCCTGAAGGCCGCGAGGTGCGGGTCCGCAGCGTGCAGAACCACGGTGCCGATTCCGACGACGCGGGCGTTCGGCAACGGACGGCGATCAACCTGGCGGGTGTGAAGTACGACGAGGTGTCTCGTGGTGTCGAACTCGCCACCGCCGGACTGCTGCAGCCGACCCGACGGCTGTTGGTCGACCTGAAGTTGCTCTCGAGTTCCCCGTTGCAGTTGAAGGACCGGATGGAACTGAACCTGCACATCGGCACCCGCGAGGTCCCCGCACGCGTGATGCTCAAGGGGCGGCAGTTGAAGCCCGGCGAGCGGGGGTACGCCGAGTTGCGGCTGGCCGAGGACATCGTGGCCGCGCACGCTCAACGCTTCATTCTCCGTCGTGTTTCGCCCGCCCTGACCGTCGCTGGTGGCCGCGTGCTGGATCCCTGGTTGCCCGTCGGCAAGCGGATCCGCGATCTTCAGCTGGCCGGCGCGGCACTCGATCAGCCTGACGAACGTGCCCGGCTTTCCGGGCTGGTTTCCACCCTCGACGACATTCCCGAAACTCCGTTGGCGGCATTGTGGCGAGCCGGCGTCGGCAGTCGACGCTACGAGGAACTGGTCGACGAGTTGACCGACGACGGGACGATTGTCCGGGTCGGATCCGGTGATCGGCTGATCCCGATCCACGCCGAGCGGCTGGGATCACTGGCCGGAACCGTGATGAAGACGATCCGGGAGGAACTCGAAAAACGGCAGCCCCGGCGGACCCTGCCCCGCGCCACGGTTGCCTCGGCCTGTCGCGAGATCCTGAGACCGGTGCTGCTGGAGGCCGTGTTGACTCACCTGGTCTCCTCGGGGGAACTGGTCGCCACGGGCAGCAACCTGGGGCCCGCCGATGCCCAGGTCCAGTTGACCAAGGCCCAGCGAGCTGCCCGCGACACGCTGCTCGAACAGGTCCAGTCCGCCGGCCTGACTCCGCCCACCTTCAAGGAACTCTGCGAATCGCTCGGCCAGTCCCAAAACCAGTTGCAGGCGTTGCTGGCGTTGTGCGCTGAAGAGGGCCTGGTCGTGGCCGTCTCAGACGAACTCCACTTCGACCCCGCCGCGATCGAACAGGGACGCAGCGTCTGCGTGGATGTGTTCGCCGAAGAGGGAGAAGTGACGATGTCGCAATTGCGCGAGGCGTGGGGGATCAGCCGCAAGTTCGCGGTGCCGCTTTGCGAGTATTATGACGAGGTTGAGATCACCGTGCGGCAGGGCGACGTCCGGGTGCCCGGGCCGAAACTGACGACGGCATTGGGCTGAGAGATTCGTTCGCCGACCGGTTAGGTGGCAAGGAAACAGAACAGTGAACATGTCGCACCAGGAACTGCTCAGGACTCTTCCGCCGGTCACCGAACTGGTCGACGATGGCCGGTTGGCCGGATTGATCGACGAGTCGGGGCGGGATGCGGTCGTCGAGTGGATCCGCGGATCGCTGGAGGAGGTGCGGAACTGGCTGGTTTCTCGGGATGAGACCGAAAGCGACGAATCGCGGGAATCACTGGGCGAGCGAGTGATCGCGGGTGTGCTGCGGAGTTCGGAACGGGCCGGGTTGCGACGCTTCGATCCGGTGGTCAACGCGACGGGCGTGGTGTTGCACACCGGGCTGGGCCGATCGCCGCTCTCGGCCAATGCCCGCAAGGCAGTGGATGAGCTCGGCGGAGCCGGCAACGTCGAGGTCGATCTCGAAACCGGCGAACGCCGTTACCGCGGCCACCAGTTGCAGGCGGCGTGGCGGGCACTGTGCGGGGCCGAGGACTCGGTGGTGGTCAACAACAACGCCGCCGCGACGTTGTTGACCCTGCAGGCGTTGTGTGCCGGCCGCGAGGTGGTCATCTCGCGAGGACAGTTGATCGAGATCGGCGGCTCGTTCCGGCTGCCCGAGATCTTCCAGCTCTCTGGCGCGGTGCTCCGCGAGGTCGGCACCACCAACCGGACCAGCGTGACCGACTACGCCGAGGCGATCGGGTCCGAGACCGTGGCGATCATGCACGTGCACACTTCCAACTACAAGGTGGTCGGGTTCTCCGACACGCCGGGCATCGAACTGCTGACGCCGCTGGCCCACGAGCACGGGTTGGTGGCCATCGACGACATCGGCAGCGGGGCGATGGTCGACGTGGCACAGTTCGGGTTGCCCGCAGAGCCGACGTTCGCCGAGAGCCTGGCGGCCGATGCCGACGTGGTGCTGGGCAGCGGCGACAAGCTGCTGGGCGGACCACAGGCGGGGATCATTTTGGGCAAGAGCCAGTATGTCGAGCCGATCCGGCAGTTCCCGCTGGCGAGGGCCGTGCGGGTCGGCAAGCTGACACTCGCGGCCCTGGCAGCGACGCTGGATGCTTATCGGCGGGGCGAGGCGGTTGCCGAACTGCCGGTGTTGAGACTGTTGGCGGCGACCGAGAGCGAATTGGCGGCGCGGGCCGAGGCGCTGGTGCTGGGCCTGGGAGGCGTCGAGAGCCTGTCCGTCGAGGTGGCTTGTGAGACAGCCCTCGTGGGCGGCGGGTCTTTGCCCGGAGCCGAGATGCCCACGGCGGCGCTGGCCGTCGAGCACGCCGAGATCTCGGCCGATGAACTGGCACTGCGGCTGAGAACGGGGCCGGTGAGGATGTTCACCCGGATCCAGCACGACCGTGTCCTGGTCGATCTCCGCAGCGTACTGGCCGAGCACGATCAACTTGTGGTCGAAGCTCTCACGGCGGTGGCCTGAGGCGAGGCGGTCGCTTCGCTGGAGTCCCTCGTGGTGTCGGAGTAAGCTGTTGACGCTCTGGCCGGATATCCACAACAGACGATTCACGCACGCACCGGAGACCGCACCGATGAAGACCCGACACCTGCTGACGGCCGCCGTGGTCATGGCGGCCGCGACTCTCTCGGCCCAGGCCCAGAACGCCAAGACCTCGTTCCTCGATGCCAAGTCGGCCGGTCCCGACTTCGAGGTCCAGGGCGAGTACGCCGGGACGATCGGCAAGAAGCGGAAGCTGGGCATCCAGGTGATCGCACTGGGCAAGGGCGGATTCGATGCGGTGTTGTATGCCGGCGGACTGCCAGGTGCCGGATGGGACGGCAAGACCAAGACGAAGCTCAAGGGCAAGACGGCCGACGGCAAGGTCACGTTCAAGGGAAAGAACTTCACCGGCCAGGTGGCCGGTGGTGTCTTCAGTGGTACCGCCGAGGACGACGTCAAGTACCAGGCGAAGAAGGTGATGCGGAAGTCGTCGACCCTCGGTGCCAAGGCTCCCAAGGGGGCGGTGGTGCTGTTTGACGGCAGCACCGCGGATCACTTCCAGGGTGGCAAGATCGAGGCCGGCGGACTGCTCAACGTCGGCGTCCGCACCAAGCGGAAGTTCGCCAACTTCAAGTTGCACCTGGAATTCCGCACGCCGTTCATGCCTTACGCCCGCGGCCAGGGCCGCGGCAACAGCGGCATGTACCTGCTGGACCAGTACGAATGCCAGGTGCTGGACAGTTTCGGGTTGGCCGGTCTCGACAACGAGTGTGGCGGCATCTACAAGGTCGCCCGTCCGACGGTCAACATGTGCCTGCCCCCGCTGTCGTGGCAGACCTACGACGTCGATTTCACTGCGGCGAAGTTCGACAAGGCGGACAAGAAGGTGGCTCCGGCCGTGACGACCATCCGTCACAACGGCGTGGTGATCCACGACAAGCTGACGCTGAAGGTCACCGCCGGAGGCCGTCAGAACGACGAGAAGCCGGGGGCCCTGTTCCTGCAGAACCACGGCGACCCGGTCCGTTTCCGCAACATCTGGATCGTCGAGATCAAGTAGGCGGCTCGCGCACGACCCGCTCCTGGATTGGTTGACGACATCTGGTTGGAGGTTTGGTGATGGCCCAGGTTGTGAACACACTGACAACGGACCAACTGCGTGAACGGGTCGACAGGTTGCCCCGCATTTCACTCGGACACCTGCCGACTCCGCTAGAGTACCTGCCGCGGTTCACCCAGGCGATCGGCGGTCCGCCGGTCTACATCAAGCGGGATGACTGCACCGGGCTGGCCTTCGGTGGCAACAAGACCCGCCACAACGAGTTCCTGATCGCCGATGCGCTGGAGAAGGGCGCGGAACTGGTCGTCTGGGGGGCCGGGGTCCAGAGCAACAACTGTCGGCAGACTGCCGCTGCCTGTGCCAAGGCGGGGCTCGACATCCACCTGGTGCTCGGACGCGGCAAGCCGGCCGACGGGCCCGACCCGGTCCAGGGCAACCTGTTGCTGGATCACCTGGTCGGAGCCCATGTCGAGATCATCGACGGGCAGGTGGGACCGGAGGTCGATGCGAGAATTGCCGAGGTGGCGGCCGAGTACCGTCGGGCGGGTCGCAACGTCTACGAGTGGGACCGTTACACGGTCAAGAGCCTGGCGGCGGTCAGCTACGTGCTGTGCCTGGTCGAGATCGTCGAGCAGGCTCGCGAGGACGGTCAACTGGAGACCCACGCCGACGGCTGGACTCCCCAGGCCGTCTACGGCTGTTCGGCCGGTTCAACCGGTGCCGGCATGGTGCTGGCGGCCGCGGCACTGGGCGCCCAGTACCCGGTCCGCCACGTGGCTCCCATCGTCTGGCCCTGGGACACGCGGGCCGACATGGCCAAGATCGCGACCGAGGCCGGCGAGCGGATCGGGGTCGAGGCGTCTTTCGTCGGCGAGGAGATCGAGCTGTTCGAGGAGTTCGTGGGACCGGGCTACGGCGTGGTGACCCCGGGATGCCTGGAGGCGATCGCCGTGCTGGCACGGACCGAGGGAATCCTGGTCGACCCGTCCTACAGCGGCAAGGCCCTGGCCGGGTTGATCGATCATATTCGTTCGGGGCAGCTCGACCCCGAACAACCGGTTGTCTTCGTCCACACCGGGGGCACGCCGGCGTTGTTCGCCTACAACGAGGTGTTGTCCGAACAGATTGCGGCCCGGTCGCTGGCGATGCCGGCCGAACAGCCGCAGGTCACAGGGGGCTGCTAGAGCTTGGGCAGCTTCGGTGGTTTCGGCCGTTTCGGCGCTGGCGGCGGGGTGTTCTTCTTTTTCTTGTTGGCGAAGAGCACCCTTGGCCGGTTCGGGGTCGCGGCGGTGTTCGGTCGGCCGGGTCGACGCTGCACCGGCGGCACGTACCGCTGGATCACCCTCAATCCGAGCGGGTCTTTCAGTTCGCGATTGGCCATCACGGCAAACGGAGTTCCCGGAGCCTCGCTGACCACCGTCTCGAGCCACCTGGTTGCCTCGGCGGCCACCTTCTTGAAGGGCGCCGCGTAGTTCAGCTTGCTGTCGGGCCGGAAGATCCAGTGGTTCGACTTGCTGCCGACGTCCTGGGGAGTCAGGTCGTTCTTCAACTGGGCACAGGCGTAGTTGTACTCCATGCAGCGGACCTTCTGGGCCAGCAGTCGGCCGTAGGACAGGGCGAAGGCGACTCGCCAGCGGGGTGACAACTCGGTGGCGTAGGCGTTCTCGATACCTCGGGGGAAGGCCTGCAGGATCTGGTCGATCATCAACCCACTCTCGGCCACCGATTTCTGGGCGTCGCTGGCGACCTGCTTGAAGTTGCCGGGCGTGACGCGGATGTCCAGCCGCGGCGTGCTGTTGGCCTGGTACTGTCGGCTGGCGATCGAGGCGTTGTAGACGGCCATCCGCAGGGGGTGTCTGGCGATGTCCTTGAGACAGTCGGCCGGCGACGCGTAGCTGTAGTCGGGCTCGAAGGGACGCATCGCGGCGGCGTCGTAGTGGCCCAGCGGTGTCAGGCCGGCCATCGTCGTCATCTTCGACATGAAGTAGATGCCGCCGGTCTCGGTGACCAGCCGGGCCAGGGCGTAGGGAGCGAAGCCCGAAGAGAGCGGTGGGCGGTTGTACTGCGGGCCGCTGAACCAGAAGGGCAATCGGACCAGGCTGGGGATTGCCGCATCGGGACCGAGGTCGACGGGCAACTGGTAGGTCTTGCCGTTTTCGGGAGCCACGTACGGCACGTAACCCTTGCGGGCTCCGAACGGAGCCGAGGGTCCGATCACGTAGGCCTTGGCGCCCTTGCGTCGACAACGGTTGATGGCCACCTCCAGCGGAGCCCCGTGGTCGTCGCCGGCCTCGTCGGTGATCGCCACCAGCATGATCTGGCGACCCTGCTTGTTGCGGTAATGTCCCCAGAGGCTCATCACCTGGCAGACCGCCGTGAAGACGTTCTCCCGGCCGCTCTGGTCGGGCTTGAGCAGTCCGAAGGCCTTTTCGATTTCGGAAAACCGGTCGGTCGGCGACTTGGTCAGGAAGGTCGTTTTCTGGCCGTAGGAGACGACGGCCGAAAGCAGCGGCTGGTCACGCATCGGCAACTGACCGACCCGCTCCAGAGCTTCCAGCTCGCCGTAGATCCGCTTCAGCCGCTTGCGGACCAGTTTCCTCTGGCCGGCCAGGCTGCCCGAAGCGTCGAGCATCCAGACGACCATCACCTTGCGTTCCTTCAGGTTGTTGGCGATTTCCCAGGTGACCAGGTCGAGAGCCGATTCGAGCTGCACGATTGCCTCGCCGACGGTTCCCTTGACCACGATCCGGTCATCGACCTCGATCCCCTCGGGGATGTCGTAGGCGACCTGCTGCAACTCGGTCGGGGGTCGATCGAGTTCAGGAGTCGGGGGGGCCTTGGGCTGAGGGTTGTCGTTCTGGGCGACGCCGACGCTGGTCGAGTTGATCACCTCGCGGACTTCGAGCTCCCGCTCGTCGGGATTGGCCAACTCGTAGTCGATCGTCTCCTCGAGCTCCTCGATTACCACGGGATCGTTCATCGTTGTCTCGATCGGTGGCACGTAGGGCGCCGCGTCGTCCGGTTCGAGGAACAGTCCCGAGAGATTGAAGACGATCCAGACGTGCAGCAGCAGGCTGACAGCAGTGCCAGCCAAGCCCAGCCGACGTCCAGCATTGTCGAACTCGTCGTCGGAGTCGACCAGTTCGAGCTCGATCACGTCATCGTCGTCGATTCCGGCAACCGAC
>CAUZRQ010000176.1:0-9912 GCA_963582065.1 Planctomycetota bacterium | reverse complement strand
GTACACACCGCCCGTCAAGCCACGAAAGCGGGGAGCGCCTAAAGTCGTTTTCTGATACTTCGGTTAGGGAAGCGCCTAGGGTGAGTTCCGTGATTGGGACTAAGTCGTAACAAGGTAGCCGTAGGGGAACCTGCGGCTGGATCACCTCCTTTCTAAGGATAAAATTGCTTCTCCATGTGAGAAGAAAACTACGATCCGATGAGTGCTTCGGCATTCATCACGCCAAAGACGTGTCCCGGAGTTCCGGCCACCAACCAAAATGTAGCCCCAGCCCGTCCTCGGACGGGCTGGGGTTTTTTTGCGCGCCGTGAGGATCCGGACGGGGCAGACCGTCCCCGCCGGCAAGATCGAACAAGCCCGGATTACCCGCCGGATTACTCGACCGTCACGCTCTTGGCCAGGTTCCGCGGACGGTCGACGTCGCAACCCCGCAACAGGGCAATCTCGTAGGCCAACAACTGCAGCGGAATGCTCGTCAGCAGTGGCTGCAGGAACTCCGGCACGTCAGGCACCGAAATCACCTCGTCGGCCAGAGCCGCAATCCGCTTGTCATCGTGCCCGGTGATCGCGATCACCGGTCCGCCCCGAGCCTTGATCTCTTCCAGGTTGCTGATCACCTTCTCGTACACGCTGCCCCGCGGAGTCACGAACACGCTGGGGGTCCGTTCGTCGACCAGGGCGATCGGACCGTGCTTCATCTCCGCCGCCGGATACCCTTCGGCGTGGATGTAGCTGATCTCCTTGAGCTTCAGTGCCCCTTCGAGGGCGACCGGGAAGTTGTACTGGCGTCCGAGGTAGAGGAAGTTCTGGCAATCGGCGAATCGCCCGGCGACCTTCCGCACCACGTCGTGACACTCCAGGGTCCGGGACACCAGTTCGGGCATCGCTTCCAGCGATTCGAGGAACGCCTGGCCGGCCCGGAACGACATGTGTCTCATCCGGCCCAGGTACAGTGCCAGCAGAGCCAGCACGGTGACCTGCGAGGTGAAGGCCTTGGTCGATGCCACCCCGATCTCGGGTCCGGCGTGCAGGTAGATCCCTCCATCGGCCTCGCGGGCAATCGTCGAGCCGACCGTGTTGCAGATGGCCAGTGTCTTGTGGCCCTTCCGCCGGCACTCTCTCACCGCCGCCAGGGTATCGGCCGTCTCCCCGCTCTGGGTGATCGCGAACACCATCGTGGTGTCGGTCAACGGCGCGTTGCGGTATCGCAGTTCACTCGCGTACTCGACCTCGGTCGGAATCCGGGCAAATTCCTCGATCAGGTGCTCGCCCACGAGCCCGGCGTGCCAGCTGGTGCCACAGGCGGTCAGGACGATCCGGTCGATCCGTCTCAATTCTCCCACGTCGGCATTGAGCCCCCCGAAGATCGCTGTCGCATCGTCGCCATCCATCCGCCCCCGCATCGCGTTGCGGATACTGTCGGGCTGCTCGTAGATCTCCTTGAGCATGTAGTGAGGAAAATCGCCGAGATCGATATCGGCGGCCTCGTCCTGGATGGTGTGGACCGCAACGTCCCGCGTCCCCGCGTCGCGGTGCCGCACCTCGAGACCGTCTCGACCGAGTCTCGCGGTGTCATGATCGTCGAGATAGATGACGTCGCGGGTGTATCCGACCAGGGGGCTGGTGTCGCTGGCCAGGAAGTACTCCTGGTCGCCCACACCGATGACCAGCGGACTTCCGCAGCGGGCGGTCCAGAGATGTCCCGGGCAATCACGGAACAGGACGCCCAGGCCGTATGTGCCCTCGAGTTCATCCAGGGCCGTTCTCAGGGCCGCCCAGCAGGTCTCGGGATCATCGGCAGGATGTCCCGATTCGATGAGCTGTTCGAGATGCTGGCCGATCAACTGGGCCACGACCTCGGTGTCGGTCGCCGAACGGAATCCGCAGCCGGTTTCGGCCAGCCTCGTCTTCAGGCTTGCGTGGTTCTCGATCACCCCGTTGTGCACCAGCACCACGCGGCCGGATTCATCGAGGTGAGGATGGGAATTGACGTCGGAAGGGTCACCGTGAGTGGCCCAGCGGGTGTGACCGATGCCGATCGACCCCTCGACCGGGTGCGATTCGACCAACTCGATCAGACTGGCCACTCGACCCCGCCGCTTCCGCACGGCGATCTCGCGGTCCTCGACCACCGCGATCCCCGCACTGTCGTACCCTCGGTATTCGAGCCGCGAGAGACCATCGAGCAGGAGGTTCTCGGCGGGGCGATACCCGACGTAACCGACGATGCCGCACATGATGAGAGCCCGGAGCGGATCCACCGAGACCGACGAAGTGAAGGGGCCTCGAGAGCGGCCGGACGATAGTCCAACGGCCGCTCGAACGTCAAGAACGACTCGCGCCACCGGCCTTGGTCGTGGCCTTCGGCTTGGTCGTGGGCGTCGACGTGGGAGCCGTGGTCGTGGTCGTGGACGGCTGCGGCGGCTTGTAGTTGGCCGGACGGTTCTCGGCCAGCCAGTCGGTCAGCGGCTTGATCGTGTCGCTGGAAATCAGCATGTAGCGTTGCTTGCCGTCGGGGGTGACGGTCGGCTGAACGATGACATGGGCCACCAGTGGAACGACCTGGCGATAGGCGTCCTGCAGCCGGGCGGTGTCGAACTGACCAAGCAACCCGGCCGGTTTGCCGGCCACTGTCACGTCGTTCTTGTTGATCGCCTTGAAGGAGAAATACAGCTGCTGGAAACTCCGATGCCAGTACCCGGCAGTCGGCGACTTGTTGTACGCGGCGGCCATCTGGCCGGCGAGTTCCACCAGTTGGTAGCTCCGCAATCCGCCATCGAATCCGCCTGTCAGTGGCGCGCGTCCGATCGCCTTGGCCGCGGCGGTACGAGCCAGGAAGTGGCGGTTCGGGTTGGCCATCACGTCTGCGAGTGCCGTCTCCACGAACGGCTGGGCCTGCTTGTTCTGCAGGATCCCCACGCCGGCCAACCCCTCGACCAACACCTCCTGGTACCAGATGTGCTGCAGGTGACTGTCGATTCGCTGCCGCAACACGCTCCGCTGGTAGGGCCGCTGCAACTGGTCGGCCAGACACTGGGCCACCTGCAATCTCAGGTCGTAACTCGCCTCGGGCTTCCCGGTCTTCATCAACCGAACCAGGCCACGCACGGCAACGACCTTGATCGCATCGAGCTGACGGGGCTCGTTGACCACGTCGCACAGCGGGAACGCCGAGGCGGTGTAACGGGCGGCGGGGATTCCCTTGGCCGGATCGCCCTTCTGGACGACCAGTTCACCGAGCAGGTAGGTGACGTTCAGGCGGACGTGGAAGTTCTGCACGCCCCCCTTGCCACCGAAGATCGTGCGGGCCGAATAGCGTTCGAAGAAACGTACCGCCTCACCAGCTCCCTTCACCGAACGCAGCACCTGCAGGCTGTCGGCCTTGAACGTCTGGGCCTGGATCTTGCCGGTCTTGGGATCGGGACGGGTCACTACGACCTGGATCTGCTGGCCGTTGTTGTGGGTGATCTTGAAATGAGCGGTCTCGAGCAACTCGGAGAGCGCCAAGGTGAGTTCACGCAATACGAACTCACGGACCGGCGCCGCCTTGACCTGCAACTGGACCATCTGACGAATTTCTCGACGACGAACCGGCAGAGCCTCGCGGTTGGTTGGCATTGTCAATCGGGACACCAGCCAGCGAATGCCCGCACGGATGTCCTGCTGAGCCTTGGAACCCAGCCCGGGAGAACGGACCGCCTTCATGAAGGTCGAGTATCCCCTGCGGCGGAACGCCAATTCGTCTTTCGGCGACAGCAGGGCATTGTTGAGCCCCATCACCTGGGGCAGGGGTGGCGGAGGCACGAAACCGGGCGGCAACGGTGGACCCGATGGGCCGGCCGGCTTCTTGGCTGCCGGTTTCTTGGCCGCGGGCTGGGCGTGAACCGGCGCCGCAAACAACCCGGCCAGCACGAAGCCGACACAGGCCGCCACACAGGCGGCCATCCCGCCATGGCGGGGTGGTTCTCCGTTAGCGCCCGAGTGTCTCACCACCGACAGCCCCTTCCATACACACAGCCCCAACCCGTCCCCGACAACCGATTGGACGGCCACCGGGAAACAAGCCCGCTGCATCTCAAAATAGCGTCAAAGAATGGGATTTGCCACCGGCCCCGACTCGACATCGACACGCAGACCGGGGGGCTCGCGTCACCTTGGATCGGCCGGCCACCTGGGCCGCCCGCAGGGCACCGTGAGACCCGTACGAATAGACGTGAGATGTTGAATTGAGAAACCGGAAAGACGGGACGCGACTTGAGAACGGCAAGATGGGATGAGTTGAGAACAGAGCCGTCATCTCAGTCCGCTACAATGGTTATCTCCCGGTTTTTCACGAGTGTCAAGCAGATTCGACGTGCCCCAACCCCCGATTCACTCGACGCCAACGGCGACGTCCAACCAGGCAGGCCCGAGGGGTTCTGCATCCGTCAACGAAATCGGGTTGTGACGGTTATTCAGCTCGTCTCGGAGGACGATCTCCAGCCGAAATCAATCTCCGCGAGCGAACTCGAAGACCCGTGTCGGGCTGGCCAGCCGCAGGTAATCGGGCACGTCGAGGATGATCGAATCGGTCATCGAACCGGCATTGAATGCGATTCGCTCGTTCTGCTCGATCGCCTGATCGACGTAGAGCGGAAACGAGAGGATCGGTTGGCCGAACGGGGGCACGCTGCCAGGCACCAGTCCGGGACTCCCGTCTCCGGCGGTCAACTCGGCCAGTTCCTCGGCCGTGGCGAACCTCAACTTTCGGACACCCAGCGTGCGACGAATCGTTCCCGAATGAGCCCGCCGGTCTGCCGGAAGCACGAACAGGGCGAAGTCGTCGTCGAGTTTCATCACCAGTGCCTTGCCACCGTTGCGGAGTTCCTCACCACGGACACGTGCCGAGTCCTCCGACGTCCGGGTCGGCTCGTGATGCACCTCACGAAACGACACCCCCTGCTCGGTCAGCCATTCGCGAATCGACTCGAGTACGGAGGTCATGGTCGACGAGCATATCGAAAGCCATCGGGTTTGACAGCCCGGGGGGTTTGTTCGAGGATGCCCCGCATCGGTCACCGCCCGGATTGGCCAGAACCCACACGCCGGAGTCCATCACGGATGAAGACCCCAGGCCCGAGGTCCTCTTCGTCGGCCACCCCGGCGTCCAGCTCAGCCACATCTTCCCCCCAGGCCTCGGTCCCCGCCTGTCCGGTCTGTGGTGGCCAGTTGATCGAGGTCCGGCACAAGCTGATCTGCAGCCGGTGTCACTCGATCTGCGAGACCTGCTGCGAGGGCGGTCGGGGCTAGTCGTCGCGGTCATGCGAGAGGCCACCGGATGAGCATTCGCGAGTTCTCCGAGCGGGTGCTGCTGAGCAGGTCGTTGGACGAAAAACTGGCGGCTGTTCCCGAACCGCTCGACGACAGCGACCCCGGCCGGCCCCTCTTCCCGGCCCTGCCGGGACGCCCGCCGGAGCTGGTCATCGCCGCCCGCCGATCGACTCCACAGATGCCCGCTTCGGGCGCCATGGAACGGATCGAATCCCGGGCGATCGCTCACCACATCATGGCCAACCACGAACTGCAGGCCCTGGAAGTGATGGGGTTGGTGCTGTGTGCATTTCCGGACGCGCCGACCGAATTCCGGACCGGACTGGTCGAGGTGATGTCCGACGAGCAGCGACACACCCGGATGCACATCGAACGCGCCGCCGCCTGCGGGCTGACTTTCGGTGACCTGCCGGTCAACGGTTACATCTGGAAGAAGGCCCAGTCCTTCACCTGCCCGCTGGACTACCTGGCCGGCCTGCCCCTGGTCTTCGAGGGAGCCAACCTGGACCACACGCTGGCGTTTGCCGAGGCGTTCGATCGTGGTGGTGACAAGCGGGGAGCCACGGTGCTGCGGACAATTCACCGGGACGAGATTCGCCACGTGCGGTTCGGGATCGAGTGGTTGAGGCGGCTGAAGCCGCCGGGGGCCAGCGACTGGGACACGTTTGCCGGTCACCTGCACTGGCCGCTGAGACCGTCGAACGCCCGTGGCGAGACATTCCAGCGAGACGCGCGACTCGAAGCCGGCCTCGATGCCGACTTCGTCGATCGGCTCGAATCGCTCGAGGCGGGTGAATGACCCGGAAGTGAACAGCCGCGGTCACCCGGCCGACACCGCCTGCCGCAGCTCATCCCTCAGGTGGCCCATCCGGTCCTCGACCAGCCGGTGGTTCCGGTTCCACGGTTGAGGAAACAGGATCGCGCGTCCGCCACGATCGCGGAAGTTGTCGACGTTGGTGTCGTTGTCGTCAATCAACAACTGATCGGTCCGGGCACAGATCCACTTGGGAGGTCCGATCAGGAAGTCTCGGAAACCGCGACCCCACCGCCTCTGCAGCCACGTGATCTTGCCCGCGGCACAGAACGGGTCCGGACTGGGACTGGTCAGGATGCACCACGGTCCGGTCGACTCGACCAGTTCGAGCAGTTCATCACACCACGGGTAGGGCTCCAGCGACGCCCAGAAATCGGCACCGGCCTCGCTGATCGGACCCCAGAAATCGGCGCTGCTGATCCCCATCGCCTCGGGCATGTCCCACTCGCCGGCCGGCCACTCGTCGAGCACCTCGAGCCGACCGTGCAATCGCAGGGCCGCGGAGACGAAGTCGACCAGCACGCCGTCCATGTCGACAAGCAGGCCCAGCGGCGCGGAGTCCTCGGATCTTCTCACGGCGTCGCAAACCTCGCGCGAGCGGGTAAACTGGTCGGTGGGCCGGTCGAGAATACCGGTCAAGACCGAAAAGGAAAACCAATGAGACACCCCCACCGCCTGCTGCTGCTCTCACTCGGACTCGCCACGCTGCTGATGGCCCGGGCCGAGGCGCACTTCCTGTTCATCCGCATCGGCGGCCAGGCCGAGGCCGGTCGCCAGGTCGACGTGTTCTTCAGCGAGATCGCCCGGGCCGGCGATCCCCTGTTCGTCCCCCGGATCGCTCACGCCAGGCTCTGGATGCAGACCACCCCGGGCAAGTTCCAGCCACTGCAGGTCCGCAAGCTGCCCGACCGGCTCCGTTCCCGCCTGCCGGCCGGGGGTGCGGTGGCCGTCAGCGGCGAATGCACCTGGGGAGTACTGACCCGCAGCGTGCCGTTCCTGCTGAGGTACTTTCCCGGAGCGATCCACGGCGACGCCAAGACGCTCAACACGCTCAAGCCACGACCGAAGGTCCCGTTGCAGATCGCCGCGACGGTCCATGAGGACCGCATCGAGATGGTCGCCCTGGCCAACGGAAAACCTCTGCCCGGTGCCGTGTTCACGACGGTCGACGACGACCTGGTCAACGAGGAACTGAAGGCCGACAAGAACGGCCGGGTGGTGTTCCGGCCCGACACCGAGGGCCACTTCTGCGTCTACACCAAGCGGGTGATCCCCGGCGAGGGCGTCCACAAGGGGAAGAAGTACATCGAGACACGGGACTTCGCGACCCTGGCGTTCCGCTGGCCGCTGATCGCCAGCGGCGGCGACGAGGACGCGATCACCCTGTTCGAGAACGCCCTGGCCAAGCGGGCCAACTGGGCCAAGTTCCCCGGCTTCACCGCGGCGATCGTCGGCAACGTCGACGGACGAGCGTTCGGCGGCACCGCGCGGGTGGCCGCCGACGGTGACGTGTCGCTGGACATCGACGAGAAACACGCCGTCAAGTGGGTCGAGGACCAACTGGGATCCATGGCGCTGCACCGCCGGGCTCCGTCCCCTCAGCGAGCGCGACCGGTGCTGAGATTCGCCGACCAGGACGACGAGCATCCGCTGGGGCGGCTGCTGACATTCGTCGGCGGCGCGATGGCGTCGAGTTACCGGGTACGTGACGGAGAGATCACCGTGGTCAATCGCGCCATCGGTCCGCAGCACATGACGATCACCGTGCTCGACAACCAGCCGAACGCCGAGGGCAAATCGCTGCCCCGGTCGTACTCGGTGCAGTACTGGGACGGGAAGAGCGGCAAGTTGCTGAGAACTCAGAGCGTCCAGAACCGCTGGACGCGGGTGGGCCGCTTCGACCTGCCAACCCGGCTGACGGTCACCACCGCCTCGCAAACCGGCCTGAACGTTCGCAGTCTCCGGCTGGCCAAGCACAAGCTGCTGGTCAAGGCGGCCAGGTGAACCCCGGACGGGTCAGGACGACTCCTGGTCGCGTTTGACCAGTTCGTCGAACCGCAGGTCCAGCCGGGCCCGCGACAGCTTCGCGTTGATCTTGCTGCTCAACGCGTTGCAGACGTTCAGGAACGTCCGGACCGCTGCGTCTTCCATCTGTTCGTGAACCGAAAAGTCCTCGAGAGCCTGCCACCTCAACTCGGTGACCTGGTCGAGCATCCGCTGCAACTCCGGGATGTCGTGTTCGACCGGCATACGACCCGAGTCCAGTTGCAGTTGGCGGCGTTCGATCACCTCGAGCTTTTCGACGTAGATCTCCAACCGGTGGGCCTCGTTGTACTGCCTGCGTCGCCTCCACCATCGCCAGGCCACGACCCCGGCAATCAACAGGCTGGCGATCAGCGACCGCAGCCCCTCGGTGATGTCGATCAATGCCGGGTCGATCAGCGACCGCAACTTGGGATCGTAGACCCGCATCGCCGCGGGGTGGATCGTGAACTCGGGTTGTTGCCGGGCGAAATCCATCTGCCCGGCCAGCAATTCGCCCAGCCGGTGGTCCTTCTGGAAACCCGGATCGAGCACGATCCGGGTCACGGTTTCGACCAGGACACCGGAAACCTCCCTGCCGGTCAGCAACTGGGCATGCACCGAGACCGTTTCGACCTGTTGCTCGGGCCGCGGCAACGGACGCGCGGCGAAATAGCCGGAGGGGACCGTGCCGACGGCAATCAACGGCTGCCGTCTCAACAGCGCGTCGCGATGAGGAATCGAGAGCAACCGGCAGCGGCCACTGCCGACCAGTGACTGGAGCACGGGGGCATCGAGACCGACCACGATGAAGGCGGCGTCGAGCGTCCCCGCGGCGAAGCGATCCTCGAGCTCCAGGTAGTCGATGAACTCGGCCTTCAGTTCCGCCTGCGATATCCCGAGATGTTCCAGCAACATCCGGGCCATGGCATGATCGCCGCTCTCTTCGGGAGCCAGCGACACACGGCGGCCCAACAGGTCGTCCGCGGTGGCGATCCCCGCATCACTGCGAACCAGCAGGTGAGCCACCTCCGAATAGACGTTGGCCACAAAAGCCACCCGGTTGCTGCCTGCGTTCTCTCCACGGTCGCCGTCGGTCGAGTGTTGAACCGGGTTGGCCTGGTAGAGAGCCAGGTCAACCTCGCCGGACTGCAGCAGTTCCAGGTGCTCGATCGAGCCAGCCGATCGACGCTGGATCACCGTGACCCCTCGTTGCTCGAGTTCCCGGCCCAGTTTCAGCATGAACTGCTCGTAGCGACCGCCCTCGGGTCCGGTCGCCAACGTCACCCGACCGGGCAAAGAGGTGACCGAGCGGTACACGACGTGAACCAGCACCGGCAGCAGGACCAGTGCCACAGCCGTGGCGATCTGCAACCGGCGTCGCCGACGCTGGAGTTGATCCGGCGGCTCCGGAGGCGTGGCGTCCGGCGGCCTGGCCTCCGGCGGCTTGGCGTCAGGAGTCATCAAACGTCTCGTCGACGATCGCCGCCCCCACCGCGTCACCGAAAGTGTTCGTCGCGGTGCGAAAGCGGTCGAGCAGCCAGTCGACGGCGAGGATGCCCGAGACGTATTCGAACGGCAGGCCCACGGCGTTCAAGACGATCGCCATCGTCACCAGCCCCGCCTCGGGAATCCCTGCGGCTCCGATCGCCGCGAGCGTGGCGGTGATCGCGATCACCAGCATCGTCCCGATTCCCAGGGTGAACCCGGCCGCGATCCCTTCGGGCGAATCCACATACATCTGCGCGATGAAGATCGCCGCCGCC
>CAUZRQ010000175.1:0-9938 GCA_963582065.1 Planctomycetota bacterium | reverse complement strand
AGGTCCGCCCCCCCCCCGCGCCGAGCATTCTCCGACCCCGGGCCATCTCCTGGACGACGAGGTTCCCGAAGACTCCCAACCGGGACATCGACGTCTCACCCTGTTTCACCAGGTTGCCGGTCGAGCGGGTGAGGTTGGTGGTCGTCTGGGGGTAGTGGGAACGACGGAAGTTCCAGAAGTACTTCCGGATCTCTCCGACATTGCTGCCCCCCGAGATGTATTCGACACTCTTGTCGTACATCGTCAGCACCAGCGACCCGCTGAACGGCTTGCCGCCCGCATCGGTCAGTGACACGTCGAGCGTCGCCGGAGCCCCCGGCCGGTACTCCTCGGCCGACGGTTTGACCGCCACGTTGACCACCCGCTTCTCGGGCGGCACGAACAACTGGCGGACCTTCGAGTGCAGTTTTCCGTCCGAGACGGTGATCGCCTCGACGAAGATGTTCGGCCGGTCGCCGGGTCCGATCGGCACCTTGATCTCGGTGCTCTTGCCCTTGATCCTGATGACCCGGGGCCGCTGGTAGATCCCACCCTCGGGTCGCACGAACAGCAGCACGGTGCTGCCACGGCGATTGGTGTTGAGCATCAAGCGGGCCACCTGTCCGGGCTTATACTCGCGTCGGTCGGCGGTCAGTTCCAGGTCATCGAAGCGGAAGTCATCGCCATCGAACTCGGGACCACGAACCACGAACACCCGGGCGCCCTCGATGAGGTGGTCGTCATCGTCCTCGATTTCGCACGCGATGCGGTACTGGCCGGCATCGGTGGCCTTGAGCATCAAACTGGTGCGTCCCTGGTCGTCGGTGGCGGCGTCCCATCTCCGCACCCGCTTCTCCTCGGGACGACCCTGCTTGTCGTAGCTGATCCGGTAGAGCGTGAAGCGACCCTTGCCGGCGACGGGGCGGCCGTCCAGCGTGCGGGCCTGGACGCTGGCCCGGATCGTCTGCCCGGTGCGGTAGAAACCCCGGTCGACCCAGGTCACCACACGAAACGGCTGGCGGGCAGCCATCACCGAACCGGTGCCGACAATCGTCCGCCGCGAGGCGTCGACCACCTCGACGGTGATCCGGTACCGGTGATCGATGTCGGGGTGGAACCGCTTGGCCACCGACGTGTCGATCTCCAGTTCCAACGTCCCGTCCTCACCGATCTCGGCCTCGTTCTCCATGACCAGTTCGGGAGGATGGTGCGGCCGGCCGAACCACGGTGGCACCGGGCCCGGACACCCCCACGTTCCCCAGCCGGGATACCACCTGTAGGCGTCGGCGAACCACCAGTAGCCCGGCCCGTAGAGCCAGTCCCAGCGGCCGACGGGGAACCAGTGGTCACTGTGAGCCTCGCGCTGGACGCGGTACTTCACCTTCGCCCGGCTGACCGGGCCGCCGAAGTAGTACTTGGCCACGATCTTCGCCTTGATCGTCTGGCCCAGCGCCACCGGCCGCTCGGGCGCCTCGACGGTCACCTCGTACTCCGGCTTCTTGTATTCCTCGACCCGGAACGACCCGCCGCCGACAACCGAACGCCTGTTCTGCCCGGCAACCATCAGGTCGGACTTCTTGGGAACGATGCGGATGTTGTAGTGGCCCAGGTTGGCGTCATCGGCCAGGTCCAGTTCACCGTCGAACCCGCCCCAGGCGTCGGTGGTGAACTGGCGTTCCAGCAGTTCCTGGTTGCGAGGATCGGTGACACGGATCGTCACCTTCCGTCCGGCATACACGCTCTGCTCGTCCTTGTCGTAACGCGCCTGGCGAATCCAGAACTTGAACCGCACGGGTTGACCGGGCCGGTAGACCGGCCGATCGGTGATCACGTAGACACGGGTGTTGTCGAAGACCCGGGACATGCGGCGACCGAACCAGGCCGAGCGGAACCCGAGGTACGCTCGGCGGCCACCGGCTCCGCGAGCCACCACCAGCCAGCGGAACCGCTGCTGGGGAGCGGCAACCGGCGGCACCACCTGGCCCTGCCGGTCGGTGACCTCGACAAACTCCTTGACGTTGATCTCGACCCGACGCTGCTTCTGGATCCGCCGCTGTTCGTAACCGAAGAACTCGACGCGGGCGCCGGCGATCGGCGAGCCGGTGACCGCATCAGCGACGAAGTACAGGTCGCCGCCGTTGATCCGCTTGTGCACCACTGCCGTGTCGCTGATCCAGACCAGGATGCGGCTGACGTTGCCGCCGGTCATCCGGGCGGTCAGCAGGTAGGCACCCGCCTGTTTCAGCGGCGTGTTGAGCGTGACCATCCGGTCGAGGTGTTCGGGACGGGGAACGAGTTTCCGGGTCCACGAGGCAACCCTCTCACCGATGTACTTCTGCTGCGCCTGCCGGACCAGCCGGAAACCGATGTTCTCGACGTTCAACTCGTTGTAGTCGAACTTCAGCGGTTTCCGCTTGATGTAGGCCTTGACGTCGGCCAGCAGCTGGTCGACCCGCACCCGAAACGCCTCGAGCTTCAGCTCGTTGCCGTTCCGGAAACGGAAGTCGAGCGTGGTCGCGGTACCGGCCGCGGCGACCGTCGCCCGCTCGAACTGGCCCCAGCGGCCGACGATCTGGTTGAGCTTCTTGCGACGGAACATGTTGTTGCCGGGCCCGAACCGTTCAATCGCCTCGCGCCAGGCCGCAGCCGCTCGAGGATACTGCTGGCGATTCTCGAAGACACGGGCCAGCAGGTCGGCTGCCGAAGAGGCGTCTCCGCCGCGGCCCTCGCGGGCCGCTTCGATCAGCAGCCGGATGTGGTTGTGTTCGGGCGGCAGATCAAAACGCTGCACCCCCGTCGCCAACCGCGAGATCGTCTCGGTCTCGGCCAGGGATCTCACCGCCCACGGACCCGTCGCCGGCTCGTCATCGTCGCCGGACTCGCGGGGCTGGATGCCCGCCTGCCGCATGGTCTGAACACCGAACTGGCTCAGGAGGAACCGGGCCCGCCTGAGCAGTGTCCGTGTCCGCAGTCCCGCGTCCACCCGGGCGGCTTCGGACAACGCCCACCGCCACCGCTGGCCGTCGGTGGTCGCGGCCTTGTACGCCCTGGAATCGGAGTGATAGACCGGACGATTCTTCCGGTCGACCGGTGCTCCGCGGGGGGTCCCCGAGAAACCGGGACGGTAGAACCCGAACTGGTTCTCCTCGAAGTCCGGCAGTGTCGTCGTGTCGGTCAGGTTGGCCAGCCTCCACGACTGCCCGACCCCCCGACCCTGCATCAGGATCCTGGCCAGTTCGACGTGAAACCAACCCCGCTCCTGATGGCCAGGCTGGCCGGCTTCAGCGGCGACCAACGGAACGGCCTGTTCCAGCCACCCCAGGGCGATCGTGCGGTCGCGTTGGAAGGAACTGACGAAACGGGCGCGGACACGGCCGCGACGGATACCGCGCGAGCCGCCTCGCTGGTACTCGCCGGCGACGACCTGGCCGTTGTGCGGGCCATCTGCCAGCGTCTGGGCAGCGGCCAGCAACAACCGCCAGTTGCGACGGTGGATCGACACCACCTTGTCTCGCAGGGCATCCACCTCGGGTGTTCGAGCCAACCGACCCAGGCAGACGATCGCCTGCTTCAGGTCACCGTCGACCTCCGCGGCCGAGGTCCCCGGCTGCAGGGCCAACTGGCGATAGACCTTGTACGACTCATTGAAGTTCCCGGCCGTGAACAGCCGCTTGGCAGTCGCCCGCTCGGTCGCCTCTTCAGCCACCGCGTTGGCGATTCCGGAATGGGCCGCGAGTCCCGACGAGATGACGGCCAACCCGGCCAGCAACAACAGAGGAAACAACCCACCAAGGACCAACAGCATCCGGGGACCAGTTCGTACGGCGTGTGTCACGTTCGCTTCTCCTGGCCCAGGGTGTCTGCCCCGTTCTTCTCGATCGGGAACCGGGTCCTGCTTGGACGCTGTCGAGTTTCCCCAAGTTCCCTGCTGTCACCAAAAACCACAAGAGCGGAAGCGGATCATGAAAAAACCGCGAGCCGGTCTCCAATCTGGAGACCGGCTCGCGGAGGGCATGGTCGGGTCGGGAGTACGACCCACCGTTCAGGGCATGTTGTTGAAGGGCCCTGGTTCTCGGTGACACGGGACCCGAAAGCCCCGTCACCGATGTCTCAGTCCTTGCAGGTTTCGCAGTCCCTCGGCTTCGAACAACTCGACTTGATCTTCAACGGAATCGTCACCCGCACGGGCACTTTCCGGGTGACCGTCCTCGGGATGCAGCGGGTCACCTTGTACTCGACCTGGCGAGGCACTTTTTTGGGGCGGTTGACGTAGCGGATGTAGCAGACCTTCCGGGGAGCACAGTAGGGCACGCTACGGGTCTTCGTCTCGGTCCGATGACCGTGCACCGTGTAGGGCACACGCCGCGTCTTCTTTTCTCGGATCACCTTGCAGACGGTGTAGGGCACCCGCTTCTCGTATGTCTTCTTTTTCCACTCGCAGACGGTGTAGGGCACCTTGCGGGTCCGACACTCACGCACCACCTTGCAGACGGTGTAGGGCACCTTCCTGGTCTTCCGCTCGCGAATCACCTTGCAGACGACGTAGGGCACCCGCTTCTTCACGCAGTACGGCTCGCGGCGACACACGGTGTAGGGCACCCGCTTGTGCTTGATCTCGGTGACGTGCGTCGTGCACGAGACCTTCTTCTTGACCCGCTTGGGGACCCAGACCCGCTTGCTTCTGAACCGCGGAGCACAGGCCACCTGTACCGGTTTCTCGCAGCCGGGTCTCGTCGGGCCGCTGCACTTGGGCACAACCGGGGTGCGACAACGGACCTTCACCGTCTTCCACTCACCCCCGTCGACCTCGACCTCCTTCTCGAGCGTCACCGGCTTGCAGACCTTCCAGGTCACGTCCTTGTAGTGCGTCTCGCGGACCGTCTTGTAATGAGTCTCGCTCACCTCACGGTACTTCGTCTCGTGCACCTTCCGGCACACCGTGTAGCTGACCTCGCGGACCTTCTTCACCGACACGCGGCGGCAGACGGTGTAGGACTCCTCGCGGTACTTGGTCTTGTGCACCGCGTAACGCTGTGTGCACCGGACCGTCTTGTACTTCGTCTCGGGCACCTTGCGACAGACCGTGTATTTCTCGACGCGGTACTTCGTCTCGCAGGTGGGGATCTTCACCGTGTAGTTTTCGTGACGGTACTTCGTCTCGTAGATCGTCCGTGTGCACTCGAGTGGAATCCGCTCGCAGACGGTGTTGAAGACCGTTTTGTAGACCGTGAATTCCTTCGGCTCCCAGACCGTCTCCTTCATCGTCCGGTACTCGGTCTTGCAACGGACCTTCGCCGTGCAGTACTCGTCACTGGCCCGACACGCGCTGGTCGGACACGTCCGGTAACTCGCCGCCCCGCAATACCCCGCCTCGGCCGAACGACCCGTTGCTGCAACCAGGCCGCAACCGAGCACGAACATCGCCGAGCGGATCAACCGTGCAGGGGTTCGGTAGATGTCGGAAGCTGACGGCATTTGTGGCTGAAAGCGAATCGAGGAGGCGAAGCAGACTGTGTACGGGGAGACCGGTACGACCCCACCAACCGGTGAAACCGCCTGTTCTTTTCTCGGCACTCTGGCCGTCAGAATCCAGAGAACCTTGAAGCTTTGCCCAACCTGCCCAGATTGACAGCGGATTCGCCACGACTCGGACCATGTCCGCCGCTGGAGTGCCACGACTTCAGTGACGTCGAATTGCTAGGATGACCCGTCCCAGACAGCCAGCCGCGCGGAGGGATCAGGATGAAGTTCGCAATTTGCCAGGAGTTGTTCGAGGATTGGGAGTGGGAGCGTCAGTGCGAGTTGATTGCCGAGATCGGATACACCGGAATCGAGGCGGCGCCGTTCACCCTGGCCTCGACGATCTACGACCTCGAAGCCGGCCGTCGCGTGGAACTGCGGGAACAGGCCGAGGCACACGGGTTGGAGATCATCGGCCTGCATTGGTTGCTGGCCAAGACCGAGGGTCTGCACCTGACCTCGCCCGAGACATCGGTGCGTGAGGCGACACGGGATTACGTGGTGGCATTGGGCGAGGCCTGTGCCGACCTCGGCGGCAACCTGATGGTCTTCGGGTCGCCGGCCCAGCGGAACCTTCCCGAGAGCGTTTCGCGTGATGAGGCGATGGGCTACGCGGCCGAGGTGTTCGCCGGAGCATTGCCACGGCTGGCCGAACTGGGCGTCAGCATCTGCATGGAGCCATTGACAACCAACGAGACCGATTTCATCCGCACGTGTGCCGAGGCGGTCGAGTTGATCGAGCGTGTCGAGAGTGCCACGGGGGCCGGGAACTTCCTGTTGCACCAGGACGTCAAGGCAATGGTCGGCCAGGAAACCGACCCGGTGCCGGAACTGGTCCATCGCCACGCCGACCGGCTGGGCCACTTCCACGTCAACGACACAAACCTGCTGGGTCCGGGAATGGGAGAAACCGATTTCGTGCCGATTCTCGGCGCACTCGAGGAGATCGGGTACGACGGCTGGGTATCGGTCGAGGTCTTCGATTATGCGCCCGGAGCCGAACACATTTCCCGAACCAGCTTCGAGAACCTCCAGCAGGCGTTGGCCACCAGCCGCGAGAGCAAGGCGTCCTGAACCGACCGCCGCAGGTCACTCGAATTCGGACACCTCGTCACGGTCGTCGTCCGCGGCCACCGTCGGCGACCGCAACTCGCCGAGTGCCTGCAGCGCCGCCAGTTGCTCGGCCTCCTTCTTGTTCGGACCCCACGCCGCGGGGAAGGTCTCGTCGGAGATCCTGGCAGCAACCTGAAAGCACTTGGCGTGGTCGGGCCCCTGCTCGTCCAACACCAGGTAGTCGGGAGTCTCACCGTAGCGCTTCTGGGCCAGTTGCTGGAGCAGGTGCTTGTAGTTCCTCGAATCGGTATCGGCCGCCTGCGCGACCCGTTGGCACAGGCAACGCTCGATCAACGCTTCTGCGACCTCGTATCCCTGGTCGAGATAGACCCCGGCGATGAGCGCTTCGAGAGTGGCGGCGAGAATCGACGAGGGAACGCTGTCGGCCGAGCCGGTTTCACCGACGAGCCCCTTGCCGAGCTTGAGGAACCGTTGGAGTCCGAGTTCGAGACAGACCTCGGCGCAGGTCACCCGGTTGACCACCGCCGACCTGATCCGGGTCATCTCGCCCTCGGGACAATCGGGAAAGATCCGGTACAGGTAATCCGAGATCACGAGCCCCAGTACGGCGTCTCCGAGAAACTCGAGCCGCTCGTTGCTCTCCAGTCTCGTGGGAGCTGTGGAGGAGTGCGTCAGGCAGCGGCGGAGGATTTCGAGATCGTCGAAATCGATGCCTATCGCCTGCTGGCACGCGGCCAGCCGCTCGTCCCATCCCAGGCTCTCGTTGTCGAATACCATGTCGGTGACACCCCACCGGAAGTTCCACGCCGATCCGCAAACTAGGTCGACCCCCTGAGAAAGTCAACGAGTCTCCAACACGTCTGGAGGGTCGAGACGTAAGCACGTACACTGGGTAGCAGACGATTCACGGCCACCACGGGTGGTCCGATGCGGTGCCAAGAGGAACCTCACCATGAAATTGCTTCGCAGCAGCACGCCCTGGTTGTTCTCGTTGATCTGTGGCATCGGCCTGGTGGCCGCCGTCGGTTTTGGTCAGCGAGCGGACCGCGCGAAGACCCCACCGGTGGCCGCTAACGTCATCCAGCTGTCGAGCGTCTTCCGCGACGTCTCGAAAAAAGTCCTTCCCAGCGTCGTGTCATTGCAAGTCAAGCAGAAGTCACCGGCCAGCCGCAGCCCCGAGGACGTCGAGAAGTTCTTCGAAGATCATCCCGAGATCCCCGAGCGGTTCCGCGAGTTCTTCGGCGGACCCAACGGGCGGACGCCCCGCGGCCCCCAGGGCATGGGGTCCGGATCGATCATCGACCGAAGTGGAATCATCCTGACCAACAACCACGTGGTGAAGGACGCCGAAGAGGTGGTGGTGCGTCTGCACGACGGCCGGGAGTTCATTGCCACCGGCTTCAAGGGCGACCCGCGGACCGACGTCGCGATCGTGCGGATCGAGGGGGCCGGAAAGCTGCAGCCCCTGCAACTGGGCGACAGCGACTCACTGCAGGTCGGTGACTGGGTCCTGGCCTTCGGCAGCCCCTTCGGCCTGGATCTCTCGGTCACCGCCGGCATCATCAGTGCCAAGGGCCGCGGGCCGGGCATCACCGAACGCGAGGACTTCCTCCAAACCGACGCCGCGATCAACCCGGGCAACAGCGGCGGACCGCTGATTGACATGAGCGGTCGCGTGATCGGCATGAACACCGCCATCGCCACCAGCACCCGCAGTTCGGCCGGCGTCGGTTTTGCCGTACCGGTCAACATGGTCCGCTGGGTCATTCAACAGCTGATCGAGAACGGTCGTGTCAAGCGAGCCTGGCTGGGCGTGGCCGTGCAGCCAATCAACGCGCAAGCCGCCCGGCAGTTCAAAATCAAGATCGGTGCCGGGGCGATCATCGGGCAGGTCATACAGGACTCGCCCGCCGACAAGGCGGGGCTGTCGCCCAAGGACATCATCCAGACGTTCAACGGCGAGACAGTCAACGGTCCGAGAAAGCTGCAGTCGATCGTCGAACGTCTCGAGGTGGGCGAGACCTACGCGGTGAAGATCCGTCGAGACGGCAAGCTGCAGACCGTCAAGGTGACCGTGGCCGAGATGCCCGCATCGTCGGACCGGATCCGCCAGCGGTTCAGGGAACGGAAACGGCAGCCCGAGTGACAACCGCGTGGCCCAGCGTCGGCAACCCGCTGACGTAGGCCAGCAGCAGCTTGTCGGCGTCGGGGATCGATCTGTCGATCCGGGGACCCAGCAACCCCGCGTAGGGCCGCTTGGCCAGGTCCCCCAGGTACTGCCGCAACACCTCCGGCCCCCGGGGGTGGCCGTGCATCAGGAAGTGCACCCAGGCCCAGGCCTGCTCGTAGTCGACCCGCTGCATGTCGGCAACGTGCTTGAGCTGTTCCAGCCGTTCCAGATCCGGCCGCCAGCCGTTGGCGACCGCCGCGGCCAACCGGTCGGCGTACTCGGTATTGACCCCGCCGGGCTTCGGACCCACCACCTCGAAATACTCGGCCAACCCCTCGTCCAACCACAGCGGAACTCTCTTCAACGACGAGTGGAGGATCCCGTGAGTGAACTCGTGACGGAGATCCTCCTGGATCCGGTCGCCCCAGAAGGTGTAGACGGACAGACTCCGGGGCGTCCCCACAAAGTAAGCTCGTCGGTTGGGCAACTGCGGATAAGACGACGTCAGGAACGATTCGTATTCGCGACGGCTGGCGAATACGTGCACGACCACCTCCCGTGACGGCTCGGGCAATGACAGCCCGGTGACGATATGGCGTTCCAGCCGTTCGAGATCGTCGATCAGCCAGTGGTCCTTCCTCAACGGCACATCGCTGAGCAGGGTAAAGCGTTCGGCCTGGATCGAGTGCCTGACGGGCGGCTCGGCGACATTCCGCGTATTGTAGAGACATCCGGCAACGGCCAGCGACAGGGCCACCAGCCACATCGCAGCACGGGACCCCACGTTCGGGGGCTGTGGGGACCGCGGTCGGCCCGCCTTCCCCGTCCAGGTCGGCAACAGCAGCAGCGGACGGTCGTGGTTCTCCGGATCGACGAGCAACTGATCGGATCCGAGATCATCAATCGCAACGCCGGCCCGGACAATGCGATCCCGCAGCACCTCGACCTCGTGTTCGACCGAATCGCGATCAGGCCACTCAGCCAGCGGCACCGCCTGATCGGGCACCGGCACCACCAGCACGCCGTGGCGTGACGTCTCGACGAACAACCACGGACGAGCCACCGGCAGCCCGCGCCGCCACAGCGCGTGGCCCAATTCCCACGCATCCCGGGCCGACTCGCCGCCGGGCGCCGAATCGAACCGAAGCATGCGGGTCATCACCGCACCGCGACCTGTCGCCAGTGGCACGGCCGT
>CAUZRQ010000174.1:0-10140 GCA_963582065.1 Planctomycetota bacterium | reverse complement strand
GGAACCCGCGTGTGGGGGACCGGGTTCATGCCCGCCACCTACCAGGGCACCCGCTTCCGCCAGTCCGGTTCGCCGATCCTGCACCTGGCCGCTCCCAAGTCGGTCAACGATCGCCGCCAACGAGGCAAGCTCGACTTCCTCTCGAGACTCAACCGAAGACACCTCGTAAAACGACGTGCCGACGATGAACTCGAGGCCCGCATCGCCGCCTACGAACTCGCCTACCGCATGCAGTCGCACGCGCCCGAAGCGGTCGACATCGCCCAGGAAACCGCAGCCACCCGCACACTCTACGGCCTCGACGACAAGACCACCGCACCCTTCGGACGCAACTGCCTGCTGGCCCGCAGGCTGGTCGAACGAGGCGTCCGCTTCATCCAGCTCTACTCAGGTTCGGGCAGCAAGTGGGACGCTCACTCGAAAATCGAAGAGAACCACACCGCACGCTGCCGCGAATCCGACGTGCCGATCGCCGGACTGCTCACAGACCTCCAGCAACGAGGACTGCTCGATGAGACGCTCGTCGTCTGGGGAGGCGAGTTCGGGCGGACTCCGATGTCGGAAAAGGGCGACGGGCGAGACCACAACCCCTACGGCTTCACGATGTGGATGGCCGGGGGAGGCGTGCGGGGCGGACAGGTCATCGGGGCCACCGACGACTTCGGCATGCACGCCGTCGATTCACCCGCCCACGTGCACGACCTGCACGCCACCTTCCTGCACGCCATCGGACTCGATCACCAGAAACTCGTCTACCACCTCCAGGGACGCCCCGAACGAGCCACGCTCAACGAAGGAGACGTGATCGCCGGTGTCATGAAGTAGCAGACGACGGCCGCGGTCAGGCCCCCCGGCCACGGGTCCGCCGTACCAATCAATGACGCAGCAGAAACTCGTTCGAGTTGATCAGCGCGTGCTGGATGTCTCGCAGCCCCTCGGCCCGGTTGGGCAGACTCGCCACGTGACCCATCGCCAGCTTCCGCTCGGCGACCGACGGACGCCGTGACAGAGTCGCCAGGTAAAGCGTCTCAACAATCTCGGACGTCGACGTGTTCGCCGCGAGCAACCGGCCCAGCCGACTCGAACCCATATCAAACCGGTCCAGGATCCCGGCGTTGTTCATCAGGTGCACCACCTGGTTGAGCGTCGGGTCGGTCTCGCGGGCACAGTCGCAGCGGACATCGCGGACCGGCTTGGTGAACGCCTTCAGGAAATTGTGGTCCACGGCCCCCTCGGCCAACTGAGTCGCCCGGGTCCCCAGCGGATATCCCCGAAACTTCTCGGGGACCCCCGTGGCCTGGGAAATCGCATCGAGAATCTGTTCGGCCGAGAGCATCTTGACCACCGCGGTGGTCACGTAGCGGGCGGGGTGGGCCGAGTGCGGAGACTGGTCGACGGGGCGGGCGGACAGGCGGTAGGCCCGGGACGTGACGATCGAACGGATCACCGGCTTGAACCGATAGTCGGCGGCGACGAATTGGCGAGCCAACTCATCGAGCAGTTCGACGTTCGACGGAGGATTGCTGTCCCGAAAATCGTCGACCGGCTCAACAATGCCCAGGCCGAAGATGTGAGCCCAGATGCGGTTGACCGTCGAGCGGGCAAACCAGGGGTTCTGACCACGCACCAGCCAGTCGGCCAGCTGGGGACGAACGTCCTGGCCGACGGCGACGTCGGTGGCCACCTTGCCGAAGGCCGTCGGCTTCATCACCTCGCCCGTCTCCAGATGCTTCACCTCGCCGCTGCGGCCGACGAAGACAATTTCACGGTCCAGGCCGAAGACGCGGCCCTTGAGCTTCACTCGGGCGAAGTAGGCGGCCAGGCCATAGTAGTCGTCCTGGGTGATCGCCTCGTAGGGATGATTATGGCACTTGGCACACTGGATGCGGACTCCCAGGAACAGCTGCGCCGTACTCTCGGCAGCGTCCTCGGGGGTGCGCGCGATCCGGAAGAAACTGGCCGGAGGATTCTCGAGCGTATTGCCACGGCTGGTCAGGATCCGGCGGGCCAATTCACCGAAGGAACGGTCCTGGGCAAAGTGCCGCACCAGGTAGCGGTGCAGCTTGTGCACGCCCCGCTCGGAAATCGATTCCCGGTTGCCCCGCATCACGTCCAACCACTTCATCGCCCAGAACTCGGCGAACTCGGGCCGCTTCAACAGCCCGTCGACCAGCACCAGGTGCTTGTCGGGGTCCTGCGAATCCAGGAACGTGCGGGCCGCCTCCGGCGACGGCAAGGTGCCCAGCAGATCGAGGTGGACTCGTCGGAGGTACGTGCCCGCGGTGGCTGTCCTCGACGCCTTCAGTTGCAGCTGGCGGTGCTTGGCAAACACCAGCCGATCGATCGCGTTCTCCTCGGCCCGACGCTGGGCCACGAAATTCGGATCGGCCCGCACATAGGCCAGGCGAACGCTGACCATCTGCTTGAGATACCTCACCAGGATCGCCACCTCGGCCGTCCCGTGAAACTCGACCAGCCCGTCATCGCTGACCGACGACGAGTCGACGTCGCTGGTGGTGAACACGGCCAGGTGGGTCACGTCGCGGATCGCACCGTCGGCAAAGTGGGCCCGAGCGACCAGCTGCAGTTGAGGGCTGCTGGTGTGCAGAGTCTGCTGCCCGGGCAGGATCTCCAGCTTCAGCACCTTCTCGGCCGGCTCCTTGATCCGGGTGCCTTCGTAGATCCATTGCCTGAGCAGTCCGTAAGCGGGCTCGGTGCCGCGGAAGCGACGGCCACCGACATGAGGCACGCGGTTAGCCGCCTTGGCCAGGATCAGGCTGGCGTCGGGGTTCTGAGGACTCGTCCTGCGGCCGAAGATCTCGCGGGTCAGAGTCACCCGGTCCAACTCGGGCTTGTAGCCACGCAGGCTCAATCGGAAGCCGTTCTTACCCTGCGGCGACCCGTGGCAGGCTCCCTGGTTGCAACCGCCCCGCGACAGCGCGGCAATCACCTCGGTGTGGAAATCCACCGGCCGCGCAACCTGAAAGCCCTTCACCATTACGGTGACCGCCTGCGACGTGCCACCCACGGCAACGGTCACGCGACTGCGTCCGTTGCCGACAGGCTTCAGCCGACCATCGGCTGTCACCACCGCCACCTTGGGGTTCTCGACGGTGTACTTCGCCACTCGTGAGAGATCCGTCACGCGACCTGCGTCCTGGCGGCCCAGCACCGACAACCGAGCCACGTCCCGCTGACCGACCAGTTCGACCTCCGCCGGCCGCACCTCGATCGACTTCGGCACCACCAGCTTCGAGTCGGGCTCGGCGGCCATCACGCCAGGCGCTATACCGGCCAACATGAGCATCAGCCCCCACCGGAATCGGCAGCGGAGTCTCGCCATCGTATTTGACCTTGTCATCAACATTCTGCTGTCCGTCTGGTGTGCCATGTCCCGGTTCATCACTTCGCCGCGGTCACCTCGACCTCTAGCGTCTCACCACCTGCCGATTCCTGGAACCGCTCGACTCGACCGATCCCCGAAAGCGACACCTTGTAGGTGCCTGGCTTCAGTCCCACGGCCGCCTTGATCTCGATCTCCACCTCCCGGGCGCCCTGGGGCACCACGACCGATCCGGGCAATTCGAGCCCCTTGACCTGTCCGATCGACAGCATCACCGGGCCGTCGAAGGGAGCCAGCCGGTTGGGTCGCACCGCGACCCGCACCGAACCGCCCGCCGCGACGCTGACCTTTTTGGTGGCCGGGCCCGGTCGGAACGCCACCACGATCTCCAGGTCGAAAGTCCGCGTCAGCGACAGCTCACGGCCCTTGTAGATCGCCGTGCCGGTCAGGATCACCCGCTGGCGATGCAGCTTCGTGTTGACGTAGGACTCGAGTATCCCAGTCGTAGTCGCGTTTTCGGCGGTCCCCGGGCCGATGTGCAGTCGTACGCGAGGTTTGCGGAGCTGGTTCTGGTCGAGTTCCGAGCCGCGGGCAACGAACTGGATCGGACCCTCGAAGCCTCCCACCCGGGTCGTCTTCACGTGGATCTCGGCCGTCTGGTATCGAGGCAGAGTGACCAGCGGGCTGGCCAGTTCGAAATCGAACGGTGAGGTGGGCAGCACAACCACGGCGATCCGTTCGCTGAGCGTCGGAGGCAGTCGCCGTTGGTCCTCGCGGAGTTCAAACGGCTCGCCATGAGGCCCACGTCCGGTCGGGCGGAGGTCGATCAACGGTGCGGTGGACGCCAGGACGGTGATCTTCGAGTTGGCCTTCGAAACCGCCTCGACCTGAATCGTGTAGACACCCGGCTCGGTCGACGCGTCGCACACCAGGTAGTTGTCGATCTCGCGAGTCCCCTGCTTCACCTCCTTGATCTTCATCGAGATCCCCCTGGGTGCACCCAGCAGCCGAAACGCCACGTCGCCGGCCAGGGCGACCTGGTTGAGCGAGAGGGGCAGAGGCTGTCGGGTGCCCTGGGGCAGGGCGACCCGGGTGATGCCCGAGGAGAGTGTCAGGGAGGGGGTTCGCGGTGCGAAGCGGATCGCGTAAGCGAACTCGGGACCACCCCAGTTGACCAGTTCCCGCACCACCAGCGTGTAGTCGCCGTCGGCAGGCGGGCTGATGTTCATGCGGGCTTCGTCGAGACCCGAATCGTCGGCACGGCTGACCTCCTTGCCCTTGGCATCGAGCAGGATCAGCTCGATGTCGGCCGGTGACCCGATCGTGTGCGTCTCGACCTGAACCTGGTACAGCTGGCCTTTCTTCAGGGAGACCCGAAAGTGGTCCACGTCGCCCGGCTTGCCGATCACTCCGTGCAGGGCACCGGGAATCTCCGCCACGCTGGCCTTGCCCACCTCGTCGTTGGGCTCGGACTCGATCACCGTCGCCAGTGGACTGATTCGCAGGGGGAGCCACGCCGAGAGTTCATCGCCGGGCCGCTTCAGAGCAAACAGCATCCGACCATCGATCACACCCGCTGGTGTCACTCGACCGGCTTCGGGCTTGGCCAGCACGCCCAGTTGAGGAAATGTCAAAGTGGTCGCCTGGCCAGAGGGCACCATCGCCGGAACCGCCACGCGGGCCTCGGCGAACCGCCCCATCCTCAGCACATAGCCCCAGTGATCGGAACCGCGGAACCGCGAATCACGGACCTCGACGGTGTACCGACCGGCGCGGTCGAACTTGTGAGCGAACCGGAGGTCGAAGAACAGGCCGACGTCATTGTCCTTCTGGACAATCACCTCGCCCGCCGCGTCGCGGATCGTGACCAGTGGATCCAGCCCCTTGCCCAGCCGGCTGCCGATTACCTCGAACGTCACCTCCTGTCCCACCGACGCGTCGAAGGCGAACAGGTCGACATCCTCATCCAGAATCGAGCCGGCGATCGCCACGGGCAACTCGACCACCTGGGGTGCCGCGACCGGCGAGACTCCCTCGGGTACCGCCATCTCCTCCTCGGGCACCGTCGCGATTTCATCGACCAGGAAGATATGTGCGTTGGACAGGCCGCTCTCGGTGGCCAACCTCAGGCCATAAAAACCCAGCGGAACATCGGCCGCAACCGTGATGTCAAACACCGCTCGCTCGGAGGTGCTCTGGCCCACGCGAGTCCCCTTCACGCGGCCACCGGGCACCGAAATCCATAGAGCCGTGGCCCGTTCCAGCCGGCTGCCGTGCAGGATCACCCGGGTCGCTGCACCGCGGGTCACCGACGGAGGGTCCACCCGCTGCACAAACGCCTGGGCCAAACAGGGTGATGGCTGGGCCCCGAGCAGGCCGACGATGAGACAGAAGACCCACGAGGCAATGTGACGAGGAATCCGGTTCCACATGTCGGTTGGTCCCGATCAAAGAACGGCTGAATGGGCAGGTTCGGACCTCGTGGCCCGAAAGGCTATTCTCGAGGACGCATCGGCGTTTGTCAATTTGTGTTGAGGGTCTTGCGGCATTGCAGTATCCTGCCTGAGTAAGGGTTTCACCTGTTGAGACTCTCTTGGCGTGGTCCTCATCGACCCCGTTTCTCCGTTGCTGCGAAACTCCAAGACCTAATCACGACAACAGGGTCGCCGTCTGACCTCGAGGTGACGCGATGCTTTCGATCAATGGACAGGCACCACGGTTGTGCGACGGGACGACGCGTCGCGAGGCGTTGAAGATCGGCGGCCTGGGCATGACCGGGCTCTCGCTTCCCTCGCTGATGGACCTGCACAACGTGCAGGCCAGCCCGACCTCCGATACCGGTTCGAGCCATTCGGCCAGTTTCGGCAAGGCAAAGAACTGCATCGTGCTGTTCCTCTCTGGTGGACCCGCCCACCACGACACCTTCGATCCGAAGCCGGATGAACCGGTCGAGGTGCGGGGCGAGTTCGACCAGATCCAGACATCGGTGCCGGGCCTGGTGATCGGCGAGCACCTGCCGCGGACGGCGAAGTGGATGGACCGGGTCGCGCTGATCCGCTCGATGACCCACGAATCCTCGGGCCATGCCGGCGGCGGCTATTACATGTTCACCGGGTACAAGTACCCGCGGGGCGAGGGTGCGGCTAACTTCATGGGCCGCGACGAAGCGCCTCACCTCGGCTCGGTGCTCTCCAAGATCTCACCGGGCCCCGGCCCGATGGTCCCCTTCTGTATCGTCCCACGTCGACTCGACGCTGGCAGCGGCCGCCGCGCCGGGCAGTGGGGTGGCAGCCTGGGCGGAAAGTACGACCCGCTGCAGACCGGCGGCAACCCCAATGACGACCACTTCAAGCTCAAGCACCTCCCCCTGATCGCCAACCGACCCGCGGCGGTGATCCAGAGGCGCAAGAAGCTGGTCGACCAGTTCAACAGCCAGCTGCCATTCCTCAACGAGAACCCCCTGGCCCGTTCGATCGGCCAGAACCAGCAGAAGGCCCTGGACGTCATCACCTCCGACGCCGTCCGCCGTGCCGTCGATCTCTCGACCGCCGGCAAGGACCTGCGGACCCGTTACGGCCGCAACCTCTTCGGCCAATCGGTGCTGCTGGGCAAGAGACTTCTGGAAGCGGGGACCCGGCTGGTGCAGGTCAGTTGGCTGCGGACCCAGGGCCAGATGGGCTACGCCTGGGACAGCCACTGGAACAACTTCCAGGCCCTCCGCGAAGACCTGATTCCTCCCTTCGACATCGCCTTCACCGCGTTGATGAGCGACCTGGAGCGTGAGGGTCGGTTGGATGACACCCTGGTGGTGGTCGCAGGCGAGTTCGGCCGCACGCCCAAGGTCACGCTCAAGACCGCAGGCCGAGAGCACTGGTCGAATGTCTTCAGCGTGGTGCTGGCCGGTGCCGGCATCCGTGGCGGACAGATCTACGGAGCCTCGGACAAGATCGGCGGCTTCCCCGCCGATCGGCCGGTATCTCCCGGCGACCTGACCGCGACGATTTACCACTGCCTGGGCATCGACCCGCGGACCGAGGTGCTCGACCAGAGCGAGCGTCCGTTCTACATCAGTGGCGGCAACCCGATCGCCGACATCATCGGCTGATCCCCTCCGTGCCCGTCCTGCTGCTGGCCACTCTCGACACCAAGGGAACCGAGGCGGCCTTTCTGCGCGATCGGCTGGTGGAACTGGGTGTCGACGTGGCTGTCGTGGACACCGGTTGCCTGGGCGAACCGGCGATCTCAGCCGACCTCACACGCGACGAGTTCTACTCGCTGGGCCCGGTCCCGCTGGCCCAACTGCAGGCCGAGGGTGACCGCGGCCAGGCGATCACCGCGGCGGCCGAATCGGCCAGGACGCTGGCCATCTCGAGACAACGAGCCGGGGCCCTACAGGGGATCATCGGCCTGGGCGGATCGGCCGGGACAACGATCGCCACCGCGGCAATGAGGGCGCTACCACTGGGAGTGCCCAAGCTGATGGTCAGCACCCTGGCCAGCGGCCCGGTCCGGCCATGGGTCGGCGACACCGACCTGCTGATGCTCAACTCGGTCGTCGACATCCTTGGCCTGAACCGTATCTCTCGCAGCGTGCTCGATTCGGCCGCCCGCGCCATGGCCGGACTGGTCAACCTCGATGCCGCTCCGGCCTCCGACAGCAACCGCCGCCTGGTCGCCGCGACCATGTTCGGGGTGACCACGCCGTCGGTCGAGCGGGCACGTGAGCGGCTAGAGGAAGCTGGATTCGAGGTGCTGGTGTTTCACGCAACCGGAAACGGCGGGCAGGCGATGGAGTCGTTGATCTCAGAGGGCCTGATCTCGGGGGTGCTGGACATCACGACGACCGAGTTGGCCGACGAACTGGTCGGCGGCATCCTCTCGGCCGGACCCGATCGGCTCACCGCCGCGGGCCGGGCCGGAGTCCCCCAGCTGATCAGCGTCGGGGCAACCGACATGGTCAACTTTGGACCTCGCGCTGAGATCCCCGCCCAATTCGCCGATCGGCTGTTCTACGAACACAACCCGACGGTGACGTTGATGAGAACAACGCTTGAGGAGAACCGGATCCTGGGCGAGCAGATCGGTGGCCGGGCAGCGGACGCCGTCGGCCCCACCACGGTGATGCTGCCCCTCGAAGGCGTCTCGGCCATCGACCACGCCGGTCAACCCTTCGACGACCCCGCCGCCCGCGAGGCTCTGTTTGCAGCCGTCCGAGACCATCACGCCCCGGCGGAGCTCATCGAACTGCCTCACCACATCAACGACCCCGAATTCGCCGACGCGGCAGCGACGCGGTTGATCGAGTTGATTGCCACCTGCGACCGGGCCAACAACCCGGTCACACCCTGACCGGGATCGCTTCGCGGATTCCCCTGGTTCGTTCGACGAGCAGTGGCGTCGGATCTAGAATGCGAGTCCTGCCGTCAACGGCCTGTCGTACCCGGGTGCGATGGCCGGAGATCGGTCTCCGAATTCTTCGACACACACCCTCGACTCACGGACCCCCCCTGCCATGGCCGCGTTCGCTCGACAGGAAATCCTCGATCGGCTGCGTGCCAAGGTCGAGGCCGGGGAACCGATTCTCGGAGGCGGGGCCGGCACCGGGCTCAGCGCCAAGCTCGAGGAGGCCGGTGGGATTGACCTGATCGTCATCTACAACTCCGGCCGCTTCCGCATGGCCGGTCGAGGCTCACTCGCGGGACTGATGCCCTACGGCGATGCGAATGCGATCGTGATGGAGATGGCCGGCGAGGTCCTGCCGGCGGCTCAGAACACTCCCGTCCTGGCCGGCGTCTGCGGCACCGACCCCTTCCGCCTGATGCCGGTCTTCCTGCAGCAGGTCCAGGCCGCCGGATTCTCTGGCGTTCAGAACTTCCCCACCGTCGGACTCTTCGACGGCACCATCCGCACCGGGCTCGAAGAAACCGGCATGGGATATGGGCTGGAAGTCGACATGATCGGGCTGGCCCGCGAGATGGACCTGTTGACCACGCCCTACTGCTTCAACGTCGACGAAGCGACCGCGATGGCCAACGCCGGGGCCGACATCCTGATCCCTCATATGGGATTGACCACCAAGGGCCTGATCGGTGCCGGTACCGCGATGTCACTGGAAGAGGCCGCCGGCCGCGTGCAGGAGATGGCCGACGCCGCCCGGGCCGCCAACTCCGAGATCCTGGTCCTGTGCCACGGCGGGCCGATCGCCGAACCCGACGACGCACAGTACATCCTCGATCACACCGAGGGCATCGTCGGCTTCTACGGCGCCAGCAGCATGGAACGACTTCCCGTCGAACCCGCTATCACCGAGCGGATCCAGGAATTCCGACAGCTCCGCCCCTGATACCGATCTCGACACCGGGTCAGACGCCAGTTTGCAATCACCGGCCGCCACCGACACACTCAACCCGTGTCGACACCCCACCGGAGGCTCTCCCATGTCACGCTCGAGATGGACCGTCGCACTCAGGGCCCTGTTGATCCTCATCGCTTGGAGCGCTTCGATGCCCGAGGAATTCTCGCCGCTTGACCCGACCGAAACCGCCGAGGCCGGACAGTACGACCGGCCGGCCCGCAACCCGCGCCAAAGCCGATCGGTCGTCATCGCCAAGCACGGCATCGTCGCCACCAGCCACCCGCTGGCCGCACAGGCCGGACTCGACATCCTCAAAAGAGGCGGCAACGCCGCCGACGCGGCGATCACCGCCAACGCCATGCTCGGGCTGGTCGAACCGATGAGCTGCGGGATCGGTGGCGACGTGTTCGTCATCTACTGGGACAACAAGACCCAGACCCTC
>CAUZRQ010000173.1:0-10189 GCA_963582065.1 Planctomycetota bacterium | reverse complement strand
GGGTGGCAGCGGAGTCGACCTGGTGCTGCAGACCGTCGATGCCGACCAGGTGCTGACAACCACCAGCCTGACCGGGCTGGGTCAGAACACGCTTTCGGACATCGACCAGGCAATGCTGGTCGGTGGTGATGCAGCCAATCAACTGGACGCCTCGGCCTTCACGCCCGGGCCGGTCACTCTCGACGGAGCCGGCGGCGACGACACGCTGCTGGGATCGGCCGGCGACGACCAGATTACCGGCGGCGCGGGCACCGACCTGATCGTCTCGACCGGCACCGCCAACCAGGTGCTCAGCGACACCCTGTTGCAAGCCGACAGCGATGACACCCTGTCGGGAATCGAACAGGCCGAACTCCACGGCAGCGGCGGCGACAACCTGCTCGACGCCACCGCATTCAGCGGCGACACGACCCTGCACGGCAGCCCGGGCGACGACACGCTGTCCGGCGGGACCGGAAGCGACCTGGTCCGGCAGACCGTCGACGCCGACCAGGTACTCACCGACTCGCAACTGACCGGCAACGGCTCGGACGTGATTTCCGGAATCGAGTTCGCCTGGCTGACCGGCGGCGGCAGCGACAACGCGATCGACGCCCGAGATTTCAGTTCCGGCCCCGTCACGCTCGACGGCGCCGCCGGCAACGACACGTTGCTGGGGGGGGCCGGAGATGACCGGCTGGTGGGTTCCGATGGCGTCGACCAGGTGCAGCAGCAATCCGATGACGACCAGGTGCTCACCGACTCGTTGCTGACCGGCCTGGGCAGCGACGAGATCGAGGGAATCGAGGAGGCTCAATTGAACGGGGGGGGCGGCGACAACCTGCTCGACGCCACCGCGTTCAACAACGGTCCGGTCACGCTTTCCGGACTCGCCGGCAACGATACGCTCCGCGGCTCGGCCGGCAATGACAGTCTCTCGGGGGGAGACGGCACCGACCTGGTCGAGCAGACCACCGACGCCGACCAAGCGTTGTCGAACACCCAGCTGGTGGGCCGCGGCACCGACGACCTCGACGGAGTCGAAACCGCTCACCTGGTCGGCGGCAGCGGTGACAACGTGATCTCGGCTTCCACGTTCACACTCGGACAGGTCACCCTCGACGGAGCCGCCGGAGACGACAACCTGACCGGCGGCAGCAAGGACGACTCGATCATCGCCGGCGACGGCGACGACGTGGCCAATGGTCGAGGCGGTGACGACATGATCATCGGCGGTGACGGGAATGACGTGTTCACCGGTGGAGGCGGCGGCGACACGCTCCTGGGTGACGCCGGCGACGATTCGCTCGACGGCCAGGGCGGCCGCGACTCGATCCTGGGATCCGACGGCAACGACTGGCTCAACGGCAACGGCTCGCCGGACACCGTCATCGGTGGCCGGGGCGATGACCTGGTCCTGGGCGGAACCTCCGGCGACGTCCTCAATGGATCCTCCGGAAACGATTCGGTCGATGGCGGCGACGGCAGCGACCGGGTCTTCGGCGGCAGCGGTTCCGACGTGCTCAACGGGGGCACCGGTGCAGATCGTCTCAACGGACAGGGTGGCAGTGGCGACGTGGTGCTGGGCAACGATGGAGACGACACGGTCCAGGGCGGAACCGGCGACGACGTGCTCGACGGTGGCATCGGCTTCGACGAACTGAGAGAGAGTGGCAACGTCGACTTCCTGCTCGAGGACAACACACTCGGCGGTCAGGGCTCCGACCAGATCTCCTCATTCGAAGCCGCCCGGCTGACCGGGGGCGGAGACGCCAACGTGATCGATGCGACCGGGTTCTCGGGACCGGTCACGCTGCGTGGCAGCGGCGGGAATGACCTCCTTCGGAGTTCGTCCTTCGACGACCTGCTGCTGGGAGGCAATGGCGATGACACGTTCGAATCGGGCTCCGGACTCGACACGCTCAAGGGCGGCAACGGCACCGACCGGGCCAAGACCTCCGGCGACGGTGACTACGTCATCACCGACACCACCTTCACCGGACCGGCGTCGACCGGTTCGATGGTCGGAATCGAGGCGGTCGAGATCCTGGCGGGGCCGGGCGACAACGTGCTCGACGCCAGCGGTTTCACCGGAAACACGACGCTGTGGGGCGGCGGCGGTCGCGACGTGATCACCGGCGGGATCGGCGACGACTGGCTCAACGGCAACGACGGCCGGGACGAGCTCGTCGGTGGCGGCGGTCGGGACTTGATCCACGGCGGCGCGGGCGCCGACCTGATTGCCGGAGGCGACGGCGACGACACGATCAACGGCGAGGCCGGTGACGACACGATCGATGGTGGCGACGGCGACGACCGGTTGAACGGCGCGGACGGCCGGGACCGCCTGCTCGGTCGCGACGGCGACGATTCGCTCTACGGCGGAACCGGCAACGACGAACTGCTCGGACATTCCGGCCGAGATCGGCTCAACGGCGAAGCCGGCAACGACACTCTGCTGGGAGACCTGGGGCCCGATGCCCTGTGGGGTGGCAACGGCGACGACGTGATCTCCGGAGACGACGACAACGATCGACTCTACGGGCAGTCGGGCAACGACACCCTGCTGGGGTCCGCTGGTGACGACCGACTGCAGGGCGGAACGGACCGGGACGTCCTGTCGGGAGGAGACGGAGATGACACGCTCAACGGCCAGAAGGATTTCGATACGCTGATGGGCGGGGACGGCCGCGACCGCTTCAACTCGTTCGATTCCACCGCCGTGGTCAACGAACTGTTCGCCCTTCCGGACGAACTCTTCACGGCGATCGACCAGGTGCGGAACGGCTAGGCGACTCGGGAGCGTGATCGGATTCGACGACCTCAAAGACGTACCCGTTGGCGTCTCGGAAGAAGAACCGCTGGAACGGAGTGGCCCGTTCGGCGTCGATCAGTTCGGCCCCGTGTTCGAGCAGCCGCTGCCTGAGTGACCCGAAGCCCGCCAACGGCCAGGTCACGGCAATGTGGCGGCCGAACTCGCGTTCGAACGGCGACACCTCGAAATCGGCCACCTCCAGGAGATGCAGTTCCTGGTCGTCGGCGATCTGCAGCCAGGCCGAACCCATCAGCAGGTTGCCCGGCCGATCGATGGGCTGCCAGTCAAGCGTCGCCTGGAAGAACGCAGCCGTCGCAGCCACATCGCGGGTGGCCAACGTGCAATGAGCAAGTGGCATGGTGTCCTCCGGGGCATTCGAGGTGAACCGTCGGGACCACGGTCCCGCGCGACGAACTCGTTGCAACAGCATACGGAAACCGGGCCCGAAATCTCCGCTTCCGGAGAAGAAAGCCGGCTCGGCCGACACGGCCACTTCGCCGAACCGAGACGGATTGTCGCCGTCGCCCTTTCAACGATTGTGCGGACTGTACGGCCGGTTTCGGTGACGATCGGTCGATTTCCCGACCGCAGGACCTCTTGCCATCAACGGCCACGGCGTCCGGATCCGATCCTCTACACCGGGTCGTGCCGATCGCCCAGTTGGCTCGTCCTCACGACCATCAGAATCCTCACCACCTCACTCACAATCGGCTGCAAAATGTTCCGCCTCACTTCGCGATCCGCCCCCGTCTCGTTGCTTGTCCTGTTGCTGGCGATCGCCGTGGCGGCTCCCGCGGCCAACGTCTTTCGGCTCGCCACCGCAGTCGTCCCGGGAACGGGTCTGAAGATCACCGAGATGGGCGACGACTTTGAGGACTCGACCTGGAAGTGGCACCCCAACGGCCCGAAGTCCAGCCGGAACCTGGACCGTCGCGAGAGACTGCCCGGGGGAGTCAGCGAGAACGAGTTGTGGTACGAAAGCACCTACCGCGGTCGACCCGACATGGTCCGGCAGGTGGGCACCCCACTGGGCGGCGCGGTCGGCAGCAGGGGATCGCTGTTGATCCGGACGCTGCACAGTGGCGTCCCCGGACGCAGGACCCGCACCAGCCAGCAGGACGACCTGATCTTCGGAGGCGGTTCGCGATTCGGCACCTACATCGATGTCAAGCACCGTCCGAACTTCCGGGTGCACGTCTACCTGCCGCCATGGAAGTACTGGGACAAGATCACCGACTCGTCGCTGGGCATCCGCTGTGACGTCGAGGGACGCCCCTGGAAGACCCTGACCAAGAAGCTGTTCACCAGGAGGATCTCGACCCAGACGAAGACCTACTGGCCGGGGTTCTTCATCCAGTTCAACAGTCCCGACGACCCCAGGTACGGTTTTACGGAGCCGTCGGCACTGATCATCATGCGAGCCGACGAGCGAGGCGAGGACGTGGTGGGTCCGGAAATCAAGCAGCCCGGGTGGTGGACCTTCGGAATGTCATTCACGCCCGACGGCCGAGTCCACTACTACGCGTCGCCGGGCGTCGACCCGTTGAAATCCAAGGACCGCATCGGCAGCTTCTTCCCGTACAGTTGCCGGGCCCGGAAGTTCAACTCGTTCTTCTTCAACATCGTCAGCCGCAACGACGCCAAGCACTGGTCGACTCCCTGGGTGATCGACAATCCCTATGTCTTCGTGGCGACCCGTTCGTCACTGGCTCGGAAGAACTCGTCGCGGACTCGACAGAGGTAGCCAGAGATCGCAGGTCGGGGTCTCCCGAGCCGATCACTCGGCCGCCAGGGACTTCAACCTCAGCACGATCAGCCCCAGCAACACCGCCACGGCGACGCTGCAGGCATAGATCGCCGGCATCACCATCGCCTCCTCGCTCCCGGTCACCGAACCAACCGCGACCATCGGCAGCAAAAGCAACGGGTACCCGCAACCACCGATGACCACCATCAGGGCCAGGGCCAGCGGCACCGCGCCCCAGCGGACGTACAGGCTCAGCAACAACACCAGGTGCACGAACACCAGGTAGACCAGGCCGACGACCACCCAGGCTTGATATTGTCCTGCCAGTCGACCAGCGGCAGTCCTGTCGATCAGGAGTCCAGCCAGCAGCCAGCCGGCGGCAGGCAACAGCCCCAGGGCACATCCCCCGAGCTTTTCGACGACAATCCGCCAGGTCGGCACCGGAAACCCCAGGGTCACTCCCAGGGTGCGATGTTTGCGTTCGTCGTGGAAAACACGAGAGGCGAACACGGCCGCTTCGACAGCCATCATCAGCAGCAACAGCACCGTCACCGGAAACACCCAGTCTCCCCGCTGGATCCCGGCGACCGGGTCGTGAAACATCCAGCCACTGACGGCAACGAACCCGCCGTAGGCCAGGATCTTCAGGGCCAAGTAGGCCACGCCCCCGGTCGTGAAGTGAAACTCCTTCCAGGCGATCGCCATCCGCCACGTTCGCCCGGCGGCCAACCACCGTGGCCACCGCAGCAGGCTCCGCCGGCGGCGGACACCTTTTACGGCGACAGGCCCCCGGGGCGGTACGCCGGTCAACGCCGTCCTGGTGGCAGGAATGAAGACGCACCACGCCAGTCCAAACAGGGCCGCAGCGGCTCCGAGATCCAGCAGGACCTGGCCGCTGATCGCTGATTCGGTGAAACCGCCGCTGCCGATCGTCTGCAGTCGTGTCACGATGCTCAAGTTGTCGAAGACATCCAGCCAACCCCCGACCACCGCGGTCCAGGGCAGGGCGACCGAGAGGTCATCAAACCAGCCCGTGTCGCGCCACCAGTTGACCGGAACATTCGGGGCGCGGTGCTCCAGCCCGAACAGGCGGACCTGCGCGAAGGCCATTCCGGCAAGCACCGGCCGCATGATCAGGCGGCCACCAAGAACCACCACCAGCACCAGGAACGTCAGTCCGCCGGCACTACCCGAACGCCGGCAAATGACACTGGCCAACAGTGCGACGTTGGCCGCCAGGGCCAGGAAAGCCGCCAGGGCGACGTAACCGGCCGCGACCTGGGTGAAGGTCACCCCCCCCAGTACGATGGCCATCAACGCGAACGGAAACTGTACGACCAGCAACAAGGCGGTGCTGAACTGCCGAGTGGCCGATTTGCCCAACAGCATCGCCAGCGGACTGACACCGGCCAGCAACAGCAGCCCCAGCGTACCTTCCTCTTTCTCCTCGGTGATCGACGTCGCCAGGAAACTGGTCGCCGCCAGCACGATCAACGCGAGATTCAGCCACAGGATGTTGCTGAAGAAAAACAGGCCGGGGGCGCCCAGCGAGAGACTCCGGTTGTGGGCGATGACCAGGCTGCCCAGGATCAGTCCGGCAAACAGCATGCGGAACAGGTGAGGAAACATGCGACGGGCGTCGGTCCGCATCGCCCGATTGAACATCGCTGTTGTGCCACCCGGCATCAGTCGACCCCCCCGGTCGTCAGTGACAGGAACGCATCGTTGAGCCGACTGCGGTCACGAACGAACGCCTCGACCACCGTCCCGCGTTCGACGAGCGCGGCGAGCATCTCGCCGATGTTGGCCTCGGCCGTTCGACAAACCACCTGCCACGCCACTGACGATTCCAGCGACACCACGTCGACCACTCCGTCGTGGCCGGCCAACAGCCGACCGGCCCCCTCGTCACCGTGCTGCAGCCTCAACCGGTAGCACGCCAAATTGTCGTCTGAAGCGGGCAGTTCACCGATCGGCCCGTGGAAACGGATGTCGCCGCGGTCCAACACCGTGACGCTGTCACAGAGATCGCCGAGTTCGGTGAGAATGTGCGAACTGACCAGGACCGTCTTACCGTTGTCACTCAGATCACGCATCAACGTCATCAACTCGGTGCGGGCCCGCGGATCCAGTCCTGCTGCGGGTTCGTCGAAGATCAACAACTCGGGATCGTGGACCAGCACCCGGGCAATCGCGACTCGGCGTTGTTCTCCACGAGAGAGCGTGCCGACCGGGTTGTCCTTGTGGGCCTCCAATCCCATCCTCTCCAGCAGAGTGGCGATCGCCTGCTCACGTTCACCGCCGGATCGCCCGTGAACGGCACCGCAGAAATCGAGCATCTCGAAGACGGTCATCTGCCGATACCCGACGGGGTCCTCGGCCAGGTATCCCACCCGCCGGCGAATCGACAGGGGGTCCTCGGTGATGTCCGTCCCCAGCACCTGCACCAACCCGGACTGGGTCTCCAGCAGCGTCGCGAGGATCTTCATCAGCGTCGACTTGCCGGCTCCGTTGGGACCCACCAGCCCGTGCAGCCGACCGACCGGAACCTGCAGGTCAATCGATCTCAGCGCACGACGCTCGTGGTAGGTGTGACTGAGCCCCGAGATCGAGACGGCCGGGACCGGCTCGCCTGACGGATCCTGAGTCGACCGGGTCATTGGGGAACCGCCGCCTGGAGATCCCAGGTGTGCAGCACGCGACCAACCTGGTCGGCCGTCTCATCGACCCGCACCGCCAGCTGACCGGTTGCCGGAGCGTAGACGAAAACCCGGATGCGATCCGGGGGCAGACTGAAGTGAGCCGCTTTCCCACGGTCCGAAATCCCCAGGCTCCGCAGGACCAACCCGTCGTACATCCCCTCAAAGACCTCGTCGACCTCACGCCGTTGGTCCAACTCGGGATCAAACGACCGAGCCAGTCTCCGCCCACCTCGAAGTCCCGAACGTGCCAGAGTGCCGGCCACCCCGTCGAATTGAAGCAGGCCGTCCCGTTGAACCAGCCGGTAGTGCCGTCCGCCGACCATCACCGACGCCTGACTTACCGTCTCGGGAAAACCGGCGCCGGTGGTCAGCACCAGGGCTTGCAGAAACCCCCCGGTCACCTCGATTTCGACCAGCGTCAACCCGGTCCCCGCCCCCGGCAATCGGCCATGGACCAGGAACGTGCTCGAGGAGTATGGCGGCACTTCGGCCGTCAATGAGGCGTCCCCACCGTGCGAGATCCTGCCGACAACCTTTTCGAGATTCTGGGCGGTCGAATAGAGCCGCCCACGTCCCTGGTGAGTGAACCGGTATTCGCCGCCACTGGTCACCGCAGCCTCGACCCATTGTCGGTACTCGAGATCTCCGTCGGCGAGGTGATGTGCCACGGTGGCTGTGCGGATCGTCAACGCCGCCGCATCATCGCGGCGTCCGACCAGGAAGAAGATCAGGCTGAAGCCGGCGACAATGGCGACAAGTATGCCCAGGACGATGCGGAAATCACGGACTCCCCGCCCGTAGACGAATCCGCCAGGAAACAACACCGCCATGTAGACCAGGCAGGCCAGGTAGATCAGCGGCCAGTTTCGGCTGGGCCGTGTAATACTCCGTAGCGCGCTGAATATCGCCGCATCATCAATCCGGGTCAACGATTCGACGCCGTATATCAATACCGAATTGCCGGTGACGGTGCGTTTGTTCCGCCCGGTCGACAGGGGGGGCAACACGTCGGGAATCGCATCGACACCGAACGGTTGCCTGATCACCCGCCCGGCTCCAAATCGCGTCAGGACGCCGGTGCCGTTGAGCACCTTGAGTCCAGCTCCGAAGGCGACCGGGCGACCGTCGGGAGCCTCGAGCACGTGCAACGTGCCGCCACGGCCGAGCCACTCCAGGAAAGCGCGGCGGCGGGGAACGTCCCAGCGGGGATGATGGTCCAGAACAACGCCGGCGAGACCATCGGTGGCAGTCGAAACCGATGGAAACCACGACTCGTTGAGTTTCCGCAACCGCCCGCTGGGATCGGCCAGTCGGGAAGACCGCTGCAGCAACACGGTGGCCGGTTCGCCGATACGCAGTTTCCAGCCACCGGTGTCAATTTCGCGTCGCGTTCCGTCCTTCGAGATCCAGGACAACCGCCAGTCGTCGAATTCTCCGATCACGTACGGGTAGAAGCGGACCGGGCGACGTGCGGTCGGCGAGAGAAACACCGGTTGGCGAATCGGGAGACCGACCGGCCAGTAGCTGGAACGGAGCCTCTGCAGTTCGAGTTTCCCCGAAAGGTCGTCGTCACCGGAGTTGAACACGATGACTGTCAGCGGGTTGAAGGCGGGGGCCACCACACGGCCGTCGAATCCCCAGTGGAGCGACTCGATCTGGAGTTCACCGGAGACCGCCACTTGGACCGGCAGAGCCAACCAGGCCACCGTCAGTACGGCACAAATGCGAGTTGGCCGATCCGGTAGTGGCGGGTTCACGGTCGGTCGGCCTCGGCTGGACTCGTCTCATTGCTCGGCCCGGATCTTCCTCGAAGGATTCCACCGGTGCAACGGTCCATTCTGCTGCATCGATCCGTCGGCTGACAACAGCGACCACCATCTGGTCCTGAGGATCGGGGTTTGCCGGATGCCGACAGGTCGGCTAGTCTGAAAGCGGTTCCAGTGACGGCCTGCCGGGCCGCGGGTCGTCCGAATTCCGCCACCTGTCCAACGACCACGTTCAGCCACGACGAGGCCTCTCATGCGCGGCGTGATTTCGGCTGGGCTGCTCGCCTGTCTCCCGGGCCTGTGCGCCGTGATCGGATGTGGGAGCGACGACCCGCAGCCGGTCCCGGAAATCACCATCGGTGGCGGCTCCGATTCACCCGACCCCGGTCCGGGTGAAACCAAGGCGGCCGGGGTGCCGGTGACCGACGAACCCGAGACGGCCGACAAGGCACTCGAGGCAATCGGAGCGACCATCACCCGAGACTCGGACGGAACGATCCGCTCGATCTCCTGCTACCGCAACAAGCAGTTGACCGATCGCCACCTCGAACACATCGCCGAGTGTGCCCAGTTGATCGCGCTCGATCTCCGTGACACCAGGCTGACCGACACGGGACTGCAACACGTCGCGGCACTCCAGAGCCTCGAGCAACTCTACCTCGGCGGCACCGCGGTGACCGCCGACGGCCTCACGAGCCTCAAAGACCTCACCAACCTCAAGGTGCTCAACCTGCAGGATCTGCAGGTCGATGCCGGGGCCTTCACCAGTCACCTCGGGGGCCTGGCCAGCATCTCGCGACTCAATCTCGCCGGCACCGCGTTCGATGACCCGGGGCTGCAGGCCCTGGCCGAGTTGAGGAACCTGCAGGCGCTGGTCCTGCCCGGGGCAGTCACCGACGCCGGACTCGTCCATCTCGCCGCCCACATCCAACTCGAGACCCTTGTGCTCGACAATACCGGCGTGACAGACGAGGGCCTGGCCGAATTGGGCCCCCTGGCTGCACTCAAGCAACTCTCGCTCCGGAACACTCCGGTAACCCTCGAGGGAATCTGTCGCCTGTCGGCTCCCCGCACCGGGCTCGATATCGCCTTTGACCAGGGGCGGCTGCATGACGGCGAACTGGTGCTTTTCCGGAACATCGGCGACGACGACCTCGCCGCCGTCGCCCGGCTCAACCAA
>CAUZRQ010000172.1:0-10190 GCA_963582065.1 Planctomycetota bacterium | reverse complement strand
TGGTCGATGACATCTACCAGAGAGGGTTGGACAAGAAGGTGATGGTGATCGTGGCTGGTGAGTTCGGCCGTACGCCACGCATCAATCCTCAAAAGGGCACCTCGTCGAAGGTCATGCAGCCCGGTCGCGACCACTACCCCGGTGCGATGTCGGTGCTGGTTTCCGGCGGCGGCATGCAAACCGGCCAGGTGATTGGCGAGACCACCGCCAAGGGAGTCCGCCCCAAGCAGCGGCAGCTGGATCCCAACGACCTGCTGGCCACCGTCTACCGCTTCCTGGGAATCGACTACGACGCGATGATTCCCGACACCAGCGGCCGTCCGGTCCCGCTGATCCCCGACGGCACGCCGATCCGCGAATTGCTGTAGAGGTTAATCGGCAGAGATCCCGTAGAGATGGGTCTTGGTGCGGAGCAACAACAGCCTGTCGGTGACCGCCGGCGAGGCCATGAAACTCGCATCCAGCGCGTTACTGGCCAGTGGGCGATAGCCCCTGGGGTCCGCGGCAAACACGTGGCACCTGCCCCGTTCCTCCTCGAAACAGAAGATCCGCGTGTCGACCAGGATGGGCGAGGCGGAGTACTTGCCGGTGATCCGACTGCTCCAGCGGGTTTTGCCCGTTGTGATGTCGACACACGAGGCGACTCCGGCGTTGCTGATCATGTAGATCGAGTCTCCGGCGAGCAGTACCGAGGGCCGTGAGGGAACACCTCGCATGGTCGACCACACGACATGGGTCCCGGTGACGTCACCACTTCCATCAGGCCTGACGGCGTACAGCCGGTTGGTGACGTCGCCACTGTTGAAGAACACCAGGCCGTTCCTGAAGATCGGCGGGCAGGCGGTGTTGGCTCCCCCATGGACCACTCGCCACAGTTCCCTGCCGGTGCGAGGGTCGTAGGACATCGTGGCCAGGGCAGCGGGGATCACGACCTGGGTCCGCCCCTGGTGAGTCAGCACCCGCGCCGTGCAGAACGCCTTGCGGTGGGCGCCTCCGAGGCCACCGAAATCGACATCGCGGTCGGTCCGCCAGATGGTCTTGCCGGTGTGTTTGTCCAGAGCGGTGACGTATTGCCGATCCGAGCCGTCGAAGGGAAGAAACAGCGAGTTGCCGTGGATCGAGACACTGGAGGCGGGGCCGCGGAAATGGTTGCACGGCAGGTCGTCGCGTTTCCAGATGACCTGGCAGGTGGAGGTGTCCAGGCAGGCGGTGCCGAGGCTGCCGAAGTGAATGTAGACCCGGTTGTCTTCGACAAAGGGGGTGGGCGACGCGTAGCTGTTGAACGGGTCCGAGTACTGGGGTTTGCGAGGAGTGAAGATGGTCCGGTCGTGCAGGATCTTGCCGGTCTTGCGATCGAGGCAGATCACCGCCAGCCGGCGTCCATCGACGGTCGCGGTGGTCAGCCAGACCCTGTCCTTCCAGGCAACCGGCGACGACCACCCCTTGCCCCAGATCGCAGTCTTCCAGGCAATGTGTTGCGACTCGCTCCAGGTCGACGGAATCCCGGCCGCCATCGAGGATCCATCGCCCCGTCCGCCGCGGAACTGGTTCCAGGGAGGCTCTGCGGCAGAACCGATCGCGGGCAGGCGGCAGAGGAACAGGAACAGGAACAGGATTCTGCGATTCATCGATCGGCCTTAGCGGGTGGTCATTCCGGTTGAGTGTTGTGCTGGATCACGATTCGCATGTCGGCACGGTCGAGTGTTCCAACCACGGCCACCCGGGTCTAGTCCGTGACGTGCTCTTGAAAGAAGGCGATTGTCTGATCCTTGGTGAGCGTGCCGTCGGCAACCTGTAGCGTGAGTTCGGCAAGCTGCTCGTTGCCGGCCGACAGCTGCCGCCCGTTCAGAAGGACGAACGTTTCGGCTGTCGCAAGAGCTGTTCGCTTGTTGCCGTCGGCGAAGGCGTGGTTGCGGCAGACGTGAAACAGGTAGGCCGCCGCCATCGCCGCGATTCCCTCGTGCACCACCGGCGGACTATCGTAGCCAGACAACCGCGAAGCGGTTCCATCCCAAAGCCCAGTGTTGCCCGCCGTCAGGCGGGCTACGCTGGGTAGGAAAAGCCCCCCCCACAGGGTTCCACATCCGAGCCTCTCGATCTGTGAACCTCCCCCGACAAGCCAGCAACCCGGATCGTCATTGGCAATCATCCAGGCGTCTTGACCCGGCCCCAGGGTGGAATACAATGTAATTACATTTACGGTCGCCAACAGGAGGCGGTGATGCGAATCGACCTGGTGCAAATCGGAAACTCCAAGGGCATTCGGCTGCCCAAGGCTGTCATCGAGCAGGCCCAGTTGACCGATGAACTCGAACTGGACGTTTCCGCCGGCCTGATCACGATTCAGTCGGCGAGGCGCACGCGAGAGGGCTGGGAACAAGCCGCGAAGGCCTGTCGTGCCGCCGTTGACGACGAAGTCGACGACTGGGACGCGACGACCTCGGATTTTGATGGGGAATGGTAGTGCGACGATTCGAAGTCTGGCTGGTCAACCTCGACCCGACGATCGGCAGCGAGATCAAGAAGACGCGGCCCGCTGTGATTGTTTCGCCAGATGAATTGAATTCTCACTTGAGGACAGTTGTCGTAGTTCCGTTGATGTCCGGACGAGCCTATCCGTTTCGTGTCGCCACACGGGTTCAAGGCAAGAAGGGGGTAGCGGCCGTCGATCAGGTCCGCACCGTCGACAAACAGCGACTTGTCAAGCGAGTCGGGAAACTGCGGCCGTCGACAGCACAGCGCGTGCTGGAGTCGCTAGGCGAGATGTTCTCGATCTGAGACGATCTGAAACGATCGCAGCCCCAGAGACCAAAATCGGGCCGCGAGGAAACTCAACTCCACCAAATACCAACCCGGGAACCACCACCATGATGCCATTCAGATGCTCCCGTCTGTTTGCTTGTCTTCTGATTGTTCTGATCTGGCTGCAGTTGTCGGCCGCACCGTCGATTGCCTCGGATCCGCCCAACTCGAATTCGGCCGGCGGAGTGTTAGTGTTACCGTTACCGCTCAAGGCGCAGGCCGCGTTTCCCGACCTGAAATGGTCCGGCTGGTCGCCCGTTTCCGATGGCGGCAAGGCCCAGCCCTTGCGGCCGATTGTGATTACGCATGCCGGCGACGGTTCGAACCGGATTCACGTCGCCACGCAGCGCGGCGTGATTCACGTTTTCGAGAACCGCCAATCGGCGAAAAAGACAACGGTCTTTTTGAATCTCGAACCGAAGGTTGCCTACAACGACAAGCAAAACGAAGAAGGCCTGTTGGGCTTCGCGTTCCATCCGAAGTACAAGAAAACCGGCTATTTCTTCGTTTATTACAGCACGCTGGACGCGCCGCACACGTCGGTCATTTCGCGGTTTCGCGTTTCGAAGGACGATCCGAATCGAGCGGACGCCACGTTTGAAGAAGAGGTCATGCGGATCAAGCAGCCGTTCTGGAACCACAACGGCGGCACGATCGCATTCGGCCCCGACGGCTATCTGTACGTCGGCCTGGGCGATGGCGGCAGTGCGAAAGACCCGCACGGCAACGGCCAGAACAAGGCCACGCTGCTGGGTTCGATCTTGCGGATCGACGTGGATCGGAAGGACAAGGGGCTGAGCTACGCGATTCCCCGCGACAACCCCTTTGTCGGTCAGCCGAAGGCACGAGGCGAGATCTGGGCCTACGGGCTGCGGAACGTCTGGCGGATGTCGTTCGATCGGAAAACAGGCACGCTGTGGGCGGGCGACGTCGGGCAAGACTTGTGGGAAGAAATCAACCTGATCACCCGCGGCGGCAACTTCGGCTGGAACCTGCGCGAAGCCAAGCACAAGTTCGGCAACAAAGGCAGCGGGCCGAGTCCCGACCTGATCGATCCGATTTGGGAGTACGATCATGTGGTCGGCAAGTCGATTACCGGCGGCCACGTTTATCGCGGCAAACGATTGCCCGAGCTGGTCGGCGCGTATCTGTACGCGGATTACGTTACGGGCAAGGTCTGGGCACTGCGGTACGACGAATCGAAAAAGAAGGTGATCTCAAATCACTTGATCCCGGGCAACAAACTGCCGGTGATTTCGTTTGGCGAGGACGAAACCGGGGAAGTCTACTTCGCCATCGTCAGCGCGAACGGGCGCGGCCTGTTTCGATTCGAGCGCAAAGAGTCTGCGAAGTGATGGTGACGTGACGGGGCGACATTCTGACCGCCCGGATCATGGTCGCGACGCCGATCTTCGCCGAGCGTTCGGTTTCGGTCGACTCAGACTCCAGTCGCCCCTCCCAGGATGATGACGGATTCGCAATCCACCACCATCCTGCTGCGCAGAAGTTTACTTCACTGGCGTGAGCGTGAAGTCCTTGATGGCCAGCCCGTACTGCGGCGGTTGGTTGCGCCAGAACCGCAGGGTGTTTTCGCCCTTCTGGAGTGTGAGCGTGATCGGCTGCGAGTCCTGCCGGGTCCCGACGGTGAAGGGCATCTCGATGGCGATCTCCGAATCGACGTCATTCACAGAGATGTTGAGTCGCTGATTGGAGTTCGCCGTGACCACCCGCGCGGTCAATGAGAACTTGCCCGATCGTGGGGCGGTGATCTTGTACTCGAAGCGAGATTTCGTGCCCACCCTGGGTCCGGTCGGGTCCTGCTTGGGACTCTGTGCATAGTAGTTTCGGGCATACGTGTCCGAGATACGCTCGCAGACGTTGCCGTAGATGTCGTAGAGCCCCCACGGATTGGGCTTCTTCTGACCCACGGGATGCGACTTGGCACCCGCGTTGTTCTTGAACCAGGCATACTCTCCGAGCCGCGAGGGATCGTTGCCGAAGAACCATTTCGTGTCACGGCCTGCTCGACTGGCATATTCCCACTCAGCCTCGGTGGGAAGTCGCACGTCCCGCCCGGTGTTTTCGGCGAGCTTCCCACAAAACGTCAACGCGTCAGCTGAGCCGACATTGTCAACCGGGCAGTCCGGGCCCTTTGTCGACCGGCTGGGGTTCGAGCCCATGATGGCCTGGTACTGCGCCTGCGTCACCTCGTACTTGCCCAGGTAGAAACCCCTGGTGAGTTTGACTTCGTGCTTGGGCACCTCGACGCACTGGAACCTGCCATCGGTCTTGCTTTCGCCACCCATCACGAACGTTCCGGGCTTGATGTAGACCAGTTCCATGGTTTCCCCGTCACCGAGGTCGAGCGTCAATGTACTTCCGGCACCGCTGCCGGTATGCGACACGGCTGCCCGGAGACCCCAGTTCTCGTATCTGCCATAGCCGCCGCTGAGGAGTCGCTTGCCGGAGGTGCATGCGTTGGCGAGGCCCTTCCATGTGCCGCCGCGCATAACCGTTTTACCCTGGGGGAAGAATCGCGGGAGGAAGATCTGCAGACCACCTCCGAAGCTCTTCATGGCAAAGACCTCACGCGTGTTGCCGGACGGCTTGCTGTATGCGGCGGCCGGTATCGAAATGACGCCGTCCTTGCCGTAGGTGATCTTCCTGTCCGCGGGTGTGACCGGCGAGGCGATGACTTTCTCTGCTACGGTCGGCTCGTTGGACTCGCCGAGATCCTCGCCGAGCGCGTCGAGCGTAACGGCCTTTGCCTCCTCGATGATCGCTCGCTGCGTTCTGAGCGCCACGCCGTTCCAAAAGGCGTGGTTTCCGTCGTGTTCCCCGTGGGTCCGCTTTTCTCCCAGTACGTCGCCAGCCCACTGGGCCCGCTTGACCTGCAGGTAGGCCTCCCTGTTGTTCCTCGCCTGTGTACTTGCGAGGAAATCGACGTCCTTGTGATATCGCGTGCTGGTCCAGCCGCTGCCCCAGGCTCCGCCCAGATTCACGACCCAGCCCCTGGGCGTCCAATGCGCCAGGGCGGCATGGCCGCGACTGGGACGAGCGGTCGTCGGGATCCCGAAGGCTCGCAGAATGAAGCGCCCAAAGAATGCGCGCCGGCCGCACACTCCTCCGTTCATGAGGATGTTCTGATACTTCTGCAGCTCTGGCCTGTCGTACTTGACGTTCCCTGACCCGTACTTGACGTCGGAACCGACGAGACTCACGTACCGCCAGCCGAAATTCGAGTTGTAGATGTGGTCGGGTCGGAAGTTTCGGAGCATCTCGCGTCCCCAGGCGAGGGTCTCGTCCGGCTCGTCGCCGTTAACGACCATGCGGAGCTCCCAGGTGCTCAGCTGCTCGAACGCCGGATCCAGTTCGCCGTCGAGGTAGGCCTTCTCGTAGTGAAGGTAGCGCTTGACCGGGTCTGATGTTTCAGGTGCGTCGGTCTGGGCCGTGGGGTTTGTCTGCCCGATCGGCACCGCGTGTTCCAGGGCGATGGCGAGCGCCAACCGCTTCAGGACACCGGTGGCGGCTTTCTTGCTCACCTTTCGTATTTCGGCATCGATCTTCATGGCCTGGCCGTACTGTGCCGGGCCATAGCCTCGCCTCTCTCGTTTGGCGTTGGCGCCGTCGGCCACCAGCATCTGCTTCATGAGCTCGGCGTCCGCCAGCATCTTCTCGACCAGGGCCGCCTGCACAGTTCCCTGCTGGGCGAACGCTGCCAGGCCTTGAGGCGTGGCAGCGAGCAGGACGACGTATTTTACGAACTTGGCGTCCAGTGCGCTGCTGGAAAGGAACGCATTCAGCGCATCAGCCTTTGCCTGATCCTGCTGCGGTACCCTGGCGGTGAGTTCGGTACGCAGTCTCTTGAGCTGATCGGCATACCGTGTCTTTAGTTTCTGACCAGCCTCGGTGAGTGGCGTTTGCGGTACCGCCTTGGGCTTGGCTGCCCAAACGCTTGAGGTCCCAATCATCAGGGCGATCAGTACTCCACAGGTTGCGATCGCCGAATTCGTTCTCATGACTTCGTGTCCTTGTTTTCGTTCTTCATCAGTTCAACCCGCCAGGTCCGAACCGCGCCCCTCTCGGGTCGGGCGAGGGGTCCATCAGCGTTATCGTGCGGTTCGGGAATGGTCTTCTTCTCGTGAGTTATGATGAGATCACACCACACTCAGTCAGCCAGTTTGGCCAGCGCCGCGGCGATGGCCTTCAAGCTCTTTGGCCATTGATCGAAGGTGATGCTCTTCGCGCCGGGGATCCTGGGTGCGGTGATGCCTTCGACCAACGAGCTTGCCGGTTGTGCATAGAGAAACTGAATGTCCTCTTGAGCATAGGTACTCGACAGGCTCCTGGCGTAGATCTCGAGTTCGGCCGCGTAGTGGGCAGGGGTCTCGCCGAGGTTACTTTCGGAAGGGACCCAGATCACACCCCTGACCCCCATGGGGGTCAGCGGACTCACGCACCAGTTGTAAGCGTAGGTGGGAATCGTGTCCGAGGGCACGGTGCCCGCTTTACCGGCTTCCGGAAATGCAGGTGCCCGGAGTGCGATCTCCCTGGAGAGATCGGCACCGCGTTTGCCGGCATCCGTGATAGTTGAGACGAAGGCTCTGACCTCGCCAACGTGCTTGGTGACGGCGTTCTTCGCCACTTCGGTATTGGGGAACTGCAGGAACAGTTCGTTGAGGCGCGTCTTAAAGGCGGGGGCGTTGACGTTCTTCACGCCCTGGAACGATGTCCATGACAACGGTGAAGCAAGTTGTCGATTCCGCCCGCCCCGACCGCATGACATGGTCATGAAACCCTGCGGAATCCCCTGGCGGTCGAGAGTCCTGGCAAACTGATACGCAAACATGGTCACGCCGTTACCCTCCGTCGAGTAATCGGCCGTCAACCAAGACGAGCGGTACTTGCCTCCCCCGGTCTCGAATCGGCGCTTCCTGGGGGTCGGGAAGCTGCTGGCGGCTGTCTTTCTCTTGAACTCGCGAACCAGCGGCATCGCAGCAGGAAGTTCGATCTCCTTGTCGCGCTGATTGTAGGCCCATTCGGAGGTCAGCAGCGTGCTGCCAGTCAGGTACCAGACATCGCCCAAGAGGATGTTCCGGACTGTCCTGCTGAAGCCATGGCTGGACTCAACGCTCAGGGTGATTGGCTCGCTCGACGCCTTCCGTGCCGGAAAAGACACGGACCACTGCTGCAGGTCATTGGCCACGGCAGTCCTGGTGTCGCCATCGAGAGCCACGGTCAGCTCTACGCCCTGATTGGCATGTCCCCACACCGAGATGGGTTGATTGCGTTGGAGGATGGCACCGTCGCGATAGTATTCCGCGACCTGGAGGATGGGGTAGTTGGGGTCGGTGAAACGGGCATACTTCGCTTTCTGGGCGGCGGCTTTCTCCAGGTCATCCTCCTGAAAGATCAGCTCGCCATCGATCGCTGCAAACGGTGTCGCCGGCAGACCGGCGTGGTTGTAGAGGTTCGAGTTTTCCGGGACGGCGCTGTAGGCGTATTGCACTCCGATCGGAGCGGGCACGTCGCTGGTGCTGACAACCACGGTATCGCCGAAGATCACTGCATCCGCGGTGTGCCACTTCCTGTCCTTGCCACAGAGACGAAAGTGGTTGAGCGTGGCGTCGGGAGTGGGTTTGGCCGGTTCGACGAATTTCCCCGGCGTCCGGTAGTCCCTGGCCATGCCCTTGCTGGCCACCATCAAGCCTCCATAGAGGCTTCCCGATTCAAACGCGACCACCACCCTGGTGCCTTCCACTTTGTAGCCGCTGTAGATCGGGCCGGTGTAGGCGATGTCCTTGCCATACTGCCTGGCGAGCGCCCAGCGCGCCATTCTCATCCCGGGATGAAGCTTGTTGTAGTAGTGGATCCCCCCGGGCCTGGCCGAGTTGAGGTCCGACTGGACCACCATCCCGACATTCTCACGGTTGTTCATGAAGAAGCGGTGCTGGACCTGGCGGATATCTGCAAAGCCAACGTTGTCTGGATCTGCCGCTCCATAGCACTGCATCTGAGTGAAGTAGAAGGGCATCTCGGGCATTTCCCAGGCATCTCTCCAGCCTTTGACGAGGGCCTCCATCCTCGCCGCGTAAATCCTGCCGTCGCCACTGTTGCTGGTCCCCTGGCACCAGATCGCGCCGCGAATTGCATACGGAGCCACTGGGGCGATCTTGCCATTGAAGAACTGTGATGGCCCTCGCCACATCCCGGCAATGCCAGGAAGATTTGGTCGTGCAGGCATCCTGCCGCCAGTTTCCGCGATCTCACCAGCCTCCGTTTGCCATGCTTTCAGGTGATCGTAGTACTTCGCAAAGGCGTTGCGGCCTTGCTCGGTCAGCGGATCGGCGTCGTGCATGAGATCGACATCTCTGTTGAGCTTCGGATGCGATTCAAAGGCCTGGCGTCGGGTGAAGGCTTCGATCCTGGTATTGCTGTGTGCGGCGAGCAGGATGCCAATGGGCATCTTCAATTCCCTGTAGAGTTCGTGGGCGAACGAGAGCGAGAGTGCTGAGAAACCGCTCGCGCCGCTGGCCTTTTTCCACCCGCCCTCTGAAGTGGCTCTTTTCTGGGGATAGAGGGCGGACACGGTGTTGATGTTGATCTCCCTGATGGGAATGTCCTCTTTCGCGCCGGCAATTTCGCGAGCGACTTCTCTGCACATGCTCTTGCCCGCCGTCCAAACCATGTTGGATTGACCGGAGGAGAACCACACTTCACCGACCAGCACGCCTTGAAGGTCGATGGAATCTCCCCGGTTGTTTTTCACCCTGAACTGTCGCTCTTCCCTTGAGACGTTCAGGGGATCGAGCTTCACCATCCAGTCGCCATTCTTGTCCGCGACGGCGGTCTTGATTTGCCCCGCAAAATCGACCGTCACCCGGCTCCCTGGCGCGTCGAATCCCCACACCGGCACATCGGTTTCTCGCTGCAGGATCATGTTGTCCCCAAACGGAGACGCCAACTCCAATTGTTGATCGGCAGCTGTTGAGTCGGTTGCCAGCGGAAGCAGCAACAGAAGCCCGGCGAGCATGTTCTTCATTTCTTCTCATTCCGTCAGGACAGAATGTCCTGAGCTATTGGAGCCGGACCATGAACTGGTCAGTCTCGCACGGGACTGGTGTTCCATGGTCTGGTGCTCGATGCACCGCGAGTGGCCAAAGGGCCGAACCCCAGTCTCCTCACCCCGGCCCCGGCGTTCAACCCGCCAGGTCCGAACCACGCTCCCTCGGCATACGTTCAATCAGCAACTCTTCAAGGTCCACAAGCTGGAAAACGCTGGGACCGGTCACCATCGGCCGAAAAACTGGTCGCCAATCGGAAGCTTGCCTTCAGGGGGAGCCCACCTTTTGAGCCACACACTCGGGAAGATGGCCAACGAGCTTGCT
>CAUZRQ010000171.1:0-10420 GCA_963582065.1 Planctomycetota bacterium | reverse complement strand
AGCACAGCGGTTTCAGTGTGGACCAGTCGGTGTTCCTGCCCGCAGGCGATCGGGCCGGTATCGAGCGTCTGATGCAGTACATGACTCGTTGTCCTTCAGTCTCTCTCGACTGGTCAAGGTCAGCGATACAGGACAGATCGTCTACCAGGCCGGGAAGCAGGCCTGCCGCGCCTTTCCCGATCCCAAGGGAGACGGGACGCAAGCAGGAGTGAAGCGGAATTTCCAGATCCTGCCGCCGCTTGATTTCCTGGCGGAATTTACGCAGCACATTCCGCCGAAGGGCTCGCATCTGATTCGCTACTACGGCTGGTACTCGAACAAGTCGCGCGGCATGCGCCAGAAGGCAGAAGCAGAAGCATCCGCCGAGCCATCGAGCGAGGATGCAACTTCCGCTGCGGCAGCGACGCGCAGCAGCAAAACACGGGCGATGTTGATCAAGCGGGTTTATGAAGTGGACCCCTTGTCTTGTCCACAGTGCGGCGGCCAGATGCAGGTGGTGGCATTTTCGAACCGCCTCGGGGCGAGGTCATCGAAGAGATTCTGAGACACTGCAGCCTGTAGCAGGCATCGGCACCGAGGGCGCCACCTGACGTGGAGGATTTGGTCCTGGAGTTGGATTCCTCCTGCTCGGACAGCCCAATCGGGTCGCCGGGCCAAGCCGACCAGTCCCAGGAACTGACGTACGTCGACATCGACACGTTCCTGGCAAGCTTCTAATCATCAAATCATCCCCGACACGCATCGGCATGGGGACGTTGCGTACCATCGGTAGCATAAGCCGCGATCGACACATATCTTGCGGTCTGACAGGCCGCCGCTTCACACAACATCGCCAAAACCGGCAAGGGGAACTCCTTTCCCCTTGAATTAGCCGTTCCACCTTGTGGACTCGGTTTCTGGTGGTAGAAATCAAATTTCCTATCAGTCATCAGGTGATCGCCATTGGGCATATGACAATCCAGGCAGGTGTCCTCGGCACCACCCGATCGTCGAAAGTCCAGGAACTCCTCGAGGCTGGCCTGTTGCAGCTGGCCGTGGAATTCGTCACCGAAGGTCGTGCTCTTGAAGGCAAACTGGTGACAACCGGCACAGAACTCGGCGGTTCCCAGTTCCGGAGCCAGCTGAAGCGGGTGTGCCTGTTGCCCCTTCGCCGAGATGTGCGTCGTCAGGACCTTGCCGTTGCGGACGTGGCAGGTCAGACAATCGACTCCGGCAACCAGCCAGGGTGGTTGTTCGGAAAAGAGCCTGTCGAGGTTTCGGGGTTCCTGCGTCGGCAGGCGATCACCGTCGGGCGTGGTGGGTGCGTGGCAGTTGACGCACCACTGTCGTCGTCCGCCGATCGACTGTGTGCACTGGGCCTGGAATTTCCTGTTCGTGGCGGCCGCGGCATGACGACTGGCCTGCCACTGCCGGTATTCGTCCTGGTGACAGGACCTACATTGCCGGTTGTTCCAGGTAACAGGCGCCTCGATGTTAGCCGGCGAAAGCCCGTGGTCGAAGAGGATCGGGGACGGCGGACTGGAAGCCTGCAGGACTTTCTGCAGGGGCACGCCGGCGACCGCGATCCCGACGATCACCAGCAGGATCACGACGCCGGCGACCCAGTGGCTCCGCTGTCGCAGGCTCTCGATGCTCATGATCTCTTCCTCGGCGACCAGGTGAGAGACCCCGGTTGCTGCCAGGTGTCCGCCTAGTCGGTGACTTGCCTGACCAGCTTGTGCACCGACCGAGCGATGCGAACCTCGACGTCACCCGCCCAGCGGTAAGCGGGCCGTCCATACTCGTAAAGCCGGGCACCACCCTCATAGCCCCCCTCTTCCCAGACACGACGGGACGGGATATACGAGATCATGTCATCCGCATAACCGCAGACCCAGGTGCCCGGACCGAATTCGACTTTGAAGCGCAGAGCGTAATCCACGACGGTCTCGGCACCCATGCCGATCAGCAGAGTTCCTTTTCCCAGTCGCCAGGCATGGACCGGATAGGGATACGTCGGGGAGAACTTTTCACCGGCATCCAGCTTGGCCAGCAGACGGGCGGCCCAGCGTTTCTCGATCCGGTTGGATTTCTTGAGAGCCGCGTTGAGGTCTTCTCGCGTGACGACTTTCAAGTAAGGCAGAGCGACGTACTCGAAAGCGGTCCGCAGGCCGATCGACACGGGCCGCAGGGGTTTCTCGAGAGTTTCCTCGACTGCGACGGCCAGTATGTGCCCATACTTCTGGCAGAGTTCCACTTTTCGACGCGGCAGAGGATTCTGGTCACCGCCACAGGTGTTGACGAACATGGCCAGGGTACCGGGGTGCTTCTGTTCCAGTTCCAGTTGCGCAAAGCCCGGGTAGTCACCACACCATTTCGTGAAACTCAACGTGGTTGGGTGACAGGCGTAACCGAAAAGGACGGCCGCGAGGCATCCATCGGGTCGCGTGACGGTCATCACCGGGACCGTGTGATCGACTGGTCCGACAAGAGGTTTTCCCGCTGCCAGCAGAGCCGGGACATCGGCCTCGCGGTTGTTTCGCCGATTCACGGCAAACGTGCTTCGTCCCTGGCCGGTCTTCAGTGTCGCGGGAGCGAGGTCCTCGATGGCCCGGCCGACCATTGCCACCAGTTGTTTGACCATTAGCGTTGTGTAGTCCTTGATCAACGCCTCCTGCGCCGCCTCGACGGGGTAGTAATCGATCAGGTCATCCCCGAGTCGCGGACCGCAGTGATTGTGAGAAAACGTGATCATTACCTGGTGACGCTGCAGGCCATGTTGTTTCTCGAGTTGTTTGAAGGCGCGGTCACTCATGATCTTGGGGACGCCCTGGAAATCACTGGTGATCAGCACGGCGCGATGTCCTGCGGCATCTTCCAGTACCAGGGCCTTCATCCACAGTTCGTGCAGCTTCTCGCTGGCAACTCGCCTGGAACCGTAACCGGCCAGCCAGACATCGGTCTTGGGAGTGATCACGGATTTGGCGAGACCAGATTTCCAGGTCTTCTCGGCTGCGATGATCGGCCCGGCCAGCACGACCAGGCAACCGGCCAACACGATTCCCAACTGGAGCACGCAGCGCGCAGCGCGGGCCGAGCCTTTCCGGTCAACTGTCTGCAACGGTGTCATATCGAGGTGCTCCTGGTGTGGGGCCGGGACGTGTTGGTTGAGGAATCGGCATCGTTCGCCAGTGGGGGAACGAAAGGTCTCGCGTCTATCCTCACTCGACACAGCTGATCCTTCAAGCCGTGGCGTCGTCTGGATTCAAAACTGGACCTGGTCACCGCCCTTCAGGACGAGCATTTCCCGAGCTTCTGTCGGCGTGGCGATTTCCAGTGACAGTTCCTCGAGGATATGGCGGACCTTGGCGACCTGTGCCGCGTTGTTTTCTGCCAGGACTCCCCGGGACAGGTAGAGGTTGTCTTCCAGGCCGACGCGGACATTGCCACCCCGGATGGCCCCGCTGGTTACGAAATTCGTCTGGTGTCGGCCTGCCGCCAGGATCGACCAGTGGTAATCGGAGCCGAAGAGCTTGTTGGCGATGCAACGCATGTGGTCGAGGTTGTCGAGATCGGCACCGATCCCGCCCAGCACGCCGAAAATCGTCTGGACGAAGAACGGTGGCTCGGCCAGGCCACGGTCGACAACGTGTGCCAGGTTGTACAGGTGTCCCACGTCGTAGCACTCGTATTCGAAACGGGTGCCGCACCCCTTGCCGAGCCGTTCCAGGATCGCCTCGATATCACTGAATGTATTACGGAAGATGCCTCCCCGGGTGGCTTCGAGGTAGGCCGGTTCCCATTCATGCTGCCATTCCGGGAATCTCTCGAGAGCCGGGAACAGGCCGAAGTTCATCGAGCCCATGTTCAGTGAGCTCATTTCCGGTTGCAGTGACAGCGGGCCTGCCAGTCGCTCATCGATTGTCATGTTGTGCCCACCGCCGGTTGTCACGTTGATCACCGCCTCGGTCTCGGCCTTGATCCGGGGCAGGAACTGACGAAACACGTCCGGATCGGGTGTGGGGCGGCCATCGTCGGGATCCCGGGCGTGCAGGTGCAGGATGCTGGCGCCTGCGGCGGCGGCGGCCACGGCATTCTCGGCAATCTGATCGGGTGTCACGGGCAGGTGCGGTGACATGCTCGGCGTATGGATCGAACCGGTCACAGCACACGTGATGATGACCTTGCGTGAACTCATTGTCGGTTTGTCCTGGTGGGTGATTTCGGGTCCGTGGTGGCGATCGAAGGGCGGGGCATTCGTCTCAAACACGGACGGTCAAATGTAATACTCGATGACGTGCTCCTCTTCGACGACTGCCGGAGCGCGTTCCAGGAGAACCCCGGCCACTCGCATGGCCTGGCCCCGAAGTTCTGGTACCGCCGTCGTCTCCCAGGGCATGCCCTTCAGCAATGGACCGATCGCAAACAAGCGTCGCGTGACGACGCCGTCGGCATCCAGGCAGGCGAAGTTGTCGTCGACCTCGATACCCATGTCGAGTGGATCGGTGCGGACCAGTCCCCGCTCTAGCAGATTGCCGAACAACGGAAGATCGGTCTGCGAGAACCGGGGCTGGGGGCCGGTACAGTTGATCACCAGGGATCGAGGACTCCCGGCCATCCCTGTCCCTGACCTGAACCTCAATGTTCTCCTCGCCGGGCACCAGCTGCTCGCTCGTGCCGGCAGCCACCTCGAGATAACCACTTTCCAACGCGTCGGTCATCGTGCCACTGAATCCTCCTCCGATGATGGCGACCGTCTTCATTCTTCAAGCTCCTTCTCTGGTCAGCGCTGCACGCCCCCCGCGTGTCAACGAATGTACCCACCATTTCGGTCTGCTGTGTCACGACAGGAACCAGGCGTCGGTGCAGAACGTCTGTGAATGACTGTATAACATGAGACGGGTCGCTAGGCGATCATCTCCTGGTCATTCCGGGAGGCTGTCGAGGGTCTCCGTGAGAGCGGAGATCGGGCGTGGCGAGCTGGTAAATCGGGAGTGGACATGTCATCGACGCGGGTGGAACAACTGGGCGAGAAGCTCGTGACGGCCGAGGTGAACGCGGATTTCACCGAGGCGGTCCTGCAGTTGCAGGACGGTAGCCGACTGTGTTTTTGTCACCGTGTCGATGAACGCTGGGCCAAGGCGGTGGGTCCCGAAGGGCAGGAAGCCCGGGCCGAACTGGCCGAGGAATTCCTGTCTGCCATCACTCTCTTCCGGCTCAACTCTCGCCACCTGGACATTCAGTTTGCGGATGGTAGCCGGTGGGACGAACCACACGCCGATTCGCCTGCAGATTCGGACGAGTCGCGGGCGTGACTTGGGTCCTCCGGTGAGTACAATCCCGATGGCACGTCTCGAAGTTCGTGTCGTCCATTTGCGAGGAGCAGGGTTGTGGGGCAGATGTTCGCCTGGCAAAAAGATCCCGGAGTACGGATGGAAGGGGGCCGCGATCTCGACAGCGGCAAGGTCCAGGCCCCTTGTGTTGTCCGTCTGGATTCGGGTGGATTCCGCCTGTTCTATACGGCGGTCGGGCCGGCGAAGCCGTTTCCGGACTGCCAGGGCTATCTCCTCAGCGCTGTCTCGGATGACGGACTGGAGTTCCACGTCGAACCGGGAATCCGCCTGGCGCCACGTCCGGACGTTCTTCATACCTCGCTCCGCGTCCTGGCCCCATCGGTGACCCGGTGTGCGGATGGTCGTTGGAGGCTGTACTTTGAATCTCGTGGTCCGGCCGACCGGCCGACGGTCATCTGCAGTGCCGTCTCAGACGATTTGCTGCACTGGGAGCACGAGGAGGGGATCCGGTTACAGAGTCCTGGCGGACTGGGAGGTCCTCGTTTCCTCGGTCTGCCCGATGGTAGCGGCCGGTTGTACTGCTGTAACGCCGAATTCGGAGCCGGAGGTCTGTTGAGCGGGGAGCGGCTGTCCAAGAACGTGGTGAGCGCCGTAACCGACGACGGGCTTCATTTCGAGTGGGAACCGGGTTGCCGGATGAGAGATGGGCACGGGGAACATGATGAGCAGGGAATTACGGCAGCAGAGGTGATTCCACCCTCGACGGTCGACGGGGAATGGGCCATGGTCTTTTCCACCTGGCAGGATGCTCCAGCGGGATCGGCCGTGCCGGTTCATCCCAGCGAGAATGTCGACGCGGTGGAGCAAGGGGCCAGTGAGGACTTCGCCGCGGCTTCGATTGCCGCGGACATGGCAGGATTCCGGTCGCGGATTTTTGTGGCACGCTCGCCGGACGGCCAGGACTGGGACGGGACCGAGCTGGCCGTCGAAGGGGCCGGGTATGGCGGCGAGGGAATTGACGCGGTCCACGCCGAAGACATGGCACTGGTCGAGATTGGTGGGGGGCGGTATCGCATGTACTACGCCGCCTGTGACAGCTGCGGCCGTTGGCGAATTGCCAGCGCCGTGGCCGAGCGGGTTGCCGCCGGGGGGGAGACCTGATGCGTCGCTGTTGCTGTCGAGGGACGGCATGATCTTGCTGAGCCACACCAGCGGTGTTTGCGAGGATACGAAGTGCAGCAGATAGCAGCCGTCGATTGGATCATCTGCGCGGGTTACCTGTTGCTGGTGATCGGTCTGGGCCTCTACTTTTCCAACAAGCAGAAAGACAACGACGATTTCTTCCTTGGCGGCCGGAATATGCACTGGTTGCCAGTGGGGCTGTCACTGTTTGCCACGACGTTCAGTTCCAATTCCTTCGTCGGCCTGCCTGCCGAAGGGGCGTTCAGGGACTACCACCAGCTGCTGGCAATTCTCTTTATCCCCTTCCTCGTGATCCCGGTGACCTGTATCTGGTTCATCCCCTTCTACAAGGGACTGGGGTTCGCCAGCCTCTACGAGTACCTGGAGCGACGGTTCAGCCGCCCGGTCCGGTTGTTGGCCAGCCTGATCTTCATGGTCTACTCGGCCGGCTGGATGGGCACGATGCTGTTGGCCGTCTCGCGGATCCTCGACGTGGTACTGCAGACGCAATCCGCCGTCCAGACGATCGTGGTGATCACTGTTGTGGGTTGCCTCGCGACGCTCTACACGGCGATGGGAGGCGTCAAGGCAGTGATCTGGACCGACACGATCCAGGCCTTCGCTCTCTGCGGGGGAATGGTCTTTCTGCTCTGGCTGTTGCTGGGCAAGATCGACGGTGGCTGGTCGGGCTTCCTGGCGACCGGTGTTGCCGATCAGAAGTTCAACATGTTCCGGACCGATGGAGGGCTGGCCGAGCGAAATGTGTTCTCGGCCTGCGCCTACGGGTTCTTTGTCTACATGGGTGGACAGCTGGCCTCTTACGGGGCCTTCCAGCGTTACGTGACGGTCGATTCGGTCAGCGCAGCCCGCAAGGCGTTGATTATCAAGGGCGGATTCACACTGGTTTCCTGTACCTTGTTTTTCCTGGTCGGTACGGCCCTGTACGTTTATTACCAGCAATCGCACGAAGCGGTCTACGCAGCGTTCTCGTCAGGTAAGGGCAAGGACCAGTTGTTGCCTCATTTTGTGATCAACTTTGCCGGCGGCTATGGCATGACCGGTCTGATCCTCGCCGGTCTGTTTGCCGCGGCGATGAGCAGCCTGGACAGCGGCATCAACAGCATGACCGCCTCGTTGGTCACCGACTGGTTCAACGGCCGCGAAGTGGGGACCGCGACGAATCGCGTGCTGACCATTCTCTTCGGCACGGGCGTGACATGCATCGCCTGCCTGCTCTCGCTGATCGACTCTCCGGTCTTCGATATTCTGCTCTCGATTGCCGGTGCGACACTGGGCCTGTTGCTGGCAGTCCTGATGCTGGGGATGTTGCTGCCACGTGTGAACACGTTTGGCGTGTTATCCGGCCTGGTGGCCGGCCTGGTTGTCTTCTCGCTGATCCGTATGGTGATCCCGGCGTTGGGCCCCGAAGCACTTGATTTCCTGGGACCACTGGCAGGTTTGAAGAACAACACGTGGTGGGATGGAATATTCACCACGATTCCTGCCGTGGTGGTCGGTGTGCTGGCCAGCTTGCTGGCTCCCGCACCTCGAGAATCGCAGCTGCAGGGCCTGCTGCTGCGACCTCGCCAGCGAGGAGAAGGACAGCAGTGATCAGCGGAAACGGAGGTCCGTGGCATTTGCCCGAACACAGGCGATGCGAGCCATGGTAATGCAGGCGACGTTTGTTTGACCGCAAATGTGTAGACTGGGAACCGTGTGGACACATGACGCTTGGCGAGATGATGTGACGAAACGGTGGCAGATCTTGTTTCTGATATTGCTTCCCCTGGTCGTCTACGGGCAGGACGTTCCAGCGACGGACGTGAAGGCCGCTCCAGGACCTGCCGCGAAGGCGTCCCCGCCTGGTGAGGATTCGGAGGGCGAAGTTCCGCAGAGCGATGGCGAGTCGGCGCCGCTTAAGCCGATCCCCGAGTCGATGGACGCGAAGATGATGGAGCAGCTTGCGTCAGAACCGCACGATGGCGAGGGGATGATGCTGGAGATGAAGATCTTCAATCGGCCCGGGCTCTACAAGAACGTCAGCCGCGGCGGGCCCTCGGAAGAGGAAATAAACGAGGAAGTCAATTTCAGCAGGCTGAAACTGGTGAGACGACGCTTCCTGGTCTCAGAATCACCCCAGTCGAATGACAAAGAGGCGTACCGTCAGATCCACATCTGGACGTACGACCGCAAGCGGCGGGCCTATCGAATGTGGTCTCGCTGGCCAGGCGGCCGGCAGGAAGAGTATCGCGGCACGGCGCAGCCCGATTCTCGTCGGATCGACTGGGAGTTAGTCGAAGTGGTCGGCGATACCACGGCAGAACTGGAAATCACATTTTATTACGAGATGGCCGATGACGGCGCTGAGTGGAAAGGACAGGTTGTCGTCGACGGAGAAGTCGAGAAGGTTTTCGGGGGCGAGTCCTATCACATTGGTGAAGTTGATGACGATTTCCCCGAAAGAGAACCTGAAATTGTCGGAATCATCTTCGGGACACTTTGCTGTCTCGGCATCCCCACGATGCTGATCGCGATCTTCATCGTCATTCTGGTGGTAAAGAGTCAGCGGGAGAAGAAGCGGACCAGTGACTTTGCCGCTGCGACCGAGCAACTGTCGCTGCAGTTTGATCCGCTTGGTGACGTTGATCTACAACAGCGGCTTGCCGGACTCCCGCTGTGCAATATCGGGAGAGGTCAGGAACTGAAGAACCTGGTCACTGGTGGAACGGCGGAAGTCAGTGTTTCGATTTTTGATTTCAGGTACATCACCGGTTACGGCAAGCACAGGCGAGTTCGTCGACAGACGGTGCTGGCGATGGAATCGTCCTCGCTGCAGTTGCCGACGTTCAATTTTCGGCCCGAGCGGAAGATGCTCGACGCCATCGGGGGAATGATCGGTCTGCAGGACATCGATTTCGAGCAGCATCCCGGATTCTCGAAGGCCTTCGTGCTCAAATCGAACGACGAAATGGTGACTCGCGAGTTTTTCGACGAGACCTTGCTGGACCTCTTTGCCTCGAAACCCGACATGACTTTCGAGACGTTACCGACCGGTTTTATCGTCTTCCGTCGATGGAAGAAGAGACGGCCGGAAGAACTGCAGGACTTGCTGGAAGAAGGATATACGCTGTTTCAGGCACTGCGAGATCGCGTAGCCCGCGGATAACTTCGGCGGATCCCTGCTGAAGTTTCGCGTGTCACTGACGACCAGGCAGGTAGGGGCGTTGAATCGTGGTACAGGTCAGTTATTCCACCGGGGGGTTTGGCGGCGTCGGACTGGAAGACGCGCTGGACCAGATTGCCGCGGCGGGATTCGGTTGCGTGGAATTCTCGTGTGACCAGCACGGTGTGGAAGACCGTCCCAGCAGCGTGGCCGGCGATGTGTCGCGCCAGTTGCAACAGCGGGGCATGACTGCAACGACCGTCCATGGCCCCGCACGACGGAACGTCCTGGGGGCTCCCACCGAAGAATGGCGGACCGAAAAGATCCAGGTCCTGGCCGATGCACTGCGGCTGACCGGGGAAATCGGTGCACAGGGCATGGTGATCCACGGGATTCCCAATCCGATGTTCCTGCCCGAGGGAGAGGAAATCCGGTCTTTTTACGCGGTGATGGTCGACGCGATGAGGCGCTCGGTGGCCGATCTGGTGCCGGTGGCCGAGGAGGCAGGGGTCCGTATCCTGCTGGAGAACCTGCCGTACAACTGGGACCTGAAGACAGCCGGCCAGGAAGGGGATTATCCCCTGATGCACATGGAGGACCTGAGGGCGTTCGTTACCTTGATTTGGCGTAAGTGTTGCTAAAACTTCCAGAGGTAGGCAATTTCTAACGATTCTTCTATTGGCGGCCGATCGTCCAACAGTCCGTGGCAGCCTTTCTCAAGTGTGGCGATCTGCAAGAAGGCTTTGCCCGAGTTCGCTGCCCCGACTGTTACCATGAGATGTTCGTCGCCTTCTCCTGTAAG
>CAUZRQ010000170.1:0-10535 GCA_963582065.1 Planctomycetota bacterium | reverse complement strand
CTGGGCGGCCGCCCCTTCTACACGACCCACGCCATCGGCGACTTCGCCCTGCAGTTCCTCGACGAAGCGACCGACAGCAAGCAGCCCTTCCTGCTCTATGTGGCCTTCAACGCACCGCACTACCCGTTGCAGGCTCCCGAAGTGGACGTCAGGAAGTACGACGGTCGCTACGACATCGGCTGGGACCGCCTGCGGCTGCAGCGACACGAGAAACAGGTCGCCAGCGGGCTGCTGCCGGCGAAATGGAAACTGAGCCCCCGACCATCTCACGTTCCCGCCTGGGACAGCCTGGAGCCGAAGGAGCAACGGTGGGAGGCGGACCGGATGGAGGTTTATGCCGCGATGGTCGACGTGCTGGACCGCACCGTCGGCCGGGTGGTCGACCGCCTCGAGCAGCAGGGCATCCTCGACAACACGCTGATCCTCTTTTGTGCGGACAACGGGGCGTGCCCGTTCGAGCGAACACGGGGGCGATACAAGAAGCCGTGGGACCCCGCGTCCTACTGGACCTACGACGCCAGTTGGGCTCACGCCGGCAACACGCCGTTCCGGCTATACAAGCAGAATCAGCACGAGGGTGGCATCTCGTCCCCACTGATCGTGCACTGGCCCAAAGGGCTGAAGACCAAACCGGGCTCGATCACCCGCCAGCCCGGTCACCTGATCGACCTGATGGCGACCTTCCTGGACGTGACGAAGGCGAAGTACCCCCGCCGGGTCGGCGACCGCAAGATCGGCCCACTAATAATGGGCCGCTCGCTGCTGCCAATCTTCGCAGGCGAGACTCGCGATCCTCACAAGTCACTCTACTTCCACTTCGGCACCGACCGCGCCCTGCGGCAGGGTCCCTGGAAACTGGTCTCGGCCAAGCGCGGACGCTGGGAGTTGTACAACATCGATCAGGACCGCACCGAGTTGAACGACCTGGCCACCGAGCATCCCGAACGGGTCGCCGCGATGGCCGGCGAGTGGTTCCGACTGGCCAAGGACGTCGACCGGCTGAAGGGCCGCCAGCTGGCGCCGGTCCGCAACCGCATCACCCCGCTGAACTTCCGCAAGAGCACCAAGTCGGGTGCCGTCGCAGCCAGGAAGAAGAAAAAGAAGCGGGCCGGGAAGAAGTCGAACAACCCGTAGCTGCGGTCGTGCAATGACGGGCGTCTCACCGACAGTGCCCCCAGATCTTCCGTCCGATCCAGGAGTGACACCGATGTCGTCGACACGCACCACGATCCTGCTGGTCCTGGCCGCCACCCTGGCCGGCGGAATCGTCTCCACGGCAACAGCCGGTTCGGCCGAGGACTGGGCCAGGATGCGGTCGATCGTTCCCCGGGGCTACGTCTGCCAGTTCACCGACAAGCCGCTCAGGATCGACGGTCGACTGGACGATGCGGCCTGGAAGTCTGCGGCGTGGACCGGGACGTTCATCGACATCGAGGGAGCCCGGAAGCCGAAACCGCGGTTCAGCACCCGCGCCAAGATGCTCTGGAACAAGACTCACTTCTACATCGCCGCCGACATGATCGAACCCCATGTCTGGGGCACCCTGACCAAGCACGACTCGGTCATCTTCCACGACAACGACTTCGAGGTGTTCATCGATCCCGACGGAGACACCCACCAGTACTACGAGTTCGAAATGAACGCCCTGAACACCGGGTGGGACCTGTTTCTGCCCAGGCCGTACAAGGACGGCGGCCGGGCGGACAACAGTTGGGAGATCCCGGGACTGAAAACCGCCGTCTCGGTCCGCGGCACGCTCAACGACCCCTCCGACACCGACGCGGGCTGGTCGGTCGAGATCGCGATCCCCTGGAAGGTGCTGGCCAAGTCCGCCAACCGGCCGTCTCCACCCCGATCCGGCGACCAATGGCGAGTGAACTTCTCGCGGGTCGAATGGAAGCACCTGGTCCAGGATGGCAAGTACAAGAAAGTGCCGAAGCTGCGCGAGGACAACTGGGTCTGGTCGCCGCAGGGGATCATCGACATGCACCGTCCCGAGATGTGGGGCTACGTGCAGTTCTCCGACGGCAAGACCGCCACCAGGTTCCGGACCGATCCCTCACGGTCCGCCCGGGTGGCCCTGATGAGTGTGTATCACCACCAGAAGTCATTCGTCCGCAAACACAAGAAGTGGGCCGGTTCACTGGAGGAACTGGGACTGGCCGGAAACAAGTGGAAGGGACTGGCCTCCCCTCCGAAGATCGAGCGGACTGAGTCCGGTTACAAGGCGACCGCTGCGATCAAGACCGCTGCCGGCCGGACCCGTCGCTTCCAGGTGCAGGCGGACTCGAAACTGAGGGAGATCGACTGACCCGACCGACGTCAGTTCTTTCCCAGCAACCAGGACACCCCGACCGCCAACAGGGCACCGAGAACCGGGCCGGCCACCGGGATCGCGGCATAGCCCCAGTCGCTGTCTCGCTTGCCGGGCACGGGCAACAGCTCGTGAGCAATTCGCGGACCCAGATCCCGCGCGGGGTTGATCGCATAGCCGGTGGTCCCGCCCAGCGAGAGACCGATGGCGAACACGACCAGGCCCACCTCCAGCGCCCCGATCGACCCCAGCCCGACCTTGACCGGCGATCCATTGGTGGCGACGAATTCGGCCGGAACGTGCATCAGCACGGCCAACACCAGCACCGCAGTCGCCAGTACCTCGCAGAGAAAATTCGTCGGCAACGTGCGGATTGCCGGGCCGGTGCAGAACGTCGCCAGCTTGGCATCGGCGTCTTCGGTCACCCGGTAGTGCGACCGGTAAAACAGGAAGACCAGCGAGGCTCCCAGCACGGCACCGATCATCTGGGCCGAGAGATATTCGGGCAGCTGCGACCACGTCATTTCGCCCACACCCGCCGCAGCCAGCCCGATCGACACTGCCGGATTGAGATGAGCGCCGCTGATTTTTCCCACGCACGCCACGGCGACAAACACGGCGAAGCCCCAGCCGGCACAGATCACGATCCATCCGGCGTCGTGACCCTTGGTCTCTTTCAGGACCACGTTGGCCACCACGCCGTTACCCAGCAGGATCAACAGCGCCGTGCCCACAAGCTCGGCCAGGAACACCTCCACGGCATCATTCTCCCCAGGACCAAATCGACAGCCGCGATACTAACCCGTCGGCTTCGTCCAGGACAAACTGACCGAACGGTCAACGCGAACCGCCGGTGGCGGTGCGATGGCCAGCCTGCCATCGTCCCGGTTCAACACGAGTTCACCCCCGGCCGGATGTGCTAGAATCGTGGACTCCGTTTTCGACACACTCGGCGGCATCATGCCACGCTTTGCTCCTCTGTTGGCCACCTGGGCACTGCTGACCACGCCGATCTTCGGCGCCGGTGTCGAGTTCCGGCGCGACGTGCGGCCGATCCTGGTCAAGCACTGCGTCGCCTGTCACGGAGCACGGAGCCGGAAAGCCAAGCTGAGACTCGACGCGGCAACTCTGATCCACAAGGGAGGTGAATCGGGAGCGGCGGTGGTCGCCAAGCAGCCGGCCAAGAGCCTGTTGCTGCAGCGGATCACCTCGAAAGACCCCGAACTGAGAATGCCCGCCGAGGCGAAACCGCTCTCGCAGAAGGAGATCGCCGTCATCCGGGCCTGGATTGTCCAGGGAGCGGCGGTGCCCGAAAACGAGACGATCCCCGCCGGTCCCGGAGATCACTGGGCCTGGAAGGCACCCCGGCGGTCCAAGCGACTGGCCGCCGACGGCAATGCCATCGATCTCTACTTCGATTCCCTGCACAGGCAGAAGGAAGTCACGCCCCGACCAATGGCCGGCCGCGAACACCTGCTCCGCCGCGTCTCGCTCGATCTGGTTGGTCTTCCGCCCACCCGCAAGCAACTCCACCAGTTCCTCTCCAACAGGTCCCCCGAGGCCTTCGCGAAGGTCGTCGACGGGCTGTTGAAAAGCCGTCACCACGGCGAGCGATGGGGGCGACACTGGATGGACATCTGGCGATACACCGATTGGTTCGGACTCGGCAAGGAAGTGAGATACAGCCAGAAGAGCATCTGGCGTTGGCGCGAGTGGATCGTCGAATCGCTCAACACCGACCTCGGTTACGACCGCATGATCGTCGACATGCTCGCCGCCGACGAAGTCGCCCCCGGGGACATCATGCGGCTTCGGGCCACAGGATTCCTCACCCGCAACTTCAATCTCTTCAACCGCAACTACTGGCTCGATGACGTGGTCGAGCACACCGCCAAGGCGTTCCTGGGCCTGACGTTGAACTGCTGTCGGTGTCACGACCACAAGTACGACCCGTTGAGCCAGGACGAGTACTACTCGTGGCGGGCTTTCTTCGAGCCCTACCAGGTCCGCCTCGATCCCCTCACTTCCAACACGTCACCCGACGCCCCCTCCGTCAGTCGCGTCTACGACGCCAAGCTCGACGCCAAGACCTTTCTCTTCATCCGGGGCGACGAGAAGAACATCGACAAGAACCGCGTGATTTCCCCGGTGATCCCCTCCCTGTTTGGGTCACTTCCCGATTCAACCGAGCTGGTCGATCTTCCGCCGCAGGCCTGGTACCCCGGCCTGCGTCCGGAGGTCATCGGGTCGCAGCACAAGGCCATCGCCGCCAGGATCGCGTCCGCCGGCAAACAGGCAACCGCCGACCAGGACAGGTTGAAGGCCCAGCAGGCCCGCCTCGCGACCCTCGGCGATGCAAAACAGATCAGGAACCTGTTCGACGACGAATTCAAGAAGGCACGACCCAAGGCCTGGCAGGCTGTCGGACCGGCCTGGACCATCACCGATGGTCATCTCCACAACCAGAACCTCGACGGCACGCAGGCCCGGTACGAGTGCCGGAAACTGCCGCCGCGCGATTTCGTCGCCACCTCGAAATTCCGGATCAACGGCGGTTCGACCCGTTCGATCGGACTCTGTTTCGACGTCGGCGATCCAGGCCAGTTCAACGTCTACGTCAGCCCCAGCGGTCAGCAGATCTCGCTCTACCAGCAGATCGACGGCAAGGAGAGCTACCCGGGCCGCGGCAAGCAGCAGGTCAACAACGGCGAGATCTACGAATTGACCGTCGCCGTCCGCGACCGACTGGTCAACGCCTGGGTCAACGGCCGGTTCCGCCTGGCGGTCAAGCTGCCGATTTCCCGACGGAGCGGCCGGCTGGCCGTTTCGACCTACCAGGCGACTGCCGACTTCTTCGGCTTCTCCTTTGCGGCCCTCGATCCCGACGTGACCCTGCACAAGGACCTGGCATCGGGCAAGGACTCGGTTCCGCCCAAGGGCGTGTTGACACGAGAGTCGTTGGTGAGATCGATCGACAACCTCAAGACCCGGCAACAATTCCACCTGCAGAACCTCGCGGTCCTGGAACTCGAAACCAGTTCACTGCTGTCCCGGGTGGCCGCCGAACGGGCACGCTTCGGACTCGATGATGTCGACGCGAAGCCGCTGGCGACCAAGGCGGCCGCCGACCAGCGACGTTACGAAATCGCTGCGGCCGAACTGGCGCTGGACCGGGCCAGGTCCGACCTGGCCGCGGGAGCTGCCGACGGCAAGGCCAAGACGAAACAGGCACTCAAGAAAGCCGTCGACGATGCCCGCAAGGCGGTCGAACAGAAAATCGCCGCCAAGCCCGGTTCCGACTACAAGCCGCTCGGCAAGCAGTTCCCCAAACGGTCGACCGGCCGTCGATCGGCGCTGGCCCGCTGGATCACCAGTCCCACCAATCCGCTCACCGCACGCGTCGCGGTCAATCACATCTGGACCCGGCACTTCGGTCAGCCGCTGGTCGATTCGATGTTCGACTTCGGCACGCGGACCGTCCGCCCGGAACACCTCGAACTGCTCGATCACCTGGCCACCGGGTTCATTGCCGGTGGCTGGAGCATGAAGGACCTGCACCGGGTGATCGCGACCTCGCGGGCCTACCAACGCGAGTCGAAGATCGACGACGCCGACCCCGCCGAAACCACCGACCCCGACAACCGGCTCTATCGCCGGGTGCCGGTCCGGCGAATGGAGGGTGAGGTGATGCGGGACAGCCTGCTGGCACTCTCGGGAAAACTCGACGCCACCGTCGGCGGAACGGTCTTTCCGAGTGCCGGGGCTGAGAGCGGAATGCGTCGGACGATCTACTACCGTTACGCCCGCGACGACAAGTACAAGATGCTCGAATCGTTCGACCCGGCCGGTGTCGAGGAGTGCTACCGGCGGCACGAGACGATTGCTCCGCAGCAGTCCCTGGCGCTGTCAAACAGCCGCCTGGTGCAGACCCTGTCCGGGGCCATCGGCGAGCGGCTGACTACCGAATCGCACCCGGAATTCGTCAACGCCGCTTACGAGACGATTCTCGGTCGAGCCCCCTCGACCAACGAACGGTCGATTACCATCAAGGCGTGCGAGACCCTGGTGGGCCAGTTGATCAAGCAGGGACTCGAGGCGACCGCAGCCCGACGCAGGGCACACGGTCACGTGGCACACGTCCTGGTCATGCACAACGACTTCCTGGTCATTCGCTGAAAGGTCCGTTCCGGATGGCAACCTTCCCGAATCAAGCAACCCGACGCGAGTTGCTGAGTTGGAGCGGCATGAGCCTGGCCGGTGTCGCGCTGGACGCGATGATCAGTCGTGACCTGCAGGGCGAAACAGGGACCCCGCCACACGGTGCCGACCCCGAGGGACGTCCGCACTTCACACCGCGGGCCAAGTCGGTGATCTGGCTGATGATGCGAGGCGGGGCGAGTCACCACGAGGGATTCGATCCCAAGCCGGCACTCGATCGATACGCCGGCAAGACCCTGGCCGAAACGCCCTTCCTCGACCATGTGACCAAGTCGGCTTATTACCGCAACGTCAAGGAGCAGGTGCTCAACAACGTCATCAAGACCGACAAGGCCCGCATCCTGCCGCTGCAGAAGGGGTACCGGCAGTGCGGCGAGAGCGGAATCGAGGTCAGCGACTGGTGGCCTCACACTCGTGAACTGGTCGACGACATGGCCGTGGTCCGCTCGATGTGGACCACCGACAACAACCACGGAGCCCAGCTGCAGTTCCTCTCGGGTCGACACATGCTCGACGGCTGTGTTCCCACCGTCGGAGCCTGGATCCACTACGGCCTCGGCTCGCTCAGTGACAACCTGCCCCAGTTCCTCTCGATCGGCGACCGGGGGATGGAGTCGCAGTGTGCCGGCGGCACCGATGCCCAGTACCTCGGACCCGAGCACGAGGGGATCTGGCTGACCGTCGATCCGAAAAACCCTCTTCCGTACGCCAACAGCGCCCAGGCCGTCAGCGGCCCGGTCCGCTCGATCAAGCGGGACCTGCTCACACGGCTGCAGGCGCAAACAGCCAGCGAGTACGCGGGCGACGAGAAACTGAGAGCCCGGATCAAGGCGTACGACCTGGCCTTCCGCATGCAGACGGCGATCCCTGACATCATGAACCTCGACAGCGAGACCAAGCACACACACGCGCTGTACGGGCTCGACAACTCAACCACCCGACGTTTCGGCCAGCAGTTGCTGGCCACTCGGCGGCTTGTCGAAAAGGGCGTGCGATTCGTCCAGGTGTTTCACGGTGGCGGAGCCGCCGGAGCCTGGGACGCCCACTCCAACCTGATCGGGAACCACAATCGCATGTGTGGACAGGCCGACAAGCCGATCGCCGGGCTGCTGCGCGATCTCAAGCAACGCGGGATGCTCGAAGACACCGTCGTGGTCTGGACCAGCGAATTCGGACGCACTCCCGGTGTCCAGGGCAAGAACGGCCGCGATCACCACAATTACGGGTTTTCGATCTGGATGGCCGGCGGCGGCATCAAGGGCGGTGTCGTCCACGGTGCGACCGACGAACTGGGATTCCATGCCGTCGAGAACCGGCACTACGTGACCGATGTCCACGCCACGCTGTTTCGCCTGCTGGGACTCGATGCCCGCCGGCTCGAAATCCCCGGCCGGAAACGACTCGAGATCGACTTCGGAGCAGCGATCGACGACATCATCGCCTGATCGTCGCGATGACGCGCCTCGCCGGAAACCGGACCACGAACAATGTCGCAGGACCACGAACACCAACCCCAGGGCAGCGAATACACTGGGCAATTGGACCAGTGGCAACCTGTCGCCCGCGAACAGGGCGATGCAACAGGTGGTGTGATCCCCTACAAGAACGGCCCCGCCCTGGCCGCGTACTATCTCGGGATCTTCTCGTTGCTCCCCTGCGCCGGCCTGCTCCTGGCGATCCCAGCCCTGATCTTCGGCATCATCGGCCTGAAAAGACGTCGCGAAAACCCCGTGGTCAAGGGTTCGGTGCATGCCTGGATCGGGATCATCATGGGCGGACTCTTCACCATTATCTGGGGCGGCCTCATCATCTATTTCGTGGTCGGCACCTACATCACAACGGTCAAATTCTAGAAGCGATGCCGACGGGTTTGCCGCGACATCGCCAGCCAATTGGTTCCGTGTGCTCAACATGTCCCGGGTTCTTCGTTCACTCGCCGGCCTGTGGTTGGTCCTGGCGACCGCCACACCGCCACCGGGATTCGCCGACGAGCCGAAGACGTTGCCGGGTTCCAAGCCGCTGACCACCACCCGGCCACTGGTCGACGTGATGGTCGAGGGCATCAACAGGTTCTGCCTCCGCGAACTGGCCGCCTCGCCCGATCGCCGCCGCCGAAAGTGGCCGAACACTTTTCCCGTGGCGGGCGAATCGGCCACGACGGTTCAACGAAAACTCGCCCTGCTGCGAAATCGCCTGCGACAGCGAACCGGCATCGTCGATCGACGTCTCACCACCGCTCCCGACCAACACCAGAACTTTCAACGCCCCAGGCATTCCGGTGACCTGGCACACACCGACGACTGCTCGGTCAACACGGTCCGCTGGAAGGTACTCGACGGGGTCACTGCCGAGGGGCTGCTGATCGTGCCCCGCAGGATCCGGGCCTGCGTCGTGGCGATCCCCGACGCCGATTGGACACCCGAGCAATTCTGCGGGATCGACAACGGGGTGCCCGCATCGGCGCAACTGCCTCGACGCCTGGCCGCCGCCGGTTGCCTGGTGGTGGTTCCACTGCTGATCAATCGCGACGACGAGTTCTCGGGACATCCCGACGTGGCCTACACCAACCAGCCGCACCGCGAGTTCATCTATCGACAGGCCTTCGAGATGGGCCGGCACGTGATCGGCTACGAGGTGCAGAAGGTGCTGGCGGCCGTCGACCTGGTGGGTCGGTTCGAGGGGGGGCGGCTGAAGACACTGCCGGTCGGCATTGCCGGTGTCGGCGAGGGCGGACTGCTGGCGCTGTACTCGGCCGCGCTAGATCCCCGCGTCGCCTCGACACTCGTCTGCGGCTACTTCGAACAGCGAGAGGCCATCTGGCGCGAGCCGATCTACCGCAACGTGTTCGGACTGCTCGAAGATTTTGGCGACGCCGAACTCGTCGGCCTGATCGCGCCCCGTCGCCTGGTGATCGAACCGTGCCGGGTCCCCGGTGTCGACGGCCCACCGGCCGTGCGACCAGGGCGACGCACCACCGCCGCTCCGGGGCGGATTCTCGTGCAACGGGACGAATCGGTGCGTGCGGAATTCGAGCGGTCGCGTGAGCTGTCGAAACAGTGGGATGCCGATTCGTTCAGCCACCTGGTCCGGGACGATCGCTTTGCCGAACGGGACGCCGGATCGACCGTGGCGATCAAGTTGTTTGCGTCCGGACTGGGACTGGCGGCGACTTTCGGAGAATCCCCGCCCGTTTGGCAACTCGGACCGGTGGCGAACCGGCCGACAGCCCGCGAACAACGCAACAGGCAGAAACGGCAGTTCGACCAGTTGCAGACCCGGGTCCAGTCGCTGATGCGGCAGAGTCCACAGGTGCTGGACCGGACGTGGTCCAGCACAGCGACATCGGTGAAGACATGGAACGCGACCGGCGAGAGGCAACGCAGGAGGGTCTACGACGAGCTGATCGGTAGATTGCCCGATCGCCCGCTGCCGGCCAATCCCCGCTCGCGACTCGTCCTGGACCACCCGAAATACCGGGGCTACGAGGTGATGCTTGACGTCTTCCCCGACGTGATCGCCTCGGGATTGCTGCTGCTGCCCCGCGATCAGAAACCCGGCCAGAGACGGCCGGTGGTCGTCTGCCAGCATGGACTCGAGGGCACCGCGATGGACACCGTCTCACGTGACCCGCGGGCATTTCGATTCTACAAGGCCTTCGCCGAAGAACTCTGCCTGCGAGGATTTGTCGTCTACTCGCCCCAGAACCCCTACCACGGCCGTGACCGGTTCCGGGTCATCCAGCGCAAGTCCAACCCACTGGGCCGCACGCTCTACAGCTACATCATTCCCCAGCACGAACAGACACTGCGGTGGCTGGCGACACTGCCGCAGGTCGACCCGCGTCGGATCGCCTTCTACGGACTCTCCTACGGCGGAAAGACCGCGATGCGGGTTCCACCCTTTGTCCGCGAATACTCTCTGGCGATCTGCTCGGCCGACTTCACCAACTGGATCCGCTCGATCGCCGGCAACGACACCCGCTACAACTACATCTTCACGAGCG
>CAUZRQ010000169.1:0-10543 GCA_963582065.1 Planctomycetota bacterium | reverse complement strand
GCCGATGCCTCCCAGGGCATGCAGCAGTCCCGACCAGGCCCAGCTGCCTCCGGCCCCCAGCAGGTAGCCGACCCCCACGGTCACCAGTGCCATCACCGCGATCCGTGGCTTGGCCAGCGCGGCGTAGTCGGCCAGGCGGGTGGAACGCGCTACTTGGGCGGCGAGTGGGGCGGCGAGCGGGGCCGGGGTGGTCGTGACACTGGAGGTAACCGGACCGAGTGAACTCATGCCAGGCCTCCTTCGACCACCACCTCGGCAATCAACTCGCGGCGGGTCAGCCAATCGAGTCTCAGGATACGGATGGCGAGAGTGACCGAGGCGAGCAGCAGCAGTTGTCCGGTCACGGCATGAGTGGTTCTGATGGCGACCTGCAGCGGGGCTCCCTGGACGGCGACGTAGTGTGAGTCGGGCCAGCCGAAGCGGGTGACCCAGGCGGCGGCGCCCAGGCCCAGCTGCAGCAGCAGTACCAGGGCCAGGATCAAGGCGTTGGATTTCAGCCAGTGTGCCCCGTGCCTCACGGCCAGCACGATGACGCAGGCCCCCAGCACGAGCACGACCAGGGCGAAGCCGACGTGTTCCAGCAGCCCGCCACCGAGGTGCCGGATCCAGCCGCCCAGGGCACTTTGCACCAGCAGCACAGCGGGCAGGGCCCAGGCGAGTGTCTTGAGTCGGGTCGAGGGTGAGGGGGGGTGTTGGCCGGTGACGCCTTGCCAGCCTCGGCTGGTGACCAGGGCCAGGGTCCCCATCAGTGCGAGCACGCAGGCGGCGAACTGGCCGTGCACCAGCGCCATCCGCGGATCGTTGGCCAGCACGCGGCCTCCTCCGAGCAGCCCCTGCAGGATGACTCCTCCCAGTACGGCGGTGGCCAGCCAGCAGACCCAGCGTCGAGGTTCGCTCTTCCAGGCCCAGGCGGCCAGCACGATGCTGAAGCAGCCGATCGTGATCCCGGCCAGCCGGTGTCCGTGCTCGGTGAACTTGTCGATCGCCGAGCCGAACCACGGGTAGGCGAACATGCCGTGTCCGTCGGAGCTGGGCCAGTCGTCAAATGCCATGCCCCACTTCATCGTGGTCACGATCGCCCCGATCGAGATCGGCAGCAGCGCCGCGCAGCAGGTGGCCACGGCGAAGCGGTGCAGCCAGCGGGTGGGGCGAATGGGGTCGGACATCGAGTCGGTAGGTCAGCGGTTGGTGGTGAGTGGTTCAGGACTCCTCGGCAGCGCCCTCGGACGCCTCACCAGGATCCTTGTCGGTTTCGGCGTCGGTTTCAGCGTCGGGGTTGTCGGGTGAAACGGTCGAATCGTCTGGATCATCCGGCTCGTCTGGATCGTCTGAATCGTCTGAATCGTCTGGATCATCCGGCTCATCCAAATCGGCTGGCGGCAGGTATTCGGTCTGCATCAGGAAGTCGCGGCCTTCGACCAGTGGCGAGGAGTATTCGTAGGGGCCACGGTAGACGATAGGTACGACTTCGAAGTTACCGTGCGGGGGTGGTGAGGGTGCGGACCATTCCACGCCGTTGGCGTTCCAGGGGTTCCGTCCGCACTTGGGTCCCCAGAAGATGCTCGTGACCCAGTTGTAGAGCAGGATCAGCTGGGCCAGTCCCATGATGAGGGCACAGACGGTGATGAACTGGTTCATCGGCATCAGGTGTTCGAGGTAGGGGTGGATGTAGGGATCGGCGTAGCGACGGGGCATGCCGGCGACCCCGAGCAGGTGCATGGGGAAGAAGGTGCCGTTGAAGCCGACGAAGGTCAGGAAGAAGTGGATCTTGCCCAGCCGTTCGCTCATCATCCGCCCGAACATCTTGGGGAACCAGAACTGGATGGCACCGAAGATGCCAAACAGGGTGGATCCGAAGAGCACGTAGTGGAAGTGGGCGACGATGAAGTAGGTGTCGTGGATGTAGATGTCGACGGGCACCGCGGCCATGAAGATCCCGCTGAGTCCTCCGACGACGAACTGCGAGACGAAGGCGATGCAGTGCAGCGTGACGGTATTGAAGCGGATTTTTCCGCCCCAGATCGTGCCGATCCAGTTGAAGGTTTTGATGGCCGAGGGGAGTGCGATCATGATCGTGGAGACCATGAAGGTCATGCCCAGCGCGGGGTTCATGCCGCTGGTGAACATGTGGTGTCCCCAGACGATGAAGCCCAGCCCGGCGATGGCGGCCAGCGAGTAGGCCATCGGCTTGTAGCCGAAGATCGGCTTGCGGCACATGGTGGCGAGCATGTCCGAGACCATGCCCATGGCCGGTAGCAGCATGATGTAGACGGCCGGGTGCGAGTAGAACCAGAAGAGGTGTTGCCAGAGCAGGGCCTGTCCACCGCCGATGGTGGGGTCGGCGTTGTTGACGATGATGCCCGAGGGGACGAAGAAGCAGCTGTGGATGCCGTCGAATGCTCCCCCGAGTTCGGCTCGGTCAAACAGCATCATGAACCCTGCAGCGGTCAGCACCGGCAGGGCAAACGCCTGCAGGATGGCCGTGATGAACATGCTCCAGATCGTCAGCGGCATGCGGAACAGGGTCATGCCCGGTGCCCGCATATTGATAATGGTGGTCAAGTAGTTGACCGAGCCCATCATCGAGGAGACACCGACGAAGGTGACGGCGACCAACCAACAGTTCTGTGCGTGTCCCGAGCCCGGGGCGGCTTCGGGCAGTGCCGAGAGCAGCGGGTAGCTGGTCCAGCCGGAGGCGGCTCCTCCGAAGTAGAAGCTGAGTCCGAAGAAGAAGATCGCCGGCCACATGAACCAGTAGCTCATCATGTTCAGCTTGGGGAAGGCCATGTCGTCGGCCCCGATCATCAGCGGGATCAGGAAGTTGCCGAAGGCCCCGGCCAGGATCGGGATCACGACCAGGAAGATCATCACCGTGGCGTGCATCGTGAACAGCATCGTGTAGAACTCGGGCGAAATCTGTCCGCCCTCGCCGGCGAAGAGGCTGCCGAAGACCGGCATGTCGTGCCACGGCCAGGCCAGCTGCCAGCGGATGCCCAGCGCCAGGGCTCCCCCCAGCATCATCATGATCAGCGTGGTGATCAGGAACTGGACGCCGATCATCTTGTGATCGGTCGAGAAGATGTACTTCTTGATGAACGACGGGTTGTGGTGGTGCAGGTCGTGTGCGGGGCCCGAGGCGGGGTTGAGCGTATTCATGGTGTGGCCTCTCCCGACGCCTTGGCAGAGGTGGCCTGCGGCGGTGTGACTCCGTCGTAATCCTGCAGGCTCTTCAGCCGTCGCAGCTCGGCCTGGAGGTCTGCGACCGCCTCAACTTCGCCTCTCATCTTGTAATGTCCCCACCCGCACAACTCGGCACAGGTCAGGTTGAACTTGCCGGCGCGGTTGACGGTGAACCAGATATCGATGCTCTGCCCGGGCATCGCGTCCTGCTTGACTCTCAGGTCGGGGACGAAAAACGCGTGCTGGACGTCACCGGACTTAAGATAGATCAGCGTCTCTCGGTTCAGCGGCACAAAGAGCTTGTTGACGGCGTAGACATCGCCGGCGTGGGGCTTGGCGAGCCAGTCCTTGACCTGCTTGTACGTTTTGAACTTGGTGCCGGGAGCCGGGTAGCGGATCCGCCACTCGAATTGCCGCGCGGTGACCTCGGCCACCAGGTGAGCCGGCCTGGGGTCGACGTCGCGGTTTTCGTAGTCGCGGACGCGGTAGATGGCCCAGACGTCGATCTGGTAGAGCGCGATGAAGAGCAGCACGCCCGAGGGGACGATGGTCCAGATGACTTCGAGGTTGTGGCTGCCGTGGCTGAACCAGCCCTTTTCGTCCTCGTTCCGGGACCCTTTCCAGAGCACGTAGGCCAGGGCGCCCATGGTGCCGATGAAGGCGACGGTGACGATGCCCAGGATCAGGTAGAACAGGTCATCGATGCGTTGCCCCAGCGGCGTGGCGGCTTCGCGGTTGCCCGGGAAGCTCCAGTCCATGGCCGGAGCGATGGCGCAGACAACGATCGCCACGATCGGCCAGAAGGTAAAGAACAGGCACCAGAAGATTCTGCTCACGGTTGCGTCTTCTTGTCCTGGGCGGACTTGGTGGGTACAGGCTTGGTGGTCCGGGAGTCCGCCGGGGACGAGCCCTTTGGCTGGGAGTCGTCTGTGGCATGTGGAGTTTCGTGTGAGTGTCCGTCGGAGTGGTCGTGACCGGCGTGCGGGTTGGTTCCCCCGTGGTACTGGTGGCCGTGCTCGTCGAAGAACGCCCCGTCGATCGGGATGCTGAGGACATAGTTGACGAGGTGCCAGCGATCCTCTTCGGGCAATGTGGCAAAGCCGGCCATCGGAGTGGCCTTGATTCCGGCGGTGACACGTCGAAAGACATCCAGGGGTCGCCGGCCACCGCGGTAGACCCCCGACGTGAGGTTGCGTGGCCGGATCATGTTGTGCCAGGCGTCACGCAGACCGGGCGTCTCGTAGTTCTGTTGTGTCTCGGGATTCTTCTGGAAGTCGCCGAGGAACGCCCCGTTGCCGCGTCCCCCTTCGCCGTGACACTTTGCGCAGTTGATCTTGGTGCTGATGAACAGGTTGCGTCCCTTGAGCCGCGACGTGGCCGTATCGGGCAGCCGGGCCTGTGACGGGTTCACCGAGTTCTCGGGCAGCTCGGCGTTGCTCCAGTTCTCGGCGACCAGCGACGCCGCATCGGCAAACGCCTCGGCGAATCCATCGACGGCGAGTTCTTTTTCGAGGCTCTTGAGGTCCGCGGGCGGTTTTCCGTCGGCGGTGGGCATCAGGTCCTTGAGGTGATCCAGCAGCCTGCGTTCGACTTCGCCTCGCATGGCCAGGAACCGAACGTACTCGACGATCGCATCGAGTTTTTCGGTCTCCATCAACAGGAACGACGGCATGTAGGTGCCGGCGAGGCCCTGCGTGATGGTCCGGCGGAGGTCATCGCGGCTGGCGTAGAAGCCGTTCTTGGTCGAGGTGAACTTGAACAGCCCGCGGCGATAGTCACGGGGCCGAGGGTTCAGCCTGTGGTTGGCGATGTAGCGTGCGGTGGGTCCGTTGCCGTCTCCGGTGACGCCGTGGCAGTGCATGCAGTGCTGCATGAACAGTCGGCGGCCGGCCTGCAGGTTGTGGCCGATCAGCCGAATCGTGGTACCGGGGGCGACCGCGGCGGCACCGTCCTGGGGAACAAGTCTCAGTGTGCGGTTGGCCGCATCGTAGTCGGCGGCGAGGCGATTGTGGGGTGTCTTGGTGCCCAGGACCACGGCGACTCGGCCGAGCCGGCCGGGTGGATCGCTGTCGAGTGCAATCCGCAGGGTGTTGATATCGGTGGATGAGAGTACGGTGCCGCTGATCTCTCCGAAGTCAATCGGCAGTGCGCCCCAGGCGACCAGTGTGTTGGGACTACCGAAGTGTTCGGCCAGGATACCGCGGACATTCACGGCGGCGTCCGGGCTCGACTTCTGCAACTCCTCAACCCGCTCGTCGTGGACGAATTCAGCCTGGTAATCGCCGCAGCCGACCGCCAGGGGCAGCAGGGCCAGCAGAGTCAGGATGAGTGGTCGTGAAATCAACGTGTGGTCCTTGGCCGGGCTCGGTCCCGGTCGGTGATGTGGCTTACAGTCCAAAGTCGCTCAGTTGGAATTCCAGGTCCTGGGCTGAGGTCTCGCCCTTCTTGATCGTCACCTTGAGCGATCGTTTCAGGAACCCTCCCTTGCCTCCGGCCCGTTCGTGCCAGACTCTGAGGGTGAGATCCGTGGCGGGCAGGTCCTTGAGTTCAAAGGACCCGTCGTCCTTGGTCAGGGTGCCCCAGGGGTGGTCGAGTGCGAGGTGGAAAGCCTGCATCCACGTGTGCATGTCGCACTTGACCGGGAAGGGGAGTCGTTCGTGCTTGTTGTAGACAGTCGGCAGGCCGTCTCGTTCGAGCGCCTTGATGGCTCCGTTGAAGCTGCGGCTGCGGCCGGGGTAGGTGTGAGTGTTGTGACCGGCGTCGTCCTGGCTCTTGATCAACAGGGTCTGACCGGTGCGTACGACCAGTGCGTGGGGCACGAAGACGCAACCCTTCTGGTCAAAGAACGCTTCAGCCGTGGGAACCGGGGGAACGGTGGCTCCGGGAGGCGTCTTGTCGATGTAGATGAAGACATTGGCGATGCCATTGCCGGTGCCGACAACCAGTGACTGATCGACGATAGCCGTGGCGGCACCGCAGACGCTCGGATCACGTTTCGCGGTGCCCCGTGCGACGATGACCGTGGGTGTGGGAGCGGTTCCGACCAGCTTGATGGTGCCGGTGAGAGTGCCGGTCCCGTCGATCTGCGTCACCGGTTCGCCGTTTGTGTCGGCCGTGTCGCCGCCAGGCTTGTAGGTGATTGTCGGCGTGGCCGAGGCGCCTTCGCCGCAGCCGACCAGGAGACCGGTCGAGGTGACGGCGAGGGAGGCGAGTGTAGCGAGGGTGACTGTGCGTTGGGTGAGTGTCATGGCTTTGTGGCCTTCGCGCTGGTGTCCACCGATGCGGCCGCGGCCGCGGGCTTGGGAGGTGGCTTGGGCGGTATGTAGGTTCCGTCGCGTTCCATCAGGCGGTTGTAGTTCATCAGTGCGTCACGGACGGCGGTGGTCTGTCTCAGGCCGTTTCCTTCGAAGTGCTCAGGAAACAGCTTCTGGTTCTTGAGGAACGGCTGTGGCATCGAGGTGTAGGGGGTGACCCACTTGGGGTTGGAGAGCCAGACCTGCACCCAGTCGGGTTGCAATCGGTCGTGGGCCAGGTCGAGGTTGGGGCCGCGGATGTCTTTCTTGGGGTCACTCGGAGTGAACTGGCGACCGCCGAGCGAGTGGCACTTGATGCACAGTGGTGCGTTGAACAGCCGCCACGACTCACTCAGGTAGTCGTGATCTGCTCCGCTGAACTCGATGTCTCGATCGGCCAGGTAAGCCGGTTGCCGTTGCGGCACTCTCTGGTAGGGGTACTCGGCCTTCTCGGCGGCGGCGAAGTAGTTGGCCAGGGCACGGGCTTCGGCGTCGTCGAGGTTGAAGCGGGGCATGCGGAGCACGGTGGTGTGACGCAGCCGGCCGGGGTTCTTCAGGAAGCGGTACAGCCACGGTGTCTGGACCTTGATGCCCTCGGCGATCAATGGTGGCGGCGACTGTTGCCAGGCCAGGTCACGTTCGTCAGGACCACCTGTACCTCGTGATCGAAGATAGGCGACCAGCCACTCGGCGAATCGCCCTCCACGGGCGGGGGTTTCGGAGACCAGGAACGGTTCAGACACCGAAATGCGAGCCGAAGGGAGCACCGTGCGGGTCTGCCGTGTCGGCTTGCCCTTTTCGTCCTTGCCCATCCAGTTGAATGTGATCGGTTCCCAGAGATTGTAGGCGTAGAGGCGTTCGTCGGCATCGAGATCAGCATCATCGGGACCGGGTCGAGTGACCGAGAGACCGTGGAACGAATAGGAGACGTTTCCGTTCTCTTGAGGTGTCATCGGAACGGTCCGGGCCGGCCGGATCTTCAGCAGCAATTCGCGCGACTCGGAATATTCCGTCGGAGCCAGCGAGCCGTCGGGGAGGTCGGCGATGGGCATCTCGACCCGGATTTCGGGCAACTCGACCATGTGGCAACCGACGCAGTTGAACTTCTGCAGCAGCCTCTCGCCCTCGATCCGGTCGGCCACCCGCGTGTCGGGCTGGTAGACGTACTTGACCGGAGGCGGTTCGGCGACGAGTCCGAGAATGAAGGTGGCGATCGCTTCGATCGCCTTCTCGTTCTCCATCGGGTCCTGTGCGAAGGTGAACTTCGGCATTCTCAGACGCTCGTCGTACCCTTTCGTCTCGATCTTCTTGTAGTCGTAGCTGCGCGGGTCGCGGAGTTTTTGCCACAGGAAGCCCTCGCGGCCGTGATGCAGCAGGCTCGAGTAGAAGAACGCTGCGCGGGTCTCATCTTCTTCGATATCACGGTTCTCGAACTTCTGCGTCCCCAGCGAGTGGGCTCGTGCCCGGGCCATTTCCTTGTCGACACGTTTGCGGGTGGACGAATTGTCGGCTTCACCGTGGTGATGCAGGAACTCCTCGATGTGTTCGCTCGCCAGCTTGGTGCGGTCCTTGCGGCCCCAGTCTTCGAGCTTGGTGCCGATCGGCCGGGCGGTTTCGAAACCGGGGATGTCGTGGCAGCCGTAGCAGCCGTAGCGGCTGACGGTCCGCCGTCCGACGTAGGTCAGTTTCATCTCGCGGGTCACCGAATCGCCGTGCAATTCGACCTCGTCGCCCTTGATCTTCGACTTGTCGCTCTCGGGGTAGCGGCCCCCGTCATCGACCATCGACTCGGCCGCAGCGGCTCCGATCACCTTGCCGGCGTAGAGCTTGACGAGTTGATCGAGAGCAGAGTCATCGGCATCGGGCACGGGATCGCCGGTGAGTTTCGTGGTCGGTTGCGAGAGCAGGAAGGCGGCGATGTCGGCGGCCGGGTCGACTCGCTTGTCGCCTTTGCCCTCGGGGTCGAGGAACAGGTCGGGCATGCGGGTGCGTGAGAAGTGTTTCCGGGGGTCACGCAGCCAGGTATAGAGCCAGCGGAATCCGGAATCCGAGGCACCGATCGGGTTCTTTGTGTCGTGAGTGATCTTGTCCTGGATCCGGGACAGGTCGGGTCCGAAGGTGGCCGAGAGTTGCTTGCCGGGGTCGGGGATGGCCTTGTGGCTGTGGCAGGCCAGGCAGCCACGTTCGCGGAAGGTGATCTCACCCCGCCCGGCGTCGGCGGTGATGCCCTCGGGGATCGTATCGAGCTTGAAGTCGGCACTGGCCTTCCTGCTGGTTTCCAGCAGGAAGTGCGTGACCGCGGCGATTTCAGCCGGTCCGAACTGCTTGCCGTGTGCGTCGTCCTGGTTACTGAGATCGAAGAACTGGGGCATCCGCGTGGTGGGTCGGAAGTCGCTGGGCTTGCGGATCCAGCGTGCGAGCCAGTCGGAGTTGGTCTTGAGTGCGACGTGGGCGAGGCTGGGTCCGACCTTTCGCATCTTGCCGGGGAACTGGTTCGGGTCGGCTTCGAGTGCGGCTTTCAGTTCGGCGGTGGCCGGTTCGAGCCTGAGGTCGGGTCCGATGGGGTTGATGCCGTCGAACCCGGAGATCTCGTGGCAGCCGAAGCAGCCGAAAGTGCGGACAAGTTGCCATCCTTTATAGAGCTTCGGGGCGGTGGGTCCGTGGTCGGGGTTGATTCCCAGGTCGACGACCTGGTGATGGCACTTCAGGCAGGTGGATTCCCTGAGCCGCCTCGGCTGCATGGGGAATTCCCAGTGGTGGTTGGGGAAGAACCCGTACTGGGCATTCCATTTCTTGTAGTCGGCCGGGTGATTGGGTCCGTGCTGGGCGTTGTGGAAGCTGGTGGCCGACCCCTGTCCGTCGTGGCAGACGGTGCAGCCGAACTCGGTGAGCGGATGCGGGCTGGCGGCGGTGAGGTAGAGATCGGGTCGAGGGTGAGTGGCAAAGGGGTGCGGGTAGCCACCGGCAGCGACCCACGAGGCGGGTTCGGCGTCGGCCTTTGCGTCGGCGGCAAAGGGGAACTCGGGCACGTTGCCGGTCAGCACGCGGTCGATGCCCAGGTGGCAGGTCCGGCAGCGGTCGAACCGCGCCGTGGCGGTCATCCCGAGAGTGATTCTCTGGTCGGGCAGCCAATCCTGCTGGACCCTGTGGTGCGAGTTGAACCCGTCGATGACCGGTTGTTCCATCAACCACCTCTTGATGGCCTGGATCGTGCTGTCGGGGGCGACGACGTTTCGGCTGCTGTCGGTCAGTTCGAGTGCGGCTTCGAGCGCGGCGAGTGTTTTTTCTGCATCGGTTTCTTCGCCGGTGAGCTGGGCGACGTCTTGCTGAACCCCCTTCGTGTCGTCCAGCGCGGCTCGCAACTTCCGCTCGGCGTCGTCCACGGTCTTCTGCTTGGCATGGAAGTCGGCGAGTTTGGCTTTCATCGAGGGGTCATTGTCGCGGACGGCGAGGTCGTAGTTGGCCCGGGCCACGTCGCGGAAGGTCCTCAGGGGCTTGGTCACCCGCAGCTCGGCCGCGGCCGCGGCCTGCTTCACGGCCAGCTCGGTTCTGTGGGTCTCGAGCTGGCCGGCGATCGTTGCGAGATGCGTCTTCCTCTCGGCGATCTGCGTCTTGAGTTCTTCGGTCTTTGAGGTGAGCTGATCCTGTTGATCGAGCCCGATGCCTGAGAGGCGGGCCTCTTCGATCCGGTCGAACTTCTGCTGCCAGACCCGCCACTCGTCGTTGTGGTCGTCGTAGAGCATCCACAGCGTCGCGGCCAGCAGCAGCAGGCTGCTGAAGGCAAAGACGTTGTGAGTCTTTGACAGCGATCGGAAGAAGCCGTCGGTGGCTGGCATGGGACTTGGAGGTTTGAGGGCTTGGGTTTGAGACGGGCTGTTGAAGCGGGAACGTGCGGCTAGATGTTGAAGCTAGATATTGAAGAAGTACTCGGGGATGTTGATCAGGTATTTCAGGTTCAGTGCCCAGCGGAGGACCATTTTCAGGGGCAGGGCGGCCATCCACAGCAGCAGTTGAGTGAAGACCATGAAGCGGAGGTAGCCCATTCGCTGGTAGAAGGACCTGAGCCATTT
>CAUZRQ010000168.1:0-10566 GCA_963582065.1 Planctomycetota bacterium | reverse complement strand
AGCAGGCTGGCCAGCGCCATCGCGCCCAGTCCCCGCGTGGTGTCGCCGAAGAACCGGCGGCGATCGAGCAGGGCCAGGGCCTGGGGAGAGGCAAGAGGTGCGGACACTCGACCGGTTACTCCAGAAATACGAACTCGTTGGAATTCAAGAGCACCCGGCCGACCTGTTCGATCCCGAACTCGCGAGCGAGCCCGACCAGCACCCCCCGCTCGTCGTCATCCATCGGTCGTCCCAGGGTCCAGGTCACCATCGCCCGGACCTGGTCGGCGAGGTCTCCACCGGTGGCTCGCTGGGCCCGTCCGGCCAGGAACTCGGCCTGGCGGTTGACGAAGCGGCTGTTGAACAGGCCCAGCGACTGGATGGGCGTCGTCGAGCGGGATCGCTTCGGTGCCATTCGGCCTCCGTCCGGGCAATCAAATGCGCCGAAAATTCCCGGTCGGATCAGGCGGATCCTGGTGCCGTAGATCATCCGCCGCCAGCCGACGGGAGTGAACTCCTCCTTGGGCACGTAGTCCCCGAAAGTGCTCTCTGGCACGTCATAGAAGTCGAAGCCGCGACCGTACATCCGGTCGTCGAGTCGACCGCTGGCCGCCAGAATCGAATCTCGCAACGCCTCGGCTTCGAGCCGGCGTGGTGGAAACCGCCACAGCAACCGCGAGTTGCCGTCGCGGGCGAGCGCGGCGGCATGGGGTCGAGATGACTGGCCGAAGGTGGCCGAAACCAGGATCCGGCGATGCAGGTGTTTCAGCGACCAGTCGTGCTGAACCAGGTCGAGGGCCAACCAGTCGAGCAACCGGGGGTGCGTGGGCCGGGTGCCGTTACGACCGAGATCCGACGGCGTGTCGACCAGCCCGGTGCCGAAGTGATGCTGCCAGGCCCGGTTGACGATCACCCGGGCTGCCAGCGGGTTACGGGGGCTGGTGATCGCGGTCGCCAGGGCCACGCGTCGAACGGTGTCGGACGCTTTTGCATCGAGGTTGAGTGACCCGAGAAGCTGGGGCGAATCGGGCGCGACCTGTTCGAGCCGTTGCATCGGGTCGCCGCGTTTCAGTCGATACGTGATCTCGGGGGCCTGGAACGAGCCCAGGAACCCCTGGGGCCCGGCGGCCAACCGGTTGAGCTCTCCCTGGACCGAAGCGAAGCGACCGGCGAGTTCGCGAAGCCGGGCGACATCGGCGGGTGGAACATCCCGCAGGCGAATCTTCGCGGCCGAACGACCGTCATTGGGGTGGAGCGTGCGGTCACGCGAGTCGGCGACCGTTCGCCAGCCGTTTGGGCCGTCGGGAACCTGGAGGTCGTAGTCGACCGGTACCGAACTGCCCATCGGCTTGAGGATGACCCGGTTGATGGCCCGGGGTTTGTCGAAGGTGATCGTCACCCAGGCGGACCCCGACACGGCGGCCTGCCAGAAGAAGTTCAGCTTGCGTGCTCCGTCGATCAGGTTCTCGGCCAATCGCGACTGGTTGGCCATGGCGAAGCTCGACGATTCGGCCACGGCACCCAGTTCGGCCAACGCCACGTTCTCCGCCGTCTTCTTCGGGTCGCCGGCCGGTGTCCAGGCTTCCAGGTCGTCCAGCCGCGGCGGCCCCCCGTCATTGGTGGCATGGATCTCCAGCCGCAGCATACGGGTGGTGACCACCGCGAAGGTCTCGGTCGTTTCGTCGAAGTCGACCGGATCGCGCAAGCGGTGTGTCTTCTTCCGGGCCTCGAGTTGTCCAGCGATCTTGTCGAGTTGTTTCCGGAGTTTCGGCAGCCGGGACTGCCATCGGTCATTCTCCTCGCCGCGGATGCGGCGATTGCCGTAGCGCAGTCCCGAGAAGACGGCCTGCACGGCGTAGTAGTCCTTCTGGGGAATCGGATCGAACTTGTGGCTGTGACATCTTGCGCAACCGATCGTGAGTCCCAGGAACACCGATCCGGTGGCCGATATCACCTCATCCAGTTCGTTCTGCCGCTGCTGGCGGGTGAGTCGTATGTCGGGGCTCTTGACGGTGTCACGCGGTCCGCAGACCAGGAATCCTGTGGCGGTGTCTTGGCCGGTCGTGTCGCCGGCAATTTGATCGAACACGAAACGGTTGTACGGCCGGTCCTCGTTGAGGGCCCGGATCACGTAGTCGCGGAAGTGCCACGCGTCGGGGATTCGCGAGTTCGTCTCGTACCCGGTCGTTTCGGCGAACCGGACCAGGTCCAGCCAGTGTCCCGCCCAGCGTTCACCGTAGCGCGGACTGGCCAGCAGCCGATCGACGGTCCGTTCCCAGGCACCGGGTCGCGAGTCCGCCAGGAAGTGTTCGGTCTCTGCGGGCGTGGGCGGCAGACCGGTGATGACCAGCGACGCGCGTCTCAACAGCCGCCGCCGGTCGGCGCGGCCGGAGAGTTGCAGGCGATCGGCCTGGAGCCGGGCAATGACGAAGGTGTCGACGGGCGAGCGGATTCGGTTGGCCGACGTGGCGGGGACCGTCGGCAGCGGGACCGGTTTCAGTGGCTGGAATGACCAGTGCGTTCCGCGCGGATCCGTGTCCCGGGGCATCACCGCACCGCGTCGGATCCACTCGAAGATCGTGCGGACTGCGGCGGCATCCAGTCGAGGCCCCTTGGGGGGCATCATCACCTCGGGGTCGCGGCTGTTGAGCCTCCTGGTCAATTCTCCGGATTTCGGTTTCCCCGGTCGGATCGCCGGATCACCCGAATCGCCCCCGGCCAGCAACGACTGGCGGCGGTCGAGTCTCAGCCCGCTTTCCTGTTTCTCGGGTCCGTGGCATCCCAGGCAGTGCTTGGCCAGTATCGGCCGGATGTCCTTGTCGAAGTCGGGAGCCGCGGCGCGGAGGGAGGCCGCGGCGTTCAGGACGAGCAGGACTGGCAGCAGAGCCTTCATGGGGTCGATTCTAACGCCCATTGCGACCGAAGATCGACCCGGTGCACCGCCCCGAGACCTAGATCAGGATCTCGTTGACGACCCGTCCGTAGACGTCGGTCAGTCGAAAATCGCGTCCCGCGTAGCGGTAGGTCAGTTGCGTGTGATCGATACCCAGCAGGTGCAGCATCGTGGCGTGGACGTCGTGAACGTGAATCTTGTCGGTGACGGCCTTGAACCCGAAATCGTCGGTCTCACCATAGGTCATCCCGCCCCGGACGCCGCCACCGGCCATCCACATCGAGAAGCCATGGTGGTTGTGGTCACGGCCGTTGCCGTTCTCTGAAACCGGGGTTCGGCCGAACTCGCCACCCCAGACCACCAGCGTGTCCTCGAGCAGACCCCTCTGCTTCAGGTCAGCGATCAGCGAGGCGATCGGTCGGTCGACGTTGCGGGTCAGGGTGACCATCCGTTCGTTGTGGTTGTCGTGGGTGTCCCAGGGCTGGCCACCGTCGTAGTACAGCTGGACGTAGCGGACGCCCCGTTCGCACAATCGGCGGGCCAGCAGGCAGCCGTTGGCAAACTTGCCGGTGCCGTAGGCATCCCGGGTCTGTTTGGACTCCTGTTCCAAATTGAACGCGTCAGTCGCCTCGAACTGCATGCGGAAGGCGGTCTCCATGGACTGGATCCGCGATGCCAGGCGGTCGCCGCCGCCGCGGTTTTCGAGGTGTTTCCGGTTGAGCTGGCCCAGCAGGTCCAGCTGCCGCCGCTGGACGTTGCGGTCGTACCGGGCGTTTCTCAGAAACGGGATGATCTTCTCGGGGGCGAGATTCGAGTGGTTGATGTGGGTTCCCTGGTGGTGGTTGGGCAGAAACGCACTGGTCCAGGTCAGCGGCGCCTCGACCGGGTACCCGGTGGCCAGCACCACGTAGGCGGGCAGGTTGCGGTTCTCCGAGCCCAGCCCGTAGCTGATCCAGCTGCCGACGCTGGGAACCGCCGAGGTCAACGCGCCGCAGTTCATCAGGAACATCGCGGGGTTGTGATTGGGATTGTCCGAGTGGCACCCCTTGAGCACGCAGATGTCGTCGATGACCCTGGAGATTTCCGGCAGCAGATCGCTGACGATCACTCCGCTGTTGCCGCGGGGAGCGAACTTGCGGATCGAGGGCAACAACCCGCCGGTGATCCGTTCGGTCCGCAGCGTCGCTCCCGGTGGCCGCTGCCCCTCGAATTTCTTGAGTGCCGGCTTGGGGTCGAACAGGTCGCCCTGGTAGGGGCCGCCGTTCATGAACAGCTGGATCACGCGGCGGGCCTTGCCGCCGTAATGAGACAGCGACTGGTCGGCCGAGAGAGCCGAGGTGACACCGACGGCGCCGAGGCCTCCGCCGAGCCGTCCGATCATGGCCCGCCGCGAGAGCGGGTCGAGCCGGGGGGTGCGGGTTGTTGTCTGGGGTTCGTAAGGGATCATCGGTTCGTCGCCTGTCGTGTCGGTCAGTCGACAAAGAGAAACTCGTTGCTGGCCAGCAACGCGTGGAGGTACTGGGACCAGCGGGCGGCCCGTGCCGTCTTGTCGGTGGCGGGGTTGCCGGAGAGGAACCGTTCGCCGAGAGCCAGCTCGTCGGTGTCCGGCCGCCGCTGGAACAGGATCCGGTACGCGTCGTGGATGTGAGACGGCAGCGGTTTCCCGTTGCCGATCCCGATCACCGTGGCCAGGCGGTCGGCCTGCTGGAACAGGAACGGGCTGTTCATGGCGAACAGCTGTTGCACCGGTGTGGTTGTCGGTTTCCGACGTGCGCTGTGCGCGCCGGGATCCGGAAAATCGTGCATCTTGAGGATGACGCTGAGGGTCTTGCGGTCGATTTTTCCGTAGAGAGTCCGTCGCGAGTAACTGTTGTCGCCGAGGTTGCCCGCGGCACCACCGAGCCGCTGATCCAGCGAATCGGTGACCTGCAGCATCGCGTCCCGCCACGGTTCGATCGCCAGCCGCCGGGGAGTGAACCGCCACAGCAGGCGGTTGTCGGGATCGCTGGTCCGGCCGTCGGGCCGATTGCGACTGGACTGGCGGTAGGCGGCCGACCCGGTGATCTCGCGGTGCAGCCATTTCAACGACCAGTGGCGAGCGACAAACCGGGCGGCGAGGTCATCGAGCAGGCCGGGGTGAGAGGGCCGTTGTCCCTGGGTGCCGAAGTTGCTGGGCGTGCGGACCAGCCCCTGCCCGAAGTGCTGTTCCCAGATGCGGTTGACGATCACCCGGGCAACCAGCGGGTGGCCGTCGCTGAACATGGCCCGGGCCAGTTCCAGTCGTCCGCTGCCCTGGCGGAACGGCTTGAGCTTGCCGACGGTCAGGACCTCGAGGAACCGCCGGGGAACCAGCGGTCCTTTTCTCATCGGGTTGCCGCGGATGTGGATGTGCAGGTCACGGGGTTTCCCGTGGCGAAACTCGATCCGATTCCGCGCGGGCCCGTCCGGAACCACGTGGATGCTGGCCTCCTCGACCGCCCGTACCATCACCGTGTTCGACGCAAACTCGGCCGATTTCCGGATCGCGGCGATCTTCGCCTCGATCTGCTTGAACCTCTTCTTGTTTGCCGGTGTCTTGGGCAGCTGTTCCTTCATCTTGGCCAGGCTGACGGTGAGGTTGCGGACCTGTTCGCGGGCCTCGCGAATCGGCAGCCAGACATCATCACCGGCCAGGGGCCGATCAACCGGCCGGCTGCTCATCAGTACCCCGCCGATGGCGTAGTAGTCGCGGTTGGAGATCGGATCGAACTTGTGGTCGTGGCACCTCGAGCACGACAGTGTCAGTCCCAGGAAGGTCCGGCCGAAGACATCGACCCGCTCCTCGAGTTCCTTGGCCACGGTTTCACGGACCAGGCTGATGTCGAGCTTGAGTTCCTTCCAGTAGGTCGGGCTGAGACCGAAGAAGCCCAGGGCAGCCAGGTCGTCGGGGCCGGTGTCCTTGATCAGGTCGGTGGCCAACTGGCGGGAGACGAAGTCGTCGTAGCCGGCGTCCTCGTTGAGGGTGCGGATGACCCAGTCGCGGTACCGCCAGGGGTTGGCCGTGCTGCTCTCGAACCCGGGCAGCGCGTCGGCGTAACGGGCCTTGTCGAGCCAGAAGCGGCCCCAGTGTTCTCCATGGGCCGGCGAGGCCAGCAGTCGTTCGACGAGGCGGTCGTAGGCACCGGGAGCATCGTCGGCGACGAAGACGTCGACCTCCTCGGGGGTCGGTCCCAGGCCGACGAGGTCAAAGCTGAGCCGGCGGATCAGCGTGCGGCGATCGGCCGTCGGCGAGGGAGGCAGGCCGTTTTTCCGGAGCCGGTGGAGTACGAAGCGGTCGATCCGATTGCGGGACCACTCGTCGTCGGCAAGCCGGGGGACGGTGGCCTGGAAGGGGCGAAACGCCCACCAGGCCCGGGCCCGGGGACTGTCGGGAGCGACCGCTGACAGCGACGGTCCGCCGGTCCGCGGGTCGGGAGCGCCCAGGGCCACCCACCTCTCGAAGATGCGGATTTCCCTCGGCGTCAGCTTTTTCTTGGGTGGCATCTTGATGCCGTCGTGGCGGACCGCGTCGATCAACAGGCTCTCGCCGGGCTTTCCGGGAACGATCACCGGGCCCGACTCGCCCCCCTTGCGGGTGTCCTCGCGAGTGTCCAGTCGCAGTCCGCCCTGCAGTGGTTTGGACTTGGCCGAGTGGCACTCGAAGCAGTGCTTGACGAACAGCGGCCGCACCTCCCGCTCGAAGAACTCGGCCTGCCTGGCCGGGATCTTGCCGTCGGACGTCCTTGCGGTCTTAGCCGGGCCGTCGGCCGCGCGGCCAGCGGCCGGCAGCAACAGCAGCAGTGGCAGGGCAATCAGCAGGCGGGGGGTCACTTTCCAGCCGCCGTTTCGGTCCCGATGCAGAACAGGTGTTTTTCGCCACGGATGTAGAAACGGTCGTGAGCGATCGCCGGCGAGGCGTAGGTGAACTCGCCCAGCTTGTTCTCGGCGATCACCTGCAGCTTCGGACCCGGCTTGACCGCCTTGGTGATCCCGTCGTCAGCGATGAAGAAGGCCAGGCCGCGGGCGGTGACCAGCGAACCGCTGTAGTGGCGCCCGAGCCGGCCCTGCCAGAGCCGGTCGCCCGTCTTGGCGTCGAAGCAGTTGCCCGTGCCCCGGTCGTCGGCGACCAGCAGGTACTTGTCGATGACGACCGGGCTGGGCACGTAACACTTGGCTCCGCGCGAATGCCAGGCGACGTGCGACTTGGTGACGTCGCCGTTGCCCCGCGGGTTGATTCCCATCACGTGGTAGGTCGGGTATCCGCAGGCCATGAAGAACAGGTTGCCGTCATAGACCATCGACGCCACGAACTGCTCGGTCGGGCCCTCGATGATCCAGTACGGCTTGCCGGTCCGCGGGTCCAGGCTGGTGATGTGCTGGCTGCCCGAGACGACCATCTGGGTCCGCCCGTCGATCTTGCGGATCAGCGGCGTGACGTAGCTGCGGATGCCGTACTTGCGATCGGTCTTCCAGACGGTTTTCCCCGTCCGTCGGTCCAACGCCAGCATGTAGCTCTTGCCGTCGTGGTCCCCGTTTACGATCAGCAGGTCCTGGTAGATCACCGGGCTGCTGCAGAAGCCGTGGGCGCTGACGAAGTCGCCGGGCTTGACCACCCAGAGTTTCTTGCCCGAGGCGTTGTAGGCGGCGACGACCATGCGGCCGGGAGTGATCAGCCGCTTGTTGCCGACGTTGGGAGCGGGAACCTTCTTGATTCCGGTCTCCAGGAACGAGACGTAGATCGTCTTGCCGTCGGTGACCGGTGTGCCGGAGGCGTAGCTGTTGAGCTTGTGCTTGGATTCGAGCGGTGCGGCGAACACGACTCGCTTCCAGGCCACCTCGCCGGTGTGGGCGTCGAGCGAAATGAGTGTCCGCTGCTGCTTGGCTTTGTTGCAGCCAACCACGTAGGCACGGTTGCCATGGACGATCGGCGAGGAATGTCCCTCGGCGGCCAGGGCTGTCTTCCACAACAGGTTCTTGCCCGTCGTGGCGTCCCACGTGATGGGAACCGCCTGGCTGATGCTGGTGCCGTCACCCCGTGGACCCCGCCATCCGGGCCAGTTCTCGGCTTGAACCGCCTGGGCTGTCCACGCGCCGGCTGCCAGCAGAAGCAGGCTGAGAGTCGTCCGTTTCATGGTGATTCCGTATCTGGTAACCAGTGGGAAAGTGTCAGAACGCCGGGTCGATGCGACGATCGTATCATATGCCCTCGGACTGATGCGAGTTCCGCGTCTCGACCACTTCTCTCATCTTGCTCAATCTCCGGGACCGCTCTTATACTCCCGTCCTCCCCCCGCCCACGGACCGACATGTCGGACGACTTTGACCACGACCCGAACTTCCGGAACGATCCGGCTCATCCCGATTCGTCGTGGCCGAATAAGGTTCTCGCGGCGGCCTATTGGCAGGCATCGGAGAAAAACGATGCGGTGGAGGAGAAGATCGGGCCGGCGAAGGACCCCGCCGACTTGCCGAGTTCCGATGAGGGAGACGAGTACGAACTGGCTGCCGGGTCGGAAGTGCCCGAGGAACCCGGACCGCCCCGGGTGACGGCCCGCCAGCTGATCGAGGCGGTGTTGTTCGTTGGCGGCAGGGCGTTGACGGCCAAGAAACTGGCCTCGCTGGTCGGCTCCGACACCAAGACGTCGTTGATCGAGGAAGAGATCGAAGGTCTCAACGGGCTCTACAGCAGTGAAGCGCGGCCGTACCAGATCCAGTTGGCCGAGGGAGGCTACCGTCTGCAGTTGCGGGAGGAATTCTACGAGACGCGGGATCGGGTCTTTGGCCACGGTCCCAGGGAGCGGAAGCTCTCGCAGGAACAAGTCGAAGTGCTGGCGTTGGTGGCCTACAAGCAGCCGATCTCACGGCAGCAGATCGAAAAGCACGGTCTCAAGAACGCCGCCGGCCTGTTGAGATCGTTGCTGCGGACACAGGTGATCGAGCTCGAGCGTGGCAAGAATCCTCGTCGTGACATCACCTACCGTACGACAAGTCGTTTCCTAAAGGTCTTCAATCTTCGTGACATCGAGGATCTGCCCACTTCCGAACGACTGAAAACACGCTAGGTCCCCATCGGTGGCGACCACGGCGCAAAGCGGGATGCTACTGGGTGACGATCTCGAAGGAGGTCTCCCCGATCAGTTGATCGCCCCGGGCGTCGGTGATGCGAGCGCGGATCTTCAACGACTGGTTGAACGGGCCCAGGCCGGACTTGCCGAACCGGATGGAGATCCTGCCGGTCGCCTGGCCGGGAGCCAGCTTGACCGGCGTGGCCGAGACGCCCCGGACGTGAGCCGGCAACACCAGTTCGACGATGCCCGCCCCGCCGGCACCGGTGCCACGCGAGACGGTGAACGGCAACTCGATCGCCCCGCCGGGCCGGGCGACGATCGAAGTGGCCGGGATATTCAGGCTCACCACTCCCGAAGTCGCCAGGACAACTGTCTGGTCACTCTCCTTGTTGGAGGTGTAGGAGACCTTGTGTCTGGTGCCGTCGGGGTCGGTGATGATGCCGACCAGCAGCATCTGCGTCCGGCTGGTCCGCCCGGCCTCCAGCCACGGCGGCAGCTGGATCTTGAAGTCGAACTGGTCGGTGCCGCCGGGCACCGGCAACGGCCTGCAGGAGATCCCCTGGAGGTGCCGGCCCTGGTTGTCGGCGATCGTGGCGGTCAGCGGACCCTTGTAGTCGTTGCGGATGATCGTGTAGCGGCGGTAGAAGGTCGAGCCCTGGGCTCCGAACTTGCTCTCGAAGACCCCTTTGAACTTGAACGGCACCGGCACCGCGACCGCGACCATCATCGTGTCGCGGACGGTGTCGTGGATCGTCCCGGCCGCCAGGATCGCGCGTGAGGTGACCTCGGCCTCGCCCACCTTCGCCTTGCCGGTCACCTTCACAGGTTGCACGGCCACCTTGGCGTCCTTGGTCGTCTTCAGCTTCAACTCGACGACGTTCTTCCCCTTGGGGATCTTGTCGCCACCGCTGACGGTCACCCCCGCCGGCAGGTTCTCGACCGCCAGGGAGATCTCCTCGTTGAATCCCCCCGTCCGCTCGACGTTGATCTTGATCTTCACCTCCGCATCGCGCCGCACCGAGAGCGAGTCGCCGGGCAACTTCAACCGGAAGCCGGGCTTGGCTTTGACAGGCGGAGCGATCTCCAGTCGATAGGCGAACCGTGGTCCGCCGCGACCCTGTTCCTGTTCGGAGACCACCACGGTGTACCTGCCGTCGGCGGGAGCCTTGAAGGTGAAGCTCGGATCAGATGACCCCTTGCTGTCCTCGCCACCGGTGATTCGCTTGCCGGTGGCGTCGAGGACGGAGACCTGGGCGTCCAGCGATGAGCCGAGCCGGGCGGCCTGCAGGTCCATCACCAGCGACTGGTCCTTCTTGGCTTCGAACACCCAGTGATCGGTGTCGCCCACGGTCTCGATCCGTCCGTTGAGGACCGCCGGCACCGCGACGGCCTGCGCCGTCTTGGGAGTGTTGTTCCCGTCGGCCTCGAGCACGTTCGGGTGGTCGCTGACGGCCAGGGAGATGATATTGGTCTCGCCGGTGTCGACCTTCAGCGTGCGACTGATCGTCTTGTTCGCGTCAGCCGCCACGTCGACGGCGACCGTCTTGGCAGGCAGCTGCTGCCCCAGCAGTTGCAGGGCCGTCTTGGCCCCCCGCTGGACCCCCAGTG
>CAUZRQ010000167.1:0-10582 GCA_963582065.1 Planctomycetota bacterium | reverse complement strand
CGCCCCGATGATCGCCTCGACGGCGATCCCGAATTCGCGCTGCAGTTTCTCCAGCTGCGCGTACCCGGTGGCCTCCTCCTGCCCCTGGTCCAGGACCGCTTCGAATTCGAGGAAGCTGCCCAGCCTGTCGACCTCGTCGAGGTGAATCCTGACGTTGTCCAGCAGGTACAGGTGCCGGGTCTTGCGGACCACGACCTGGATGCCCAGCCCCGCGTCGAGTGCTTCGAGAATGGCTGCCGGACGCGGCACGGGAACGACGTGGAACTGGCTGGTCCGGGCGGCCACCTGATCGGGGCGTGCGTACCAGATCAACTCGGCCGACAGACCCTCCACCCGGCTGTTGATCTCGCGCAGCTTCAGCCGCCCGTCAGCGGCGTGGAAGTAGGTGTCGACCTGTTCGAGCGAATCGGTGTCAACGGCGCCGATCCGAAGTGCGGTGTCGTGCCCGGCCTGCAGGTCGGGATAGCGGGCCTTCAATTCGACGTTGCGGCGGGTCACAGCAAGGTGTTCCCCCGCACGGTCGCGGTGCCCGCGGGGATGTCGAGCAACCCGGCGGTGGCCCCACCCAGGAGGTTGTTCTGGACCAGGTTGTCGCGGCTGTCACCGCGAATGCGGATCGCCTGCTGCATCGACGGTTTCTTGCGGCGATCGATGATGCTGTTTCCCGAGATGCGGCAGCGGTGACAACCGACCATTTCGATGCCCCGGACCAGCGAGTCGAGCAACTGGCATTCGCTGATGGCGAAGTCGTGACAGTTCTCAAGCGTGATTGCTGCTCCCGAGTCGGCGGTTCCGGAGCAGAGTCGGCGGGCGACGAGTCCGATCAGCGAGGCGTCGTGGCATCTCGTGAACTTCAACCCGTCACGGGGCGGGGCCTGGTCGTCGCCCCGCCAGACGAAGGTGTTGCTGCCGATGGACAGTCCCGAGGAGTCCTCGGCGACGATCGAGAGATCCTGCGAGTCGTAGATCGTGTTGCCGGTGATCGCCACCCGTTCGACGTGCTTCAACTCGATGCCCCGCGTCTGCGAGCCCAGCACGTTGCCGGTGATCGTGACCAGCCGCGCGGCGGCCGCTCCGGTGGTGTCCTGGCCATGGATGCGGACGTTGCAGCCCCCCGGCTGGATGGTCGCCTGCAGCGTGTTGCTGCTGATCGTCACCTCGCTGATCACGCCCCCGGGTGCCTCGAACCAGATCTCCGCACCACGCGGTTCGCCGCCCGGCGACTTGTCCACGCCGGGGTTGTTGTTGTACTCGATGTCGTTCCCCGTGATCTGCAGGTTGTGGACGTCGCCGTCGAGTGACTTGATGCCGGCTTGTTTGTTCCAGCTGATGTGGTTGCCGTGCACGATGATCTGGTGCAGGTTGCAGCGGTCAAAGAACAGCCCGTAGCGGTGGTTGTCGAGGAGGTGTGAGTCGCTGAGGATGAAGTCGCGGTTGCGTTCGACCAGCCGGATGCCGTCCACGCAGCGTCGGACCAGCACCTCGCGGATGGTCGTCTTGGTGGTCTTCCGCAGCTCGATTCCCGAGGCCTCGGCATGTCGGCCGAGGATCTCGATGCCACTGATCGTCGGAAAGCGTTCCTTTTCCCAGGTGTGGTCCTGATAAGACCGGGGTTGTGCGGTGCCACGGTGGTCGCCGACGATCCGCAGAGCCGGTCCGGGTCCGTCCATGATGATCCGCGACGTGCCACCCACCCCGCGGACCGCGGCGTAGCCGGTCCGGGTGGTGTCGATCACGATGGGGCGGGTGATGCGGTAGGAACCCTTGGCGAGTTCGAGCACCCCGTCGCCGGCGATCAGGGCGTGTTCGAGTGCCTCGGTGTCGTCGCGTTGGCCGTCACCGGCCGCTCCGAAGTGATTCACGAAAGCCATCGGGTGGTCTCCGGTCGGCGTGGTTTGCAGCGGGGCGTGTATCTTGACCAACCGGGGGTGCCAGCTGAAGTCGACCGCCGGTTTCGAGATGATCCGACCCGGTCTCACCCGCTCCGCAGGACAACCCGTGTCAGCTCGGGCCGACAGAGAAATCTCATCGGGTGCCGTCCCGAAAGGCCCCGGCTGACGATCATCAGGGTCGAGTTCACCTGGAAGTCACCGGCGGCGTAACGGACACCGAATCGGCTCGGAGAGTAGATCGGCCCGATCAGCGGCAGGCAGACCTGGCCGCCGTGGTTGTGTCCGGCCAGGACCAGGTCGACATCCTGCCCGGCCGCCACGCCGATGTTGTCGGGCGTGTGGCTCAGCAGCAGCCGGAACGTGCCGTCGGCCTTCGGCTCCAACTCGGGATGTCTGCCCATCCACGGCAACTCGGTGCCGGCGACCTCGAGTCGATGGCCGTGGTGTTCGAAGGCGATGCACCGGCCCGCAACATCGGTCCAGCCGGCGTCGTCGGTGGCCACCTGCCGGATCCTGTCGGGCTGATGGTGCCAGTCGTGGTTGCCCAGGATGAAGCAGCGGCCCAGCCGGGCCTCGATCCGTCCCAGTGTCGCCGGCAGCCAGTCGACCAGTGTCATTTCGTCGACCAGGTCCCCGGTGCAGACGGCCAGGTCCGGCTCCATCTGGTTGGTCAGCTCAACGACCGCTTCGAACCAACGGCGGTCGACGGTGCCGGTCAGGTGCAGGTCAGTCCACTGAACGATCGAGAACCCGTCCCATTCCCTCGCCAGGCCGGGCAGGCGGACGGTCCGGGTCGTGATGTCGAGCTGAAATGTCTGGTTCAGGGGCAGGCGTGCCATCCGCTGGTGAGGTCCGTCGCCGATCGGGCGTCCGCCGAGCCGGGCGGCGAGGTCGAGGACTCGCGAATCGTGGCCGAGGATGGCGTGTGGCCGTTGCCGGAGTCGCCGCCACGCGGAATGGACCAGCAGCGAGGCGAGGCCCGCAACGCACAACCCCGCATAGATCTTCCAGGGGATGACCATCGCGGCCCAGTCGCCGCCGGTGAGCACACCCGGTTGCCAGAGCCCGATCCAGCCGATCAGCACCGGCGGTCCCAGCAACAGGGCTCCGTCGTGCCACCGCCGCCACCGATCCAGCCGGCGTCGCGACCACGGCTTGGCGTAGACCCGGTTCAGCCACGCGGTCCACAACTCGCAGTGGCCGGCGTACCAGGCCAGCAGCAGCAGGGCGTTGGTCAGTGCAGTCACGAGGTACCAGGAGCCGTTCCGAAGATCCGTGAAGGGTGGTACTACAAAGTCGCGTCGCGTTACAACAGGGCCATGGGGTATCGGAACCTGCGCGAATGCCTGGCGGACCTGGAACGAACGGGCCAACTGGTCCGGATCGACCATGAGATCGATGGTGATCTGGAGGTGGCCGAGATCCAGCGTCGGGTCTACGCCGTTGGCGGGCCCGCGATCTATTTTTCCCGGGTCAAGGATTGTCGCTTCCCGCTGGTCTCGAACCTCTTCGGCACGATCGAGCGGACCCGGTTCCTGTTTCGAGACACGATCGAGAGGGTCAAGCGGCTGGTCGAGTTGAAGGGTGACCCGGGATCGGCCCTGAAGAGTCCGCTGAAGAACCTGGGCCTGCTGGGCACCGCGTGGTCGATGCGTCCCAAGCTGGTCGGTCGCGGGCCGGTGACCGAGTGCACCACGCGGGTGTCGCACTTGCCGTCGGTCCGCAACTGGCCCGACGACGGTGGCCCGTTCATCACCTTGCCGCAGGTCTACACCGAGGATCCCCGACGACCGGGCTGGCGACACTCGAACCTCGGCATGTACCGGGTGCAGCTTTCCGGTGGCCAGTACCAACCCGACCAGGAAGTGGGCCTGCACTACCAGATCCATCGTTCCATCGGGATCCACCACGCGGCGGCGATCGAGCGGGGCGAGCCCTTGCGGGTGGCGGTTGCCGTGGGGGGGCCGCCGACGATGGCGCTCTCGGCGGTGATGCCGCTGCCCGAGGATTTGCCCGAATTGGCATTCGCCGGAGCGTTGGGGGGTCGGCGGGTGCGGTTGGTGCGTTCGGGCAATCACCTGCCGGTTCCCGCCGAGGCCGACTTCTGCCTGGTCGGGACGATCGATCCGGAGCGGTTGCTGCCCGAGGGTCCCTTCGGCGATCACCTGGGCTACTACAGCCTGGTCCACGACTTTCCGGTGATGCGGGTCGAACAGGTGTATCACCGCCGCGATGCGGTGTGGCCGTTCACGGTGGTGGGTCGACCGCCACAGGAGGACACGTCGTTCGGGGAGATCATCCACGAATTGACCGGTCCGGCGATCCCGACGGTGGTCCCGGGTGTGCACGCGGTCCACGCGGTGGATGCGGCGGGAGTGCATCCGTTGTTGCTGGCCATCGGCAGCGAGCGGTACGTGCCGTACGCCGAGCAACGCCAGCCGATGGAGTTGTTGACCTGTGCCAACGCGATCCTGGGCCAGGGCCAGTTGTCACTGGCCAAGTACCTGGTGATCGCGGCTCGCGAGGACAATCCCGACCTGGACATCCACGACATCGTGGCGGTGTTCCGCCATGTTCTCGAGCGGATCGACCCGTCCCGCGATCTGCATTTCCAGACATCGACGACCATCGACACCCTTGACTACACCGGCACCGGATTGAACCAGGGCTCGAAGCTGGTGCTGGCCGCGGCCGGTCCGGTTCGTCGCGAATTGCCGATCGAAGTGCCGGCCGAGATCGGGTTGCCCGATGGTTTCAGCGATCCGCGTGTCGCGCTGCCCGGCGTGCTGGCTGTCCAGGGCCCGGCTGGTGGCCGCGCCGGTGACATCGCCCGACTGGTCGACGGCTGTGGGGGCGATCACCCGGTGAACGGTTTCCCGCTGGTCGCGGTGGTCGATGACAGTCGATTCGCCACCACGACGCTCGAGAATTTTCTCTGGGTGACCTTCACCCGGTCGAACCCGGCCTCGGACGTCCACGGTGTCGATGCGTTCATCGAGGACAAGCACTGGGGATGTCGTGGATCGATAGTGATCGACGCCCGCACCAAATCGGGGCACGCGCCACCGCTGATCGAGGATCCCGAAGTGACTCGGCGGGTGGATCAACTGGCGGCTGCCGGTGGTCCGTTGCACGGAATCCTCTAGAGACGGGATCACCAAGGATGGAGCCGCTGCAGTTGATCGCGACGACCGCCTTTGGGTTGGAGGCCGTCGTGTCCAGAGAACTCGAGGCCCTGGGCTACACCGAGCGGACCATCAGCGACGGGCGGGTGGAATTTACCGGTGATGCGGCCGCCGTGGCGCGGGCCAACCTGTGGCTGCGGAGTGCCGATCGTGTGCTGGTGAAACTGGCGGGATTCGAGGCGGTCGATTTCGGGGAGTTGTTCGACCAGGTGATCGAGTTGCCCTGGACGGACTGGTTGACCGAGGAATCGAGCTTCCCGGTGCGGGCCCGGTGCGTGCGGTCGCAGATCAACAGCGAACCCGACACCCAGGCGATCACCAAGAAGGCGGTCGTCGAGGCCCTGAAACGGACGTGGCCACGGGACTGGTTTGATGAGACGGGGCCCGAGATGCCGGTCGATGTGACGATTCGCCGGGACCAGGTGACGGTGTCGTTGGACACGACCGGACGGGGGCTGCATCGCCGTGGGTACCGGATCTGGACCGGCGGGGCGCCGTTGCGGGAAACGCTGGCGGCGGCCTTGTTGCAACTGAGCCACTGGAAGCCGGGCCGCGTACTGGCCGATCCGTGCTGCGGGACCGGGACGGTCTTGATCGAGGCCGCCTGGATGGTGGCCAACAGGGCGCCGGGGCTGGGACGGGGATTCCTGGCCGAAGAATGGCCACGGTTGGCAGGACCGTCGGGCGAGGGAGCGTGGCAGAACGCCCGCCAGGAGGCCGAAGACCTGGTGGTGGAGCCGCCGGAGGTCCCGCTGCTGGGTGGAGACCTGAATCCGAAAGCGCTCGTTTTGGCCAGGCGAAATGCCGAGCAGGCCGGAGTCACGACGGCGATCGAGTTCCAGCAGGTGGCCGTGGCCGATTTCGGATCGCACCACAAGTACGGCTGCGTGGTGACCAATCCACCCTACGGCGAGCGGATGGGAGAGCAGGCGGAGGCCGAGGCGGTTTACGGTGACCTGGGACGGTTGGCTCGCCGGCTGGAGACCTGGAGCGTGTACGCGTTGACGGCTCACAAGGGGTTCGAAGCGATCTTCGGGGAGACGTCGGGGCGAACCGGGCAGGTGCGGCGGCGGAAGTTGTACAACGGGCCGATCCAGTGCACGTATTACCAGTACGCCGGCCCGCGTCCGCCGTGGACATGAGCCGGGACGGCGGAATTCCGATCGGGCGTTCGAGTCCGTAGACTGCCTGCCATGACCGGGACGCATGAACACGATTTCCACCGCCGCGTCGAAGAGGCCACGGGAGAGTTCCTGCCGGGCACTTCGATCGAGATCTTCTCCGATGGCCGTGGTGACAGTCCCCCCGCCTACGCGCTGTTCGACTTCGACGGCACGCTGAGCCTGGTCCGCGAGGGGTGGGTGGAGGTGATGGTGCCGATGATGGTCGAGATCCTGCAACAGGCACCCAACGCGGAATCTGCCGACGAGTTGGCAGCGGTGTGTCGCGGGTTTGTCGACGAGTTGACCGGCAAGCAGACGATCTACCAGATGATGCGTCTGGCCGAAGAGGTTCAGCGGCGGGGTGGGCCTGCGGACGAGCCACTGGCTTACAAGCGTCTTTACCACGAGCGGTTGATGGAACGAATTGAAGGCCGTCGGGACCGGTTGCGGAGTGGCGAGGCGGAGGCCGAGTCGATGCTGGTGCCCGGGTCGCTGGAGATGTTGCAGGAACTGACCGATCGGGGGGTGAGCCTGTACCTGGCCAGCGGGACCGACGAGGCGTATGTCCGCGAGGAGGCCGGGTTGCTGGGCATTGACCGGTTCTTCGGCTCGCACATCTACGGCGCCGTCGATGACTTCCGATCGTTCTCCAAGCAGATGGTCATCGAGCGGTTGCTGGAGCACAACGAGGTCGATGCGTCGCGGCTGGTCGGGTTTGGTGACGGATACGTCGAGATCGACAACGTGAAGTCCAGCGGCGGACTGGCCGTCGGCGTGGCCACCGACGAGTCGGCTCGGAACGGCCGGGTCGATGCCTGGAAGCGGGATCGACTGGTCGGCGTGGGTGCCGACGTGATCGTGCCCGACTTTGGGGAGGCCGCGGCGTTGCTGAACTGGATGTGGAACGTGTGACGGCAGGTGACGGCAGGTGACAGCACAACAAGTGGAGACGTCGGGATGCCCAAGGGATTGTTTGATCGGGGCCGGTTGTCGATTCGCCCGCTGGGTGAGCGGGTGCACGACCTGCAGCAGCCCGGCATCCTGAAGTGGCCGGGTGGCGAGCGGATCGGGTTCGAGCACCCGGCTTTGCCGGTGCTGGCCGGGCGGACGGTTGCCGCGGCCCGGGCGGGGCGGGCGGTATTGTGGGCCTGTGGCGGCCACGTGTTGCGGCAGGGCAACGCGCCGTTGCTGATCGACCTGATGGAACGAGGGCTGCTCGGGCACCTGGCCCTGAACGGGGCCGGGGCGATTCACGACTTCGAACTGGCGATGATCGGGCAGACGTGTGAGAGCGTGGCCCGGTACGTCAGCGAGGGCCAGTTCGGGCTCTGGAGCGAAACCGCCCGGCTCAACGATGCCGTCACTGCCGGGCACCGCGACGGGTTGGGGATGGGCGAAGCGATCGGACGGATGATCGTCGAGGAGGAGTTCCCTTTCGGAGAGACCAGTGTGCTGGCGGCGGGATACCGGCTGGGAGTGCCGGTGACGATCCATGTCTCGATCGGGCAGGACATTGTCCACGAGCACCCGAACTTCGACGCCGCTGCAACCGGGGCCACGTCCTACACCGATTTCCTGTGCTACGCCGACACGATCACCCGACTCGAAGGAGGCGTGTTTCTGAACATCGGCACGGCGGTGATGGGCCCGGAGGTGTACCTGAAGGCGTTGGCGATGGCCCGCAACGTGGCTCACCAGGATGGTGAGACGATCAGCCGGTTCACGACGGCCGTCTTCGACCTGCTCGACCTCGGCGACGACCTCGACACCGAGGCCCCCAAGCACGACCCGCGGTATTACTTCCGGCCGTTCAAGACGATCCTGGTGCGGACGGTGGCCGATGGGGGTGAGAGTTTCTACGTGCGGGGCGAACACCAGGCGACGGTGCCGGCACTGTACGACCTGATCGATGAGGCCGACCGACGTCCGGAGCAATCGTGATGATGACACCCGAGCGGTTGGACGAGTTGATCGAGCGGTTTGGCGAGTGCCGGGTCGTGGTGATCGGAGACTTTTTCCTGGACAAGTACCTGGACACCGAGCCGTCGCTGGTCGAGCACAGCGTCGAGACCGGGCAGGCGGCTCACCAGGTGACCGGCATCCGGACCAGTGCGGGAGTGGCCGGCACGGTGGTCAACAACCTGGCCGCGCTGGGGGCGGGGCGGCTGGAGGCAATCGGAGCGGTGGGAACTGACGGCGAGGCGTGGGAGTTGCGGCGGTGCCTCGAGCAGTTGGGCTGCCGGTCCGAGCACCTTCATGCGTTCGAGAGCCTGATGACGCCGACGTACCTGAAACCGAGAGACCGGACCGATTCGAGCCTGGCCGGTGAGCACGAGCGGTACGACACGAAGAACCGGCGGGAGATGTCCGAGGAGGTGAGCCGGGGCGTGATCGGGTCGCTGGAGACGGTGTTGGCCGAGGGTGATGTGGATGCGGTGATCGTGGCCGACCAGGTCGAGGCGGAGGGTCGAGGGGTGGTGACGGAACTGGTTCGCGAGGCGTTGTCTCGGCTGGCGGGCGAGCACCCCGACGTGATCTTCTGGGTCGACAGCCGGATTCGAGTCGACCGGTTTCCGGGATTGACGATCAAGCCAAACCAGTTCGAGGCGGTGGGGCGGGAGTTCCCGTTGCCGGGTGAGCGGGTGGAGCTTGAGGAGGTGCGGGCCGCTTTGGATCATCTGCGTGAGTCGACCGGAGCGGCGGTGGTGGTGACGTTGGGCGAGCGGGGGATGCTGGTGAGTGACCCGGAGCCGGAGCATGTGCCGGGGGTGGAGTTGAGCGGTGAGTTGGACACGACCGGGGCGGGAGACAGCGCGACGGCGGGGTGCGTGCTGGGATGGGCCAGCGGCGGGACGTTGGCCGAGGCGGCGCTGGTGGGGAACCTGGTGGCGTCAATTACGGTCGAGCAGTTGGCGCAGACGGGGACGGCGAGTCGGGAGCAACTGCGTGATCGGTTGGGGGCATGGTTGGGGCAGCGGTAGAACGGAAAACACCCCGGAAGGACCGTGGTCCCGCCGGGGTGTTCAACAGTGCCCGATGTCGCTCTCGGTAATGACCCTCGGACCTAGTAAATGGACTCGTCGCCACCCGATTGACCGTCCTTGGGCATCTCGGCAATCAACGTGTCGCTGGTCAACAGCAGCGTGGAGACGCTGGCCGCGTTCTGCAGCGCGGTGCGGGTGACCTTGGTCGGGTCGATGATGCCCGACTTGACCAGGTCTTCGAACTCACCGGTCGCGGCGTTGTAGCCCTTGTTGCCATCGAGTTCACGGACCTTCTCACAGATCACGCTGCCATCGGCACCGGCGTTGTCGGCGATCTGGATCAGTGGTGCCTTGCAGGCCCGCAGGATGATGTTGTAGCCGGTCTCCTGGTCGTGGCTGAGCCCCTTGGGGTTCGAGCACGCCGAGGAGGCACGCAGCAGGGCGACGCCACCACCGGGGAGGACGCCCTCCTCGACAGCCGCCCGGGTCGCGTACAGGGCGTCTTCCACCCTCGCCTTCTTTTCCTTCATCTCGGTCTCGGTCGCGGCTCCCACGTTGACCTGGGCGACACCGCCACTGAGCTTGGCAACCCGCTCTTCGAGCTTCTCGCGATCGTAGTCGCTGGTGGAGTTCTCGAGCTCACGGCGGATCTGGTTGATCCGGGCCTTGATGTCCTTCGAGTCGCCGCCACCCTCGATCACCGTCGTGTTGTCCTTGTCAACGATGAGCTTCTTGGTGGTGCCGAGGTCAGACAACTGGACGTTCTCGAGCTGGATGCCCAAATCTTCGAAGATGGCCGTGCCACCGGTCATGATGGCCAGGTCCTGAAGGATCGCCTTGCGGCGGTCGCCGTAGCCCGGACTCTTGACTCCGACGCACTTGAAGGTGCCGCGGAGCTTGTTGATGACCAGCGTGGCCAGTGCTTCGCCCTCGATGTCTTCGGCGACGATCAACAGCGGCTTGCCGGCGTTGACGACCTTCTCGAGCACCGGGACCAAGTCCTTGACGTTGGTCACCTTCTTCTCGTGGATCAGCACGTAGGCGTCTTCGTAGACGGCTTCCATCGACTGCGGATCGGTGACGAAGTAGGGCGAGAGGTATCCGCGGTCGAACTGCATGCCTTCCAGTTGCTCGCAGTCGGTCGTCAGGCTCTTGCCTTCCTCGACGGTGATCACGCCGTCCTTGCCGACCTTATCCATGGCGTCGGCCAGGATCTGGCCGATCTGCGAGTCGCCGTTGGCGGCGACGGTGCCGACCTGGGCGACGGCCTTGGACGTGCTGCAGTCGGTGGCCATGCCATGGAGCTCGGTGACGATGTCCTCGACGGCCTGTTCCATGCCCCGCTTCATCTCGACCGG
>CAUZRQ010000166.1:0-10699 GCA_963582065.1 Planctomycetota bacterium | reverse complement strand
CGTGCTGAGGGCCACGCCGCTTTGCGACCCCGCGCCAGGCAAACGACAGGTTGCTGCAGCGTAAATTGGAAGACTGCCAAGTAGCCGTCATCTCCTCTGCCCCCCCCTCCACGCTCGACGCCACGGTGCGTGGTTCGGAACCAGCGGGTTGAACGCCGGGGCTGGGGTGGGGAGACTGGGGGGGCGGTGTCCGAGCCCCGGAAGTGCGATGCGGCGCGGACCGAGTCCTGATTGGGAAATGGTAATGGAGCATTGCGTGTTTGGTCGTCGTCTGTGTGTCGTTGTGGCAGTTGTTCTTGTCTGCTCGTCGGTCCCGTGTCGGGCCGAAGACACTGGCGGGTCGGACTGGAGAAAACCGTTTCGGCCCGATCAGCACACCGTTGTGCTTTACCATTTTGACGAGGGCCGCGGTGACGAGGCTCACGACGCCTGTGGCGACCGGGCGCTGACACTGCGGGCCCACAAGACTGCGCTCTGGGGTTCACGGCCCGGGTTTGGGACCACGGCAGCCTTTGCCCGTCGCGCCGACGACGCCGATTTGCGGGTGGGGCCAGCCGACAACGACAAGCTGCATCTGCGGACCTGTACCCGCGAATGGACCATCGAGGCCTGGATCCGCTACACCGGCCCCGGGGGGCAGGAACAAGGGGGCCGGACCTACGCGGTGATCTGCAGCACCGATGACGAGGGCTTTGGCCTTCCGGTGGGTCGACGTGGCGGTTTCAGCTTCACGCTGAACCTCGGCCGAGGTGGCGTCGGGAACCTCAAGGACGGACTGCTGCCCGCCGCACGCTTCATTGCCAAGTCCAGTTCGACCAAGAACTTCGGCACCAGCAATTTCCTGTTCCCGGCAATGTGGCCCAACAAGATCAAGGGACAACACATCGCCGATCACCAATGGCACCATGTGGCCTGGCAGTTCCGCTACAGAGATCAGCTCAACACCTTCTTCCTCGACGGAAAACGCGTCGCCCGGATCACTCTCCACAACCCCGCCGCACCGGGCATCATCGTCAACAACGTCAAGCAGGTTGTGACTCCGTTCATCGTCGGCGGCTGGATCCACTCGCAGGATCCTCCCTTCTTCATCAAGTCGGGGAACTTCCAGGGTGAAATCGACGAGATGCGGATCTCGAGCATCATGCGGTATCCGATCGCAGAGGCGATGGCCATCGTCGGCCAGAAACTGCCCGACGCCTCGTTGAAGATTCCCTACTCGATCCAACTGGCCACCGATGCCGCTCGAGGCGATGTCGCCTGGAAGGTGCTGGCCGGAACGCTTCCCAAGGGGCTCGGTTTTGACGACTCCTCTGGTGTCATCAGCGGAATGCCGCTCGAAACCGTCGTGAATCGGACGGTCACGATCAGGGCGACAGATTCAGCCGGTGGGACCGACACGCACACGTTCTCGTTGAGCGTTTTGAAGGGCCGTTTGATCACCACCTCGCTCGCGCCGGCGTTTGTCGGCTCGTCCTACAAGGCCATCTTGCAAACCACTCACATGGCCAAACCGCTGCGGTGGGAGTTGGTCGATGGGGCTCTGCCCGACGGTATCACGCTCGACGGCAAGACCGGTCGATTGCGGGGTGTGCCGGTCGCGAGAGGGCGCATGCGTCCGTCGATCCAGGTCACGGACGCCAACGGGTTCCGGCACAGTGTGGACCTGGTTCTTCGAGTGCTCCCGAGTCACCTCCGCGTCATCAAGCCCGACAAGCACACCGTGGTGCTTTACGACTGGCAGGGCCCCAATGGGAAGTTGATCCCGGACCGGATGGGCGACAAGCAACTCACCTTGACCTGGACCAACATGGGTGGCGACATGCGGATGTCGTGGCCCGGGCGAGTGGGTCGGTTTCCCTACGACAACATGGGGCACGGCGAACACGGCTGGGGGATCAAGGGCCAGGGCAACGCGAAGCTGGACCTGAAGACTTGCAAGAAGGAATGGACAGTGGAAGCCTGGGTGCGACGGGCCGGACCGATCCAGGGACATGGTACAAAAGTGGACCGAACCCACCAGCCGTTTGACTACGGGCACATCTGTGGCAGTTACGACAATTCGAAACGAGGTGTCTGGGAACTCTACCTCTCGGACCACGATTCACCCGACGGCAGCATGGCACCGGGTGTCCACTTCCTGGGCGCCCGACCAGAACAGGCGTTGATGGATCTTCATCCCTGGAAACGGCCCAGCGGGATCGTGGGGGCTCCCCAAGACGCGGGGATTCGGGACACCGAGTGGCATCACGTGGCCTGGCAGTACAACTATGCCCAGGACCTGCACGAACTGTTCCTGGACGGCCAATTGGTCTGGCGAATGAAGAGCCCGGACGGACGCAAGCTGGTCAATAACCGCCGGCACGAAGCTCAGTTCAGCGTCAGCACTCGGCTCTCGGGGTACTCGCGGTACGGAGGCTCTTTCAATTTCCTGGGTTTCGGAAATTTCTTTGGCCAGATTGGTGAAATCCGGATCTCTGACACGCGAAGGTACCGGTGACGTAAAGTTGCTGGCTTCCGGCGCTGGGCATCAGTGAAAACACGATGGTCTACGACAGTCTCGATCGTCCGCAGCCGGTTGTCCTGGGTGGAGAGTCCTTACAGTTGCGAGGCGTGTTCTTGTCCGAGGGGTTGAGCCATGATGAGAGGCTTCGTGATGAACCGTGTTCCATTCTTGCAGCGAGTGAGTGTCTGCTCGTGCCTGGCCGTGGCGGCTTGCTCGGCCACGTTGTGTGCTGATGACTCGTGGAAGCGTCCGTTCGAGCCGGACAGGCACACGGTCGTGCTTTATCACTTTGACGAGGGCACAGGCAACCAGGCTCACGACGCGACCGGTGACAAGAAGCTAACCCTGCGAGCGTACAAGCGATCGCTTTGGGGCAGCCGCGCTGGTTTCGGATCGACAGCTCGCTTCGATCGTCAGAACGATCACCTGCTGATCGGGCCGACCAATAACGACAAACTTCAGCTGCGAACCTCCACCAGGGAATGGACCGTCGAAGCGTGGGTTCGTTACACCGGTCCCGGCGGAAAGGACCGCGCCAATTCGTGGCCCCAGGGGAACGGCTACACGTTCGCCAATATTTGCGGATCAGATGAGGAAGGCTGTGCGCTGCCCAATGGGTATCGACATGGCTGGCTGTTCTACCTCCGAACTGCCAAGACCGGTCCCAGGTCGACTCGCGAGGAGGGATTGTTGCCCGGAGCCCGATTCCTCGGTTCTCACAAGGGCAAAGACCCGAACAACGATGTGGGGGGCGCATTCTGGCCCGGCTACGGTCACGGCTGGATCGGCAAAGACTGGGGACGCTTCCGTGACACGGGCTGGCATCATGTAGCCTGGCAGTTCCGATATCGGGACCAGACGGGCTACATGTTTGTTGACGGAACGATGACCCGAAAAGTGCCGTTGCCTGCACCCGGCCGTGCGCCGACGCGGATCATCGTCAACAATGCCAAGAGGTGCGACATCCCGTTTCAGGTGGGTGGCTTTGTGCGTCCGACCCATCGGCCAGGTTGGAAGCCGGGCGCCTTCGGGATGACCATGTACAACATGGATGGTGAAATCGACGAGCTGCGGATTTCCAATGTCATGCGATTTCCGGTGGCCGACACACTGGCCATTATCCGGCAGAAGTTGCCGGAGGCCGGGCTGAACATCCCCTACCGGGTTCAGCTGGGTACAGATGCCGCGACCGGCCTCGTCACATGGAAGATGAAGTTCCCCCGCAGCATGCCCGGCGGGCTGATGCTCGACAACAGGACAGGTGTGATCCACGGTACTCCGAAAGAACCGGTCCAGGGCCGCACGATGACTATCCTGGCCCGTGATGAAGCGGGTGCGACCGACCAGCACACCTTCAGGCTCACGGTTGAAGCGGGCCGACTGGTTACCGAGTCGCTTCCTCCGGCCTTCAACGCTGCGGCCTACCAGGCCGGATTGAAGACTCAGCACATGGCCATCCCGCTACGCTGGGACGTCACCTCGGGATCGTTGCCCGCGGGCATCACGTTTGACGAAAAGACCGGAAACCTGCGGGGCACTCCCAGGCAGGTCGGTGTTTCGAAGTTGACGATTCGAGTCACCGATGCCCAGGGAACCCGAGATCATCGCGACCTGGTTCTGCGCGTGCTTCCGGACGCGCTGCGCGTGATCGGTCCCGACGAGCACACGGTGTTGCTGTACGACTGGCAAGGACCAAACGGCCGTCTGATCAAGGAGCGGATCGCCGGTAGTGAGGCCACGACGTTGACGTTCACCAACATGGGAGGCGATCGCCGCTATTCCTGGCCAGGCCGGGCAGGACGTTTTCCTCAAGAAACCGGACACGGAGAGCACGGCTACGTGTCGCTGGGCCGTGGGATTCCCAGGCTCGACATGAAGACCTGCCCCAGGGAATGGACAGTGGAAGCCTGGGTTCGCCGCGGAGGCCCCCACCAGGCATTCGGCGACGTCCCCTTGAAGAAATTCGACTACGGACATGTCTGCGGGACGTACGACAGGTCCAAGCGAGGTGTGTGGGAGTTGTATCTCTCGGAGATCGACTCGCCCAATGGAACGATGGCACCCGGTGTCCATTTCCAGAGTGCCGATCACACCTGGATGGATCTTCATCCCTGGAAACGCCGCAAGGGGATGGTGGCCAGTCCGTCTGAGGTCGGGATCTCCGACACCGAGTGGCATCACATTGCCTGGCAATACCACTTTGCAGAGGATCTTCACCAGCTGTTCCTGGACGGCAAGCTGATCTGGCAGATGAAGAATCCGGACGGCCGCAAGCTGGTCAATGACCGCAAGCACGATGCTCAGTTCAGCGTCTTCAGCCGGATCGGCGGCCACGTGAAATATGGAGGCGACTTCAACTACATGGGTTTTGGCAACTTCTTCGGACAGGTTGGCGAAATCAGGATCTCTGACACGCGAAGGTACCGGTGAGGCAAGAGTGATGGTTTGTGGATCGCCGGCTGCAGCGTATGCCAGACCTCGATCAGCTGCTATGTGCGGTCGAGGTATTCGATGGAACACGACTCGATGCGGTAACCATCCAGGTCGGTGCCGATCAACTTGAGAATCTCATCGCGGAAGATGAACCGGTTCGAAAACAGTTCGGCGAAATGGTGCTGGGAGGCGATGGCGCTGAGGATTTCTGAGAACCTCCCTTCGAACAGTTCCTGCAGCGTTCCGATCTCCGCTGCACGCTGTGGGCCGACCAACTCGACAACTCGTTGGATGTCCTCCCTCAGGCTGTTCACTCGGATGTGGAACTCAACTCGGATATCGGCACGGATCCCGTCCTTGCAAACCAACCCGTTCCGGCCCTCTCGCTCGATCACGAGTCGCTTGACTGAGAGATCCAGCCGCTGGGCCTGTTGGAGAATCGGGATCACGAGAACCCCTCGTCCGGTTGCAACACTCAGGCCGCCAACGCCTGTCCGCACGATCGCCTCCTCGGGACCCGGCTTGCGGTAACACACCGCCAGCGTGACCAATTGCACGACAATCATGACCAGGAAGGCACCGGCTACAATCCACTCCATGGGCGTACTCGTTTCTCCCATGTCGATTGTGAATTCACAGCCGGCCATCGCGGAGTGCTCATCCCTCATTGTACCACGCAAGTTGGACACGTCCCCTCAAGAACCGACCGTTCACACTCCGGCTCGACGGACTGGGCAGGGGTGAGGGCCACACGACTTTCCTGGACACAGGGCAAGGATTCGAGGTTCCGCGTGGCCAGCGTTTCTGGATTCGGGTCTTGGGTTGCGGATAGGGCTTTGGCATACTGGCTGTTTGACTCGGGGTGAACACCGAGTCATCGGGGATGCGCATCGCCTGACGAGCCGGCTAGCGACCCGTGAGGACCGCCGGACCACCTCGTTCAACTTTGGACACCACGTCTCGTTGGAAGCGAGCAGATAAAGGAGACCACGGAATGACCCACAATTCTCGTCGTGGTTTTCTCGCGGATGTTGGCACGGGGATGCTGATCGGCAGCGTGGGATCGGCATTGGCCGTCGATCTCGGCCTGGCACCGGTCTTCGCCGACGAAGGGACCGACAGACTGTCCTTCGGCAGCCTCGAGCCGCTGGTCGCCCTGATGCAAGAGACACCTCTGGAGAAGCTGCAACTGCGGCTCGTCGAGAAACTGAAGTCGGGGACCGACCTGAAGACGCTGGTCGCCGCGGGTGCCCTGGCCAATGCCCGCACGTTTGGAGGCCAGGACTACGTGGGCTTCCACACGATCATGGCGCTGGCACCTGCCTACGAGATGGCCCGCGAGTTGCCCGCTCGGTCACGCCCGCTTCCGGTGCTGAAAGTCTTGTATCGCAACACGAGTCGCATCCAGGATTTCGGCGGTCGCAAGAATGAAGTACTACGACCCGTCGCGGCGGGATCACTGAAACCGGGAGTCGACGGTGGAGAACTGTTGCGATCGGCCACGCGTTCGGCCAACTACGATCAAGCCGAACGCGCCTTCGCCTCGGTGGCCACGCAGCCGGTCGGAGAGGCGTTCAATCACCTGCAGTACGCGGTCCAAGACGAAGTGAACGTGCATCGGGTGGTTCTGTCCTGGCGGGCCTGGGCGTTGCTCGACTTCACCGGAGAAAAACACGCACAGACTCTGTTTCGGCAGTCGGTGCGATTCTGCGTCAATCACGAACAGAACCGTCAACGGAGCAAGCGGCCCGAGCCCGCCATCCGCAGCGTGCTGCCGAAACTACTGGACCAGCATCGCCTGCTCAGCCGCAAGCTGGGTAAACGCAAGGCGGAGGACGCCTGGGTCGAGGAACTCAGCCGAACGGTCTTTTCCGGCACCCGAGAGCAGGCGGCCGATGCGGTGGCCGCTGCCCTGGCCGAAGGGTTCGACCCCGAGGTCGTCGGCGAAGCGATCTCGGTGGCCTCCAACCTGCTCCTGCTCCACGATCCCGGCCGGGACCAGCAGAGAGTGACGATGAAGAATGGCAAGAAGCCGCTGGGCAACTGCCATGGCGATTCGGTCGGCGTGCACGCCTCGGACTCGGCCAACGCCTGGCGAAACATCGCCCGCGTCAGCAATCACCGCAACACGGTGGCCAGCCTGATCGTCGGAGCCTACCACACGGCCGGACAGGCGGGCCGTGCCACCAAGGAGCCGTATCCTCTTCCCGAGCACCTCGAGCAGGTCCGCAGCAAGGACCCCAAGAGACTTCTGGCCCAGGCCGACAGGGCGATCCGCGACATGGACCAGTTTCGGGCCTGCGCGATCATCCAGCGCTACGGAGAACTGGGTCACGCCCCGCGCCCGGTGTTCGACCTGCTGTTGGGTTTTGCCACCAGCGAGTTCGGTGCGCTGCATGCCGAGAAGTACTATCGGACGGTGAGCGAGGAGTTTGTGAAGACTCGCCCCGCGTTTCGATGGAGGCAGCTGGTGGCACTGGCACGGGTCACCGCAAGCGAATACGGCAACCCGGCACCCGGTACCCGGGACGCTCGCGAATTGCTGGGGCTGGCGTGAGTCGCTCGTTTGGGCGCAGATCAGTGTGGGTTCTCGAGGCTACGCGGATCCGCGTTGCCTCTTCGCCGCCAAGTCGGCAAGGTATTGAGCGGTGACCTGTAAATTCAAATCCGAAATGCAACGTCACTGCGACGCTTGCAGGATGACCAGACCGGCATCCGAGCAGAGCGTCGCATGAGGGTCCATTGATGATGCGCGAGACCATTCAAGTTGTCTCTTACCTGGCTCTCTCGTTGACTGTGTGCGACCCGGTCAGCGCAGAAAACTGGTTGCGGTTTCGGGGACCGAACGGCCAGAGCGTCTCCAGCGAGAGGAATCTCCCGGTCACGTGGTCTGCCAGCGAAAACGTCGCTTGGAAGACGAGCATTCCGGGCAACGGCTGGTCGTCTCCGATTGTCTGTAACGGCCATGTGTTCCTCACGACCACCACCGAGGAGGGTGTCTCCTGCCGCGTCATCTGCGTGAATCGAGCGGATGGAAATATCGCATGGAATACCGAAGTTCACCGTCAAAAACCCGGTGCAAAGCGGAGGATGAATTCCTATGCCACACCGACACCAGTCACCGACGGCAAGCGGGTTTACGCGGTCTTCTACGACGGAACGGTTGTTGCCGTTGACTTCGCCGGCAAACGAGTTTGGAAGAACACGGAGATCAAGTTCTTCAGTCTGCATGGTCTCGGTGCGTCGCCCATGCTGGCTCATGGTCAGCTGATCATGCCGTTCGACGGAAGCAGTCGGGAGGAGACTCGTATCGGCTTCAAAGTTCCCTGGAAGAACGCGGTCCTTCTGTCATTGGACGCTGCCTCGGGTGCGGTGCGGTGGAAGGGGAAGCGAGGCGAATCACGTGTTGGACACGTGACTCCGATTCTGGTCGACGGCGGAGCTCAACTTGTGAGCGCCGGTGGCGACCGTGTACAGGGCTTTGACGCGAGGACTGGAAAACGAATCTGGTCGATCTACAGCCAGGGCGAAGGCGTGACTCCTTCACCGGTCATGGCTGATGGAATGATCATTACGTCTTCTGGATTCGAAGCCCCTACGCTCCGAGCGATTCGGCTCGGCGGAACGGGAGATGTCACGAAGACGCATATCGCCTGGGAACAGAAAAAGGGCGTACCTGTGCTGGCATCGCCGCTCTATGTGTCTCCCCATCTCTACACGATCACGCGAGACAATATTCTGCATTGCATCGAGGCTTCGACCGGTAAGATCGTCTGGGTGCATCGGTTGAAGGGCGTGCATTCGGCGTCACCCGTTTTGGCGGATGGCAAGATCTACATCCTGTCTGAAGACGGTGTCACGCTGGTTCTGCGGCCAGGACCTCGGTACGACGAAGTCGCTCGCAACACCATCGACGACAGATGCCTCGCATCGATGGCGGTCTCCCAAGGACACTTCTACATTCGCTCCTCCAAGCGGCTCTACAGCATTGGGGCCTCGTCTGACCGCTAGCCCGCCTACGGCGGGTTGAAACGGGGGTCAGACGCCGCCAGATGGCGTCGGCACGATCTCTGAATCTGCATCAGTCGACAGATCCACATCACCAAACCGGGCGAACGGCCGGTTGATCCGCAGGTCTCTCAGGTATCGACGCACCTGCCGGTGCACCGCCGCGGTCTGGCGGACCACGATCACTCGGGCAATCTGCCTCACGGCACCCTTGCCGCCACCAGGCCGCCAGGCCTTCGGCTCGACCAGGGCCGGGATCGATGCGACGGTCTCGGTGACACGCCGTGCCCAAACCCCTGGTTCCTCACCTCCGTACCGCTGAACGGGGTAGTAGCGGGTCATCAGTCGATTCGGATCGAGGTCCGCTTTGCCCGCGGACGGCTTGATTCGACCCGATTGGGCCAGCGCGGTTCTGAGGTCCGCCAGCAGGACACAGACCTCGTCAAGCACCTCGGGTTCGTGGCCGACCACCAACACACCGGGAAGCCACCCCTCCAGAACTTGGGCTCCCGCTCCGTCGATGTCGAACCACGGACCGCTGGTCAGCGAACTGATCAACTCGACCAGTGCACCCCGTTCAATGCCGACGTCACGCAGGTCGCTGACATCGTGCACCACCGTGACCCGCTTGGCTGAAGCGGCCGACCGGGTCGTCACGCAGACAACACCATGATTGACATGACTGGTGCACTCTATCGGACTCAGCACGAGGTCGAGCAACGCAAGTCCATTGCTGTCTGCCAATTCGAGCGTGATCGGTTCATCAGTTTCGACGAGCTCGTCGGCCAAGTCGAACTCGTTCAGCAGCACTGGCACATCGAGACGATTGGCAATGTCGGAGAGGGCGTTTCGCAGCGGACGACGGCGGAATGAAATCGAGTCGATCGCCCGCGTCAGACGTTCGCGGACTTCTCGATCTTGCAAATGAGGATATCCCGGCCGACGGATTGAGATCGTTCCCTTCGGCACGTCGCCATCGACCACCGATTCGAGCCCAGTCAATAGTTGCTCGAGCACTCTGAGGTCGTGAAAACCGCTCCGAACCAACAGAGTGCCAGAGCGTGAAATGACGATCTGGTTGTTTTGCCAGAACCCGCCCAGGGAGTTGCGAATCAGCGACACGAGGTCATCGCCTGGCGCGTAGAGTTGCGGGAGGTAGCCGTGCCAAAGGGGCGAGTCGACGCGAACAAACGCCTTTTGAGATCGGCTCGGCCTGGGAGGGATCATGCTGGAGAACTCCGAGCGACGGACGAGCCACGGCTTGTTGGCCGCGAATTCCCATTCCAACTGTCGACGAATGTCAAAGACGCCGGTTGAGTCCCACTCGGGTGACTGAAGGCCCGTCTCGGTCGTGACCAGAAGTGTTCGATTGTGAACCCCCCAGGTCAGAGCGATCGGACGCAGTACGAATTGCAGCACCGTTTGGATCGATACGTCTGCCAGCTTCAGGGTGATCGGTTCGCCGAGCCGAATTCCTTCGTCAACCAGGTCCTGCTCGACGACGCGAACCGGGAAACCGCCGCGTGTCCCCAGGTCGGCGATCACCGTATTCAGCGGCGTGTCGCTGTAGTCGACCGAGACCGTCCTCAGCAGCCGCTTGGCCAACTCGGCAACGTGATTTTGGTTGATGGGGGTACCCCCTGAGGCGCGTCTTCGGCGAAATCCGAGTCGACCGGATCGGACACAGTCGACGGCGGCCATTCGTCGGCCGGCGCATCGGGGTAGACGGAAGGCTGGCTCGAGTCGAGATTGCGG
>CAUZRQ010000165.1:0-10764 GCA_963582065.1 Planctomycetota bacterium | reverse complement strand
CTCAGAAGAAAACGGTGCGGGAGCGATCGGCTCAGAAGCAATCGGTGCGGGAGCGACCGGCTCAGAAGAAAACGGTGCGGGAGCGATCGGCTCAGAAGCAATCGGTTCGGGTGCGACCGGCTCAGAAGCAAACGGTTTGAGAGCGATCGGCTCAGAAGCAATCGGTTCGGGAGCAATCGGCTCAGAAGCAATCGGTTCGGGAGCGATCGGCTCAGAAGCAATCGGTTCGGGTGCGACCGGCTCAGAAGCAATCGGTTTGGGTGCGACCGGCTCAGAAGCAAACGGTTTGAGAGCGATCGGCTCAGAAGCAATCGGTTCGGGAGCAATCGGCTCAGAAGCAATCGGTTCGGGAGCAATCGGCTCAGAAGCAATCGGTTCGGGAGCGATCGGCTCAGAAGCAGTCGGTCCGGGAGCGATCGTCGCAGGAGCAGTCGGTCCCGGATCTGTCGACGGACCGCCGGAGTTGTTGAACTGGAAGTAGTTGTCCCAGCGGGTGTCGAGCCGCTCGAGCGCGGTGTCCAGATCACAGGCGGTCCACAGCCCATTGTTCTCTGTGGCCAAGTCGAGTTCCACCAGCTTCTTCAGACCGTCACCGATCTCGAAGTCCGTTTCGATCCCAAACCGGTCCGTCAACCACTGCTCGCACCGTCCATCGAGCACCCGGCTATCACACGGACCATCGCGGTCCAGCATCGTCCAGGCCAGCAGCGCCTCCTTCCACTCCTGCTCCTCCATGCAATCGACCAGGAACAGCACCACCCCCAGGCCATTGTCACGACTCTTGGCGTACAGCGCGTCGGTGACCAGGTGCTCGTATCTTGCTCGAGACGTCCGGTAGCCCATGATCGTCCGGCCAGCATAGGCGACCAGGCTGCTCACCATGACGAACAGCAAGACCGGGTTGACCACGGCGGTGATCAGCTTGACCGCGACGACAATCAACCCGGTCACCGCGGTGGCGACCACCTTGATCAGGTCCACCGGCTTCATTGACAGCCGCTTCTCGGGAAAAACGACCTCGAGATCGGCCATCGGGATGTCGACGAGCGTCTTGATGTGAATCGTGCGATCGATCGACTGATCCGGGTTGGCTTTCTTATCAGGCAGCAGGCGAAACACCAGCACCAGTTGGCTGAAGGTGGGTTCCTGCAACAGCGTCTTTCGGAAGAACGACAGCAGCCCGATATCCTCGGGCCGCATGGTGATCCGCTCGATCGTCCGTGCCCCGAAAATCGAATCGGAATCTCGACCCAGCTCCTGTTCGATCTGTTCGACCGATTCGAGGTCGTCGGTCGGCCGGCGTAGCAGGCGGCCGACCAGCCGCAGCGTCGCGACGAGGATTCGGGACACGAACATGTCGAGTTTCTGGAAGAAGAGGAAACCCTCGGTGCGATCGACACCGACACCCCGGCGGAACAGCAACGCCCGTCGGGCGAATTCCGGGGGATCGCTGGTGCCATCGACATACGACCCATCCTCGAAGAGGTGCTCGGTCAGCCGCGAGTCGAAACGGCTCCAATCGACCTCGACCGGCAGGCTGAACAGGTAGTCCTCGGCTTCGGCCACGTCGATGTCCTGCTGGGTCAGGGGAATGAAGTTCGCCCGACCAAGCGTCTCGACAAAGTTCTTCAGGAATCGACGCTCGACCTCGTCGAGTTCCTGCTCACTCAGCTCTCCCCCGAGCATCGTTTCCAGATCGATTGCTCTGCCCGGATCAAACCGCAGGTAGTCCCGCTTGAGTTGGCCGACCAGTTCGCGGAACTCGAAGTGCAATAGCGCCTCGAGCAATCGGCTGAGATCGCCCACCGGTTTGCCCCGGTCCCCGGACTCCTGGACCAGCACATCGATCAGCCGTTGCCGCGGCACGGGAATGAAGTGTTCGGGCTCGACAGTGACGGTTGTGACAGCCATGGGTGCACTCTGTTCTTCAAAGAACCGCGTGATCTCGAGTATCTACAGACCGTGACCGGTCAACCACCGCTGTTGGTCAGCAGGAACAGCCCCAGCAGCATCAGCATGCCATAAACGGCTCGCCGAAACGACTCAATCGGCAGTCGACGATTCAGGTGTCCACCCAACCATCCGGCACCGGCCACCACGGGCAGACACACCAACAGTTGCACGAGGATTTCCGGGGTGTAGCGTTCGGCCAATCCATGTCCGCCGACCAGCAGCAGGCCGGTGACCAGAAAATAAGCCTGGCAGGTCGAACGGAACACGTCGGGTGGCCAACCCCGTGCCGTCCCGAAGACCACCAGTGGGGGCCCGTGCACATTGAAGGCTCCACCCAGGCAACCGGCGACCAACCCGAACACCGGCGCGACGCGATCGGTGATCCGCCACCGACGAGGATCGACCAACACGCCGAGCAGGCCGACACACACGACGATGACGCCCAGGACACGGATCAGCAGCGGCGCCGAGGCTGTCGCAAGAAACCACAGGCCCAGGCCCAGGCCCGGCAGCGCGGTGACCACCAGCATCCAGGTCCCCGTCGCTAACCGGGTTCTCCGGCGGTCGATCGCGAAGATCGTCGCGGCGGTCACCAGCGACACCGCCGCGACCAAGGCCGTCGCCGACTGGTGGTCGCGTCCGACGATGACCAGCAGAGGCATCGCCACCAGCGCGTCGCCGAACCCGAACGTCGACCGGACCAGCACGGCCAGGGTGATCACGCCCAGTACGACCAAGTCGATTTTCAGGTCGCCGGCAATCACCCCGACCATCAGCATTTCACTCGGCCCGATGCCGCATTCTCAGACCACCACCACCGGGCACCAGTTCGCCACGCCTCACCGTCGCCGTCGCCACCAGCAGATCCTCACCCGTGCGGTCCTGGGAATAGCTGTCGGTCAACACGAAACGGCCCTGCTGGCGTTCGAGCACCGCCACGTCGGCGACCGTGCCGACCCGCAACGTGCCCAGTTGGTCGGCCTGACCCAGCACCGCCGCCGGCCGAGTTGTCGACATCTCGATCACCCGCTCCAGCGGCACGCCCAAATGCAGGAATTTCGACATCGTCGTCGGCATGTCGTAGACCGGCCCGTGCAGGTTCTTCGAATGCAGGTCGGTGCTGATGGTCGTCGGTTCTAGGCCGCCGTCCAGAGCCGCCTGGCAGGTCTCCCACTGGAAGCTGCCGAAACCGTGTCCGACATCGAAGATCACGCCTGCAGCAGCCGCATCACGAACCGCAGCGAACACGCCGTCGTCGTCGTCGAGGATCCGGGTCGAACCACCCTTGAAGCAGTGCGTGATGCAGTCGCCGGGCTCCAGGTGGTCGAGCATCTCGGGAATCGACATCGGGCTCTCGCCGATGTGCACCATCAACCAGGTTCCCGACTCGCGGGCCGCCGTCACCGCATCACGGAAGTTCTCCCAGCCCTGCTCTCCCTCGCCGATGATGTGCTTGCCGGCCCGGATCTTGACCCCGATGGCCACTCCCGGATTCTCGGTGATCGTCCTCACCACCCCGACCGGATCGGCATGACGCCTGTCGACCAGCTCGCCGAGGTCCGCGGCGATCAACCCCGGACTGGCCAGGTTGACCAGTCCGAAGACCTGGGTGTCGATCCGGTCGATCACGTCGCGACGGAAGCCGGGGAAGTTGCGACTGCCGGCGCTGCCGGCATCGAGCATCGTGGTCACGCCGCCGGCCGGGCACAACGAATCGGCGTCGAGCCCCAACGGCATGTGGTGCGGATAGACGTGCACGTGCAAGTCAATCAACCCGGGCACCACCAGCAGGCCCCGGGCATCGACGGTGAAGGTCGGCTCGGCCGAGGCCAACGACTCCTCGATCGCCAGGATCCGCCCGCCGGCAATTGCCACGTCACGGATTCCCCGCAGACCCTGTGACGGGTCGATCACATCGCCGCCCCGGATCAGAACATCACACAGCATCGCATCGGCCCGTTGACGGAGATTCGTGAACTTCCGGCGCCGTCACTGTAGCCGAAGTCACCGGACTTCGGGAGCAAGTCGGTGGTGCTCCGGTGAGAGGGTCCCGGCCACTCACAGGCAACCCCACCATCGCTCTGCTACGCTCGGTTCGAAACACCCTGCCCGGAACCCGCCCGATGGACATCCACGCCACCTACGGACTCCGCCGAGTGATCAACGCCTGCGGCAAGATGACCAAGCTCGGCGGGGCCATCGTGTTGCCGGAGATTGCCGACACGGTTCGCCGTTCGCTTGACCACTTCTTCGAACTCGACGCACTCCAGGCAGCCGCCGGCAAAGTGATCGCCCGGGCGACCGGTGCCGAGAGTGGCTGTGTGACGGCCTGCACCTCGTCGGGAATCACCCTCTCGGTGGCCGCCACCATGACCGGCAACGACCTGGCCCGGGTCTGGGAATTGCCCGCGACCGCCGGCATGAAAGACCGCGTGCTGATCCAGAAGGGGCACTGTGTCAACTACGGAGCACCGATCACCCAGTCGATCCGACTGGCCGGTGCAATTCCGGTCGAGATGGGGACGATCAACAACTGCCCCGCCGAGGTGATCCGGCACGAGTTGACGGCCGAAAACGTGGCGGCGGTGGTCGCCGTCGAATCGCACCACACCGCCCGCCACGGCTGGGTGCCGCTCGAGGAGGTGGTCGAAATGGCCCGCCCCGTCGGCGTTCCGGTGATCGTCGACGGCGCCGCACAGGACCATCGCCTGCCTCGCTTGATCGACAGTGGAGCGGACCTGGTGATCACCAGCGGCCACAAGTACCTCTGCTCAACCACCGCGGGTGTCGTCGCCGGTCGCCGGGACTTGGTCGAGGCCGTCTACCTGCAGAACCGTGGCATCGGCCGAGGCATGAAGGCGGGCAAGGAGGCGATCGTCGGTGCGATGGCGGCACTGGAGTACCGGATGCGGGAGGACGTCGAGGCGTGGACCGCCGAGCAGGACCGCAAGGTCGCCGTGATCCTCGAACGGCTGGCCGGCATCCCCGGCCTGGACCTCTCGGTCGACCCCGACCCCAACGGCTGCCCCTTCTCACGAGCCCGCCTGACACTCGACCCCGACTCCGCAGGCCACTCGGCCGTGTCACTGACCGACGCCCTGGCCGACGGCGACCCCACGATCGTCACCCGGGCCCATCATGCCGACGAAGGCTACATCTGCCTGGACGCAATCGAGATGACCGACGACGAGATCGACCTGGCCTGCCGTCGCGTCCGCGAAATCCTCTCGGCTACCAGCTGACCTGCTCGGCGACCAGTTCACCGTACAACTCGGGCCGCCGGGTCTTCAGCGTGTAGTTGGCCAGACTGCGTTCGGCCGCCAACTGGTCCGCCTCAAGCGTCGCCACCACCATTTCGTCCCGGATCTCGTCCCGCTGCGACGACGCGATCACCTCCCCGTCGGGCGCGAAGAACAGGATCGCACCGGCGTGATGGGGCTGGTTGGGCGAGTCCCTGGGGTAGGTGTCGACGTAGCCGGCCCGACCCGCCTGGTCGGTCAGCACTGCGAAGCAGGCGTTTTCGCGAGCCCGCTGGGCGTAGCAGCTGGTGAAATAATCGTGCGAATGGGCCCTCGCGGCAGCAGCCGATTCGGGGGTGTCGTCCCACATCTTGACCCGGGCCGAGTGCGGCATCAGCAGGATGTCTGCCCCGCGCAGGGCGAGGATTCGAGCCAACTCGGGGAACTGGTTGTCGTAACAGATGATCATCCCCACCCGGGCCTTGCCGATGTCGTAGACGGGCAGTTCGCGGCCACCCTTGTAGAACAACACCTCGTCACGTGAGCAGTGCAGCTTGCGTTGTTTGCCGATGTATCCAGCGGGACCGACCAGGACCTGAGTGTTGTAGACCAGGTCGTTTTCCTTCTCGCTGAGACCGACCGAAAGCACCAATCCGAATTCGGCAGCCAACTCGATCAGCTTTTTCGTGGTCGGCCCATCGGGCACCTCCTCGGCAATCTCCCACGTGTTCGGCGTGCAATGGCCGTGGATCACCAATTCGGGGAACACCGCCAACTCGGCCCCGTCGTCGGCCGCCTCACGACAACGGGCCGCGATCGTCTCGATCACCTGGTCCATCTGTCCCAGGGGGCTGTTCATGCTGATGGCAGCGACGCGAAGAGTGTCCATGAGGGCGATCCGGGAGTTGAGTTGATGGGCAACGGGGCCAGTATGACGTCTCACGCCGAACGTTGCACGGCGCCGGCTTCGACGACCAGTTGCTCGATCGCCTCGTACGGCTGGGCCCCGACAACGCCTTGCCCGCCGGCGACGAACGTCGGCACACCGGTAATCCCCAGTTGTGACGACCGCGCCCAGTCGTCGTCGACCGCCTGGCGAAAACGCCGCTCCCGCAGTGCGCCGCGGGCATCGTCGGCATCCAGGCCCGCCTGCTCGACCACCGCGACCAGGTGGTCCACCACGGCCAGGTTCACGTCGTCGACGAAGTAGGCCCGGAACAGACCGTCGTGCAGCCGCCCGCCCCCCTGCTGGCCGTCCGCCCAACAGCCCAGTTCCTGTGCCAGGCGACTGTTGTAGGTTCGCGTCCGTGTCCCGTATTCAAGCCCCTCGTCGGCCATCCGCTCGGACATCTCCGCCTGCATCCGCGGAACATCCAGATTCCGACCGGCAAACAACTCCTCGAGCGTCAGCCCCTCTTCCGGAGTATCGGGATGCAATGGAAAGTGCCGGTAGACAACCTCGATGTCGAAGGCCGCCCGCAGACGTTCAATACGCACGGTACTGAAATAGCACCAGGGTCAGATGTAGTCGGAGAAGACCTCGAAACGGAGACAATTTGACATGACGCTGCTACTTCTTGTTGCCCAGGCAATAGAGGAAACCGTCGGTCCGCAACAGCAACTGGCCGTTGTGGGCCACCAGACAGGCGTTGGTGCGGCTGTCGTCGTCGGCAAACGTGTTGTGGGACAACAGTTTGAACTGGGGACCGGTCGCCACGACGTAGGTGCCGCTGTGCTGGCTGGTGCAGTACAGCTTGCCGTCGGCAAAGAGCATCGACGAGTAGACCAGTCCCGGGCGGGGAGCCAGCCGGGCCTCGTAAACGATGACACCCGACTTGGCGTCCAGGCAGTAGGCCGTGCCACGGCGTTCGTGGAACCAGTAAAGCCGGCCGTCGGCAACCACCGGGCTCGAGACGTTCGACCCCCGGTTTTTCGTCCACAGCAGGTGCGTCGACGTCACATCGCCACGGCCACCGAGCTTGATGGCCAGTGCGGTGTTCTGTCTCCCGCCGATCGCGAAGACAACCCCGTTGTCGGCCACAACACTCGGACAGACATACCCGCGGTCGGGAATCCCCTGGCACGTCCACAGTTGTTTTCCGGTCGCCGGATCGAGACCACGAACCTGCTGCGGCACACTGACGACCAGTTCGGTCCCGCCACCGGGCAACTCGGCCAGCAACGGCGTGTTCCAGGATCCCCGGACGCCACCGACCGTCCAGGCCTGCTTCCCGGTCGACTTGTCCAGGGCCAGCAACCGACCGCTCTCGACACTCGCATTGATGATCACCAGGTTCTTGTAGAGCACCGGAGAATTCGACGAGCCCCAGCCTCGCGTCCTGCTGCCGACATCGGCGGTCCAGACTGTTCTGCCGTCGAGGTCGAAGCAATAGACCCCGGACTTGCCGAAGAAGACGTAGAGGTGCTTGCCGTCGGTGGTGGGTGTGGCGGAGGCGAATCCATGACGGGCGTTGTTGCCGCCGGAGTACCTCGATTCGGGCAGCTTGGGGTCGAACTCCTTCTGCCAGATCGGCTTGCCGCTGGCACGATCCAGGCACAGCACCTGCCGCTTCAGGTTCGCCTGCTCGCCCTGGTTGGGCACCAGTCCGTAACCGGTGTAGGACGTCAGGTAGATGCGTTCCCCCAACACGATCGGGCTCGATGTTCCGGGCCCGGGCATCTTGGCCTTCCAGACCACGTTCTGGCTCGACGACCACGAAACCGGCAGGCCTGTTTCCTTGCTGTTAGCCAGGCCGCCCGCATCGCGGAAGCCGGTCACGTCGGCGGCGTGGACGGCCAACGTGCACAGGGTGGTGGCCAATGCTGCGGTCAAAAGCAGCGGAAGTGACGTGCAGCGTGTCGACAGCATGCTGGTCTCCTGGTTTGCCTTCACCGGATCTGTCCCGGCGACAGGATGAGTGTCATGGAATCTCGATGGTCGCTGGTGCCACTTTACCGACCTCGGGAGAAAGAGGGAATCACCGGCTTCGGCACGGTCATTTCCGGTCCGCTTTCGGTATCGGCGACACTTTCCGGAGCGTCACCAGGTACTCAACGACGTCGACCAGGTCGCCGGCGGTCATCAGCTTCTGCAGGTCTGCCGGCATCAGCGAAATCGTCTGCTTCTTCACCTCCTCGATGTCCCCGATGGCCATCTTCCGGTCGATCGCCTCGACGTTGCGGATCGTCACACTGTCGGGGGTGCGGCTGATCAACAGCCCGGTCACCACCGTTCCATCGGCCAGCGCCACGACCCAGGACTCGTAGTTGTGGCTGATCCCGGCACTGGGAAACAGCACCGATTCGTAGAGCGCCGTGCGGCTGAGTTTCCGGCCGATGCCCGAGAGGTCCGGACCGACCTCCTTGCCCTTCCCGTTGACCTTATGGCACTTGGCACACGTCGCGGTGGTCGTGAACAGTGTCAGCCCCCGGCCCGCGTTCCCCTTCCGCCTGGCCAGTTGCGCGATCGGGGGCAGCGGCTTCTTGTCTTTCGACGGGGGCGGCGGAAACAGCGAGATGGCCTGCTTGCGGATGTTGGGGTCGGGGTGGGTCACCAGCGCAGCACCGGCGGCCTGGCGGAGATCGGCGGGCAGTGTCTTCTGACGCACCCGGGCCAGCACCTGGTTGGCGGATTTCTTGGCACCACGGATCACTCCACGAACCGCTTCACGACGCACCGAAAGTGGTCGCTTGGTGTCGTCGACCACCGGCCGCAGAACCGCCACGGCACGCGCATCCGACGCATTGGCCAGGGCCCGGGCCAATGCCGTGGCATCGACCTCCGACTTGACCGCCAGCCCGCGGTTCAACAGCCCCCCCTGCCCCCTGGCCAACAGTGTCCGTGCCGCATCGACGCCCAGCTGCTCGTCGGCATGCCGCTGTGCCAGCCGCAACAACTCCGGGTAGTGATCGGCCAGACCGAAGCGTCCGACCAGGCTGACGAATCCGGAGGTCCCCTTCTGACGCTCGACCACACGGATGATCGCCCGACGAGCCTCGGCGTTGGTGCCCAGGTCGAGCGATCCGACCCGCGCCAGTGCCTCGCGGATCACCAGGCCCGACCGGTCGGCGTTCTTGCCGTGGTCACCGGTCACCAGTGCCAGGGCCGCCTCCTGGCGGGCCCGGGCCGGCTGGTAATCCAGGGCACGGAGAAACCGGGGCAGTTGATCGGTGGGTGTCCTGGGATCGAAGATGATGGCCGCCAGTTTTCCGGCTGTCTCGGCACCACGGCTCCGCCAGGTGATGTTGCGGCCGGCCGGGGTGTCGGCCGCATCGGGAGACCGCTTGTGCCAGGCGGCCAGACAGGCGTCCCACCGCCCGTCAGCGGCGATGCCCAGTGCCTCGAGATACCAGCGGTCCCGGCCGTCGTAACCTGCCGCCAGTCGAGCCCACAGCCCGGGCACCTTGTCGGATTTCGTCGTCTTCAACGCCACCAGGCACTCGCGGCGAACTCGCGGCGAAGGGTCTTCGACAAGTCGGCCGACCGCCTGCACCACATCGGATTCGATCTGACGTGCCAGCCTCAGCCCGACAATTCTCAGGTCGGGATTCTTCAGGCTCATGGCCTGCTTTGCCACCTGGGCCGCTGCCTCCGGAGCCCCGCTCTTGCCCAGTACCCACACCGCGCGGGCCCGGTGCCGCGGATTGGCGTCCACGTCGTGGACCAACCTCAACAACGCCGCGCGAGCCTCGGCACCGCCGGCCTGCAACGTGGTGAAGGCCAGGTACCGAACCGAGAAAGCCGGGTTCTTCAACGCGGCGACCGCTCCTCCGACGGTCGACACGTCGATCTTCGGCGGACGGTACTTGTGACCCGGCGGGGCGATCCGGAACAACCGGCCGCGATCCAGGTCTCGCTGGTTGTGACCGCCGACTCCCGGATCGTACCAGTCGGAGATGAAGACCGATCCATCAGGGGCCACGCAGACATCGGCCGGGCGGAACCAGTTGTCGCGTGTCCCCTTGACCAGGTTGACAATGCGGGCCTTGTAGCCGGCTCCGTCGACGGTCGCCGGGTAGGCGCGGACCACGTTGGGCCCCGCGTCGCAGTGGATCACCTGGTCGTGGAACACCTCGGGCAACAGACGCCCCTCGTAGATCGTGATTCCCGTCGGCGACCCGGCCCCGGTCTGCACCAGGTTGGGCATCACGCCGGGGTCGTTCTGGTGCCAGTGTCGGATCGGGATCTCGGCGTGCATGCCGGTCCGAGCCGCACGCCAGCCGGCCCCGGTCAACTCGTCGCGATACCCGTAATTGCCGAACTCCATCACGAAGTTGATCCGCACGCCGCGGTTGCCGTCGTCGTCGTTGTCGCTTTGCCACAGGGACCCGAAGCTGTCGACGGTGATCTCGTAGTTGTTCCGGAAGTTGTGAGCCAGCACCTCGAAGCGACCACCGTCGAGATCGCAGCGAAATGGCATGCCGCCGTAGTAGGGACGGCCGTTGTCGACGACGGTCCGGCCGGCCAGGTCGACCACCGGTTGCCCCTTGTAGTCGTGGACCGCGCGACCGGTGTTGCCGAAGTTCCAGTACATCTTCCCGTCGGGGCCGAAGAGGAACGAGTGGGCCGAGT
>CAUZRQ010000164.1:0-10827 GCA_963582065.1 Planctomycetota bacterium | reverse complement strand
ACGATCTACCGACAGCTGGACGTCTCAGGTTCCGGCTCGGGCTGGCTGGGGTACCATACCCACAATGCCAATATCCTTCGCGGTAAGTTTTTCCCGTATATGTATTGCCCTTCCAGTGATGTGCCCAAGTTCACAATGAACACTGGCAATTGGGACCAGAACGTAATGAGCGCCACGTATACCGGGATTGCCGGGTCGGTCAACCATCCTTCGGCCGCGGTGATGGCTCCGACGGAGCCGGCGCGGGGAATCATTTCTGTTGGCGGTATCTTGCATTCGGCTCGCCATGATCCTGATGACTGGCGATTGTCACCGAATTGGGAGCAAGACGTCACGGTGGGTAGCGTCACCGACGGCACCTCGAAAACGATGATGGTGGGGGAGCAGTCCGATTGGTGTTACAAAGTCGACGGCGTGCCGAAAACATGCCAGAGCGACTGGTCGCACGGCTTTACGATGGGACCCGGTCGGGAATGGAGGAGTCGAATCTTCAATGTCACCACCGTCATGCACCCCCTCAATTTCAAGGCCTTACCGGGAATCGGCATTATCGGAAACGGCGGAAACACTCCCATCCAGTCCGTCCACCCCGGGGGCGCCCAGGTTGTGTTTGCCGACGGCTCGGGCCGATTTCTCAACGAGGATATAAGCATCCAAACCCTTTACAATCTGGCGGATCGTGATGATGGGAATGTGTTGGGTGATTTCTGAGTGTGCTACGGTCTTTGTGATGCCAGACAGCGGTTGCGTCGCGCGTCCTCGGACCTGCCCCTTGATCATGAAAAGGTTGTCCGCCGTCCTGCTGGGCATCCTGGCGATTTGGATGGTGGGGCTGGTGGGGTGTGGAAAAGACAAAATGATTGGCAGGGTTTTTGGAAAGGTGACTTTCCAAGGGCAACCCGTTTCCGAAGGGTTGATCCTCTTTGTCGATAGGGAGCAAGGGATTCACATGAGTGCCAAAATCGGCCCCGATGGGAGCTACGAGTTGAAGCTGGCGGAAGACTACGGCTTGCCGGTGGGGACCTACCGGGTCCTTGTCACGCCACCGCTCATTGAGGGGTCGGAGATCGGTCCATTAGGACCGCGGCCAAAGACGGTGATCTATGACAACCTTCCCACGAAGTACCGCAACCAGCAGACAAGCGGTTTAAGCTTGATTGTGAAGGAAGGCGACAATCCATTTAACGTTGACATGACACCGTAAGCCCCATCGCAGAGCATCGAGCTTCACGTATTTTGGGTCAGTTGGATCACCCACAGGGCGCCAAAGGCGCTGTTTTGATGAGAAGGCAGTTCTTTTTTGGCCACCACAATCGTCCATTGAACAAAGGAGTTGTACATGAATCGTTTCAAGTTTGCCAATCTGGTTTGTGTGCTAGCTTTGGCTGCCGCGACGTCCATCTGGCCGGCCGACGGCGTTCAGGCCGAGGACGCGGAGGGCATCGTCCAACAAAGAAAGGCCCTGGCGCACCGCCAGCGGAGGATCATCTACAACAACGATGGCGACGATGCCATGCGGGCGGCGAAGGCGGGATTGACTGACGGCTTGACGTTCGTGACGGGGGGAGACTTGCGCGAAGATTTCCTGAGGTCCAGAACGTCAGCACTAGTCAATACACACGTCGACACTATCAGCTACTGCACGACCGCGATTGGACTCACGTTTCACCACGCGACAAAGGTTGGCCACTTCCTGGACAAGGAGACCTTTGAGGGGTGCATATCTCAGGATCTCATCGAGCAATATGGGGTTGACACGCTGGGAGTGCAGATAGAGTTTTGCCGGCAGAACGGCCTGGAGATCTTCTGGTCCCTGCGAATGAACGACCGGCATGACTCCTATCCCGCCGGCAGCCGTAGGTGGACCTACGGACTTTCCCCTTTCAAGCGCGATCACCCAGAATATCTTTTTGGGGTACCCGAGGACTGGAACAAGTACGGGAAGCATAGCCCGAGGCGGTTGTGGTCAGGGCTCGACTTCAGCTTCCCCGAGGTCCGCGAGCATATTTTCCGGCTGATCCAGGAGGTTTGCGAAGGGTACGACATTGACGGTGTGGAAATGGACTTCTTCAGACACCCTCCCTACTTCCCGCCCGGGCTGGACGATCAGCCGGCGGGGCCGGAGCACCTGGACATGATGACCGGTCTGGTGCGCCGGATCCGACGCATGGCCGACGAGGTTGGCACCCGGCGCGGACGCCCGATTCTCCTTGCGCCTCGCGTGCCTATCACTGCCGAGCTGTCGAGGTTCCATGGGCTGGACGTGGAGCAATGGCTCAAAGAAGGTCTCGTCGACCTCGTCATAGCCGGCCACGGCAATGGGAGGTACAGGCCCATGTCGATGATAGGACAGGCGGTAGAACTGGGACACCAATACAACGTGCCCGTGTACGCGAGCCTGGCCAATAAATTCTATTACCCCTGGGTGTATCTCTTGCTGAAGACGTGGCCCCCGTCGATTCAAGCGTGGCGCGGGGCGTCGATGAGTGCTTGGGGTGCGGGGGCCGACGGCATCTACACCTTCAACGTCTGGGATCCGAACCATCCGTCATTCCGAGAGATCGGAGACCCCGACGTGATAGCCGGGCTGGACAAGATCTACGGCGTGGACCACTTCAGTAGCATCAGCGGGCCGCCTTCCTATCGGTACGATGATACACTGACGATGAAGCTTAAAGAGGGGCAGGGTGTCAGTGTGGATCTTCGCGTGGGAAGCGACGTGCATTCGGAAACGGTTTCCGAACTGTGGCTACGCGTCCACCTGACAGGGACAACCGGCAAGGAGGAGATAACAATCAAGCTCAATGATGTTGGCCTCCCCCCCGCGTCCTTCGTTCGAGGTTCCGTTTATACCGGCAAGGACCGGCCCGGGGGGCACTGGCTCGAATGGCGGCTGGAGTCGTCACAGATTCGGATCGGCGCGAACAAAGTTCAGGTGATGCTGAACAAGCGGGACCCGTCGACGCAAGAACCGATCCTGCTGAACGGGCTGCTGTTTCACGTCCGTCACCAGGGCAGTTAACTGGGTTTAGTCCGGAAGGTTTGGGATCGATCCATCGGCGTTTCTCCTTAGCCGAATTGGGCATATTTTTTTCAGCCACTCGACCTCCATCTTCAGCCGCCCGATCTACTCGCAAAGTTCCTCTTCGTCCGCGGCCGCCTCGTCCTTCTTGCGACTGTGGCCGTCGGACAACAACTGCGTGGCCCCCTCCGGGCCAGAGTCTTGACAACACAAACAGCTTCAACGAAAACACCACTTGTACCGTTCAGTGGACAACTGCCTCAGATTGGTACTGAGACCCGTGAACGATTACTCCTCGACCAAACGACCCTATCATGATGCGAGAAGGTGTCGTCTGCTTGCTTCTCATTGGCTGCGCCGTCGGCGCGCCGCGAGCCTGGGCTCAGGCGCCCCGCAGTGTGGCGAGCCTGGAAATTCCTCCAGGCAGACGCCAGTTGTTCCTGGACGACTACGCGGTTGACAAGCTGGAAAACCTCACAAGAACGCTGCACCAACCGGACAAGAAGGGTGCGGTTATCACGCCGGAAAGGCCGTGGGAGAAACACTCTCTCCAAACGTGAAGCGTGCCGGCTTGGGAGGGGAAAAGCAAGGTCTTCAAACTGTGGGTGAACGCGGTCAATCGGGAACCGGATTTTGTGGGCGGCCCCACCTACTTCGAGAGTAAGGACGGGGTTCATTGGACCAGGCCAATTCTCCGGCAAGATGAGTATCACGGCTCTCGCGAGAACAATATCCTTGTGATTGATCCAAAGGCGCACTGGGCTGCGAACGCGATTTTGAATGTCGTGCGCGATCCCGATGACCCCGACCCCGAGCGGCGATATAAAGGGTTCCTGTCCCGTCACCCCCGTTGGCCGATCGTCAGCCCCGATGAGATTCATTGGAAGCGGTTGAGCGTGCCCAGGATCCCCTCGGGCGACGAGTCGAACATGAGCTACGACGCTTTAACGGGTACGTACATTGCCACGCTGAAAGTCGCTGGCCCTTTCGGCCGCTCGCAGGCTGTTTCGACCAGTAAGGATTTCGAGCACTGGACTGAACCGAGGCTGCTGTATCATGCGGACGCCGAGGACCAGCAACGAGCCAAGGCGTGGATCTTGGCGCGTCTGGCGGATCCCACACGGCAGGACCCGGTTTACAACGATCCCCGCTACTACGGAGTCGACATCTATAACGTCGCCGTTTTTCGGTATGAGGACCTTTACATTATCCTGCCGGCGATGTTCCACACCACTGGTCCGCGTCCCGAAGGGAATACGGACGGATTCCACCATGTACAGCTCGCGTGTAGCCGCAACTTGACGTCGTGGACACGGCTCGCAGACCGTCAGCCGTTCATCGATAACTCACCAGTCGGCGACGCCTGGGATACGATGTGCATGCTTCCACCCAGCGCCCCGCTCGTCCGTGGTGACGAATTGTGGTTCTACTACACGGCCGCCAAGTATCGGGGTAAACCGCCGAATCCGCCTCCGCACGCCGGGGCTGTCTGTTTGGCGGTCCTGAGACGCGACGGGTTCATGTCGCTTGATGCTGGAGAGAAACCGGGAACGCTGCTGACTAAGCCCTTTGTGCTCACCGGCGCGAAGCTGCTAGTCAACGTGGACGCGGCCGAGGGTAGCTTGGAGGCCGAGGTATTGGACGCCGAAGGAAAGACGTTGGCGGTCTCCCAGCCGATAGTTGGCGACCAACTCCGCGCGACAGTCCAGTGGAAGTCGGGCGATCTGGCAGACCTGAAAGGCAAAACAATAACCCTACGGTTCAAGCTCCGCAATGCGAGCTTCTATTCATTCTGGGTGGGAGCGAGCTAAGGATCGCCCAAAAATTAATTGTTCCTCTGTCCCCTCTCCCCTTGGGAGAGGGTAGGGTGAGGGGACAGAAAGATACGACAGTTATTTTTTGGGCGATCCTAACCGTTCACGAAAGGAACCAACAACCTGAGCAACCGCCAGCACCGCTCGCGAACCAAGATGCGTGCGAGCAGGTCACTGTACTAACCCGCGGAGTGCCGCCCTGGGTTACCGATGCGCCATAAGCCCAGCCCTGTAAGGGCGAAACAAGAAACGTTGACGTCGCCCCCCCATCACGACGACGCCAGCAGCGGTGTAACCACTTTGCCGTGGACGTCGGTGAGGCGGTAGTCGCGGCCCTGCAGGCGGAATGTGAGCCGCCGGTGGTCGAAGCCGAGACAGTGCAGGATCGTGGCGTTCAGGTCGTGAATGTGGACCGGGTCGCGGACGATGTTGTAGCCGAAGTCGTCCGTCTCGCCGTAGACCATTCCCCCCTTGATGCCGCCGCCGGCCAGCCACACCGAGAAACAGCGGCCGTGGTGGTCGCGGCCGTAGTCGGTCTGCAGCTTGCCCTGGGCATAGACCGTGCGGCCGAACTCGCCCCCCCAGACGACCAGCGTGTCTTCCAGCAGGCCCCGCTGTTTCAGATCGGCGATCAGCGCGGCCTGCGGCTGGTCTACGTCGTGGCACTGCTTGGGGAGGTTTGTCACCACGCCGGCGTGCTGATCCCAGCCGCGGTGGAACAGCTGTACAAAGCGGACGCCCCGCTCCAGCAGCCGGCGGGCCAGCAGACAGTTGCTGGCGAACGTGCCGGGCTGGCGGGCCTGGTCACCGTACATTTCGAATGTGCTCGCCGATTCAGTCGAAAGGTCGGTCAGGCTGGGAACCGAACTCTGCATCCGAAACGCCATCTCGTACTGGGCGATGCGGGTGGCAATCTCCGGATCACCCGACCGCTCCAGCTGTTGCCGATTGAGGCCGGCAATGCCGTCCAGCATCCGGCGACGCAGCGACCGGTCGACGCCGGGCGGGTCGGAGAGATACAGCACCGGGTCACCGCTGCTGCGGAGCTTCACGCCCTGGTGGTTCGAGGGAAGAAAGCCGCTGCCCCACAACCTCTCCAGCAGGCCCTGGTTGGCGTCTTTGCCCGTACCGTGCGAGATCAGCACGATGAATGCCGGCAGGTCCTCCGCCTCGCTTCCCAGGCCGTAGCTCAGCCACGCCCCCAGCGACGGCCGCCCCGGCTGCTGCGCGCCGGTCTGGATGTACGTGATGGCCGGATCGTGGTTGATCGCCTCGGTGTGCATCGAGCGGATCACGCAGATATCGTCGACCACGCCCTGGGTGTGCGGCAGCAGGTCCCCCAGCCACGTCCCCGCCCGGCCCACCTGCCGGAAGCCGAAGTGCGATGCGGTGACCGGAAAACTCTTCTGGCCCGACGTCATGCCGGTCAGCCGCTGTCCCTGGCGAATCGAGTCGGGCAGTTCGCTGCCGTGCAGTCCGCGGAGCTGCGGTTTGTAATCGAGCAGTTCGAACTGCGATGGTCCGCCCGACTGGAAGAGGAAGACGACCCGCTTCGCCTGCGGGGTGAAGTGCGTTTCGAGGGTGGGGGTCGCCGTTGTGGCCCGCGAGTCCCGCGCGAGCAGCGACATCAGGGCCGCCGTCCCGGCACAATGGGCCGCCCCGCCCAGAAAACGCCGACGGGAGACTTCCATCGCGGTGCCTGACGTGCGACGCTCAGATTCAGTGACCGTGTTCATCATTCCCCCATCGGTTCAGTGACCCCATCGGTTCAGTGAAATCCTTCAGACACATAAACCGTTACATTCGTCTTCGCTCTGCATTCCGTTTCCTCCTCACTGCTTCGTAATCGTCTCGTCGAGATTCAGGATCATGCTGGTCACGGTGGTCCAGGCGGCCAGGTCGACAGTGTCCAGCGAGGCGTCGCGTGGAGACTGGCCCACGCCGAGCAGCTTCTCGGCCGCAGCCGGATCGTGATTGAATTGCTGCCGGGCGGCGCGGCGGAAGTCCAGCAGGATCGTCTGCTCCTCGGGTCGCGGCGTCCGGCAGAGGGCGAGCTTGAATGCGAACGCCAGCCGCTCTTCGTCGGACGAGGCGTGCATCATGACCCGTTCGGCGAATTTGCGGGCGGCCTCTACGTAGGTCGGGTCGTTCAACAACACGAGGGCCTGCAGTGGCGTGTTGGTGCGGCCGCGGCGGACGACGCACGTTTCGCGGTCCGGCGCGTCGAAGGCGGACATGGCGGGCGGCGGGCTGGTCCGTTTCCAGAACGTGTACATGCTGCGACGATAGAGGCCCTCGCCCTCATCGGCCACATATTTATCGCGCCGCGCCACGGAGACATCTTCCCAGAGACCGGCGGGCTGGTACGGCTTGACGCTCGGTCCGCCGATGCGGTGGCACAGCAGCCCGCTGATCACCAGCCCGTTGTCGCGAACCGTTTCGGCCGGCAACCGGTAACGAGGGGCGCGGGCCAGCAGACGGTTTTCCGGATCCCGCTGGAGCAGCTCCCGTGTCATCCGCGACGACTGGCGATACGTCGCCGAGAGCACCATCAACTTGAGCATCGCCCGCTGGTCCCACCGCCGACGAACCAGTTCCGTGGCGAGCCAGTCGAGCAGCTGCGGGTGGCTAGGCAAGGTCCCCTGCACGCCGAAGTCCTCGGCCGTCTCCACCAACCCGCTCCCGAAGAGCATCGCCCACGAGCGATTGACCGCCACACGTGCCGTGAGCGGATGCGAGGGGGCGGTCAGCCAGCGAGCCAGTTCGAGACGGCTCGAGACCGTAACGGGCTCGTCTCTGCAGAGCACCGCGGGAACCCCTCCCTCGACCTGCTCGCCCCGCTGGTCGTACTGGCCCCGCTTTAGAAAATAGGTCGGGCGGGGAGGATCCCGCTCGCGCATGACCATCGTCTTCGGCACTACCTTGTCGATCTCGGCCAGCTGCCGCTCGATGTCGGCCCGCTCGGTCTCCAGTCGAATTGCGCGGGGGTCGACCTGCCGGAGAAAATACTTCTGCAGCCTCTCCCGCTGCTCCGCCGTGCGATCGGCCTCCGCCACGGCCAGAAGATCCCCCAGCGTCGCCAGTTCCTCTCCCGCGGCGATCTGCGACACCTCCGCGGCCGTCAGCTGCACCGACTTCTGCTGGGGTGTAAGCGTCTCCTCCCAGCGGGCCAGATCGGAGTCGACAGCGGCGGCGAGCGCCTCGAGCTGGGCGGCAATCTCGTCCCGCCGTTCTACCAGCTGCGCCAGCACGGCCTGCTGCCGGCGCGAGGGGACCTTCAGTAGCGGCTCGGCCATCTGGAGCTTTATGCCCCCGACGAGCTTGCCGTCGGTGTTGCCGAACAGCGACGCGAACCGGTAGTACTCAAGCTGCGAGACCGGGTCGAACTTGTGGTCGTGGCAGCGGGCGCACTGCAGCGACAGGCCGAGGAAGACCGTCCCGGTGGTGTGAACGCGGTCGGCCACGTATTCGACATGGTATTCCTCTACGATGATGCCGCCTTCGGTCGTCAGGACGTGGTTGCGGTTGAACCCGGTTGCGACCTGCTGGCTGAGCGTGGCGCCAGGCAGCAGGTCGCCGGCAAGCTGCTCGGTGAGAAACTGGTCGTACGGCATGCCCTGCTCGAACGCGCGGATCACCCAGTCGCGCCACGGCCACATCGTCCGCATCTCGTCATTGTTGTAGCCGTTGGTGTCAGCGTAGCGGGCCGCATCCAGCCAGTACATCGCCATCCGCTCGGCGTGCCGGGGTGAGTGGAGCAGCCGATCGACGGCTGTTTCGTAGGCGGCGTGAGAGGGGTCCGCCAGAAACGCATCGAGCTCCGCCGGCGAGGGAGGCAGTCCCGTGAGATCCAGCGTGACCCGCCGCAGCCAGCCGGCCCGGTCGACCTCGGCAGACGGCGAGAGCCCAGCGTCCTCGAGCTGCTTGAGCACCAAGTGGTCGATGGCGTTTCGCGGCCAGCCCGTTGCCCTGACCGCCGGCAGCTTTGGCCGACGTGGTGCCACAAACGCCCAGTGATCCGCGTACGCGGCCCCTTCCGCGATCCACCGCTTGAGCAGCTCCTGCTGCGCGAGCGAGAGCGGTTTTTGCGTCGATGGGGGCGGCATGCGGACATCGTCATCGGGCGACTCGATCCGCGAGACCAACTCGCTGACGTCCGGGCTGCCCGGAACGATGGCAAGCGTGCCGCTATCGGATTCACCGAGGGCGCTATCCCGTTGGTCCAGCCGCAACCCGGCCTGGCGGGCACCCTCGTCGGGACCGTGGCAGCTGAAGCAATGGTTCGAGAGGATCGGCCGGATGTCCCGCGTGAAATCAACCGCCGCCTTCTCCGCCGCAAACGTGCGAGGAAATCCCAGGCAGACCGCGGCTGCGGCGAATGTTGTCCCCAGAAGGATGGAGAACCTGGTATGCATTGGGATGACTCACAAGCCGGGACTGAGAACCAGAGTGCCGCGGTTTCTCGGCACGGTGCGCTGCTTCTCCCCCCTGAGTATAGTGCCGATCGGCCTATCGTTTCAACTGTTGCCGGGGTGCGCCCCCCGAACGCCACTGTGGTGATTACCCCATACTATTATTATACTCCAGCGTTGCAAAAAAAATTACGTAGCCGAAGTCGTGAGACTTTGTGCGTGAAATTGCATTCGCGGGATTCATTTGGTAACTTCACAAAAAGTGAGATCTAGTGACGGCAGCAACACGTCCGTTTTCACTTTGTTTTTCCGAAGTCTCACGACCAGCCCTTTCAACATGCACTGCGTGCTCAAGACCCCTGCCCGGCTTGTCCGGCAGGTGAATGAGTTTTTATAGCTAGCCGTACCAAAAAACAAACGCGTCCCCTGCCGGACGAGCCGGCAGGGGGCAGCGCCAATTAGCCCTCGAAACTAGCTCAAAAAACTTGCGCTCCTGCCGCACAAGGCGGCAGGGGACGTTTCAGCGATTCATTGCATGTTGAATGGGCTGGTCTCACGACTTCGGCTACGAATTATTTTGCACCATTCCGTTGGTGTCCTGCCACAGGAATTTGTCACCCGGCAGATGGAGGAGGAACGGATGTCGAAATCCAAAGTCTACGTCAGCAGCGTGGTGCCACGAGAGGTTCAGGACGTGCTCTCCGCGAATACGGAGATGGACATGTGGCCGGGGGTCAAGCCCGTTCCCGCCGATGTCCTCCTGAAAGCGGCTGCCGAAGCGACGGGACTGATGGTCCAGGTCTTCGACAAGATCGACTCGAAGCTGCTGCAGTCGGCTGCCGGGCTGAAGGTGGTGTCAATCGGAGGCAGCGGCACGGACAACGTCGACCTCGCCGAGGCGACCCGGCTGGGGATTTCGGTTGGCAACACGCCCTGTGCGGGCAGCCAGGGCACCGCTGACATGGCGATGGCACTGCTACTGGCCGCGGCGCGCCGCATAGCCGAGATCGACCGGTTTGTGCGCGCCGGCGGTTGGGTTCACGACCTGGCGACCAGGCACCTGGTGGGACAGGAAGTCCATGCAAGCAGACTGGGCATTATCGGTCTGGGACAGATCGGTACCGAGATGGCGAAACGGGCCCGCGGATTCGACATGAAGGTGCTGTACTTCTCGCGCTCGCGTAAGCCGGACCTCGAAAAGCAGCTGGATCTAGAGTGGTGCAACCGCCTCGAGGATCTCCTGAAACGCGCTGATTTCGTCAGTCTGCACGTGAGGCTCACCCCGGAGACGGAACATTTGATCGGAGAGCGCGAGCTCAGCCTCATGAAGGAGACGGCCATCCTCGTCAACAGCTCCCGGGGCCGGGTGGTCGATCAGCAGGCGCTGTATCGGGCGCTGCAGAGCGACGCCATCGCCGGCGCCGCGCTCGATGTGATGGAGGTGGAACCGCTGCCGATGGACGATCCCATTCTGTCGCTGGAGAACGTGGTGTTGAGTCCGCATCTGGGTACCGACACCCACGGCACCCGATTGAAAGTGGCGATGACGGCGGCCCGCAATCTCCTCGCCGGCATCGCC
>CAUZRQ010000163.1:0-10931 GCA_963582065.1 Planctomycetota bacterium | reverse complement strand
GGCCACCAGCGTTGCCACCAGCACTTCGTTGAGTGCCCAGAAGGACTTCACGTAGTTGTATTCGCCCTTCATCTTCAGCGGGATCGTCTGGCTGCCGAGTTTCTGCGGACCCCATTCGTAGTCGAATTGTCCCACGTTGACCCACTCGCACAGTCCGCCGTGCACGTGATCCCATCCGATGTCGAGGTGTCGACGGATCCGCTCGTGGCAGGTCCGCTCGATGCCACGGTCGCCGCGACGATGGGCCTCCTTGACGACGTGCCAGAGTCCCTGCAGGCAATGGCCGACCAGGCAGCGATTGGCCTCCTCGGGGATCCGGCCGAAGTCGTGGTCCAGGAACTCGTTGTTGAGCCCGATGTCGGGGTTGTGGTGATGTTCCAGCAAAGCTTCGATGCAGGTGTCGGCCATGCTTTTCAGTGACTTGTCGTCCCAACGTGCCAGCATCTGCGTACAGCAGTTGAGCACGTAGATCCAGATGCCCTGGACGCGCCAGCCCGGTTTTTTGGCGTAGGGGTCGTGGTAGTCCCGGCGGGTGACCTGGCCGTAGGCCTGTTTGAGCCAACGGAACGACTGATCGCGCAGTGCGTCGTCGTCGGTGGCGAACGCCAGTTCCTGGCAGCCTTCGATCGTGGTGAACGCACTGTAGACGTCACCGCGGAAGGCCTGGAGTACGTGGCCGTCGCGGCTGAGCAGTTCGGGCCACCAGCCCCGACTGTCGGGGCCATGCTTCAGCCAGAAGTCGGCCGCCTTGCGAGCGATGGACAACGTCCGCTGGTGTTGTCCGCCGGGCAGCCGGTCCTTGAAGTGGTTGTGCAGGTAGCTGTAGACCCAGATGCCGCGGCCCTGGTACCAGTGGAACTTGTTGGAATCGACCTGCCGCCCGTCGTAGTCCAGGGCGCACTGGAAACCGCCCCGCTGGTGGTCGATGCCGTGGCGGTCCCAGAACGGCAGCACGCGTGCGAAGAGTTCTTCGGCGTAGTGGTCTCGCCACCTGGCCAGGGCTTTCGGCTCCAGCGGTGGTTTGCCGATCGGGTCGGCCGCGAGGCAGGTGGCCGAGCCCACCAGGCTGCCCCCGACGGCCTTCAACCAGGATCGGCGGTCGTGGCGGATGCTGCTGGTCACGCCATTGCCTGGATGGGAGACGACCTGCACCACCGGGATCTAGATGAAGAGGTCATCGATGGGTGTGCCCGAGTCGACGATGAACCGCGGCCGGCCGGCCGCGTCGACGTAGGTGGTCTCGAGGGGGATCCCGAGATGGCGGTAGATGGTCGCGGCGATGTCCGCCGGGCCCACCTTCTGCGACGTGATGCCACCGCCCTGGCGGTCGGTGCTGCCGATTGTCCGGCCGTGTGACAATCCGCCACCGGCCAGAACGCCTCCACCGACGGCCGGCCAGTGATCGCGACCGGTGTTCTTGTTGATCCGCGGGCTGCGACCGAATTCTCCCACGGCGACGACGAGCGTGTCGTCCAGCAGACCTCGCTCGTCCAGGTCGTCCACCAGTGTGGTCAGCAGGTGGTCGAACGGGGCCAGCAGGGGTTTCAGTCCCGTTTCCACACCGCCGTAGGCCGTCTTGACCGGGTTGCCGTGGATGTCCCAGGTGGCCGAATTTCCGCGGGCACTGAGCACGACGGTGACAAAGGGCACTCCGTGTTCGACCAGTCGACGGGCCTGCAGCACCTGGTCGTTCATCTTACCGGTTCGGCCGAACTGGTCGATCCAGGGCACACGGTTGTAGCGGCGACGCACGGATTCGGGTTCGGCATCCAGGTCGAAGGCCGTCCGGGCATGTCCGCCCAGCACCACCTCGATCGCCTGGTCCCGCAACCGCGACACGCTGTCGGTCGAACCCGCCAAGTCGGGTCCACCCGTGTATCGGTCGAGTTTCTTCAGGAGTCCCCGTCGCCGTTTCAGCACGCCGTCGGTCAGCCGTTCGGTTCGCTGGAACGGGCCGGCCCCCAGGTTGCCGTGGAACGGATCGTGTTGTCGGCCCAGGGCGCCGCCGCGGGCGATGGACCCCTCGGTGACGTGGAAGGTGACATAAGCGGGAAGTCCCGGCCGATTCGGGCCGCGGAACCGTGAGACCACCGATCCCATCGCCGGGATCCGGTTGGCCCGCGGGTTGGTCTTCCTGGCCTCGCCGCTGCCCGTCTGCATCACCGTGTTCGGATCGTGTTCACAGTCGGAACAGTCGATCGAACGCAGCAAAGTCAACTTCTCGAGCAATCGCGCGTGACCGGGCAGGTGTTCGGACACCTGGATTCCCGGTTGCGAGGTGACAATTGGGGTGAACGGGCCACGGATTTCGGCAGGGGCCGACGGCTTGGGGTCCCACATGTCGATGTGGCTCGGGCCGCCGTTCATCCACAGGAAGATCACGCTCTTGTTCGAACGACGCTGATCCCCGGACGCCGCACAGGTCAGTCTGGACGAACCGATTGACACGGCCGATCCGAGTGTGCCCTGCAGGAACAGGCGGCGGTGGAGGGCGACGGGGTGCATGCCGTGGAGAATTTCCCGGGTCGTTTGTTTTCGAGGTTGTCCATTGTATCGGCATTCAACCGCATCACAAACACCGCCCCGCGGGATGTCGTCCGTCTGTTGTGAGGAGCGTCGCTGACGGTCCGGTTGGCACGATCCGGTCGGGCGAGGTGCCTGGCGAGAGATCGTCACGGAGCTTTGGGTTTCAGCGGTGTGTCGAAGCGGTTGGTGATCGGCCAGACGTGTGATTCGGCATGGGCCGAATCGTTGATCCGTGTCTTCATCGTCCTGGCATCGATTTCCCCGATCGCCACGCGGGCGCCTCGGATTGCTCCCAGGACGACGTAGATCTGCGTTTCACCGAAGACCGGCCACTCGCCGTCCGCGACAGCCAGCCTGCCGGCGAGGTACTCGATCGCCCGGTCGATCCGTTTGCTGTCGGTACGGACACGGTCAGCCTGTTGCGACGGCTCGGGGAATCCCGGTGAGCGGCGAAGCAGGCACTGTGGTGTTGACCGCCGGGCTGCTTCGAGACTGCGGCGGCGAGGTTCGCTGCCGACACCCTTCAGTGATCGGGGGCCACCCAGCCAGCCGGAGAGTGTCTTGGCCAGTTTCCTCGCTTCCAGGTCGGTATCCAGAAACCGCATCACCCGTTTTCCGTCCCGCTTGGCGGCCATCACCGGTCGTCCGGTTTTCGGGTCGTAGTAATTCCAGAGGATCCCCTCGGGATCGCGGGCCGCCGCCTGCTTGAGACCATCGACACAACGGATTCCGGCATCGAGATAACGGGTCTGACCGGTCAACTGATACATGAACTCCATACCCCGCAGCGCGTAGGTGTTGCCGCTGCCGTCGTCGACGGCCGGGGGTTCGAACGAACGGGCCCAGATCGGTCGGTTTTCTCGGTCGTATTGCGAGGCCCAGCCCCATGTCGGGGCCGGCAACTGGGCCTCGAGCAACCATTCTCCGCCACGGCGGACGGCTGCCAGGTAACGTCGATCACCGGTGATGTGGAACATCATCAACAGCGTGGTCATCGACTGGGTGGTCGCCCCGTCGTTGATCTCACTCCCGTGGGGGGAACCGCCGTCGGAATCCCCGCGGCGGTCGATGGCATTCCAGTGGTGTGACCAACTGCCGTTGGGATTCTGGGCCCGCACCAGCAGGTCGGCTGCTCGACGAGCGGCCTCCAGGAATCGCTTTTTCTCCGTGATGCGGTGCAGGTAGACGAGCAGTGTGATCACACCGGTCTGGACGTGGTCCTGGATCATCGCGGTGCTCTTGCGCCAACTGACCCGTTTGTCTTCCGGAACCACTGGCTGACCACCGTCATTCACCAGGATCGTGTGCATCCACCAGCCCTGGTCGTCCTGGGCCTTGAGGTACAGCGAGGCCGTCTTCAGCGCGACATCCAGGTGGGCCTGCTCACCGAAGGTCTCCCAGGCATAGACAAACTGCATGGCCGTGAAAGCGGTCGAATAGGGCTTGCGGTTGTCGACGATCGTCAGTCCCGTCTTGGTCTGCGTCACGGTCTTCCGTGCCGCCCGGCTCCAGGGCCCCTTGTACTTCAGCCGCCATCCGCCGCCCCGTTGCAGCTTGGCCACCGTTCCCAGCCACGCCCTGGCGACCTGCTCGGCGCGAGCCAGTTGCCGGATATCAAGTTGAACCGATGCCCAGTCGCGTCCGTGGACCACGCTGGCAGGCTCGGCCCCGTCCAGGCGGTGCTCGAGACCGGTCAGAACGGCGATGACGGTCAGAACCGCAAGACAGCATCGGGAGACATGCGGTTGCTGCATGGGGGGGAAGTCTCTGCCGTTGCGGTGTGGGGGGGGCCGACCGGCGGGCCCGGCTTCGGCGTGTGATTGTCACCGCCGGCGACATGATAGTCGAAGGCGTGGTCGCAATCCCGATTCTGTCCGGCTTCCGGCCGTGTGCGACTCGGGGGGGTCTGTCGTTGGAGTCGGTTGCGGGGTCGGATATGCTGGACCGCGTCAGCCGGGCCCGTTTTTGGCAGATCCCACGGCGAATGCTCTCGATTCCCGGACGACCACAGCGAACGTGCGAGAGGTTCCCGCCGAGACGCATTCAATCGCCCGACGGCCGTCCCGTGCCGCTTTCGGCCGGCGAGTTGTTGTCACGGGTGAGTTGAGTTCCCACCCAATCACGAGCCAGGGAGGCTGATGATGCGGATTGCGTTGGGCGAAATCGTCCAGGAGACCGGGACCTTCACACCGTCGCGGACGGGGCGCGAGGCCTTCGAGGCGTACGGGTTGTACCGGGGGGCCGAGTTGCTCGAGCAGTTGCCGGGCGTGGGGCCACCGGGTGGGTTTCTGCGGGTGGCGGCCGAACGGGATCCGACGGTCGAGGTGGTTCCGCTGGTCCGGGCCTGGGCCGGAGCGGGAGCCAAGATCCTCGACGCGACCTACGACGAACTGCTCGAGATGCTGCTGGCGCCGTTGCGGGAAGCCGGGACCCTGGACGCGGTGTTCCTGTCGCTGCACGGGGCGGCCAGCATCGATCGGGATGACGATCTCGAGGGGGCGGTGCTGGAAGCGGTTCGCGAGGTGATCGGACCGGATGTGCCACTGGCATGTCCCCTGGATCACCATGCCAACATCACGACCCGGATGGTCGAACTGGCCGACCTGCTGGTCGGACACGAAACCCAGCCACACGATCCACTGGGCACGGGGGTGAAGACGGCGAGGTTGCTCTTCGACTGGCTCGACTCCGGCCGCCGGCCGGCGATCGGTTGGCGGAAAATCCCGATGATCACTCCCCAGGACCAGTTCCTGACCTCCGGCGGGCCGATGAAGGCCTGGTTCGATCGGGCCCGGGCACTGGAACAGCAGGAGGGCGTGCTGGACGTCTCGCCCTACCCGATGCAGCCCTGGCTCGATGTGGCTGAAGGCGGCTGGGCGGTCGTGGTGCACACCGACGGCGACGTGGAACTGGCCGATGCGCTGGCTGCCGAAATGGGGGCCATGGCCTGGGACCTGCGGGAGGAATTCTGGAAGTCCGAACGGGTCGAGGTCTCCGAGGCGGTCCACCGTGCCTATGCCCACCAGGACGGTTTGCTGATTCTCTCGGACACGGGGGACTCGGTCTACGGCGGTGCCCCGGGGGACAGCACCTGGATCCTGAAAGAACTGCTGGCCCAGGCCGCTGCCCAGCCGGACTCGGATCGGCTGATGCTGGTCCCGATCGTTGACCCCGCCGCTGTGGACGCGGCGTGTGCGGCGGGAGTCGGTGCCGAGGTGACCGTGTCGCTGGGGGGTAAGATCGACGACGAGTTCAGCCAGCCGGTCGAGACGACTGCCCGGGTGGTGGTCATTTCGGAGAATCACGAGGGGGACGCGGGTGAGCGGGGCCGCGTGGAGATCGGGCGGGTGGTGCTGTTGAAATCCGGTCCGGTCCACATCGTGGTGATGGCAGCGGCCGGATTCGCCATCTGCCACCCCATGCTCTACGAGCACTTGGGACTGGATGTCGACCAGGCCCGGGCGGTGGTCGTCAAGACTGCCAGCAACTTCCAGTATTTTGACGATTGGCGACGAGCGTTGATCCGGGTGGATTCTCCCGGCATGACCCAGTCGGACCTGTCGGCTTTCACGTGGACACGGACTCCACGGCCGATCTTTCCGTTCGACGTCGACGTGACCTGGGAGCCTGGCGTCGGCGGGAACCACTAGGTGTCCCGGTTGAGGATCTGGGTGATCGACGAATACCGGCACACCCGGATCGGGACCGCCAATCGTCGGGCACACCGAAGCACCGGGCGGCTGAAGACCGAGGTGTTCAGCCAGGCGATCAGGCCTGTCCGCCGAACCAGATCCGCTCGGCATTGCCGCCGGCAACGGCGGGGATCGCCTCGTCGGGGATGGGCAGCTGGCCGCCGGTCAGCAGTTGCAGTTCCGCCACGTAGTCGTCGGCACTTCCGACGACCGGAAAATTCGATCCCCAGGTCAGCCGCGTCGGTCCGGCCGACCTGTAGAATTCGGCGACCAGCGCGTGCAGGCCCTGGTGAGGAAACCCGGTGGTCATCTCCATTCCGGAAAGCTGGATGACCAGGCCGTCGGCCGACAGCAGATCGAAGACTCCGGCTTGCTGAAAGTCCTGCAACGGGTCGGGCTGGTTCTCGGTGGGGTTGCCCAGGTGCGAGGCCACCAGGGTCCCGTCCGGATGGGTTTCGAGCAGACGACTCACCCCGGCGACGCATGCGGCGATCGACTCGGGGAAGTAGGCGACGACGATCAGGCCGAGATCCAGCGTGCGGCCGACGAGATCGAGGTTGTCGATCCCCGGTGCGATCGGCCAACGTACGCCCTGGCAGGAGGGCGACTCGGCCAGTGACTCGAGGTCTTCGGCGACTGTTGCGGCTTCGTGGTCAACCAGGCAGACCCCGGCGTATCGATCCGGATTCGCGGCGACGACGCCCTGGATATAGCTGTTGTCGAATTCACCGAGGTGTTGGGCCAGCACGGCGCGATGGACCCCGGCTCGGTCCATTGTCGACGAGATATCCTCGACGGGCAGGTACTTGCTGATTCCGCAGTGCGTGTACGAGTCGATGATCATGACCGGCCGCCGGTGTGCAAGAACGTGTCTCGGATCCGTTGCGGATCTCTTGTCCGGGAATGACGCCAGGGTGGCAAGTCCGCGGCGGCCGGAGCGGAGAAGGAAAAACCGATGCCACCGATGGAGGAAATTCGATATAGTACAACAGTCGAACGCATGGGAGTTGACCGATGCTGAAAGTCCTGGGACGCCACAAGCGGTTGTGTGATGGGATCACGCGGCGTGATCTGATGCAGGTCGGCGGATTGTCGCTGTTCGGCAGCATGACCGTTCCGAAGCTGTTGCGGGCGGCCGGTGCGTCTGAGCGGCAGGGGACAGCCAAGTCGGTTTTGTTGTTCAACCTGCTGGGTGGTCCATCGCAGATGGACATGTTCGACATGAAGCCCAACGCGCCCAAGGAGGTCCGAGGCCAGTTCAAGCCGATTTCGACTTCGCTGCCGACCGTAGAGATCTGCGAGCACATGCCGAACCTGGCCCGCTGGATGCACCGGGCCACGCTGATTCGGACCGTCACTCACAAGTACAACTCGCACGATCCGACGGCGATTATGACAGGTTGGGATGGCGGCAACGCGAGGTTGCCGGCCCAGCCGACGGATCCGCCGGATATCGGTGCGATCTGCGAATACCTTGCCAGTGGTTCCGGAGACATGCCGGCTGCCATCTGCCTGCCCAACTATCCGGGTGAAGGACAGAAATACCGTCGCGGCGGCCCATACGGTGGGTTTCTGGGCGGCCAGTACGATCCGCTGTTTTCGGTCTGCTCGCCGAAGTTCGCCCGTGAACCGACCCAGAAAGACTACTACCCGGTGATGCCGATCGGTGATCCGCAGATGCCGGCCCTGGACTCGTTGCCGTCGATGACAGCCGACCGGTTGGACCGGCGCAAGTCGATTCTTGATCAGTTGGATCGGCAGTTCGAGGCGGTCCGGACCAGTGTGGCCGTCGAGCGTCTCGACGGGTTTCAACGACGTGCCTTCGACATGCTCTGTTCGAGCAAGACCCGCGATGCGTTTGATCTTTCCGGAGAATCCAAGGCGACCCGCGACCGGTACGGTCGACATCTCTGGGGATCCACGATGCTGGTGGCCCGTCGCTTGCTGGAACATCGTGTTCCGTTCGTCAGCGTGCACCAGGACATCTACAAGCATTACGGGCATGCCTACGACATGCATGCGAACAACTTCGGCATGTTGAAGGATCACAACCTGCCGATTCTCGACCGGGTCATCCCGGCCCTGCTCGAGGATCTCGACGTTCGAGGGTTGCTCGATTCGACCCTGGTCATCGTGATGGGCGAAATGGGGCGGACACCGCGAATCAACGCCAAGGCCGGTCGTGACCACTGGCCGCAGTGCGGTTTCAGTTTCATGATCGGTGGCGGTGTCAAGCAGGGCCACGTGCATGGCAAGACCGACAAGCAGGCTGCCTATCCCGTGACTCATCCGGTCAAGGTGGCCGACTTCGTCGCCACGATCTACCAGTTGATGGGAATCGATCCCCACATGACCGTCGATGACCGGCAGGGCCGACCGATTCCGGTCGCCCATGGTGGAGAGCCGGTCTTTGATGTGATCGGCTAGTCGCCGGTCAGTCCAGGAAACGCAACTGGCCCCAGGCCGCCGGGTTGCCACGCACCTGTTCCCGGGGGTGCGTCACGTAGTACCGGTGCAGCGTCTCGTTGCCGTGTCCCCAGTACATCGTCGGGGTCAGTGGTCCGGGGCTGCCGTCGTCGCTGACGAAGTCGAACCCGATCGTCTGCCCGGCCTGCGGCCAGAAGCCGTAGAGAGCCTGGTCGGGGGTCGACCATCGCCAGGCTCCTCCGATTTTCGCCTCGACGAAGTACCCTCCGGGAGCCGCCCGGCAGGCCATCTCGGTGAACGGACAGTCCGGCACCGTCATCTTGCTCAACGGCCCCTGCCAGAACTTCTGTCCCACACGGGGTCTGACCCACACCAGGCCCTGCTTCTTCTGATTCTCGGTCAACGCGAGTCCCGCGGGCAGCCGACCGATCGGATGCCGCGCTGCTGCGGCCTGCTTGCCCGGCATCAGTCCGGGAGTCGTCAGCAGGAAGTGGTGGTCGTTGGAGTCGAAATTGTAGACCCCCTTCTCGTTGCCGAGGTCCAGGAACACGTGCAGTGCCGTCGTGTTGCCGGGAATCTTGCCCATCGGGACCCTCTGCGGATTCGCTGCGTCGCGTTTGAGCTGCTGGGGAATCCAGGCGGCGAAGTAGAGGTTGTCGATGTCCCAGCCGGTCCGGACCTTGATCCGCCGGGCGTCAGTCTGCATCGAGACGGGCAGTTCGACCGGCCGCTGCCGCGTCCAGTCCTTCAGGTCGCCGTCGATGGTCGGGGGTTCCTGGAAGCGGCGGCAGGGGACGGGCGTGTTGAGCTTGAAACCCTTGCGGCCCACCGACCGGCCGTCGGCATGATCGATGACCAGGGCCACCTGTTCGTATTCGACCTTCGCGTCGCCCCGGGGAACCCGGACCCTCACCGTCCAGGCCTGTGTCTGCCCCGGCTCCAGTCGCACCTCACCACCCTCGGGTGTGACTCGCCAGCCCCCGGGCACGACCCAGCGAACCGTCCCTGCGAACGGCTTGTCGCCGGTGTTGGTGACACGGGCGGTCAATTGTCGCCGGTCGCCGGCCTGGATGCCGAAACGCCGCTCAGAGTGGCGAGCCGAGGCCGGGATCTGGCGGCGGACCGGATTGGCCTCGAGACGGATCGTCACCGGTGAAATGCTCGAAGAGCTTCTGGCGTTGCTGGTCACCAGCGATGTCCAGACGACGTGGTACGGTTCACCGTCGTGCGGCAGGAACCTGACGGTGACGTTGCCGTCGGCGAGGTCGGCCAGGCGGACCGGCACTTCACACAGGGCAGCCCGCTTGACGTGTTCGCGGACGGGAACCTGGTACGGTCGCCCGTTGATCTCGACGTGAGTGTCCTCCCAGTCACCTCGAGGCTTGTCGAGCGCCACGCGGAGACGGGCCGAGCGGGCGCCCTTGAGGGCGGCCTGGACCACCACCTGCGGAGTTTCCATCCGTCGAAACGCACTGGGCGAGGGATTGGCGACAACGCCGCGGACTCTCCGTGCACCGGTCACCCGGAACATCGTCTCGCTGCCGAAACTCTCCTTCTCCCACCGCTCCGACGAGGTGGCCAGGTCCTTGTCGCAGGTCAGTGTGACCGCGTGGATCGAATCGGCCGGGGTGTCGAGCGTGACACTGACCAGTTGATCCTTCTGCGTGAAGGCGATCTCACCCTGCTCGTGGCGGGTTTCGCGGACCGGCTTGCCGGTGGACTCAAAGAAGACGTTGCGGCGGGCCGCCGACATCGCTCGGACTCCCGGCGGCAACCGGAAACGGATCCTGGTGGTGCGGTCTCCCTGCATCCGGTCGTTCCAGACCAGCGCGGAGACTCGTCGTCCGTCTCCGGCGGCTCGGGCACGGATGCCGCGGTCCTGGCGGAACAGCCAGAGCCGGCCACCACGTTTCCGGGACGGGATCGCGCCGCGATCGAGGGGTTCCGAGACACGGACGTCCCGCATCGTGCCCCTGAGGTCGCCCATCACCCAGTACGACCAGTACTTGGGCAGCCGGCGGTCGGCGCGGAACATGTTGTGGAACATCGTGCCGCCGAGATCGCGGACGTGTGACACGTTGACGACAACCTTGTCGGGCATTTCGAGCAGTGCCCAGAGGTACTGCGCGTTGTACGGTCCGTTGCGAGGGTCATCCATTTCGCCCTGCGTGTAGTCGCTTTCCTGGATGCACAGTGGCAGTCGCGTCTTCCAGCGATTGTGCTGGGCGGCCTGCACGATGCCCGCTTCGATGGCCAGCATGTCGGGTGTCATGTCGTACCAGTGCA
>CAUZRQ010000162.1:0-10945 GCA_963582065.1 Planctomycetota bacterium | reverse complement strand
GTCACGCTGCCGCGGCACTCAAGAACCCCGCGATCGGCGTCGAATCGCGACTCAACGCCCTCTACGCTCTGGCCAGTCACCACCATTCTCAGAATCGGCCCCGCAAGTCGCTCGAGTACCTGGACCAACTGATCCGGATCCGCCGCAGTGCGTCGGACTGGGAAATGCGAGGCCTGTGCCAATTGCAGCAGCGAGAGTTCCAGGCGGCGATCGAGTCCCTGCAGACAGCGGTGGCGATCGATCCGGAACTGCTGCCGGCCCACGACCTTCTCTCCCGGCTGTACGGCGACCTGGGCAAGAAGACCGAGTCGGCCCGTCACCGCCGCCGGGTCCGCCGACTGCAGGCGATCTTCCGTGGCCGCCGGCCCTAGGGCGGAACGACCTCCGCGCCACGAACCTCCAACGGTGTGTCCGGCTTCATGCCGAACGTGCCGAGATGACTCGAGCCGTGGCCCGGTGGGTGTTGACGATGCCTGCCCGGTCATCACCTGGCGATGAACAGGTCCAGGAGCCGGAAGGCAGATGGTGGTATCGTTGGAGTTTGAATACAGGGCCCTGTGATCTCCGAGTTCGAGGTGTTCTGTGGTGTTTGAAGTGGCCGTTCCTGTCGGCGGCCCTTCCGGTTCACAATGGGATTGCCGAACCGGCTGCAGATCCGGCGGAAAAAAACCAAAAAACAGACCGCCATCGACAATCCTCAGGCTCACCCCCGGAAACAGCCCCCGATCACCGATGACCAACAACCTGCTAGACTGGCAACACGCTTCCACCACCACTTCCAGGCGCCTCGATGCCGGGATTCTCCATCGAGTCGATCGACTTCGGTTCGCCGTGGGCGCTGCTGGTGATCGCGATAGCGGCCATCATCCAGGATGACCTGACCTGCCTGGTCGTCGGATCAGCGGTGGCAGCCGGTGAGGCCGAGCCGCTGCCGGCTGCGGCCGCGTGCCTGACCGGTATCTCTCTCGGCGACATCGGCTGGTTCGTCTCGGCACGACTCATCGGCCGGAAAATCCTCTCGTTGTGGCCCTTCAGAGTGATTGTCTCGGAGGAAAAACTCCGGCGAGGACGTGAGCGATTCGAACGCATGGGAGTGCGTGCCCTGTTCGCCAGCCGGTTTCTGCCGGTTCTTCGTACTCCGCTGCAGGTCGTCTCGGGGATGCTCGCCGGCTCGATCCTGCCCGGGTGTGGCGTGCTGCTGGTCGCAGGAGTGATCTACGTGACCCTGTTCATCGGGACCGGAGCTGCAGTTGGGCAGTCCGAGACCGTCCGCGGGTTTTTTGATCACTATGGAGCCGTGGGCCTGGTGATGGTTCCGCTGGTGATCTGGGCGACGGCGGCCGTGGTGAGATCGGTGGTGGCGAAGCGAATGGCCGCCGGAGAAGAAGACTGAAACGCGGTCGAGGAGTTCCCCGTCAACAGGGTCCCTCGAGGTCGATCGCGGACCGGGTTGGCCAGGCCCACGATCACCGCGACAGCACCGCCGCCCAACGCTCGTACTCGGACTGGCAGTCCGCAGCACTCTCGAACTTCTTCCAGACCAACCGGCCGCGGAAGCCGTACCGCCGCCCGGACTCAACCCGTCGGATCACGTACTGGAAGTCCCATGCCGGTCGGCGTGATTCCGGCTTGACCTGGAAACGGTACATCGCGAAACGGATCTCGTCTTCGGCGGTCAGCATCCGGTCGAACATCATGATCAGCACCATCCCCCGATCGGCCCGGGCGTAATAGAACGGCCGAGTGAACCGGGGGTAGTCATAGCTCACCACGCTCCAGGGTGACTTGTGGTCGTCGTCGATGGGCAACCGCTTCGAATCGCGGCTGCGATAGACGCCCCCGTGACGGTGCAGGTAATCCGTCCGGGGCGCCTGCACCGACACCCACTGCTCTTCGGAATCCGGACCGGTGATTCCCCGAAAATGCATGTCGATGTCCGTCAACGAGTTCATGTAGTTGGCCCAGAACAGCAACGCGTACCCGAACCTGCCGAACAACTCGGCGTCACCGGGCGTGCACGAGAACCGAAAATCGATCGCGTTGGGTCGAGCCAGGCTCAACGTCATCGTACTCTCCAGCCTCCAGGGACTGTCCTCTGCCCGGCGAGCCCACTCGACACTCGTCTCGTCGATCTGTTTCAAGCGATAGGGCCCATACCGCGGGCTGAAATCGTTCATCGACTGGCGGTGGCCACTGATGACGTGCTCGAAGTTCAACGCCACGCGGAACGCATCGTAATCCGGGGCGTCGCGCAGGTTCAGCAGTGACCGAATGCCGCTGAGCCGGTTGGGCGAGTAGGTGTTGTCCCAGGCGGCGACCCTCAGATCACCGGCCGACATCTCGAGCATCTCGAAGGCCCCACTGCCGTCATCCTTGGCCACTTTCACCAGCGGCCGGGGAAGTGAGGACAGACGGCCACCATCGACGTTCTCCGGTTTCACCGACGAACCCGACGAGGGCCGATCGGCGGGCCCTGCGTCTCGACACCCAGAACCCCCAACAGCGATCACCACTGCAACAGCGACCAGGACCGACATCCATCCGAGCGATTCCGGCAGTAGCCGTGTCATGGCTGCCGGCTCCGGACAGCTGCCAGGCGACGGGTCAACGGACCGGCCATCAGCAGCACCAGCCACAACGCCAACGAAATCAACGAAACGAACGCCCCTCGCCGGAAACTGTCGGATTCGTAGTAGACGCTGATCGTGTGCTCGCCGGCTGGACAGGGTACGGCACGCATGAACATGTTGGCCGGCACCACCCGTTCGCCGCGGCCGTCGACGGTCGCCTTCCAGTCACGAGTCCAGGTGTCACTGAAGACGACCAGCCCGGCACGGGCCAGCTTGACGCGAACGGTGACCCGGTGAGCCCGTCGCTCGACCAGCGTCACCGACTCGGAACCCTCTCCCGCCAGGGGTCCATCCCCGGGCAAGTCCGGACGCGGCAGTTGCTCTTCGACAAAGGTGCCCCCCTCAAATCCTCGCTCGACCAATGGCCGCAGCCGCTCCTCCAACGCCACCAGCAAATTCCGCTCGGACCCGGCACGCGCCTCGAGACTCTCCAGCGAGTCCACCCGGGTCCAATCGTGCACGATCACCACCCGCTGCCGGGCCGACGCATTCTCGAACAGGTCGTAGACCTCGTCCCGGTAGGCGAACACGCTCTCCTTGACCAGCCGGTCACCGGCCAGGTCGATCGCATAGGTCCGGTGTGCCCCGCGGGGACAGACATAGTACCGAACCCCCAGCAGATCGAAGAACTGCCGTTTGACCGGTCGCGGCGTGTCAGGGCCGAAGGCGAACACGTGCTGCAGAAAAGGAGGCTGCCCGGAAATCGCGAACAGGAAGCTGCTGAACCGGCGCGGGATCAGGTCCTCGGCGCCGCCGAGAGTGTGAAACCGATCGATCGCAAACCGGTTGAACAGCCTCGAGGACTCGTCACACAGGCAGGCCAGGCGGAAGTCCCCGGTTGCCTCGCCCAGTGCCTCGGCCACGCGATGAGACGGCGCCGCCTTCTCGTCGACCTCCGACGACTGAAGCCACGGCGAACCCATCACGAACAACTCGATGGCCACCACCGCCAGCAAACCCATCGCGCCAACCGTCGGTTGCCGCCGCCACCGCGCGTACCCCAGTACCAGCCCGACAACCACCACGGTCGAAGCGGCGAGGACCACTTCGCGAGCCAACTCACCAAATCGCTCAACCTGCAGGTCCACGCGAGCGACCAGTTCACCGGCTCCGTCCGACGCCCGCACCAGGCTGAGCCACCAGTCGGGCGGATCGACCTGTCCCGCCCAGCCGGCGATCCCGTAGACCAGGCCCGCCAGGCCCAGGGCCGATGCGACTGCCATCAGCCGGAAACTGCCGCGACGTCTCGATGCCCCCTGCACCGCATCGCAGCCCAGAGCCGCCAACGCGGCAACGCCGAACAACAGGAACAGCCGCAGAACAATCGGACGTCGGAACAGGTTGAAGCCGGGCAGGTAGAGGTAACAGACCGAATAGACCACGCCGCCCAGGCAATACGAGACCAGCCCCAACGTGATGATCGCCCACCAGGCCGCCTCCTTGCGGCGGTGACTGAACACCCCGCAGGCGGCCAACACCAGCCCGACCACGCCGCTGTGGAACATCGCGTTCCAGTTCTGGAGATCGCCCCAATAGGTCCCTTTGAGGGGATCTCCGAACAGACCTGGAACGATCGCCCGCCCCCAGTGAGCTGCCGGAATCGAGTGCGACTCGGCCACCTCCAGAGACAGTTCACCGCGGTGCGCCTGGTCCATGAACTCGATCGCCGGCCACAACACCGCCGTCACCAACCCCAGGGCCAGCAACGCCGATGTGGCGGCACCGGCCAGACGACCCAGGTTGGTCCACGAAGACCGGTCGGACCAGTCCACGGAAAACACCAGCAGGTAAACGGGGATCAACCACGCCATCACGAGGGTGAAGATGGGGCACCCGGCCAGGAACTGCAGGGCCAGCAGGCCGGCCAGGCCGGCCAGGCCGCCAGCACTGCGACCACCTGCCAGGCGATCCACCTGCCACAAGATCCACGGCCACCAGGCGATCGCGTGGACGATCATCGCCTGTCCCTCGTGGAAATGCACCAGCCCGGTCCCACCACCGATGAACACCATCGCCGCCACCGCGGAAGCCTCAGGGGAACACTCCCGGCCACGGCAGTACAGCCACGTCCCGGCACCGGCCAGCAACGTGTGGCCGACGATCAGCAGACAGAAGGCCCGCTCGGTCGACACCAGCAGGTGAATCCAGTTGGGCGGATACAGGACTCCCTGTTGCACGCTGACCAGCAGGGGCACACCGCAGTCGGTGTAGGGATTCCAGTGAGGAATCGTCCCTCGGCCCAGCATCTCGAACGCCACGTCGGCCAGCGGGTAGGCGAACAGGTAGAAATCGCCGTCTCGCTCGGCCGGAGCCACTCCGTCCGGGGCAAACAGGTAGCGGCCGAACAATGCCAGCCACAACCCCAACGGGACCATCGCCACCAGCCAGTCGCGACGTGACATCACCGATGCATTCTCCCGCGGGCCGGTCCGACCACCATCAACTCGCCCGTGGTGAGAACTCTTCGCACGGCATTCCTAACGACTCGGCCACCGCCAGGTTGGTCACCTTCCCACCGTGCACGTTGACCGCCTCGGCCAGGCCGGCATCAACCGAGGCGGCCTCCGCCAGGCCATCCGAGGCAATCCGCTGGATGTAGGGGAACGTCACGTTGCACAACGCGTAGGTGCTGGTCCGTCCGACCGCTCCGGGCATGTTGGTCACGCAGTAGTGCACGATCCCCTCCTCGATGTAGGTCGGTTCCGAATGGGTCGTCGGTCGAGCGGTTTCCACGCAGCCTCCCTGGTCAATCGCCACGTCGATGATCACCGCACCGGGCTTCATCCGGCCCAGGTCGTCGGCACTGACCAGTTGCGGAGCCCGAGCCCCGGCGATCAACACCGCTCCGATCACCAGGTCGGCCATCGCCAGTTGCTCGCGGATCGTGTGCCGATCCGAAAACGTCGTGTTGACGTTGGCCGGCATGATGTCCTCCAGGTACCTCAGTTGATCCACGTTGATGTCCAGGATCGTGACGTCGGCCTGGAAACCGGCGGCAATCTGTGCGGCGTTCTTGCCGACCACTCCGCCGCCGAGGATCACGATGTGGGCCGGTGGCACACCGGGAACTCCGCCCAGCAGGATCCCCCGACCCTCCTGGGGACGTTCCAGGAACTTCGCACCCTGCTGGATGCTCATCCGACCCGCCACCTCGCTCATCGGGGTCAGGCACGGCAGGTCGCCCCGCCGACCCCGCAACGTCTCGTAGGCCACGGCGGTCGCTCCCGAATCAATCACTCCCCGGGTCAACTGCTCGTCAGCAGCGAAGTGAAAGTAGGTCATCAACAACTGGTCGGGCCGCAACTGCTCGATCTCCGGCGGCTGCGGCTCCTTGACCTTGATCACCATCCCCGCTTCGGCCCAGACCTGCTCGGAGGACTCGACAATCTCGGCCCCGCACGCCAGGTACTCGTCGTCGGGAATCCCGCTGCCCTGCCCGGCCCCCGTCTCGACCAGCACGCGGTGCCCGCCCTGCACCAGTTCCTCGACTCCGACCGGCAGCATCGCCACGCGGTATTCGTCCTGCTTGATCTCACGCGGTACGCCTACGATCATGACGGCCGTCCCTCAACCACTCGGTCCGATTCGTAATCAAACACCAGTTGCCACCTCGCGACAAGGTGGCTTGAATGTCCGCGATGAACCTCATCCCCGAATTGCCCGAAGCCCCACCCGAATTCACCTCGGTCGAAGCCGATGCGGCAGCCGAGTTGATCCGGCTGGCGTTAGCCGAGGACCTCGGTGATGCGGGAGATCGAACCGGGGAGGCACTCATCGAACAGGACGCGGTGGGCCGGATCGAGATTCGCAGCCGGGACGACGGCATCGTCTGTGGCCTGCCGGTGGTGACACAGATCTTTGAGACTCTCGACACCCGGGTCACCCTCACGCTCCACGTCCGCGATGGTCAACGGATCGAGGAACCCGGTTGCCTGGCCACTCTTGCGGGGCCGGTCCGCAGCCTGCTGGCCGGAGAGCGGACGGCGCTGAACTTCCTCGGCTACCTCTCGGGCATCGCCACCCAGGTGGCCGCCCACGTGGCCGCCGTCGCGGGCACCGATGCCCGGGTGCTCGACACCCGCAAGACGCTGCCCGGCTGGCGACGGCTGGCCAAGTACGCCGTCGCCTGTGGTGGCGGAACCAATCACCGAATGGGGCTCTTCGATGGTGTCCTGATCAAGGACAACCACCTGGCCAGCCGGGGCGACCAGCTTGCGGTCGCCGAAGCCGTGACCGCCGCACGAGATGCGGTGCCCGCCGGACTGACCGTGCAGGTCGAAGTCGACACGCTCGAACAACTCGCCGACGCGCTCCGCGGGGCACCCGACATGGTCCTGCTGGACAACATGACACCCGATCAACTGGCCCGGGCGGTGGCGATTCGCGACGAGCAGTCTCCCGGCGTTCTGCTGGAGGCCTCCGGGGGCATCACGCTGGAATCGCTCGCCGAAATCGCCGCCACCGGAGTCGACCGGATCAGCCTGGGTGCGCTGACGCATTCGGTCCCCAACTGGGACGTGAGTTTCGACTGGGTCGCCGGACCCGACAACCGTCCCTAGGCCAGCAATCCGGGAATCGGCTCGTCGTGGTAGACGTGATGCGGCCGGTCCTCGGAGTCGTACCAGGCCCCCGTATGCGGGATGCCCAACACGTCGTATATCGTCGCCGCCATCGTCTCGGGCGTCTGCTTGGCTTCCTTCGGATGTCCGCCGATCTTGTCACTGGCACCGATCACCGTGCCGCCACGCACTCCGCCGCCGGCAAAGAACACGCTCTGCACCGCACCCCAGTGGTCCCGTCCGGGCAACTCGTAGTGCTGGGGCAGGCCGAAGACCTTCGGTGTCCGACCGAATTCGCCGGCCATCACGATCATCGTCGAATCCAGCAGGCCCCGATCGTCGAGATCGGAGACCAGGCCGGCGACGGCCTGGTCCATCGGTGGCAGCAGGTTGTTCTTCAGGTTCGGGAAGGCGTTGCCGTGAGTGTCCCAGGTTTCGTTGCGACCCATGTTCACCTGCACCAGTCCCACCCCGCATTCGACCAGCCGACGGGCCAGCAGGCAGGAGGAGCCGAAGAGATTGCGACCGTAGAGCGATCGGACCGGGTCCGGCTCGGTCGAAAGGTCAAACGCCTTTCGGACACCGCTGGAGGACAGCAGGGAAATGGCACTCTCGCGGTAGCGGTCCAGATCGCTGACCGAGGCGAGCCGGTCCAGATGACTCTGTTGCTGCTCCACGATACCCAGCAGCCGCGTGCGGTCGTCGAGACGCCGCTGCGTCACGCCCTCGGCCAAAGCCAGGTTCGGCGGCTGGAACTCGGTGCTGCCCACGTGCTGTACCGGCCGCCGCTGGTGATCGAAGCAGTTCGGGCAGGCGCCGAACATCCGGCACTGCGGTGCCGCGTTGATGATCCAGGGGTCGTGGCGTTCTCCCATCACTCCACCAAACTGGCCGGGAATGATCCGGCCACTGGCATGGGTGATCATGTCGGGGATCACCGCGGCTCCCGGCAACTTGCTGCGGTCCCGCAGCAGGTAACCGACCTGCGAGACGATCGACGGGTGATCGGTGGCCTGAGGCTTGTTGCCCGAGAAGCCTCGTGGGGTGTCGCTGCGGCCGGTCAACATGATGTGATGACCCAGCGAGTGGCCGTTGGTCGAATGCGACAACGAACGAACCACCGCCCACCTGTCACTGCAGGCGGCCAGCCGCGGCATGTGCTCGCAGATCTGTAGCCCGGGAGTCCGCGTCGAAATCGGCTCGAACTCGCCTCGGATGTTCTCCGGCGCACCGGGCTTCATGTCGAAGCTGTCGTGCTGTCCGAGGCCCCCGGAGAGGAACAGGTAGATCACCGACTTGACCGGCGCCTGACGGTTCTGCTCGCGAGCAGCCTCGACATCGGACTGCGTCAGGCCCATCAGTCCGATCGAACCCGCCTGCAGCCACTGCCGTCGCGAGAGACGGGGATGGGTCAGCGGCGAGGGAATCGTACTGCTCATGGACCCAATCCTACCAGATTCCTGTCATTGATGACAAATCGACCTTTTCGACTCCTCGGCTCCCGGGAAACCACCCGACCGGCCTTGACCCCCGTCGGACCATTCCAAGAATGGGGTTGGGCACGGGTGGCCGCAGGCAGCCCCCGATCTTTTGTTTTCTGCACACAGACGGTATCGACATCATGACGGGCTACACGGTCCACACCGGCTCCAACGACAACTTCCGCGACGGATGGGACCAGATCTTCAGCGGTGCCAAGAAGAAGACGTCCAAGGGTTCCAAGACCCGAGCGAAAAAGAAGGCGCCGCGGAAAAAGAAAACCCGCCAATCGGACAAGAAGAAACGATAGTTACCGGCATCGCGCCACGAGGACAGGACCCGTGCAGTCGTCGGCGGCGCGATTGGAACAGGCGGTTGCCGACGGCCGGATCGACTCGGAGGTTGCCGGGCGTGTCCACCGCTGGCTGACCGACCCGGCACTGATCGAGTTTGCCGACGCTGTGGCTGCACTGGTCGACGCCGATGACACCGACCAGTTGATTCGGCTGTTCTGGGAAGACATCCCGTTCGGAACCGGAGGCCGACGGGGAGTCATGGGCCCACTGGGCACCGCCACGATCAACACCCGGACCATCGCCGAAAGTGCGCACGGCCTGGCCTGCCATCTCAAGGACACCGGGCACGCCGGTGGCCGGATCGCGGTCGCCCACGACACCCGGAACCGTTCGCTCGAGTTCGCCCGCCTGGTGTGCACCACCCTCGCCGCTCACGGCTTCGATGTCCTCGAATTCGACGGACACCGTGCCACCCCCACGCTCTCTTTCACCGTCCGACACCTCGCGTGCGTCGCCGGGGTCGTCATCTCCGCCTCGCACAACCCACCCTCGGACAACGGCTTCAAGGCCTACTGGTCACACGGTGGACAGGTTCTGCCGCCCCATGACAGCGGAATCGTCGAGTGCGTCGCCCGATCAACCGAAATCCCCACCGTGGCTTACGATCAGGCCGTTGAGGACGGCCGCATCAGCCGACTCGGCCCGGAGATCGACCGGGCTTACCGTCGAGCCGTCCTCGATTCCCGCCTGCCGGCCGCCGATCACCAGTCCCGTGATCCCGCCGACCTGCCGGCCCTCTACACGCCGCTGTGCGGAGTCGGCGGCGGCTCGGTGCTGCCGGTGCTCCGCGAGGCCGGCTTCGCCGGCGTCGAGTTGTTCGAACCGCAGGCCGCTCCCGACGGTGACTTCACCGCAGTGCCGGATCAACTGCCCAACCCCGAACGCCCGGAGGTGTTTGGACCGGCAATCGCCGCCGCCGATCGAGACCAACAGGTGCTCGTCCTGGCCACCGACCCGGACGCCGACCGACTCGCCGTGGCCGCACCCGACCCCGACGGCCTGTGGCGGGTGATGACCGGAAACCAATTGGCTGTCGTCCTGCTCGATCACCTGCTCCGCCACCACGACTGCCCCCCCGAGGCCTACGTGCTGACCACGCTGGTCACCACGCCGCTGCTGGGAGAGCTCTGCCGGACCCACGGGGTCCAGGCCGTGAATGACCTGCCGGTCGGGTTCAAGCACATCGCCGGGGAAATCGAGCAGCGGGGTCCCGGCGGGTTTGTCTTCGGATGTGAAGAATCCATCGGATTCCAGGCCGGGACGTATTGCCGAGACAAGGACGCCGCCGTGGCCGCACTCCTGATCGCCGACATCGCGCTGGAACTTCACGCCGACAACCAGACCATCTGGCACCGTCTCGACGACATCTTCTCACAACACGGCCGGGTCGACGAATTTCAACACTCCGTCATTGCACACGGTCCGACCGGCCGACGACAAATCGACCATGCCATGAACTCGCTCCGCCAACGGCCGCCCGAAAGCACCGGCGGACATGCCTGGACCCGGGTCAGGGACTACCAGCAACACGAAATCCGCAGTCTGCCCGACAATCGTGCCATGGGACCGCTGCCGACTCCCTCGAGCAACCTCCTGATCTTCGAGAGCAACCCGGACGACTCGCCGATGATCACCCTGGCCGCCCGGCCGTCCGGTACCGAACCGAAAATCAAGTTCTACGGTTTCGCGCGACAACTGACACCCGGCGACGGAGACACCCGCGAGGCCATCAGCCAACTCGAACAGGGACTCGTCGAACTGCTCGAAACCCTGATCCCCTGACCCCCATGCCGACACCACAGCCCCCACCACAGCCCTCAGCCTCACCGTTGCTGGCCTGGCTGCAACTGATCCGGTTGCCAACGGTCTTCACCGCCCTGGCTGACATCCTGCTGGGAACCCAGTTGGTCGTTGCCGCTGA
>CAUZRQ010000161.1:0-11081 GCA_963582065.1 Planctomycetota bacterium | reverse complement strand
GAGCCACCACTGTTGTGCATCGTGGGGACGCAGACGTAGGGCGGCACCGGGCCGCGGGCACCCAGTTCGTGAGCGATCACCGAGCCGTGGGCCGGCTTCTGGTTGTTGGGCTTCAGGCCCGAGTTGAACCCCGCGGAGGGATGGTAGCCGGTCAGCATGAAGTGATCGGCGACACCGTGTCCGGAGCTGCGGTGGCCGAAGGAACGGACGACAGCGAACTTGTCCATCTGGCCGGCCAGCTTCGGCAGGTGCTCGCACATCTGCACGCCCGAGACGCTGGTGGCGATCGGGTTGAACGGACCGCGGAACTCCTTGGGGGCGTCGGGCTTCAGGTCCCACGTGTCAATCGTGCTCAGGCCACCGGCCAGGAACAGGATGATCAGCGAGTTGTCGTTGCCCGGGGTGGCCTCCTTGGCCTGGCCCTCGAGGATCGAGGAGAGCGAGTAGGTGGTGCCGAAGAGGCTCGCCCCACCGATCGAGAGCATGTCGCGTCGGGTAAATCCATCACAGAACGTCTTTTTCTTTCCGCTCATGATCACTCCTTCGGCTGTTTGCAGCCCAGTCATTCTATCCGGTCGGGGCGACACAGTCGAATCTGGTTGTCGTGGTACTGCCTAGTGGTTGAACAGGAACTCGAGCGAATTGAGCATGCTCCAGGCCAAATCCTCGGCGGCCTCCGTCCTGGTCCGCTTTTGGGCCTGGACCTGCCGAAAATGAGCCAAAGCCGTCTTTCGCTCGGTTGTCTCGGGAAACCGGCTGAAAAAGGTCAGGTAAAGTTCTTCGATCACATAATCATCATCGGTCGATTCACGCACCAGTTTTGCGACTCGTCCGCCTGCATGAGCAATCTTTCTCTGAATCTGTGGCGAGTTCATCACGTGCAGAATCTGGCCGACGGTCGGTTCACCGGCCCGTTCGCATGCACATGCGCTGACCCGGTAGGGTCGACCGAAGAGTTTGAGGAAGTAGTTCGGGACCTGGCTGTCCCACAGTTGGACGGCCCGGTACCCGGCCGGCGTGCCCTGGAACTTCTCGGGGACACCGGTTGTGTCGCTGATCGCGTCGAGCAGGACCTCGGCATCGATCCGCTTCAGCAGGAACCGCGAGTAGTTTTGTTCGTCCCCGCGGTTCGTCTCGTTCGACTCGGTCGACCGTTGATAGGCGTTCGACGCGGTGACGGTACGGATCAGGGCGTGGAGATCGAACTTGCTGGCCACCAGGTGGTCGGCGAGGGCATCGAGCAGTTCCTTGTTGGACGGCGGGTTGGTCAGCCGAACGTCATCGACCGGCTCGACCAGGCCGCGACCGAGCAGGTGGGCCCAGATGCGGTTTGCGATGTTGCGTGCGAAGAAGCGGTTCTTCGGCCCGGTCATCCACTTGGCCAACACCGTGCGTCGGTCGCCCTTGGGGTGGGCGTCGGGCATGCCGGTTTCCAGCGGGTGGGCGTAGATCAGCTCTCCGGTGCGGGGATGCTTGGTCTCGGGACTGCCCGCGGCCCGGATCGACTCGCCGGTGGGGCCCTGCTTGAATCCGACCTGGGTGAAGAAGGCCTGCATGCCCCAGTAATCCGACTGTCCCCAGCGATCGTAGGGGTGGTGGTGGCACTCGGCACACTCGATCCTCATGCCGAGAAAGACCTGCGAGATGACCGAGGCGCGGTCGCCGGGCTTGCCGATCGACTTGTAGAAGATTGCCTGGGGGTTCTCGCGGACAGGGCCGCTGGCTGTCAGCAGTCGCCGGGTGAACTCGTCGATCGGCGTGTTTTCGGCAAATCGCTCGTGGATCCAGCGGTAGTAGTTGTAGGCCGGCTCGTGGCCGAGCTTGAGGCGATCGACCCGCAGCAGGTCCGACCACTTCAATGCCCAGTAGTCGGCGTACTCGGGCCGCTTCAACAACCGGTCGACGAGCTTTGCCCGCCGGTCGTCGTTCTTGTCCTCGAGGAACTTCCGCGATTCCTCGGAAGTCGGCAGTCGTCCGATGATGTCGAGGCTGGCTCGGCGGAGGAAGGTGGCGTCATCGGTTCCGGACGAGGGCAGGATGTGGAGTTTCTTGAGTTTCTGGTGGACCAGCGAATCGATGAAGTTGGCTTCGGGCAGCTTGGGGAAACTGGCCAGCCGACGATCACTCGGGATCATCGCCTGGAAGACCCCGACGGCTCCCATGTAATTGGCCATCACGGCCACCTCACCGGGCGCCTCTCCCACCGTCACCAGCCCGAACTCGTCGACATTGCCCAACCCCTCGTTGTTCGACTGGAACTTGGCGAGTCCGGTCACATCGGCGGTGCGGCTATCGGAAAACGTCGCCACCACTCGCAGCTGGTGCTGGCTCTTCATGTCGACCTGGCGTTCGCGCGGGGTCAGCTCGATCGATACCACCTTCGGGTCGTCGTTTTTGCCGAACGGCATGCCGCCGGCGATCCAGTTGTACAGCGTGCGGTAGTCTCCCGATCCTCGCCGGATGCGGACGCCGCCCCCGTGGGGGACACCGCCGGAGGACTTGGTCAGCAGCAGGCTGGTTGCCGGCAGCGTCGGCACCACTCGTCGTCCACGACCCTCGCGGGTCAACGCCACGTAGTCGGCCATCGGGTCGAACCCGAAGACCGACAGCTTGAAACCGTTCTGCCCCTCGGCCTTGCCGTGGCAGCCCGACGCGTTGCACGCGAAGCGGCTCAGCAGCGGCACGATGTCGCGTTCGAAGTTGTAGCTCCGCGGAGCCTTCGCCCCGCGGACCTCCACGGCAACCAGTTTCACCTGGTCGCCGATCTTCACCTCGACCGAGCCCTGCCCGTCGGACACCCCGTGGATCACGCCGGTCGGCGAAACTACCACGATCTCGGGAGTCTTCGAACGGTAAACGGCCTGTCGGGTCAGGTCGGATTGCGTGCCGATGTTCGATCGCGAGGTCACCAGCAACCGATGCACCGCGTCGGGTCCATCGAGCAACACCCTTGGCGGACTGACATCGATGGACACGGTTTCCGCGCTCAGAACCGGACACGACAGCCCGGCAACCAGCAACAGGAAAACGGTGATCGTGGAAAACCGTGGCATTGCGGTGGTCGTGGATTCGGATCGAGCCATGGCGAATGCTGTGCGGCGCACGACATCGTCGGATCCTGAACGATCCGGGCGAACGCATCAGCGATCACCGATTCTATCCTCTGCCGTAGAGCTGCAACAAGGCACGTTGATTACCGTCCCCGGCAGGCTTCGGGGGTGAGTGACCTGCGATGGCCGACCAACGCGGTTCTTCCGCCAGGTCATCGGGCACGACGGACCGGAACCTCCCCATCGGTGTGATGGCGTTGCAGACGGTCCTGCGGGACAGCGAGGTGTTTGCCGAGTCGTGCACGTTGTGGTCGGGTTCCAAGGGCGAGTCGTCGCCGGCCGACGTTCTGGTGGAGCGTGGGAGCCTGTCGGCCTCGGACCGGGAGCACGTGGACCGGAAGCTGGCCCAGCACGGCGGCGACGCTGGTACCGGGTGTGGGCCAGCCGCAGATCACCGCTCAGCTGGAACACCCCGGGGATCGTGCCGGTCTAGGAGCTGTCGACCAACGAGCGGCCGGGTTGCGAGAGAAGGTCGCAGCGCAGCTGGCCGAGCGGAGCATGATGCTGTCGAGACAGAATCAGCCGGCTTTGCCGGATGCCGCAAGTCCGCCGGTTGCTGGAGAGTTGGCGGTTCGCCCCGTTGCGCAAGCGTGAGGTATTCCTCGCGCTTTGCCGCAGCGTGGCGATGTCGACGGACATCTAGTCTTTTCCCGGACAGCTACTCCTGCGCCACCGTCTCTTCGGGTGTTGACGGGGCCGCTTTTGCACTTTCCTGATCATTTTCGCGTTGGATCGCGTCGAAAACTTCCTGGCGATGGACCGGGATCTCCTTTGGAGCATCGATTCCCAGTCGCACCTTGTCGCCACGAATGTCAACGATCGTGATCTTGATGTTGTCCGCGATAATGATGCTCTCGTCGCGCTGTCTCGACAGAACAAGCATCGGTGAACTCCTTCTCCCTTGCGGCCATCATGGTTCCGAGGTCCGCGTGGCGAACCCGGAGAGACGCATGGAGAGTTTTTCGTGTTTGATTGTTTAGATTGCCGTCTGGCAGTTGCCAGGTTCGTAACCAGGCGCCGACAGTCGACGCCGTATAACGCTCATCGTCCCATTTCCGGTCGTGTGCCGAGTCCCGATCGATCAAAACCCGTTGACGCGTCGAAGGCTCCGCCCGGCTGTGTCGCCTGTGACGGCGGTGCGGGTTGTTCACCGGGGTGGACCCGGCTTGTTGCCAGAGCAACCCGGGCTGGCTAACTTGAGTGGATCGTCGACGGGCGAGTTGAATCGGTGGGATTCGTCGGCTTGGGAGGACTGCAAGGGACCTGCCGCCGCCTGTTCCCGATCACCACGTCCGTTTCGAACCACTCCGGACCCGTCACGATGCTGACGCTGTTGATTGCCTTCGGGGCCTTCGTCGGCTACCTGGTGGCCTATCACACCTACGGCCGCTGGTTGTCCAGGAAGATCTTCAACCTCGACCCCGAGGCGGTGGTTCCCAGCCGTGAACTGGAGGACGGTGTTGATTTCGTGCCGACAAAGAAGGGAGTGATCTTCGGGCACCATTTCACCAGCATTGCCGGAACGGGCCCGATTGTCGGCCCGGCGATCGCGGTCTTCTGGGGTTGGCTGCCGGCGCTGTTGTGGGTTCTGTTCGGCTCGATTTTTATTGGTGCGGTTCACGATTTTGGGGCCCTGGTCGTCAGTCTTCGTAACCGTGGCCAGACCGTTGGCGAGGTGGCCGGGCGCTTGATCAGCAAGCGTGTCCGGCTGCTGTTCCTGCTGATTCTCCTGTTCGCGCTGACGATCGTGCTGGCGATCTTCGGGCTCGTGATCGCCTCGATCTTCAAGTACTACCCCGAATCGGTCCTCTCGGTCTGGATCGAAATTCCGATGGCAATCGCCATCGGGTTCTGGGTCTATCGCCGAGGAGGCGGGTTGTTGTGGCCCTCGCTGGCCGCGTTGGCGCTGTTGTACGCGGGGATCTACGTGGGTGTTTATTATTTCCCGTTCACGTTCGCGGCGATCGGGCTGGACGTCTCCAATCCGATCATGACTTGGACCTTCGTGTTGATGGCCTACTGTTTTGTGGCCTCGGTGCTGCCGGTCTGGACGTTGTTACAGCCGCGGGACTACATCAACAGCCATCAGCTGATGGTGGCGTTGGGACTGCTGGTGACCGGCCTGTTCGTGGCCGGGGTCACCGGCCAGGTCGACCTGGCACAGAGTGCCCCGGCGATTGCCACGGAATCTCCCCGGGGTGCACCACCGATCTGGCCGTTCCTGTTCATCACGATTGCCTGTGGGGCAATCAGCGGTTTTCATTGCCTGGTCAGCAGCGGGACCAGCAGCAAGCAGCTCGCTTGCGAGACTGATGCCCAGTTCGTCGGTTACGGCTCGATGTTGCTCGAGGGGGCCCTGGCGGTCATCGTGATCCTGGCCTGTACCGCGGGCCTGGGAATGGGCGTGACCATTGAAGGGGGAGAGACCCTGACGGGGCTCGCAGCCTGGAAAACCAAGTATGACAGCAGTGGTGGGTGGGCGAGTTTCAGGCTGGAACAGAAGGTCCGTGCTTTTGTCGATGGCGGAGCGAACTTTGTCGGTTCGCTGGGAATCGCCAAGGAACTGGCCGTGGGAATCATCGCCGTGCTGGTCGCCAGTTTTGCAGCCACGACGCTGGACACCGCGACCCGTCTGCAGCGTTACGTGATCCAGGAACTGGGGACGACACTGAGAATCCGGCCCTTGACGAACAAGTTCACCGCGACCGGTCTGGCCGTGATCCTGGGTGCCGCCATGGCGACGCTTCCGGCCGCGCCGGGCAAACCCCTGGGGACCGGTGGCCTGATTCTCTGGCCACTGTTTGGTGCGACAAACCAGCTGCTGGCCGGGTTGGCCCTGATGGTGCTGGTGTTTTACCTGTGGCGGCGGAACATCAGCACGTGGTTCGTGGTGATCCCGATGCTGATCATGCTGGTGATGCCCGCCTGGGCGCTTTGCTGGCAGCTGTTCAACACCTCCGCGGGGTGGGCTCATCCCCTCTGGGGGATGTTGACCGGCGGCGATGATGCACATGGTCAGCCATACGAATGGGCCTGGTCCAATACGCACCTCTTGTGTGGAATTGGTCTGGCGACGCTGGGCCTGCAGGTCTGGATCGTTGTCGAGGGTCTGTTGCTCTGGCCCCGGGCCCGAGGCGTGCTCGAGGAGGCCCTGCCACCGTTGGAGTCGATCCGCCCGGCCACTGCCGGTGACGGAGGGATATAGAATCGAGAACTACAACAACTGACAGGAGAGAGACATCATGTTGAGATTTCCCCTGGCCCTGTTGGCCACCCTGGCCTTGTTTGTTTCGAGCGGTCCGGCCGCCGAGAAGCTGAAGTTGCTGATTGTCGACGGCCAGAACAACCACAACTGGAAGGCGACCACTCCGGTGTTGAAGGCGTTCCTGGAGAAGTCGGGCCGGTTCACCGTCACGGTGGCCACCTCGCCGGCACGCAACGGCAAGGAGGCCGACTGGGCCAGGTTCCGACCCGACTTTGCGGCCAACGACGTGGTGCTGTCCAACTACAACGGTCAACTGTGGCCCAAGCCGGTTCAGGCGTCGCTGGAGAAGTACGTCACCGGCGGCGGCGGGCTGGTGATCGTCCACGCGGCCAACAACGCGTTTCCGGGTTGGGGTGAGTGGAACAAGATGATCGGACTGGGCTGGCGTGGGGCCGGCTACGGCGAGCGGGTGACCCTGGACAAGGCCGGCAAGACGGTCCGTACGGCCAAGGGCAAGGGTCCGGGCGCCGGTCACGGTCCACAGCACCCCTTCCCGGTCGTCGTCCGCGACCGCCGTCACCCGGTGATGCTGGGGATCCCGGCCGAGTGGATGCACTTCCGCGACGAGCTGTACCACGGACAGCGTGGTCCGGCCCTGAACATGCACATCCTGGCGACGGCCTTCTCGGCCAAGGCCAAGCGGGGGACGGGTGTCCACGAGCCGATGGTCTGGTGGATTCCCTACGGCAAGGGCAAGGTCTTCACCACCGTGATGGGACACGCCGACTATTCGATGAAATGTGTCGGCTTCCAGACGATCGTTTCACGCGGTGCCGAATGGTCGGCCACCGGCAAGGTCACCCTGGCGGTGCCGAAGTCGTTCCCGTCGGCCGAGAAGACGAGCGTTGCGGGCGAGTGAGGGTCGGCGCGCACAGCGACCCGGGGACGGCACGAGGCCGATCCCGGGTCGGGTGTTCGCTTCGGGGTTGGCCGCGCGACCTAGCGGAAGGTCGGCAGCGATTCGATGACGACCGGCGTGGCGGTGGTCATCGGTGTCGGCATCATCATGACCGGCGTGGCAGCCGGAGCGGCGATCGGCACGGAGTCGATCATGTTGTAACCGGTGGACGGTACCGGGGTCGGCATCATCTGGGTCGGCATCATCTGGGTCGGTTGGTTCGGGGGGCATCCCAGCGGGAAGCCCATTCCGCCGCCGTAGGGCATGCAGTAGCAACCGGTGGTCGTGCCCCAAAGGGCCGCCGCCAACAAGAGACTCACTGTCCGTTTCATCGTGGGCATCCTTTCCGATCAGGCCGAAGCGATGGTTCGAATGGGAGAATTGTGCGCCGGAAGACGGCGCCCGGATCGGGCACCGCCAGGGACCGACGACAGGTCCGGGAAGACTGCGGGAGTCGTGGAGCCTAGGTGAGAGCGGCGGGACGATAGGACCTGCGGGGGTGGGCGTCAATAGGGGTTTTGGCCGGAACTCCTGCACTCGCTCACCCCGCACAGCCCCCATATAATCGGCCACATCATGCAGATCGTGCATTACCCTCACCCGTCGCTCCGCTGGAAGTCCCGCTCGGTTTCCAGTGTCGACGGTGCGCTGCGGCGGAAGGTGCGAGAGATGTTCGAGTTGATGTACGAGGCGAAGGGGATCGGGTTGGCGGCCAACCAGGTCGCTTTGCCCTTCCGTTTTTTCATCACCAACATCAGCGGAGATCCCGACCTGGCCGACGAGGAATTCGTGTTCCTCAATCCGGAACTCTCGGCGCAATCGGGTTTGACCGAGGGCGAGGAGGGTTGCCTGAGCGTGCCGGAGCTCTACGGCCAGGTGAAGCGGTTCGAGACGATCACCGTTGAAGCCTACGACCTGGACGGGCAGGGATTCGCCATGGACCTCGACGAACTGCTCGCGCGGGTGGTGCAGCACGAGACCGATCACCTGGACGGGATGATGTTCTTCGACCGCATGAGCGACACCGATCGCCAGGAGATCGAGCCGCAGATCGACGAGTTCGTGACGGTTTTCCGTCACCAGCAGTCGACCGGCGAGAGTCCTTCGGACGAGGAACTGGCCGAGCAGCTGGCGGTCCTGGAACGCGACGGACTCGGGGGGTGAGGTGACTCTGAAGCTGTTGCTAATGGGTACCGGCGAATTCGCCGTGCCTGCGTTCGCGGCCCTGGCCGATGGTCCCCACCGGGTTGTCGGCCTGGTGACACAACCCGACCGCGGCGGGCCGGGCCACCACGACCATCGCCATCCGCTCGAGTCGATCAAGTCGACGTGCGACCGGCAGGGCATCCCGGTCCTGCAGCCCTCGGACGTGAACGCGGCCGTGTCGATCGAGTCGATCGCGGCATTGGCTCCCGACCTGGCGGTGGTGGCCGCCTACGGTCAGATCCTGCGTCCCGAATTGATCGGTGTGCCGCGGCTGGGGGCGATCAACCTGCACGCTTCGTTGCTGCCCCGCCACCGCGGGGCGACGCCGATCCACCACGCGATCCTGGCCGGTGACGCCCAGACCGGGATCAGCGTGTTCCAGATCGAGCCGGCCGTCGACAGTGGCCCGTTGCTGGGCATGGTTCGCACCGAAATCGGCCCGGGTGAGACGACCGGGGGATTGCACGACCGGCTGTCGGAACTGGCCGTCAGCCTGGCCACCGAGGTTGTCGACGGGCTGGATGCCGGCACCACCAGTCCACTGGTCCAGGACGACGACGGGGCCACGCTCGCACCGAGACTGAAGAAGGCGGATGCGGCGATCGACTGGTCGGTCGATGCGGCGGCCATAGACCGTCACGTCCGCGCCATGCAGCCCTGGCCCAACCCGTTCACTTTTCTTCACGGTGATGAGTCCGGACCCCGCCGGCTGATCATCCAGTCGGTCGAACCCGGTCCGGACCTCGACGGGGTGGAGCCTGGCGAGGTGGTGGTCGGTGAGGGCATCGAGGGGCTGGTGGTCGGATGTGGCGGCGGGACGGTGCGGGTGCTCGGGCTGCAACCCGAAGGGCGACGGGTGATGGATGCCGACGAGTTCCTGCGCGGGACCGGACGGATCGAGGGAATGAGACTGGGACCGGTTTGAACCCGTCTTGCCCGGTTGTGGGCTTTCTGGGACCATCCTCGCCTCGCCGCCGACTCGGGAGAGTCGACACTTCGCAAACCAACGACGCCGTCGCTCCCCGCCGCTCATGCGCCGACTCACAACGCTCCTGTTCGGCATGGCCATGGGCGCGGGACTCGTTTTCTCGGCTCACCATTATCACCTGGTCCGCACCGGCAAACAGTTCCTGCTGATTCCCAAGATCGAGGTCTCGTTGGTCGACCCCTACGTCGATGTTCGCGACTGGGGTCTCGACGACTGGGACAAGCACCCGGAACTGCTCGCGGCGATGAAGGACCACGGTCATGCCGATCTGTTGCCGGAGACACGTTCGGGTGGTCTCCGAGGCGATTCGCCCGATTCCTCCTCAGCCGACGATTCCGGAGACCATCTCGGCACGATCCCGTCGCGGCTGGTCCCGCGTGGAATGATCCCTCGAAGCGGAACCAACGACCTTGAAACGACCAGGCGCGAGTGACCGCTCGACCACCCGCGATTTCTTCTGCACCCCAGACCTCTTGACCCCCGCGATGCCTTCGACCATCGGACCGCTTTCTGCCAGTGGCCTGCAGCGATCAGGTGGTGCCGCCTTTGCGTGGGATGTCGACCCGTCTCTGGCCGAGGTGCTGTTCGATTGTGGTTCGGCGGATCCCGATGCTCTGCCGCTGGACCGCTGGCAGGAGGAGGGCGTGCTGGAGCTGGTCAAGACGGGTCGTCACCGCACGGTCTATCGCTTGGAGCTGTCGGGTGAGCTGTCGGGGACCTTTCTGTTCATCAAGCGGTACCGCGCGGCCGACTGGAAGGCCCGTTGGCGGCGCCGCGGACGGGGAGCCACGTCACGCCGTGAGTATCGTGGGATGGTGGCGGCGGCCGAGTTGGGTGTTCCAACCGCCGAGGTGGTCGCAGTGGGTGGTCCCCTGTGGCCGGGGCACAACCGTGACAGCTGGCTGGTGACCGTCGGAATGTCCGATGCGCGGCCGCTGGACGAACTGCTGGCCGACGACGAATCGGACCTGGCCCTCAGGCGGCTGGTGGTGTGCCAGGCCGCCGAGATTCTCGCGCGACTCCACGACGGGGGACTCTGGCACGGCGATCTCCATGCCGGCAACTTCCTGGTGCAGTCTTCCGACGGAGATCGACCGCGGGTGGTGTTGATCGACCTGCACCCCGTCGCGCGACATCGCCCGACCACCGCCCGCCGGCTGGTCGGGCTGGCTCGGCTGGCGGCGGCGTTCGGATCGAGCGTGACGCCGTCGGAACGGTGGCTGTTCCTCCAGAAGTACATGGAGGCGTCTGCTGACGTCGCCTTCGACGAGGTGACACGGCGTGAGTGGGCCGCGGCCTGGCGTCCGCTGTACCGCCGTCGACGTGAGCGGACATGGCGGCGGTTGGACCGGCACTGGGCGCGGGGCAACCGGCGTCTGCTGATCGCCGATTCCGCACAGGCCGCTTGCCGCGGACTGGTATTCCTCGGCAGGCGGCAACTCGAACATCTCCGGGATCGGCTTGCGGCCGTGCCTCCCCCGGACGGCACGGCCGTGCCACTGGCGACAGGTCGCGGTGCGGTGATGACCCGCATGCTTCGGTTCGATTCGGCGCCCGGCGGCGAGTCGGCCCGGGATGCGTGGGAATTGGGCCACGCGCTGTGGCGGCGCGGGC
>CAUZRQ010000160.1:0-11103 GCA_963582065.1 Planctomycetota bacterium | reverse complement strand
AATCCGAAATGCAACGTCACGGATCCTCGGTGAGATCATTCAGAACTTCGCGAGGCGTCCGGTAGTTGAGACACTTCCTGGGGCGAGTATTCAGCAACCGCGTGGCTCTGGCAACCTGCTTGTCTGTGATCTGCGTGAGCTCGATGGTTTTCGGGAAGAACTGTCGCAGCAGACCGCTGGTGTTTTCATTCGTGCCGCGTTGCCAAGCCGAGTAGGGATCAGCGAAGTAGACATCACATCCCAGGACCGACAACTCTGCGTGTCCGGCGAATTCGGTCCCGTTATCCAAAGTCAGAGTCCGGCGTAACCAGATTGGGATGTGACGGATGGAATTCCGAATCGCCTGATTGACCTCAGCGGAAGTCCGATTCGGTATTCGTCGAGCCACGACGTATCGGCTCTTTCGTTCCACCTGAGTCAGGCGATATCCACGACCACCACGACCGGTATGATCGGCAAGCGTGTCGCCCTCCCAATCACCCAAGCGGGCACGCTCGGAGACCACCGCTGGCCGCAAACCGATTCCAGGACGATTTCGAATGCGACCACGGTGATCCCGTCCCCCGTACCGACGCCGTCGTTTTCTACTGTGCCTTAGGCGTTTCCAGAGCCGACCGCCCCGACCTTCGTTGGCCAGGCCGCGTCCTAGCCTGCACTGGACTTGGACCAGATGGGGCGAGTAGAAGCCGCTTCGGTGCCGATTCCGACGCAGCTCACGCGAAATCGTGCTTGGGGACCGCGCCAACGTACGGCCGATCTCTCGCAGGCTTTCCCCCGCAGAGACCAGGTGAGCGATCATCTCTCGCTCGGAGAATGTAAGATGCTGGTGGGCCATCGCGAGGTTCCTTGTTCGAAGGTCGAAGGTGTGCACCAACAACCTACCGAACTAGTCTCGCGATGGCTCTTCTCTTGGGATCCTGATACGACTCTCTGCAGGGATGACGACGACGTCATCCTGCAGGCGTCGTCGTGACGTCGCATTTCGGATTTGAATTCACAGTAACAAATGGGAGATAATCTCATGACAGCCAGAGCAGCGGCCGTTTCCCTGTTACTTGTTTTTCTGCTAGGGGCTATGAGCATCGTTGGTTGTGCCGGAAGGTCTACACCACCTGGTCCAAGCATCACGTCTTCAGTGGTCGAAGATCTCGGCTTCACGTTTCTCAAGTGGAAAGAAGGTCGATCCATCATGTTTGTGGATAACCTCCGCGGCCGCCAGACTGGTGGCGGTGGCGGGTCAACGAGTGATCCGGTTTACCGAGGCTCCGGATCCTCAACATCCAAGGATGGCCGTGGCTATGCATGGTCCTATGAGACCACTGACGGAAAACGTGTCGATCTGACAATCGATGGCGTAGCGTACGATCTCGACAAGGGTGGCATGTTCGTTATTCACCTGGCAGGCGATCAAGTTACCGTTCATCAGCAGGATGTCGATCTGTCGCAGCTCACCACGGACTACGAAGGGTTCCGGGCTTTTCTGAAGGGTAAGCCAAATCTGCTTGCACTTGCCAGGGGTGAATGATCCACCTCACGCAGCTCCGACGAACCGTAATCCCCAGCCTGACACCCGTGAGCTACGATCTTAGGGTCGATCCAGCCACGTGGGCCATGTGATCACAACACTCCAAGAACCGCAGGAACGATATCCTGCCGCGACACCCGCATCTCTTCAGAATGCTCACTGGGTGGCCGGACGGAATTCGAGCCGATCAACCTCCGTTCCCGAAGCTGGCCAAGCGGTGAACCCTGTCATTGTCCGTCATCAGCTGACAACACTGTGAACTGGGAACTGGCCACCGTTCACGAACAACACCTCTGCGGTGACAGGGGTTGAGACACCGATTGTCCACCCGCGGCGGTCACAACGACGTGGTCGAGGTCGGCAGGGGATCCCCGTCACTTGAGACTGGGTCGGGGTTTCTTCCCCCGCATCTCGGCCTGGAACTCGAGTCCCTGCTGCCGCTCGATCACGCCTCTAAGTCGAAAACAGATCTGCTCCAGTTCCTCAGCAAGATCCCTGTCGCCCTGGGGATCGTCCTCTATGTTGAACAACTGGTACGTCGTCGCCGGGCCGTAGGTCACCACGAGACGCCAGGGGCCTTGTCGGACCTCAACCCGTTCCCCAGTTCGGGCCAATCGATGAAAAGCGTCGCCCTTGGTACTGGCAGTCTGTAATGGCCAGCTCGAGCGGCGGCCAAACCCGGTCTCATCGTCTTCCTTCGGCTCTCTGATGACGTTGTCCCCGTCCAGCCCCACGGTGCCATCCACACTGGTGGCGGTGTCCTTGGGGTTCCTGGAGATAGCCGTGTTGCCATGCACGCGAGACGGCGCCGACGGTTTCCGCACGATGATCGACGGCCCCTGGAAGGCACGGGTGATGTTGCCGACCGCGGTGACCTGTGAGCCACTGGCATTGATCGCATTCCGGTAACCGTCGACGTGATTCCCCGACGCCCTCAGTTGGGAGCCCTTCCAGACCCAGATGGCTGACCCCTGGCCGGGGCCCTTTCCTTGAAAACGGTTTCCGATGACCTCGACGTTGCCCTGGACCAGCACACCCGCCACACCCCCGCCGCTGATACTGTTGTACGAGACGACGCCCCGCGACCCTCCCTTGACGGCCACCAATGGCGGTGCCCCTCCCCCGGTCCGCAACAGCTCGTTTCCGTGAATGAACCCGGTCGCACCGTCGGGAAGTCCAACCGCCACGAGTCGGTTCTCAAGACAACGGTTGCCGATGATCACGGCAGTCGTCAGCTTGTCGCGGACCCCGATCCCCGCCATTCGGTTCTCACGAGCCTCGTTATCGACAAGCACCGATCTTGCCCCCCGCCGGTTCCCGAATCCGGCCATCTGGTTCTTGAACGATCGGTTGCCGCGAATGACCGCTGCCGCACCCTCGCGAGACCCAACACCAGCCATCTGATTGTCATGGCAGTCGTTATCGACGATCACCGGCCGGGCTCCCAGCCTCGAGCCAATTCCTGCCATCTGGTTGTGGTGGCAGCGATTACCGCGAATCACGGCGACGGCATCCTGTTGCGTCCCGATCCCCGCCATCCGGTTCTCAAAGCACTCGTTGTCTTCGATCACCGGCCGCGCACCTTCACGCGCCCCGATGCCAGCCATCAGGTTTCGATAGCACCGGTTCCCGCGAATGATCGGCGCGGCACCGAGCCGAGAGCCGATGCCGGCCATCTCGTTCTCGAAGCACTCGTTCTCCTCGATCACGGCCCGGGCCCCATCGCGCGAGCCGATGCCCGCCATTCGGTTCCTGAAACAGCGATTGCGACGGATGATCGGTCGCGCCCCGTCCCGGTTGCCGATTCCAGCCATCTGGTTCTCGTAGCAGGTGTTGTCCTCGACAATCGGCTGTGTGGACTCGCCGCTGCGGATTCCGATGCCGGCCCGGCGGTTGGCGTAGCACTTGTTTCCCTGCACGACCGGAGACGCACCCTCGCTGATTCCGATTCCCGCTCGGATGTTGCTGTGGCAGGTGTTGTCAATCACAAGCGGGCTGGCGTCGTTGTGTCCGATTCCAGCGTAGAAGTTCTCGAAGCAGAGGTTGGACTCGATGATCGCAGTCGACTTCTTCATCGATCCGATCCCGCCGCCCATGTTCCGATAGGTGACGTTCCTGAACACATGCGGCGAGACCCGTTTGCCCTCAGTCCCGGTGATCGCAATTCCCGTGTAGCCAACGTGATGCACGATGTTGTCCCTGACCGTGCAACGTGTGATTCCCACAACGGCGATCCCGGCTGTTCCGGCCGCACCAATGTGCTCGTGAGATTGCTCCTCGCCCAACGTCGCCTGGTGCTTCTTCCAGGACACCTCGTCGTATTGGCCGACTCCCGTGATGGTGAAGCCATCGAGGACCGAATCCTCGGCCATGACGACACCGGCTCCAGTCGCGTTCTTGAAGTCGCCATCGATGATCGTCGCCTCAGCTCGTCTCAACCCCAACTTACCTTTCGCATCATCGCCCACGCTCTTGATCGTGATGCCGGCCCTCAGACGCAGCCGTTCGCGATACGTCCCGGCATCCACCAGCACAGTGTCACCGTGCTTGGCCGCATCGATCGCCGACTGAATGGACTTGTGATCCCGTGGCACCCGCAGGGTTTCAGCGACAACCGCGGACGCAGTCAGACTGACAATCAACGCCGCGGGTATCGTTTGACTCCACCACGAGGCTCGCATAACAGTTCTCCCTTGCTCGATGCTGTGCAGCTGAATCTTGCCGCTTCCTCATTGTGGGCAGTAGTGTCCGCCTCTGACTTTCCGCTTTGGCAGATCTTCTCATCAGCAACTGCGCGGGAGCACTTGATGAGGTGCCACGGCAATCAGATGTCTGACAGCGGCTGCGTGGAATCGCCGAACTCGTCGAGGTCCAGGCCCATCTTGCTCATCAGAGACAGGTACAGGCTGGACATCTTGCGGTTGTCGCTTTTCAGGTAGTCCAGCACGCGTCCCGTTTTCATTTGACCGCCGGCGCTGCCAAAGAGCAGGACCGGAAGCTGCGTGTTGTCGTGGGCTCCGGTGAGCATGCTCGAACAGAACAGGATCATGCTGTTGTCCAGCAATGTGCGTTCGCCTTCCTGGACGGCGTCCAGCCCCTTGAGAATGCGGGCCAGGTGGCCGAGGAAGAACTGGTTGACCCGCAACCAGTCGGGGTTGACGTCGTCGTGGGACAGCAGGTGGTGAATGATGTGGTCGATGCCCAGGTTCGGGAACCTCATACCCGAGTGATCGTTATTGAGTTTCAGAGTGCAGACTCGAGTTGAGTCGGTCTGAAAAGCGAGCACCACCAGGTCCGACATGAGCTTCATGTGGACATCGATGTCCTGAGGTATCTCGTCATCAGGACGTTTCATGGTCGGCTTGCCGATGGTCGGCCGCCAGCCTTCCAGGCGTCGATCCTTGCCGGCGTCTTCGATGCGACGCTCGACTTCACGAATCGAGTTCAGGTATTCGTCGAGCTTGCGGCGATCCGGAACACTGACCTGGTTTCGCAGGGTCCGCGCATCGGCCAGGACCGAGTCGAGCACGCTGGAGTCGGCGAGGCGAACTCCGCCATTGCCGAAGAGCCGATCGAAGGCCGCCGCCGGATAGAGTTCCAGGGGCGCCGGGGTTGTCGGAGCAGACCACGAAATGTGCGAGCTGTACAACATCGAGTAACCCGCGTGGATACCCGCGTACGGCCTCTCGCAACCAAGCACCAGGCTCTTGACCCGGGTCTGCCGGCCCACGTGTTCGGCCAGCATCTGGTCGACGCTCACCCCCGCGCGGATTCGTCCACCGGCTGCCAACCGAATTCCCGTCAGCAGATTCCCCGTCATGCAGCTGTGGATGCCACAACCGCGAGCGTTGGGGTTGTAGAGCCCTCGGATGAACGTGAGCTTCTTCTTGAACGACTCGATCGGAGTCAGCACGTTGCCCAGTTCCATCGTGTCACCGGACTGCCTGGCCCACCAGTGATTCTTCGCGAATCCGTTGCCCGCAAAGACGCAGGCAAATCGCACGGGCGGTTCGTGTGACCGACGAGACTTCGTTTCATCGCCCCACACCGGAATCGACTCCAGCCACGGCAGAGCAATGCTCGCACCCAGGCCTCGCAGCACCGTGCGGCGCGACAACTTCTGACAGGATTTCCGGCGTCGTGATTGTCTCATCGAGAAATCTCTCCCGGGTCGTTCTGCCCGCGATGACGGCGAAACTGGCTGCTCTTCACAATCGTCAGCATCGCTGTCGAGAAACGGTAGTCGTGCTGCTTCAACCGGGCCTGCATTTCGGCCAACAACGGTTCGTCGGACAGCTCGACGGATCTGCCCAATGCGAATCCCAGCAGCTTACGACAGAACTGCTTCGTGAATTCGTCCCGGTGCTTCAGCAAATACGCCTGCAGTCCGGTGAGCCCTTCAAAGGCGTCTCCATCCTGCGGCTCGGCACGTGCATCAATCGGGTTTCCGCTCCGATCCCGTTCACGAAGTCGGCCGATCGGATCGTAGGCCTCCAGGGCGAATCCGTAAGGGTCGATCTTCGCATGACAGCTCGCACAGGCCGCGTCGGCGCGATGACGTTCGAGTTGTTGTCGCATCGTCAAGCCATCCTTGTTGACCTCGTCGTCGTCCAACTGGGCGACATCATCCGGCGGATTGGGGATCCGACGACCCAGCAGTGTCTCGACCACCCAGGTACCACGCAAGACGGGACTGGTTCGCAACGCACCCGCTTGCTTCGTCAGCACACTGCCCAGGGTCATGATTCCACCACGGCCAAAACGGCCGACGCCCGCGACGCGACGAAATTCGGAACCCTCGACATCCGGGATGCCGTAATGGACGGCCAATTCATGATTCAGGAAGGTGTAATCGGCCTGCAGGAATTCGAGAATGCTGCGGTCGTTACGGATAATCTCCGAAACGAATTCGGTGGCCTCCCGGTTCATGGCTATTCGCAACTTCGCGGTGAACGTCGGGAATCGTGTTTCACTCTTTCCGTCGTACTGTTCGAAACCGCGGAACTGCAGCCATTGGCCGGCGAATTCGGTCGCCAGCGCCCGTGCCTTCGAGTCCTTCAGCATGCGGTTGGCCTCGGCGGCGAACAGATCCCCGTCCTGTAGCCGTCCGTTACTCGCTGCCGTTCGCAACTGATCATCCGGCATCGAGGACCACAGAAAGTAACTCAACCGGGTTGCCAGTTCCCAATCGGACAGCGTCACGGCCTGTTCGCCGCGAGCGGGGCGTTCGATACGATACAGGAAGTTCGGTGAAACGAGGACTCGCGTGATCAGGGTGCGGATCGCTGCATCGTGCGAGAGTTCCTGCTTGTGACGCAGCAGTTGATACAACTCGCGTAGCTCAGCGGTCTCGACTTTCGACAGGGGACGCCGCCAGGCGCGGGCCGCCAGTTCGATGACGGCGTTGAGCTGTCCCGGCTCGGCCGCCGACGCCGACTTCTCAAACGCTTTTGCTTTTGCCTGCAACGACGGAATCAGTTTCGCGAACTTGTTCGTGTTCTCGATGCGATCCGCCGGCTGAAAACCGATGAACTCCTTTGTGTTGTACAGGACTTCGAGGGGCTCACGCGAAAGGTAATACAGCTCGACCCACAGGCGATCCAACTGCCGGTGTTCGTTTGCGTCGAGGACCAGCCGAGACAACGGCTCGTCTTCCCGCAGGAACAACTCCACGGTCATGTCGGTGTTGACCGGTATGACCGGGGCGAAACAGACCGCCCGAGGAAACAGCCGGGCGAACGATGAGTACGTGTCGGAATCCCGCTTTGGTTTTCCGGACTTGTCGCTCAGCGGTATGACATGCGGGCCGAACAAACCCAGCGAACCGATCAGGTGATTGGTTTGACTGTTGAACTTCCACAACCGTGCCTGCCTGCTGGAGATGATCCCGACCAGCCCGGAAGCCACCAGGTCCGGCATGGGCCCGAACTGAATCGTCGTGGTCCGAGGCATGTGCCCGGACGTCGCGCCAACCATGGCAACTCGCCAGTACCTCGCGGTGGCCGGTTGAAATTCGTAGTGATACGAGCCCGTGAAATCCGACGACGTCTCGCCGCTTTCCAGCACTCCTCCACCACGGGAGGTGAGGTAATTGAATTCCCCACCTTCGGGCACCGTGAACGGACCGCCGGGTTCATCGGAGAACGCCACCTGCATGGTCGCGCCACGCGCCCCGCCACCGTAGCCGCTCCACAAACGAACCTGCTTGATCTGTTTGGCCTTGCCGAAGTCGACGACGAAATGACTGCCGGGATTCCAGATGAAGCCCGCGTCGACGTCTGTTCCGGTCACGTTGCGGACGCCATACGGTCCGGGATGACCAAACGCACCTGGAACCGGTGGATACTGAAACGTCTTCGGGTCGCGGGGATCGCTGCTGCTGGCCTCCTTGATCCGTGTCGCCGCATCATGCACTCCCTTCACCACGATCGTCTTTGTGTCACGCCACTGACGAACGACTTCTGCCATTTCTCCCTCGGCTGGCAGCTCGTTGAGCGACTCCCAGAGCAGCCGCAGATACTTCGGACTCAGCGTACGTCCCGCAGCGAGATCCTGTTGCGCGGCGAACTCCGCCAGTGACAGGTCGGCTGCCCGATCACGGTCACGGAATCGCAACGCAGCTTTGAGGTAGTCGGCCAGAGGGAGTCGTCCCTTCCGGTCGGTGTACCGGGAATAGAAGTCCTGGATTCTCTGGGCCGCTTCGGCGGTCCAGTCATGCCGATCGCTGCTCGGCGAGAAGCGAATCCCGGTCGGTGTCAGAACGGCATGTGCGGACACCTGCCGCGCGGCGTCAAGGTACTTCGGGAGCAGGTCCGGCGCCATGAACAGCGATTCACCCGTGTTGGCAAACCCTTCGCCGGCCACCGAGTCTTCCAGGAATCTCTTCGCCGGCCACAGGTCGACACCGGTCAGATCACGAACCGAGTTGTTGTATTCCGCCTTCGTCAGCCGCCGCATCAGCACCAGCCCCGGATCACCGGCACGGTCTCGCGCATCAGCCAAAAGGTAGTTTTCGGACCATTCGATCAGCCGCTTTCGATCAGCCGATGACGGCTGCGGAGTGTTCTTGGGAGGCATCTCCCCGTCGCGGAGCCGGCGGAGCACTTTCTGCCAAGTTCGCGAGTGGCTGCGAACGTCGGCAACTGTCCCGAAGCGCCCGAGATCCAGTCCTCCCTTTTTCTTCTCCGCCGAATGACACTTCAGGCAGTGTTGCTGCACAAGGGGCAGGATTCGTTCTGGATACTCTTTGGCCAACCGGTCCAACGACCCGTCGGCAGATGTCGACGCTTTCAGTACGGCCACGCTGCTTCCGACCACCGGTTCCTCGGCCTGCTCGAATCCACACCCGGCCACGACTAACGACAGCAGCAAGCAGAGACGCTGTCGTTTCATGGCAACACCTGGTGGATGAACAATGAGATTTCCGATGACTTAATCATAATTCCCAGCCCACCACTGCAACATCCGGATGACGACGCGGCCTGACCACGTCGGTCAAGACGACCGCAGCGATACCCGCACCCCGACTCAGACTCGTGGGAGCATCAACTTGATGCGCGAATGCATTACCGCCTGAGTTCCTCTGCAACCCGCTTTAGTGTGTGGGCGATACCTGGTAACTTACCGCGAACCTTGATGCGGTAGAGTTCATTCGGCTCGTCATTGCCACCCGGATTATTGGGGCGATCCCCGACGAAAACGAATGTCTGATCGGGATACATGCGGCGAACAGTCGAGAGTTCAGTCGAACGGTGTCGGACGCGATCAAATGGAAACACCCAGTGCATCGGTGGTTGGTTCAGCAGTGCGGTCATCCATTCCTGGCACTCCAAGAACTCTCTATCAAACAGTTCGATAGCAGAGTCCTCAGATACGGGATAGTGCCTGGCCGTGTGGTTTGCCAACAGCCAACCGTTTTCGTGCAGACTGCGGACATCATCGGCTGCGGCGAAGATGCGGAAAGCGTCTGCTCGTTGGTCCGCAGTTGTGAAACGCTGATAGATCTCGTCGATCGCCGCTACAACGTCTAATGAGAACTTATCGAGCGTTGCTCCCTTTAACTTCATTTTTGGAGTGAATCCGAGTGGCCGGAGGTTCGCACGCACAAAACGCAGCCCGTCTATTGAATTCAGGTAACTCAGTTTGAACCGCCAGAACATATCTTCATGTGACGTGAACTCGCTGCAGACAGACACGGCTCCAGCCGCTTGATATTCCTCCAGGATGGGAGCTGCGTAGTCCACAACTCCGCTCATCGCGTCGTCGAACCAAAAGCTGAGCATTGGTTCACGAACCTCTCCGGACGCATAGAGTCTCGCGGCTTCCTGGGCCGGGAGCAGTTGGCCCAGCCCCTGGGCCTCACGAACGTGTCGCTCGAAGACATCTGGCGGAATGGTGCCGCCGATGGATGATGTAAAGGCGTTATCCTCCCATGAGACATTGTGATAGGCAAGGATGTACCACGCAGGCGGTAGCGTCATTACCAGTGACCCTTCAAACGCTGCAATTCCCGTCCTAACCAGCCACTCGTGAAGTCACGCTGGATTGAATCCGATACAGTGGGAGTCAGCTGTTTATATAGAAACGTGCGTCCCGCCGATTCCGGTTGCGGATACGCCTTCATCGAGCGACCGTCGATCATGTCTTTCACAACCTCGCACATCAACTCGGTTCCGACAACCACATTTCGCAGGAAGCACGTATACGGAGAATCCCAGGGCACAAGACACGGTTGTGATCGTCGCATGATCGGTCCTGCGTCCATGCCCGATGTAGTCAGGTGCACAGTGGTGCCAAACCGTCGTAAGTCTCGATGGTAAAGAGCCCAATCGGCGGTATTCGCCCCTCGATACTCGGGGCACCATCCGTCGTGTTGATTCAGCGACAGTCCGCGAACGAGTTCCAGCAGTGGTTTTCGATAGATGGCTCCACCAAACGTAAGCAAACAGAATGGCTCAATTCCTCGAATCTCATCCAAAGTGGCCCTGTCGTTCGGATCCTCAACGCTTTTCGGTTCCACCACCGCCGCAGTTTCGAGCCGCCTGATCTCCGCCTCAAAAAAAGCGGCTTCGACCGCTGGTTTCCCCTTACGTCTCCTGGTAAGCCGAGATTGGGCGGAGCGTTTGACCTTCCCGGCAAATTCCCTCGGGTGACGAAGCTGTGAAACGATTCGTCGAACCTGAGCACGCATCGACAGATTGTTGAGTTCTGAATCCACATTCGTCGGTCGGACGACCTGATACCACCCCTTCACCCGCTCACCAAACTGCTGTTGAAGACGGAGTGCGAAGCGAACATGCCTCGGATCCCTTCCCGTGATGCAAACGATCGCTCCATCACCAACGGGAGGTATCTCCAGGCTACAGCCGTCAAGTTCATTGGGAATCATCTGTATGGAGCCAGCATGTTGGTCAGATTCGTTCCGTTGGCTATCAGGCTAGCGCTACGAACGTGGTCACTTCTTCGCCGTTCCGGTCAACCATATTGTCTCAAAGGCGTTTCCGAGCTTCACCGGCGTGCGTGCGGCCCGTTGGAACTCGGCGGGCTCAGTGCACTTGCCAATGATGCGAATGGGACCA
>CAUZRQ010000159.1:0-11160 GCA_963582065.1 Planctomycetota bacterium | reverse complement strand
GGGTCTAACCCTTGTTGGCCTTGTCGGTCATCCGGCTGATCCGCACCACGCCGTCGTAATGCGCGGTGGCCAGGTGGAGGCGATCCGGAGAGAGGTGCAGGTCGCGGGCCGAGTCCTTCATCTTGACTTGGTGGAACTCGTTGGCCTGGCCCTTTTTCCAGAAGTAGAGGAACCCGCCGCCCGGGCCTCCGGCCGCTCCGATCGTGATCCCCGTCGGGTGCAATGCCAGGCCCCAGGCGACCGCCTTGGGCTTGGCCTTGGCCAGGTGCTTGGTCGTTTCCTTGCCACTTTTCCAGTCGAAGATCACCACCGACGGGTTGCCGACGCAGGCAAACGCGTTGGTGACGTTGGTGATCCCGCTGATGGCCAGCTGCGTGCCGTCGTCGCTGAAATCGATCGCCCGCACGCCGCCGATGTCGGCCTTGAAGCCGCCGTCGTACTTGTAGAGCGACTTGGCCTGGTAGCGGCGACCCGCCTTGCCCGTGGCCGTTTCCCACTCGAACAGGTGGCACTTCAGGTCACCGGTCACCAGCCGGCTTCCGTCGGGGTGGAACGCCACGTTGTAGACGTGGTGCTGGTGGCCGGGCATCGTTCGCACCGGTGAACCGTCGGCCATCTTCCAGAGCTTGACCAGCCTGTCATTGCCGACGCTGGCCAGCAGGGTGCCGTCGGGGCTGACGGCGATGGCCCGGACCCAGCCGTGGTGAGCCGCGACGGCCCGGAGCGGCTTGGGGGCGGCGTCGGTGGCCGGCCACCAGACCAGCCGGCCGTCGTAACCGGCGGTGATCACCTGGCTGCCGTCCCTGGAGAAGGCGATCCCGCGGACCCACGCATCGGTTCCCTGCAGGGCGACCTTCTTGTTCTCCTTCGTGTCCCATCGCCAGACCTGGTAGTCCTGGGCCCCGTAGAAGACGTATCGGCCGGTAGGATCGAAACGGCAGGAGATCAACGGGTTGCCGTGCTTGAGTTCCTTGACGATGTGCGTCTTGGTGGCGTCGATTTTTGGGGGAACCGGCATCACTTGATTCTCGCGATGTCGGTGTGTGGGATCAACGCGAGATCGGTGTTGTCGGTCACCGGTGGTCCTATAATGGTGCACACCATGAAACGAATCACATTGCTGCTGCCGGTGGCGTTGTTGCTGGGTCCCGCTGTTCTCGGTGCGGCCGACAAGGCCGCCGGGAAACCGTCGGTGGCCCAGTTGGAGCAATTCGAGAAGGTGATCCGGCCGCTGTTGGCCAGGCGGTGTTTTTCGTGCCACAGCAAGTCGGCCAAGAAGTTGAAGGCGGGCCTGAGACTCGACAGCCGCACACGGGCGCTGGCCGGGGGCGACACCGGCCCGGCACTGGTGCCGGGTGATCCCGACAAGAGCCTGCTGGTGCAGGCGATCCGTTACGCCGGTGACTACAAGATGCCGCCGGGAGGCAAGTTGCCGCCCGAGGAGATCCGGACCCTGACCGAGTGGATCCGGGCGGGCGCGGCGTGGCCGGCCGGCGGCGACACCGTCGATCCGTCGGCCCCGTTCGACCTGGATGCCCGTCGGAAGTCTCACTGGGCCTGGCAGCCGGTGAAGGTGGTCGAGCCGCGGCCGTTGCCCGAGGGAACGCCCGAGAAGCTGATCTCGTGGGCCACTTCGCCGGTTGACCAGTACGTGCTCGAACAACTGCTCGCCCGGAAACTCGCACCCGCCGCCGACGCCGAAAAGGTGACGTGGCTGCGGCGGGTCACTTACGACCTGACCGGCATGCCCCCCACACCGGCCGAAGTCGACGCCTTCGTCGGGGACCAGACGGGCCAGGCGGACCAGAAGGTCGTCGATCGACTCCTCAAGAACACCCGCTTCGGTGAACACTGGGCGCGGCACTGGCTGGACTTGGTCCGTTTTGCCGAGTCGCGGGGGCACGAGTCGGACTACGTGACGCCCAATGCCTGGGAGTACCGCGACTACGTGATCCGCGCGCTCAACTCCGACGTGTCCTACGACCTGTTCCTGGTCGAGCACGTGGCTGGAGACCTGTTGCCGACCCCGCGGCGGCACCCGGTCAAGGGGTTCAACGAATCGATCCTGGGGACGGGGTTCTGGCACATGGGTGATTGGTGTCATTCACCGGTCGATGTCCGACAGGACGAGGCCGACCGCCGGGACAACATGGTCGACGTCTTCAGCAAGACCTTCCTGGGACTGACGGTCAGCTGTGCGCGGTGCCACGACCACAAGTTCGATGCCATCTCCCAGGACGACTACTACGCTCTCTCGGGTTTCCTCAAGAGCAGCGGTTTCCGGCTGGTTCGTTTCGAGACGATCGATCACAACCGCCGGGTTGCTCGTCGACTGGCCGAATCGCGTCGGCAGGCCCGTCGCAGGCTGTACGCCGCGGTCCGGGGCGAGATCGCCGCCGGGCTGGCCAACCTGCCGGCCTACCTGCTCTCGGCCCGCGACGTGATCGCTGCCGGGGTCCCCGACGACGCGGCCGCGCAGGTCGCCGCGGCCAACGCCCGCAAGCTGGACGTCCAGCGGCTCAAGCGGGTGATTGCCCACCTGCTGGCCGCCGAGAAGAACGTCCTGGATCCGCTTCACGCCTGGGCCAGGCTCTGCCGGGTGCCGGGAAAGCCGACGGCCGAGGCCGTGGCGGCGGCACTGGATCCGTTGCGGAAGAACTGGGCCGGTCGCCGTGCGGCTGCCGAATCCGCGTTGGCCAAGTCGCGGTTGCTGGTCGATTTCACCCGCCTGGAAGGTCGCCACTGGCGGCAGGACGGGTCGTCATTCCGCACCGGACCGGTTGAACCCGGCGATTTCGTGATGACCGACGATCCGGCCCGACCCTTCGGGCAGGTGTTCACTCGCGGCGGTGCCGCCTGGGACCGGGCGTTTTCGGGACTCGCTGTGGCCGATGGCAGCGAGAACGAGAACGGGAAGCTGTCCGGCTGGATTCGGGCCGGGCGGACGATCCGCACGCCGACGTTCCAGATGAAGACGGGTCGTTTGTGGCACCTGGTCGCCGGCGGCGGCCACGCCTTCGCCTCGGTCAACTCGCACCGGCTGCTCCATGGCCCGCTGCACGGTCGGACCGTGGCCGGTTGGGATGCCGGCGACAACCGGCCACGCTGGATCCACCAGGACCTCTCGCGGTTGGCCGGACACCAGGCTCACATCGAGTTCTCGAGCAAGGGCGACAGCCCGTTGCAGTTGTTCATGGTGGTCGAAAGCGATCGGCAGCCGGGTGACCCGTTTGCCGGTGACGCGGTCGCGGCACTCACGTCCCGGTTCGACGCCAAGCAGGCCGGCACGCTGGAGGCCGCGGCGGCGGCCTCCGCCAGGCTGCTCAAGACCGCCGCTGACTGGTCGCGAAATCCGTCGCCCAACGATGCCACCAGCCAGGCGGTTGTGCTCGACTGGCTGGTTCGCCACGTGCCCCTGCTGGTGGCCAATCCGGCCGCGTCGGAGGTCAAGATGTCGATGGCGGCCGGGGGCTTGTTGGCCATGGAGAAGCGACTGGTCGGCGAGGTCAAGAAAACGTCCCGTTTGGCGATGGCGATGTGGGACGGATCGGCGGCCAACCAGAACCTGTTCATCCGTGGCAACCCGAAGCAGCGGGGCAAGGAGGTGCCCAGGCGGATGCTCCAGGCGCTGGGCGGACAACCGATCAAGGTGACCGATCCGGGCAGCGGCCGGTTGTCGCTGGCCGCCGACCTTGTCCTTGGAGGTCGCAATCCGCTGGTGGCTCGCGTGATGGTCAACCGGCTCTGGCATCACCTGTTCGGCCGGGGCCTGGTGCCGACGGTCGACAACTTCGGGGTCCAGGGCCAGGCTCCCTCGCACCCGGAACTGCTCGATTGGCTCGCCGACCGTTTCAGCCGCGAACGCTGGTCGATCAAGACGATGATCCGTCGGCTGGTGCTCTCCAGGACCTACCGCATGTCCAGCCGTCCGTCGGACGAGGCGGTCGCCGCCGATCCGGTCAACGTCTGGCTGCACAGCATGCGGGTCAGGCGGTTGCAGGGCGAGGCGATTCGCGACGCGATGCTCAGTGTCTCGGGTCGGCTCGACATGGCCTATCTCGGCAAGAGCGTCCCGGTGTATCTCTCGGCGCACATGATCGGACGGGGTCGGCCCAAGAGCGGCCCGATGGACGGGAACGGGCGGCGGACGATCTACATCGGGGTTCGTCGCAACTTCCTCTCGTCAATGATGCTCGCCTTCGACACCCCCCAGCCCTTCTCGACGGTCGGCCGTCGCACCAGGTCCAACGTGCCGGCCCAGGCGTTGATCCTGATGAACGATCCGTTCGTGGTCAGCCAGGCGGGCCTGTGGGCCAAGCGATTGCTGGCACGTGAAAAACTCGACACCGATGGTCGCATCGATTCGATGTACCGGCAGGCGTTCGGTCGCCGACCCACTGATCGGGAACGCGAGGCCGCCAGCGGTTTTCTGGTCGAGCAGGGACGTCGTTACGGTCTGAACGACGAGCAGGGGCCCGGGGACCCCAGGCCCTGGAGTGATCTCTGCCACGTGATGTTCAACACCAAGGAATTCATCTTCATCAATTGACACCACCCGATGACACGGTGACCGGTTCACGCGACCGGTGGCCGGGAGTCATCTCGGGTGCAGCCGGGAATCTCGACCGATGAACCACTGCCACCGTTTCCTGCCCGCTCCGACCACCCGTCGTGAAATGCTGATGCAGGCGGCTCATGGCTTCGGCGGCGTCGCCCTGGCGACGATGCTCGCCGGCGAGAAGACCCCGGCGGCCGTGGCCACCGGGGCTCCGGGTCCTCTCGACCCCAAGGCCACTCATTACCGGGCAAAGGCCAAGCGGGTCATCTTCCTCTACATGGACGGTGGCCCCTCGCAGGTCGACACCTTCGACCCCAAGCCGGCACTGGCGAAGTTCCACGGCCAGGATCCCCACCGGGTCTTCAAGGTCGAGCCGACGCAGTTCAACAACATCGGCAAGGTGTTGAAGTCGCCCTGGGCCTTCAAGCGGTACGGCGAGAGTGGTCTGCCGGTCAGCGCGCTGTTTCCCACGATCGGCGAGCACTGTGCCGACGACCTGTGCGTGGTCCGCTCGATGATCGCCCCGTTCTCCGAACACACCAACGCGAACTTCTTCCTGCACACCGGCACCGGTCTGCAGGGGCGACCGGCTCACGGGGCTTGGGTAGCCTACGGGCTGGGCAGCGAGTGCCAGGACCTGCCGGCCTACGTGGTGCTCAACGGAGGCCTGATTCCCTCGGGCGGACTCGACTGCTTCGGCAGCGGGTTCCTGCCGGCGGCCTTCCAGGGCTCAGTGTTCCAGCCGGGCAACAGCCCGGTGGCCAACATCACCCCGCGGGAGTCGAAACCTGAACTGCAGTCGGCCAAGCTGGCGCTGATAAAGCGGCTGGACCGCAACCTGCTGGGTCGCCTCGGCCGGGTGGACCAGGTCGAGAGTGCAATTGCGAACTACGAGTTGGCGGCGCGGATGCAGATGGCGGTGCCGGACCTGATGGATCTCTCCGACGAGTCCAAGGCCACCCAGTCTCTCTACGGCCTGGACGATTCGTTTGCCAACACCCGCAAGTACGGGCGGTTGTGCCTGGTGGCACGGCGGATGGTCGAGCGGGGCGTGCGGTTCATCGAGTTGACCTGCACGGGCGGCAACGGTGATCGCTGGGACCAGCACGGTGGGCTGGTCGATGGTCACACCAAGAACTCCCGCGCAATCGACCGCCCGGTGGCCGGGTTGATCCGCGATCTGAAGCAACGCGGGCTGCTCGACGAGACGCTGATCGTGTGGTGCGGCGAGTTCGGGCGGACGCCGTTTGCCCAGGGCGGCAACGGCCGGGACCACAACCCCTTCGGATTTTCGATCTGGCTGGCCGGCGGTGGTTCACGTGCCGGATATGTCCACGGGGCGACCGACGAATTCGGATACCATGCGGTCGAGGACAAGGTCGAGGTCTACGACCTGCACGCGACGATGCTGCACCTGATGGGCATGGACCACAAGCAGCTGACCTATCGCTTCTCGAGCCGCGACATGAGGCTGACCGACGTGCATGGGCGGGTGGTGCCCGAGTTGCTGGGCTAGACGTCGCGTGGCGTCGGAACGGGAAGTCGGTGGATCGCCGTGCCCAGGCGAGGGCCTGTCTCACCCGGACGGAAGGCGTTCATCAGGCGATCAGCGCGTCGATGACCTCGCCGGCCACGTCGGTCAGGCGGAAGTCGCGGCCGTTGTAGCGGTAGGTCAGCTTTTCGTGGTCAAAACCCATCAGTTTCAGGATCGTCGCGTGCAGGTCGTGTGCGCTGACCCGCTTCTCGACCGACTTGTAACCGAAGGTGTCGGTCGCACCGTACTGCGTGCCACCCTTCACACCTCCCCCGGCCATCCAGGTGGTGAAGGCGTTGGGGTTGTGGTCGCGGCCCTTGGCTCCCTGTGAATCCGACGTCCGCCCGAACTCGCCTCCGTAGATCACCAGCGTGTCGTCGAGCAGGCCTCGTTGCTTGAGGTCGTCCAGCAGGGCGCCGGTGGGTTGATCGACCGAGCTGGCGCACATGCCGTGGTTGACGCTGATGTCGCTGTGCGCGTCCCAGGGGACGTCGTTGACCCCGCCGCCGGGCGTCTTGGACACGTCGGCGAAGACCTGCACGAACCGCACGCCCCGCTCGATCAGCCGGCGGGCGATCAGGCACTGGCGGCCGTAGTCCTTGGATTCCTGCCGGTTCAACCCGTAGGCCTCCTGCGTCTGCTTCGTCTCGCGCCCGAAATCGAACGCCTCGGGAGCCGCCACCTGCATCCGGTAGGCCAGCTCGAACGACTCGAGTCGGGCCGACAGGTCGCGGTCGAAGGGACGCGTTTTGGCGTGCCGGTTGTTGGCCGCCCGCAACGCATCCAGCAGCGTCCGCTGCTGAGGATCGGTCAGTTCACCGGACCGCTGCAGGTTGCTGATCGGCTTGGCCTGACGCGGGTCCAGGGCCGTCGCCTGGAAGACGCTGGGCAGGAACCCCGAACTCCAGACCGGGTCGCCACCGCGGGGCTTCTTGCCGTGCATGACCACGTAGGCCGGCAGGTTGGTGTTCTCGCTGCCCAGCCCGTAGGTCAGCCAACTGCCCAGGCTGGGAAACCCCTGGCGGATGAAGCCCGAGTTGAGTTCGAGTATGGCGGGGGTGTGGTTGTTGGAGCGCGAGAAGCACGAGTAGATGAAGGCGATGTCGTCGGCGTGCCGGGAGATGTTGGGAAAGATCTCCGAGATCCACGCGCCGCTCTCGCCGTGCTGCTTGAACTTGAAGGGGGATTTCAGGCACTTGCCGCTGGTGGTGAAGAACCCGGTCTTGGGATCGGCCCCGTCCAGGGACTGGCCGTTCCGTTTCTGCAGCTCGGGCTTGTAGTCGAAGGTGTCGACCTGCGAGGGGCTGCCGGTCTGGAACAGCCAGATCACCGCCTTGGCCTTCGGCTGGAAGTGCGAGTGGCTGGGGGCCAGCGGGTTGTTCGGCGACGACTCGTCGGCCAGCAGGCCCTCGGAGTGCAGCAGGCCGGTCAGCGCGACCGAGCCGAACCCGAGTCCGGCCGACTCGAGAAAGTGGCGACGGGAGGCGAGGTTGAAACCGGGAACGTGTTGCATGGTGAGAATCCTTGGGCCTGCGATCAGGGCCTCTGGCTCGGATGTGTCCTGAAATTCAATCGACGTAAATGAACTCGTTGCTGCACAGCAGCAGGTGGCAGAAGTCGCGGACGGCCAGTTCTTCGGCGTTCGCCTGGCCCTTGCGCGACTCGGTCTGTGTCTTGATGAAGGCCAGCATCGCCTCCCGTTCGCTCGAATCCGGCGTCCGTGCCAACGCCAGCCGGTAGGCGGTGGTGACGGCGGTGTCGAGGGATGTCTTGGTGTCGGGGCGTACCCGCTTGGCGAAGCCGCCGGCCAGTTCGCGGATGAACGGCGAGTTGAGCATCGCCAGGGCCTGGGGGGCCACGGTGCTCTCGTTGCGTTTTCCCACGCCCTGCATCGCGTCGGGGGCATCGAACAGCTGCAGGATCGGGATCAGCTGGCCCCGCTTGACGGTCAGGTAGATGCTGCGGCGGTTGGACTTCTGGTCGAGCGACCCCTTGCCGAACATGTCCCGCTTGAGACGTCCGCTGACGTCCAGCAGCGTGTCGCGGATCAGTTCGGCCTCGAGTCGCTTCGCACCGCGTCGCCACCACAGCCGGTTGTCGGGATCGATCTTCTCGGCGTTTGCCGTGCGGCCGTTGCCCTGCATCCAGGTATGGCTGGCCAGGATCAGCCGGTGGAGGGGCTTCAGTTTCCAGCCCCCCCCGATCAGTTGGCCGGCGAGCCAGTCGAGCAGTTCGGGGTGAGTCGGTCGTTCGCCGCGAGTGCCGAAGTCGCTGGGCGTGGTGACCAGCCCGCGACCGAAGTGGTACTGCCAGACGCGGTTGACGATCACCCGGGCCAGCAGGTGACCGGCTCCGTTCTTGACGTCGGTCAGCCAGCCGGCCGCGGCGATCCGCGGCTTGACCGGCTGCTTCTTGTCACCGCCGGTTGCCAGCCAGTGCTGTTCGTCCCCCTTGGTGTTGATCAGCACCCGCAGGAATCCGGCGGGTGCTTCGCCCTGCTTGTTGTCGGCGTTGCCCCGGGCCAGGAAGTAGACCTTGAAGGTGTCGCCGCCGAACTGGTAGGTGGTGCCGCGGACGCGGGCCGAATAGACCGGCGTCATCTTCGGCTTGGGCTCGGTCTTGCGATGAGCGTTGACGGTGGCGTTGAGCGGGACCCACTCCTCGTCGGTCGTGCGGTACCAGTTGCGGACCGCCGTCTTCTGCTTGTCGTTCCATTTCTCGGCGGGCACCGCCCACGCCGCGACGACGTCCTTGGGCACCTGGCCGCCGTTGATGCGGAAGAAGAATCCCGACGGTCCACCGGCGTTGACGACCTTGATCAGCAGTTCGTTGCGGCCGGCGGCCAGCGTGACCTTGACCTTGTGTTGGTCCGCCTTGACCCCGCCCATGGTCTTCTTGTTGAGGATCTCGCTGCCGTTGAGGAACGCCTTCATGCCGTCGTCACCGCCGAAGGCGAGTTCGACCGCGAGGGCCGACGGCGAGTCGATGATGCGGACCAGGTAGTTGGCGGCGTTGTTGCCGGTGAGCGTGTTGTGGATCTTGCCGTCGGTCCAGGTGGGCTGGACCTGCCAGGCAACGGCACCCTTGAGGAACGAGCTGCCCAGGTTGACACCCGTCTTGAGACGGGTTTCGGGGCCCGCGGCGGTGTCGTAGGCCTTGTTGAAGTCGGCGGCCGGGAAGGGACCGGCGTGGTGCCAGTGACCGAAGGAGGGCGTGGGGGGCGCGGACGGGCGGCGAGTCAGCCAATCGGTGAATCGGACCGGCAAGCGGTCTTTCTCCCACGTCGCCACCGCTGCCGTCAGCGGCTTCAGCGCCGCCTCGTACTTCGCCTTGGCCGCCTGGAAGGACTCGGGGCTGAGACTCAGGCTGGTGTCGCCGAAACCGACTTCCTTGAAACAGCTGACGAAGCGGTAGTAGTCGCTTTGCGGCAGCGGGTCGTACTTGTGACTGTGGCATCGCGCACATCCGACCGTCAGCCCCAGCAGGCTGGTGCCAAGGGTCTGGACGATGTCGTCGAGTTGTTCGTAGCGGCTGCGTTCGCGTTCCTTCTGGGTCTGCTGGGTGGTGAAGGGGCCGGCGACGAGGAACCCGGTGGCGGCGACCGAATCGAGTGCCGTGCGGGCTTCGGGAGCGGTCTTCGCGTTGGTCTGGGCCAGCAGGTCACCGGCGACCTGCAGGCGGACGAACTGGTCGTAGGGCATGTCCTGGTTGAGTGCGCGGATGACGAAGTCCCGGTACTGGTAGGCGTTGGCCCGGTCCTTGTCGAAGGCGTACCCGTTGCTCTCGGCAAACCGCACCAGGTCCAGCCAGTGACGACCCCAGCGTTCTCCGTAGTGCTTGCTGGCCAGCAGCCGGTCGATCTCGGCCGCCCACGTCGCCTCGAAGTCCTTTTCCGCCTCGGCCAGAAATCTCTGCTGGTCGTCGGTCGTCGGTGGCAGGCCGACCATGTTGAAATGGAGCCGACGCAACAGGGTGGTCGGCGTCGCCCGCGGGTTGGGCGTGAGTCCCTTGGCCTTCTGGGCGGCGTGGATGAACCGATCGATGTCGTTGCGGACTCCGTCTCCATCGGCAATTGCCGGTGGCTTGACCACCGCCAGGGGCTGAAACGACCAGTGTGTTTTTCCGGCCTGGATGTCGATCGCCTGGGTGGCCACGGCCTTGCCGTCACGCGGGTCGGGGGCCCCCAGCTGGATCCATTTCTCGAAGTCGGCCACGATCGATGCGGGCAGCTTGGCCTTGGGCGGCATCTTGGGTCCGTCGTGTTTCAACGCCGCCACCAGCAGGCTCTTCCCGGGTTGTCCGGGTACCACCGCCGGCCCGGTTTCTCCCCCCTTGCGGATTCCCGATCGCGTGTCGACCTGGAGTTCCCCCTTGAGCATCTTGGTCGCGGCGGCCTTGGCCGAGTGGCACTGGTAGCAGTGTCGGACCAGCACCGGACGGATCTTCGATTCGAAGAAGTCCAGTCCCTTGCGATCGGCCGCCGTCTTGTCGGCGGCCGTCTTGTCGGCGGCCGTGACGGTGGAGGTCAGTAGCAGGCCGAGCAGCCCGACGAGGACCGTGCGGATGGGGGGCATCCGGAGCATCCTTGGTTCAGGAAAGAGAGCGAAGGTGGGAGATATCGAGGAACACTGATGATAACGAATCGGTGGACCGGTTGGGACCGGGGTTGCCGCCTCGTAGCACGGGCACGTGTTCGCTCACCCGCGGCGGTTCGTGCTGGACGGCACCAATTCCTGTTCCTGATCTGGCCGATTGGCCGGAAACGCGACCCGGTGCTCTTCCCAGCAAACCCGGCATCCTTTATACCGGACTGCCTGCTTTCAGGTTCGGGGCTTGCACTTGTCTACGGCGGGTGCGTGCCCCGGTCTCTCCAGCCGCGGATTTCTCTCATCTCTGATACGGCCAAGAGCCGAGTACAGACCGATGGCGATCCGGGTAACCCCATTGGTTGATTTAGCCATGATGACGCTCTTTCCGCTGCGGCCACGACACGCCATCGTGTCCTGACCTCCACCGCCCCCACGAGGTGTCACAGCCTCCGCGGTGTTGAGGTCTTCGAGTTGTCCGG
>CAUZRQ010000158.1:0-11333 GCA_963582065.1 Planctomycetota bacterium | reverse complement strand
GGATCGTCTGGCCGTTCTGGTAGGCATCGTCGACGGTCGAACCAAAAGTCGTCGTGACACGATCCACGTTGACCACCACGTCCAGCTCACGGTCTGACCACGCCGCAATCAGGTCCTCTCGCTCGCTGCCAAATCGATCAGCCGCCGAGATCTGCTGGACCAGTTCGAGCACTTCCGGAGACGGCGCGGAGGTGGTGACAGGTTGCTCGACTTCGGGGACCGCCGGTACGTCGGCCACGTCGTGGGTTGCCGGGGCCACCGGGGTTGCTGCTGCGGCGGTGGCTGGGACGGCGGCGGTGGCTGGGGATTCGACCACCGGTGCCGGCTGCTGGGCGGAGTCCCGGTGATCGCCCTGGACTGCGATCTCGTCGAGAAACTCGGCGGGCAAGACCTGGACCGTCTGCTTGGACTTCCAGTCGGGAAACGCCGGGATGTCGATACGTACCTCGACCGTCCACTCGATCTTGTTACTGCCCTCGTTGAGACTGTACGCACCGGTCTCGGGGAACGGCACACTGTACCGCTGATCGAACAACTCACCTGCGGTCAACTCGCCGGCGGACTCGAGAACATGCATCTTCTCGAGAACCGTGTGATGCCGGGTGGTACTGTTGGTTCCGCTGCCGGATGTCGCCGATTCGCGGCAGCGGATCTTCACTTCGATCCCGTTGATCTGGCAGTTCTTCTTCGGAGTGAACTGCAATTCCAGTGGCCAGTCCTCGCCGACTCCAACCACTAGATGAGGCGTCTGCAGCTCCACCTTTCCCAGTCGACTGGCGAGCATCTTTTTCCTTGCCCAGAACGCTCCCAGGACCAACAGCACGATGGGAATCAGCCAGAAAAAGGCCACCGCCATCATCGCCAGGGCGATGGCCACGAAGACGTAGACGGCCTTCAAGCACCCCGGGGGGAGTTTCATCGACGACTTGGAAGTAAAAACGACGATCTCGTCACGCTGGCCGGTCACCTCCGGCGGCCGCTTGCCAGGAAGCAGGATGAACTCCTCCTCGTCCTTCGGGTCAATGGCCCAGGGAACATCAACGGCCACCTTCACATAGTGATCGATATTGATGTGGTGGCCGCGGTAGGTCAGAGGTTGGCATTCGGCAACAAACGAAAACGGAAATGCCATGTCTTCCCCGGCTCTCAACTCGCTGTCCCCGGCCAGCATCTCGATCTTTTCGGCACCCGAGTCGGTGTTGCCGTAGCCGTGAGTCTTCCAGTAGTGGGTCAACTGGATGCCGTTGCTGGTCGTGTCCTTGTTGACCTGAATGTGGACCTCGCCCGAGACGGTATCGCCGCCGCGGTAGGTTCGATCCGGCTGGTCGTAGCGGATGGAAATGTCGCATCTAGACATCGCGAATCCCGCCGTTCATGTCCTGGAATGTCATGTAGAGTTCGAGCTGGATCCGTCGGATGTCGGGGCCAAACCGCTCGAGCATCCCGGCAGCCGTCTCGAACAGCACGCTGGGCACCGGTCCCCCGTCGCGACGGACCCACTCGATCCGGCTGTTGAGAATCCGAGTCAACCGTGCGGCGTTCATCCGGCCTTCAACCGCCACGGTCCGCACCCGTCGTCCGGCTCGAGACAATTCGCGAGTGAAATCCCGGTGTGTCCCCAGCACCAGCGGCACGCTCGAACGAAACACCTGCCGCCGCTGCCGCCAGGTCAGCCTCTGGGCCTCGTCGATCAGCACCGGATTCCCACCTGGCACCTCGGCCCGTTTCCCCTCGGGGATGTGGACGTAGCCCGACCCGGGAAACCTCGCTCCGATGGCCAACAGGTGAGTCGTCTTGCCGTAGCCCTTTTCTCCGACAAACTGCACCACTGATCCCGCCTCAGCCAGCAGCCCGTCAAACTCCTCCAGGTCCACATCGGCCAACCGAGTCCAGTCTTCGGCTGAAAACTCGCCGAACGGATTGCGGCGGAGATTCAGGTGAGCAAACGGCAGCTGGCGTGTGGTGGCCGTCGTCGTCACGGTCGATCCTCTGAAATTCCTCCGAATCGTGCTCACGACCCGCCTGAAACTGGCCCGATCGTAACGCGATGATCGCGCGACACAAGCAACGCCCAAGGCGGCTGACTCTGAGTTGTGATCGTTGAGCGTTACCCAGGGTCGCGCAGCGCACGCTGGGTCATTTCACGCAATGCCATCCCGCTCCACCTACACCCTCACAACCCCCTTCGCCCACGCCACCCCCTCACGCCCACTTCTTCAACGGACTGCTAGTGCTCCGTCAAGTCATAGTCTTCGAGTTGACGGAGCGCTAGTGCTGGTAGATGAACTCCTGCGAGTTCAGCAGCGTCCAGAGCACGTCCTCCCACGCCTGGCGGCGGTCGGAGCTGGAGGCGACGTGTGCCAGCAGCGCGGTGCGGGCTTTCGGCGACGGGCGTCGCGAGAGCGACTGGAGGTACAGGTCGTCGAGAATCTGTGTGTCGCTCATCTTCGAGTCCATCAACTGGCTCAGGCGGTTTCCGGGCTGTGCCAACCGCCTGGACATCATCTTGCCAATGATCAACTCCAGCGCCTGCTTCCGCCCGAACGTCTGCTCGCGATCACACTCGCACGTCTGCGTTCGCGACGGCTGTCCAAACGCCCGCAGGAAGGGGTGAGACTCGTAGCGGACATACTTCGATCCCTTGTTGATCAGAGTCACGATGTCGTTGACAGGCAACTGCACCGCGCGAGTGCCGATCGGCAGGGTGATCGTCCCGGGCGGTAACCCGATCGTGTAGTCCTTGGCGATCTCGTACACCTCCGGCACACCCGTCACCTGGCACACCGCATCCAACAGCACCTCGGCCGGCATGGGTCGCGAGTGCATGTGTGAGAAGTACTTTCCGTCGGCCTGGTTGCTCGCATTGGTGATCGCACTGAGCTGGTAGGTGCGCGAGTTGACGATGGTCCGGATCAGTGGCTTCATCAGGTAGCCGCCTTCAACACACTGTCGTGCCAGGGCCGCCAGCAGCGGATCGTTGGACGAGGGATTCGAATCCCGGAAGTCGTCCACCGGCTCGACAATGCCTCGCCCGTTGAGGTGAAACCAGACCCGGTTGACAAAGGCTCTTGCGAAAAACGGGTTGTCGGCGCGGGTCAACCAGGCGGCCAATTGCTGCCGCCGATCCTGTCCTGAAGGAATCGCCTTGGGCGGCTGCCCGATCAGACTCGGCACAACCGGAGAGCCGTCCGAGTCACGAGTGAACTCGGCCGCCTTCCTGTCGATCGTGATCTCGAACTGACGACGCTCGGCACGGCCACCCGGCCCGGCCTTCCCCAGCCGGGTCCGCTTGACCTGGTTGAAGTGGGCGGCAAGGCCCAGGAAGTCGTTCTGAGTCCAACGCTCATACGGATGATTGTGGCACTGGGCACACTGCAGCCGCACACCCAGGAATAACTGGGCGGTCGCTTCGGCGAGGTCCTTCTGCAGGAACTGCTTGTCGGTGATCTTCTTGGGGGTCGGCGTGACGCAGTAGAAATTCACCGGGGCATCGCGGTAGGACTGGCCGACCGACGTCAGCATCTGCCGGGCCGTCTCGTCGAATGGCGCGTCACTCTCGATCCGGTCCCGCAACCAGGCCTGGAACTTCTGCGACCCCTCGAGATTGATCGCGTCCCGCGTGACTCTCAGCACATCGAACCACTTCTTCGTCCAGTAGTCGGCGAACTCGGGTCGCTGCAACAACCCCTCGACCAGTCGCGCCCGTCGATCCGGTCCCGTGCCGGCCAGGAAGGCCTCGGTCGCGGCCGGCGTCGGCAGCACGCCGCAGAGGTCGAGATAGATGCGGCGGACGAATTGCTCGTCGGTGCACAACTCCGAGGGCGCAATGTGGAGTTGCTTCAGCTTGGCAAAGACGAGCGTGTCGACGTAATTCGCTTCCGGCGGATTCGGCCACGCGTAGTCCTCGGCCGGCGCCGCAATATGCATCAGTCGCACCGACTCCATCCGGCCCATGAACCGGCACAGGATCGCCACCTCACCCTGACGCTGGAATTGCACCTCCCCGGAACGATCGACATGTGCGATCGCGATGTCGCTGCTGGAATACGTCGTCAAGCGGGTGACGTCTGCCACCTGGCCATCCGAGAATTCCGCCTGCACGGCCAAGCGCTGCCAACTGGCCGGCGCCTTCAGGACACGGCCCCCTGGTGTCACGACCAGTGACTTCAGCGACACCGCCTTGTCGTCGTCGCGAAGTCCTTCAGCCTGCCAGCCTCGCATCAGGCTGGCCAACTCGCTGCCCGGTGCAAACCTCCGACCGCCAACGTGTGAGACCTGCGCGAGGGCCTTGTTGAGAATCAGGCTGTTGTCGGGATCCAGAGGGTTGGTCCGGCGACCGAGCCCGTCGTGGGTCAGCTGCTGGAAGTCGAAAGCGGGATTGAAACCCCACAGGCTCAGACGAAAGCCGTCCTTGCCGCTGGGAGCCCCGTGGCAGCGAATGTCACTGCAGCCGGCAACCGCCAGCACCGGCATGAACTCGCGACGGAAACTGATCGGAGCGTGTTTCCCGGTATCAGCCACCGTCACGGTGACCGTACTCGAGAGGCCGGCCACCTCGACCACCAGTTTCGTGGTCCCATCGCTGCGACCGCGGGCCAGGCCATCGGCATCCACGCTGACCATCGCCGGATCGGCCGGTTTCCACTGGCAGAAGCCGGTGAGATCTCTGAGCGAGCCGTCGGCATACCGACCGGTCACCAGGACCTGGCGACTGGCTCGCGGCCCCGACAGTGTGAAAGCGCGAGGAGCAACATCCAGGGCCACCGGCTTGCCCAACACGGCCTGCCGCGCCGACGCGTCGCTCGGCACAGCCGCCAGCACGTGCTGGCCACCGGCCAGCATCGCGACGACCAGCCAGGTCACTCTCCAACGCATCGCATCCGCCCCCGTGTGGTCCCCGTCGGCGTCACACCGCCGGAAAACCGCCAAAAAACTGGTTGATTACGCGAGGATGTCCTTGATCACTCGGCCCGCCAGGCGAATCTTCACCGGCTGCCCGGCCGCGTCGGGCACGTGCATTTCGGGGTCGATCCCCAGGCACTCGTAGATCGTCGCGCAGATGTCCGCCGGGCTGATCGGGCGATCCTTCACGTAGGCCGCCTCGCCATCGGAGGTTCCGTAGACGGTGCCGCCGCGGATGCCTGCACCGGCGAACATCACCGAGTAGCAGAACGTCCAGTGATCCCGACCGGCGTTCTTGTTGATCTTCGGCGTGCGACCCATGTCGCTCATCACGACCACCAGCGTTTCGTCGAGCGTGCCACGGTCCTCGAGGTCTTCCATCAACCCCGAGAAGGTCAGGTCGTACTGTGGCAACAACGTCTCGCGGCAGATCCCGAAGTTCCTCTGGTGAGTGTCCCAGATCGTTCCATCGATCTTGGACGGGCGAGTCCAGAACGCGTCCCAGGTCACGTTGACGAACCGCACTCCCTCCTCGACCAGCTTTCTCGCGATCAACGCGCTGTTGCCAAACAGAGTGCGGCCGTACTTGTCGCGGACCTCGCTCTTTTCGCTCTCCACGTCAAACGCGTTGAGGATGCGGTTTGAGGTCAACAGCGACAGGGCACCTTCCTGCACCCGGTCAAACTCGCTGGTGACACCCGGCCGGCGAAGTGCGTCGTCAAACTGCTCGGTGAGTTTCCTGCGGGCATTGAGCCGATCGAGTGTGATCCCCTTGGGCAACTTGGCATTGGGCAACGTCGGGGTGCCCAGCACCACCTGCGGGTGATAATCGGTGCCCGGTTTCTTGGACGTCGCGTTGCACTCGGTGAAAAGAGGATCGTACTGCCGACCGAGAAAGCCCGCGTACGGACCCGCACGGCGGATGTGCTGGCCCCAGCCCAGCATGGTTGGCATGTGCACGTAGTCGGGCATCCCGCCGGGATCATCGTTGAGATACTCACAGACCGATCCCATGCTCGGAGGTAACCCGTCCTGGTTGACACCGATCGAGGGCAGGGGTTCGGGGTAGCCGGTCAGGCTGGGCATCGGGTTGTGGCAACCGCCCGTGTGGTTGACCGTTCGCACGATCGCCGACTTGTTCATCCAGCGAGCATGTTTGGGCAACAGTTCACTGATGTCGATGCCGGGGACGTTGGACACGATCGGGCTGAACTCGCCGCGGATCCCACTGGGTGCGTTCGGCTTCAGGTCGAACATGTCCTGAGTGGGGGCTCCACCGAGCAGGTACAGCACGATCACGCTCTTGGCCTTGCCGGGCCGATCGAGTCTTGTGCTGTTGGCCGCTGCGGCTGCGAGGTTTTGGGGCAGGCCGAACATCCCGCCGAGCATCGCCAGCCCACCGGCCTGCAAAGTCTCGCGTCGAGTCACTCCGTCGCAGTTCTGTCGCCGACTACCCAGGACCGTAATCATGGCATCCTCTCTTCAATTCTCTTGCATGTCGGTTGCAGCCTGTCATCTCCATCGGCGAACCGGCAAAGACAACACCAGCACACCGACCGAACATGCTGTAATCGCTTCACCACAATGTACGAAAACCACTCGCCCGGTGTTACTCGATTCAGCGGTCTGATCCGCAAACGGAGCGTCTGACCCTTACCGCTGCGAACCTCATTGCTTGTCTCCACGGGGTGCAGTGGGCCAGACTGTTGCTGAGGATCTTTGAATCTCGACGAGCGGATCAGCGGATCAGCGGATCAACGGATCAAGGGAGCAAGTGGATGAGAGTCGTGAGAGCGCTCGCGTTGGGGCTGGGGCTGGGGCTGTGTTGCTGTGGATCAACGCACTCGGCGCCCTTCGCCGAGGATCCCTCGACACCCCGTTGGAACTACGAGCCGCGATTCCTGCGCCCGTTCTGGAAGGGCGACACCGTTGAAGGAGAATCGGTGCTGTTCATCGGGAACCCCGAGTCGGGCGAAGCGTCGGCCCGGGTGTTCTTTCCCATCCAGGAGATCCTCGCAGTCAGGAACTCCGGTGGCGATGTGACGTACAAGCAAGGACGTGACTACACGTACAAGCCGGGGTCTCGCGAGATCGTGATCCCGAAGGGATCGAAGATCGTCTCCCGTACACGCGGCGAGTTGCGTCGCCCGGCCGGATCGCAGAAGTACAAGTTGACCCATCGCGACGGCAAGGGCGAGATCCTCTTCGGCGGCAAGCTCGAGTACGCCGCGATGCAGACCTCGATCACCTATCGCCACGGACCCGCTTCGTGGAAATCACCGCTTCCGGAGTTCGACGACACGACGCTTCCAAGAACGGTCAGCAAGCTGCTCAGCAAAGAACCCCTCTCGATCGTCGTACTCGGCGACAGCATCTCCGCCGGAGCAAACTCCTCGAAACTCGCAAAGGCGCCCCCGTTCCAACCCGCCTACCCCGAACTTGTGCAGATGCACCTGGTGGCGAGGTTTCGGTCGAAGGTGGATCTGAAGAACCTCTCGGTCGACGGCAAGGACTCGAAATGGGGACTCACGCAAATCGACACCGTCGCCGATGCCAGCCCCGACCTGGTGATCCTGGCGTTCGGCATGAACGATTCGGCCGGCCGTTCCGTGAAGGACTTCCACGACAACATTCGGAAGATGATCACGATGATCCGCGAGAAGGGACCCGAGACCGAGTTCATCCTGGTCGCGTCGATGCTCGGAAACCGCGACTGGACCGGGCTGAAGCACGACTTGTTTGCCGGGTATCGCGACGCACTTGGGGAACTCCGTCAGCCCGGCATCGCAGTGGCCGACCTGACCTCGATCTGGAGCGGATTCCTGGATCGCAAGAAGGACTGGGACCAGACCGGAAACGGCGTCAACCATCCCAATGACTTTGGCCATCGCATCTATGCCCAGGCGATTTCGACCCTGATCGACCCTCGAGGAGAACCGTCGGCCGAGCCGACTCCGGCCCGGACATTTCGGTCAGGACCGTTGAAGCTGACCGAACAGCGGCTGCTGGGCAACTACACCTATTCCTATGCCTGTGCCGTAGCGGATCTCGACGGCGACGGTGATCTCGACCTGACGAGCTCTGATGCCGAGCCCAACAGCAACCTCTACCTGCTGCTCAACGACGGCAAGGGCCGCTTCAAGCACTCATTCATCCAGAAGTCCCGCAACCTGCCCGATCAGCCGATCCGGCTCGAACGGCATGCGATCGGTGACATCGACCGGGACGGCCATCCCGACATCGTGATCGTGGACAACCTGAAATGGGACATCCGCTGGTTCAGGAACCCGGGCCCGGAGAAGATCTCGCAAGCCTGGCAGCTGAACCGCGTCGCCCAGCCCAAGGAAGTTCCCGGTTCCTACGACGTCGCGCTCGGGGATCTCGACGGCGACGGAGATCTCGACGTCGCCGCATCGAGCTGGAGATACGGAAACCGGTTTGACTGGTTCGAAAACGTCGGCCGGCCGGGCAACGGAAGTCGATGGGTTCGGCATGAGGTGGACAGGGACATCGCGGAGACTCGAACGATCGCCATCGCCGACTTCAATCGAGACGGCAAGCCCGACCTGCTCGGCTCGGCACGCGTCGGCAACCAGATCGCCTGGTACCAGAACTCGGGCAACCCCGCCCGGGGACCCTGGAAGAAGACCGTGATCGATGACCAGACCAAGGCTCCCGCTCACGGACACCCAGTCGACCTGGATGGCGACGGGGACCTGGATGTCGTGATGGCGTTCGGGATCGCCGCACCAGTCCCGAACAACTCGCCCGAATCGCACCAGGTGGCCTGGTACGAAAACGTGGGCAAGCCCGGCCGAGGCACGTCATGGAAAAAACACACGATCGCCGCGAGTTTCCCGCAGGGCTTCGAGGCGGTGGCCGGAGATCTTGATGGGGACGGCGACCTGGACGTGGTCGCCACGGGCTGGAGCCCCGATGGTCGGATCGCCTGGTTCGAAAACCCCGGTGACCCGACTCACAAGTGGGCCATGCACATGATCAAGGACCACTGGTCCAACGCAGTGACGGTGGTCCTGGCCGACCTGGACCGGGACGGCCGACTGGATATCGTCGCGTGTGCCGAGCGTGGAGCGAACGAGATTCGCTGGTGGCGAAATCTCGGCAAGTAGCCGCCGGCCCGAAGCGTCACTTGAAGTGCAGCCCACGTGCAGAAAGGAGTCAGCAAGACGAAGTGTGGGTGGAGTCGTTCTTCAGCCGAGACGGGTATGGCGGGAGCCCGTTCTTGAGTGTCACCGGTCGGAGCGTGGTCGTTGTCGCTGCTTCCGGCAGTCACCGATTCTTGCTGAAAACAAAGCAGAAGACATTCTGCCGGCGATGAAACGGAGTCTCATCGGGAGGCTCCGCGTCGCCGACAATGAAGCCGCCCCAATCGGCAGCCGCATCACCCCAGTGCGCAGCCTTGACCAGCCGCAGCGCGTTGTCGCGGGTGTCCCGCAAAGTCGTTTTCTCGAACTTGAGCACCGGGCCGCTGATCGTCAGGCCATCTCCGGGCATCGAGAACCGGAACGACACGATGCTGGCACGGCGAATCCGGTCGGCGGGGACCGGGAACGAGTACTTTTTGCGGGCCCCCGGTTCGAGAGTCCCCAGCACCGTTCCGTTGAAGAGCACCTCGGCCCGGCGGGCCGGGGCACGTGGAGTTGTCCAACTGCTGGGAGCTCCGACAGTGAATTCCAGCGATCCCTCGGCCCGGATCGGAGCAGCATCGCGGCCATTGGCGACCACGACGACCCGGGTCCGAGTTTCACCGTCGCCGGTGTTGCGTACGCTGAGATTCAGGAGCCCGTCCGGGACGGTTGACGTGTCCACGGTGGCCGCAAACACCGCACGATAGAACGGGCGAGCCGTCTTCTGCATCTTCTGCCAATCCCGCCCGTTGATCGAAAACTCGAGTTGTTCGCCGTCGCGGGGTTGGACGAGATGAGCCTGGATCCTGACCCGTCCCTTCCAGGCAGCACCGACCCGGTGCGAGAAAATCGCCACGCGTTGGCCCAGTCCTTTATAGAAGTGCTCGAACGTCTCACCACGCACCCGGTACACCACGTAACCCTGCGGCCTGAGGTCCGGGCACAGCTGGTTGGTCTTGGGATTCCACCAGCAGCCGGCCAACGCGCCTCCGGAACGGTAGGGCACGGGTCGTTTCTTGTAAGAGACGACGTGGATGTCGCCGACGAGTTGCAGCCGGATATCGTGCTCTCGGGCCATTTCAAGAAAACCCGGGCAGTGATTGGCCAGGTCCGCTTCGGCCGTTGTGACGACAAATGTGCCCCGGGATCGATGTCCCAGGTCCTGCCGCAGCCACTTCACGTGCATCGGCTGGACCTGGTTGGTCGGATAGTCCAGCTTCTTGCCTTTGACCACGATTTTCCGCTTCCCGAGGTGGTAGCCGAAGTCCACCGAGACGAAGTGGACCTTGCCGTACTCGAACGAAAAGAAGTGCGGCCCCAGGTACTCCCAGTACAACGCCTTGCCGCAGCGATGATCACCTCGAGGAAACTGATCCAGCCGATACGACGAATCGGTGTGGTCGCCGGCGACGTTGTAGTGAGGCATCTTGAGGTGATTCATGATGCCCGTGTAGCTGCGAAAATCGGCTTGCCCCGACTCGGGCTTGCTCAACAGAGCCTTGTTGAGATCCAGCAGGTCGCCGCTGTTGACGACGAACCGTGGCCGCGGCGACAGGCCGTTGACTTCTCTGACGAATCGGCTCAGCCCGACCAGCGAACGGCGGTTTTGGGAGACATGCGTGTCGGTGACATGGATGAACGTGAATTCGTTCTCGTCACGCTCGGCCGGCCTGATCGCGAAATCGATTTCCGCCGCCAGGGGCTTGTACCAGCCGCCGATGACGTCGTGTCCGGTTGGTCGGGTGATGTAGAGAAAAACGGAACTCGGGTCGGGCACAATCGAAAACCGGCCTCGCTGGTCCGTCTTGACCACCGAGTAGCCGTCGGTGATCGAGACGTTGGCGGCACCGGTGACCGAACCGTTCGACATGCGTTGGACACGTCCGGAAATCCGCTCCGGAACCGCAACACCATACCGCGGCTTGGGCGTCTCTTTGACGAGCGGTTTGAGCACCTCGGATGCGGGAACCGGTTCGGCCTCTGCCGCTTCGACACACACCGCCGACATGATCGCCAGTGCCAGGCCACACGACACGACGCCTCGACACACCAAGTAGCAGAGCGGGTTCATGTAGGACGGGATTTCCGGTCAGCACAACTCGAGAGAACTCGCCATGGTTGTACCACTTCGCGAGACCGCATGTGTAACATCGGGACCTGCCCGGCAGCAGGCCACACCAGGGACCCGACGGCATGCCGACCACTTCATCACCGTGCCGCGCCGTGATCCTGGCGACCGGCATCGTGCTGGCCACCCTCGGTCAATCGACACCCGTGTCGGCC
>CAUZRQ010000157.1:0-11336 GCA_963582065.1 Planctomycetota bacterium | reverse complement strand
TCAGGACGTGGCGTCCACCAGGCGACCATCCTCGAGCGTGAAGACCAGCGACGCCGATCCGGCCAGGTCGGTGTCATGCGTCGAGACAACCAGCGTCGTCCCGTTGTCATTGATCTCCTGGAGGATCGCGGCGAGTTCCGCGGCCGCTCGGCGATCCAGGTTCGACGTCGGCTCGTCGGCGAAGATCACCTCGGGGTTCCCGATCAGTGCCCGGGCCACCGCGGCCCGCTGCTGTTCCCCTCCGCTGAGTTCCTCCGGCGGAGTGTCGGCCTTCGCGGTGAGTCCCAGACGAGCCAAGACATCATCGGCGGCCTGTCGCCGCTTTGCCGCCGACAGCCCCCTGGGAATCTGCGGGTAGGTGATGTTCTCCCAGATCGGCAATCGGGGGATCAGCGAAAAGTCCTGGAACACAAACCCCATCCGTCTGCGTTGGCGTGCCAGTTCAACGTCGGAACACTCCTCGAGGTTCCGGTCGGAGAACCTCACACCACCGGCCGTCGGCCGGTCGAGTGCTCCGAGCAGGGACAGCAGGGTGGTCTTGCCCGAACCCGAGGGACCGGCCAGCACAACGTAGCTGCCGGCAGGGATGACGAGTGATACGTCGCTGAGTGCACGAACCTCGCTCGAGGTCCCGGGATGGTAGATCCTGCTCAGAGATTCGGCTTCGAGCAACCCGCGGATCATCTCATGGCCTCCGCGGGAGGAGTCACGGCGGTTCGCCAGGTCGAGTAGGCGGATCCGGTGGTCACCAGCAGGCAGGCGATCAACACCGCCAACCCGGCCGGCTGTGCGGCCAGCACGTAGGGCACCGCAATGGCCGGTTGGGTCTCGACACCCGCCAGGAAGATCCCGGCAATCCAGAACCCATTGAACCACTTCAGCCAGACCACGGCCACGAGGATGGAAATGGCCGCGCTCACCAGGCCCAGCAACAGGCTCTCGACCAGGCTGCGAACCAGGATCTCGTCGGTCTGCCAGCCGGTGGCCTTGAGAATGCCGATTTCGCGACGCCGTTCGGGACGCCCGAAGCCCGACGTGATCAGGATCACCAGGATTCCAATGGCAAAGGCCACGACAAACAGCAGGTTGAAGACGCCCTCGCGATGACCCAGGCCGGCCGGGAGCAGCGATTCGAGATCGGCACGCGAGGTGACCGACGGCCGGAAACTGGTCGCATCCCCGGTCGAAGAACCCGGCATCAACTGGAGGATCCGGGAGCGAATCGATTCGGGTTGCCCGCGGCGACAGAAGACGAGCAGGTCGGTGGCAAGCCCCTGCTGGTCGAAGATGTCGGCGGCCGACTCGAATGTGGTCAGGATCATCTGCGACTGCCAGGGAGAGATGTCGGAATGGAAGATGCCGGTGATCGTCGGTGTTTTCTCACCACCCCCACTGCGGAAGATCGGCGGAATCACGGCACCCACCTGCAGGTCCAGTTGGCGGGCCAGCCCCGAACCGATGACCAACTGTGGACCCTCGCCGTGTTGTGATCGAGGCAGTTGGCCATCGATCAGCTGGGCCAACCGCTGGATCGTCGAACCACGTCGTTGAAGTTCCTCTCGCGGCATACCGACCAGCACGGCCTCGACATTTTCCTTTCCCAGCGTGATCCGGCCGACGATCCGGGGAACCACCCTGGTGACGCCGTCGAAGTTGCCGATTGGTTCGGCCAGTGCCACCGGGATCGGCACGCGACGTCCGAACTGGTTGGCGGCAACATAGAGATCGGGCAGCAGTTCTTCTCCCGCCGGTATGCCGACACCAATCGCGATCCGGGCCTCCTGACGCAGACCCTCGACCAGGCCAACCCCAACGAGGTAGGGGACCAACACCGCAATGACGGCCAGGACAGTCACCGCACTTCGCAGGGGCGACAACAGGATCGCGGCGGATCCGGTCCGTGCGATGTTAAGGAGTGACGACATTTCGGGTGGCTGGCAAACCGGTGATGATTACGGATGACCGCGGGAAAAGGAAAACAGGAACCGGCCGCACCCGGGGCACAGCAGGCCGCCGGCCGGGATCGCACCGGTGTGAGCGTTGCAGGTGGTCTCCAGTCGCGGGTCGAATTGAACCGGGCAGGTGGACAACTCGACGGTCGGACCAAAACCAAGTCCGCCGACCAGCTGCTGAAATCCGGCCGAGGCCGCCGGTCGTGCCGACGCAGGTCGGCAACAGCGACCCACGGCGGTCCCGGCGGCAATGACCAGGATCGCGACGACGATCAGCAGGCGGGTCGAGGAGTCTCTGGGCATCAGGGGGACTCTTCCGAGGGGGGGAATGGATGATCCGAGCCAACCATCAGGCGGCCTCGTGACTCCCGGGCGTGTTGTTCGGCGCGGTCACGGTTTCGGAACACGTGCCAGCGATTCCCGGTGACACGGTTGGTGATGATCGAACTGCGAACAAAAAAAGCCTCCCTCGCATCAATCAGCTCCCCGCTGTCTTCGTCGGTGACCAGGATCTTCCGCGTGGCCGATGGGTGACGGCCGATCCACGACCGGGCACAACCAACATCGCAGAACCCGGAAGAGGCTCCTGAGGTGTCGCCGGTACGAACGCGGAATGCCGCTTCGATTACCAGTCCATCCCAGCGGCAACGGGGTCGATCGTCCCCGCGGATCCAGTGTCCGGCAAACGGCAGGGTGGCCAACGTCACCAGTCCCACCAACGCCGTCCACCACCAAGACACTGGCGGTTTCATGACAGAAAGAACTCCAGGATGAACATGATCATTGAGCCAAGAAACCCGAAGAGCCCCAGAAAGAGCAGGCGTCCGATCAATGGCGGCAGGACGCTTTGTGTCTCCTCGACGTGACCCAGCCAGCCCACCACCGCGGCCCAGCCGACCGAGAAACAGCCCAGCGTGAACAGCCCCACGGCCAGCACGCTCTCGGGAACCTCGCTGACGAGGTCGTATGGACAATGGTGCGGTCGCTGCAGGAGTGCCGGCGAGGCGATTTCGACCAGGAACAGACCGCCCAGTGGCATCGCGACAAGCGTGCCGGCGAGCAGCCCCGTAAGGAATCGCCGGTGATGGTATCCATGCCGGATGGCGGTCAGCAATCCCAGGCCGATGCCACCGACGACGACCACGACGGATACCGTCAGCCAGGTGTGGCTTCCCGCCCCGAGCAGCGACTCGGGCAGGAATCTCGACTGATCCGCAATCGCCGATGTGCAGCAACCCACGCTCAGAGATTTTTCCTGCTTGGGAATGGCCAGGTAGGATCCCACGCAGAGGGCATCGGCAACACTGACCAGGCCCAACGGCAGCAGACCGGTCAGCAACCGGGACATCAGTGGGGCGGTTTGCGTGGCCCGGTTGGCCAGGTACAGCACGAACCAGCCGCCACCCAGGAACACCAGCAGCGGCTTGGTGCACTGCACCGTCGCCAGCAACCAGGGAAGGTGGCGTGCGCTGCCCACGCTGCCCGCACCGATCCGTGTCACGCCATAGATGCACATGACGTCCGGCCACGAGGGGACGTAGCTCTGCAACAGGGCGTAGAGCAGAGGCCAGGACGCCAGGTTCAAACCAAGCAGCAGGAACGACAGCAGCAACAGCAGGTAGGGGCGATTCTCGGCATCGAAGGCCGCGCGCGCCGGCGTGACGCGGCGGCGGCCGAACGAAGAGGAAATGACCAGCAGGCCGATCGCAAACTGCAGGAGGCTGACGAAAGCGGCCAGGACGGCGTAGGCATTGACGATCATGTGCGAGCCTGGGCCAGGACCGAAAAGAGATCCTCGATGTCACGCCCCTTCGAGGAACCTGTCCCCTTCCCCGTTGTCAGTGACCTCCCGACCACGATAGCACCCCATCACGACATCGACCAGATAAGCTGCGGGTTGCCGGTTTGTGGCGGGAGTCTGTTCGGAGGTGGTGGGCATTGGTTAGCATGGTACGTGGGTTCGGTTCACGGTGAGGCAGGAGAGCGGCGAGACACATTTCTTGTTGTATTCGCCTTTTTTCGCGAATTGGGAGTGTCATGAGGGATCGTTCGATCAGCCAGATTTTCTGGTACGGCCGTTGCCTGCTGATAATCACCCTCCTGTTCGGGACATTGCCCGGGTGCAATCAAACGGCGTCCCCGAAAAACGATGCCCAGGACAAGACAGTTTCAGCAACGGACACTCCCGACAACGAGTCGCTGTCGTCACGGCCCGACGTCGCGGTCCAAGGTCTTCTGGCAGCTGTCCAGGCCGGCGACGCGGGTGTCATCTGGGACTCGTTGCCGGCACGGCACCACGTGGAGATCAACGGGATCGTCCGGGGATTCGCCGCGAAGATGGACCAGGAAGTCTGGGAGCGAGCGTTCAAAGTGGCGCGGCGAATCGTCAATGTGCTCCGCAGCAAGCCCGATCTGATCTTCAAGAATCCGGACCTGAAGTCCCTGTCGGTGAACGTGAGACTGTTTTCGGAGAACTGGAACGAGGTGATCGACCTGGTGCAATTGCTCATCGACAGCGACCTTGCCGACCTCGACAAGCTCCGGGCGTTTGACGGCAAGACATTTTTCAACGAAACGGGGACCCGGTTCCTGAAACAACTCGTTGCCTTGTCCGCCAAGGATCCAAACGATCCCTTCCGCAAGGGGTTCGAAGCCAAGGTGCGACTGATCGCAATCGATGGCTCGGCGGCGACGATCGGGCTGGAGACGGGCGGCACGTTCGTCATGACCCGGCAGGCCGTCGATGGAGAATCTAGAGAAACCCAGATGAAAGTCCTGCTGGTCGATGACACGTGGATCGTTGAAGAATTGCACTACGGGTTGAGCAGGCTGTACGTGGATGGACGTGCGATGGTGGCCGGAATCCCGGACGACGGGATCCGGAATAATCGTGACCCGTTGATCAAGTTGCTGGAGACCGTCGAAGAGGATATTGATCGGATCGAACTGGCGAAAACCAGCAGGCAGGTCGCCCAGGCACTGGCACTGGCACAACTGAGAATCAGTCAACTCATCTCGGCCGGTTCATCGGCGGAGTCCGAGACGGCAGGGGATGCGACACCGCGTGGCCGGACCGTCACCGTGGTGATCAACGGTGAGATGGACAAGGCGGCACGCGAGCGAATTCTCGGCCGGTTGGAAAGCCTGAAGAGGCCGGGTGGGAAATCAAAAGTGATCGATGGCCAGGAAACGGTGACGATCATCATCCCGACGAACCGATTCCTGCAGGATGTTGTCGATTCGGTGGATTTCGGTTTGGTTGCTGATGTCGATGAGGTTGAGCGACGACTGACCGTGACCGTGAAGCCGAAACCGGTGAAGAAAGCCAAGCAGGGCAACCCCGAAAAGTAGGCACTCGATCGCCACCGGGAATGGCGATGGTCGTCGGCAACGATTCGTGTTCGACCCGCCGTGATGGGTCGTGTGAAGTGGCGATATACGGTGGCCGAAATGAGTGGTTCCGCGGACACGATTTCGGAGAAGGTGAGGGCTGTGGGCGGCGGGCGACGGCGTATCCCGTGGGGATTGATCGCCATATTGGTCCTGGCAGCGGTGTTGCGGTTGTCGCAGCTGGAACTGGTGCCGATGACCAACGAGATGGCCGGCAACGGCATGACGGCCAACCTGCTCGTCGCCGCCACTCCCGGAACGGGTTGGCCATTGGCCGGCTCACTGATTGAAGGGGTGCGAGGGTCATCGCTGTTCATCTACCTGGTTTCCCTGCCGAACCAGTTGATCTGGCACCCGCTGACCGGAGTGGTCCTGGTGGCACTGGTGAACGTCTGGGCGGTCTTCCTGGCGTATCGTCTGGCGGACCGGTTGTTCGGTCACCGAACGGCTCTCGCCGCGGGACTGCTGCTGGCCTGTTCTCCCTGGGCGGTCATCTACTCCCGCCAATTGTGGTCGGGCAGTTGCCTGGCAGTGGTCAGTCTCTGGCTGGTCGGAGCGTCGTTGACGTGGTTGTCGGAAGGCGGAAGCGGGCGACTGGTGAGGATTCTGATCCTCGGTTTCCTGCTTCCCCAGGTGCATTTCTCGGGACTGGCAGCAACGGCCTGGGTGGCCAGCGTGATCTGGATCGGCCGTCAACGTGTCAGGCCGTCACCGATGATTGCGGGGGTGTCCTTTGGCCTGTCGACCTGGACGCCCTGGGTGGCGTTTCATCATATCGGCGGCTGGACCGAGTTCAGGAACTCGGTGTCGATTCTCGGTGGCAATCCCAACTTCGGGCGAGCGATCATCAACGAGATCAACTACCTGCAGTCCATGCTGCACAGCGGCAGTTTCGATTACTGGTTTGCGGTGCTGCCGGAGAATTTGCCGGAGTATTTCCCGGGATGGCAGCGGGCGATCCTGGCCGGCTGCGGGCTGTTGATGGTTGTTGCCGTTGCCGGAGAAGCGGGCCGGACGTTGACACGGTCGGCCAAATCAGACGGGCAACCGAAGACGGGACTGTTGTGGCTGTGGGTCGCTCTTCCCATGCTGACCGGTCTGGTGTATCGATCCAACGCGAGTCCGGAGCACCTGCTGATTATCCTGCCCGTGCTCCTGGTGCTCGCCGCCGCCGCCGCAGGTCGCTACCTGGATGCCCGACGGAGATCCACTCGGATCCTGGCCTGCGGGGTGCTGGGGACCATCGCCGTCTCGCATGTCCTGTTCCTGGCTTCGTGGAACAGTTTCCTCGAAAACGATCTCGCCGACCCGCAGGGCCAGTATGGCCTGACCTTCCGTCAGCGGCGGGAGGTCGCCCGCTGGGTGCTCTCCGACTGCGATGGACAGTCGGTCGAACTGGCCGGTCCGTTCCGAGGTGGGCACCCGGCCTACGAATATGTCTACTACTACGAACGCTCGCGTCGCCGCCGGGATCGATCACCGCCGGAGCAGGACCTGAAATACTGGATCGACGAGGAATCCGATGATGGACAACCCGGCACCGGAGTTCACCGAAGCCTCAAGGAACAACAGATCGGTGCCACGCTGAACCGGTACCAGGCAACATCCGCACAATGGAAAATCGAGAAGAGTCACCAGCTGGGAGTGACCAGGGTCTATCGTATTCGTTTGCCGATTTTCGGATCCTTCAAGACGGTATCCCGGCCGCCTGTCTCCAATTCCTCACCGCCTCGGATCATTATCGCGGATGGTCTTGAGCAACGTTCGCGACGATCAAGTCGTAGGTTAGACTGAACAGGGTCGAATCCGATCATACCCGGGTGATTGGAGGATCTTCCGGACTTTTTCACAGACGCAGAACCGGAGAAAGACGGATACGAATGAACGATATGCGGAATCCCAATCCCCAGCCCGGGGAAACCGAACCGGCTGCCTCCGAAGAGGCAATTGCTGCTGACGGTGGTCGCAGCCGTGGTGGAATTGTTGCCGCGTTGGTCCTGGCCGTCGTGGCCGCCGCCGTGTGGTTCAGCGGTGATGATGCGGCCCCGCCTCCCAACCGGCCGGACCACGTCACCAGCAGTCCCGGCTTTCGCGATGTTGCCCGGGAATCGGGCCTGGATTTCCACATGGGATTCCTTCCGGATGAATCGGGAACCACGTTCAAGATCAATCTCTACGACCATGGCTGTGGCGTCTCCGTTGCCGACTACGACGGCGACGGTCACGAGGACGTGTTCTTCCTGAACCAGTTGGGACCCAACGGGTTGTACCGCAACCGGGGCGACGGAACATTCGAAGACGTGACCGAGAAGGTGGGCGTCGGGCTCGCCGACCGGATCTGTGTGGGCGGCACGTTTGCCGACGTCGACAACGACGGGGACCAGGACCTGTTCGTAGCCAGTACGCGTGGTGGAAACGTCTTCTACGAGAACCAGGGCGGCGGGGTCCTGAAGGACGTCACGAAGGAGGCTGGCCTGGAACACGTTGGTCATTCGCAGACGGCGATCTTCTTCGACCACGACAACGACGGGCTGCTGGATCTTTACGTGATGCACACGGCCGACTGGACGCTCGATGAAATCAACCCGACCAGCAAGACGTTCAAGGGCAAGGGGGGCTTCGGATTCGACGCGGTGATCCAGAGTGCCAAGGAATTCAACATCTTCTATCACAACAACGGTGACGGGACCTTCACCGACGTCACAAGAACAGTCGGCCTCGAAGGACGGGGCTGGAGCAGCGATGCGGCGATCTTTGATTTCGACGACGATGGTGACCAGGATGTCCTGATCACCTGCATGTTCGGCCGCGCCCAGCTGCTCCGCAACGACGACGGCAAGTTCACTGACGTGACGCTGGAGACGCTCGGGAGAACACCGTGGGGTGGAATGGGAGTCAAGGTTTTCGACGCCCACAACGACTCCCGGTTGGACATCCTTGTCGTCGACATGCACTCCGACATGTGGATGGGACTCGATCTCAGACACGGTTCGCTGCAGCTGGCCACGGATTCGAGGAAGAAAAAGTTCCGGTCGATCTTCGGGCCGATGAAGCAGAAGGACAAGAAGCTGGTCGAGACCGAGGAACGCTGGGCCGACACGCTGTCATTCAGCCACGGCGAGGTGTTATTCGGAAATGCCTTCTACCGGTCAACCGGCAAAGGGACGTTCAAGGAACTCTCCGAACAAGTCGGACTCGAAACACTGTGGCCGTGGGGCATCTCGGTGGGTGACTTCGACAATGATGGTCACCAGGACGTCTTCCTGACCTCGGGCATGGGCTTCCCGTTCTATTACTGGCCCAACTACCTGATGCTCAATAACGGTGACGGGACCTTCTCTGATCACGCCGAGGCCAGAGGAATCGAGCCGCCTGTCCAGGGGCTTCTCCACAAGGAGCAGATCCAGAACCGGGATTCGGTCCGGAGTTCCCGCTGTGCCGCCGCGGCCGACTTCGACGGAGACGGTCGCCTGGAGATCGTCACCAACAACTTCAACGACATCCCCTATTACTTCAAGAACGAGTTTGACGAGAAGAACAACTACCTGGCGCTGCAGTTGCGGGGAACTCGCAGCAACCGGGACGCCATCGGTGCCCAGATCAAGGTCCGGATCGGTGACGAGACCATGATGCGACTGGTCCAATCGGCCGGGGGATACCTCTCGCAACCATCACGAATCGCTCACTTCGGACTCGGAAAACACGAAACGGTTGACCGGGTCGAGATCCGCTGGCCAAGTGGAATCCGCCAGGTGATCGAAAACCCGGCGATCAACCAACGGCACACCGTGGTTGAACCCGTTGGCGAGACGGGCGAAGCGAATCCGAAGAACCGGCCAGCCAAGTGACCCGGCTGTCGGAAACGGACGGAAGGTGCCATGAACGGCCAGGCGGACGGTGAACGCGGCAGCCGAGTTCTTGCGGCGATCGGCGTGCTGACGCTGGTTGTCTGCGGGTTCCTCGTCTGGCGGGAGACCCCCGAATCGACCGGCCGTGCCAGCCTGACCCTCAAGAAGCGACCCATGATGCTCCTCGATGGAGTCTACATGCTCGGTTCGCTCACGCCGTCAGTCGCCTATGTGATCGACACCTCCGAAGGCCTGGTCCTGATCGACACGGGCATCGAAACCAACTGCACCGCGCTGCTGCAACAGGTCAAGTACCTGCAACTCGACCCGGCCCGGATCAAGAAGGTCCTGCTCACACACGCCCACGGGGACCACGTGCTGGGTGCCATGTACCTCGCGAGGCTGACCGGTGCCGAGATCTACGGCGGAAAGGGAGACGTCGACGTGCTGCGGATCGGTGGACCCCGCGAGGCGCTGTTCTCCACCTACGACATGCCCGATGTCGAACCGCACCCCACCGAGATCGATGTCTCGCTCTCCGGTGGAGAGACAATCGAGTTGGGCGACACGCGGATCGAAGTGATTGCCACTCCCGGTCATACACCCGGCAGCCTCTGCTTCCTGCTCGAACGAGAGAACCACCGCATCCTCTTCACCGGCGACACCATCTCGACCATCACCGGCGACCTGGGCACATACGGCACCTACCTGCCACCGAGATTCCGATCGAATGCCGATGACTACCTCGCCTCGCTGAAGACACTCCGCGGCATGGACGCTCCCGATGTCCTGCTCCCCGGCCACCCCCGGATCGGTCCCGAACAACAACAATTCGCCGAGGTGACCGATAACCAGTGGCAGACGATGCTCGATGCAGGGATCCAAGAGATGCAGTTGCTGGTCGAGCGATTCGCTGCCGACGGACGTGACTTTCTCGACGGGGAGCCGATCGAGATCCTCGATGGCCTGCTCTACCTGGGTGACTTCTCCGACTCGGCTGTCTACATCGTCAAGGACCGGGACCGGCTGGTCCTCTTCGACCCGCCGGCCGGAGCGGGGTTCCTCGAGTTCCTCGAAAAGCGGCTGGGCCGGCTCGGAGAGAAACTCGGCAACATCGATGCCGTCGCCCTGACCTCCTGTGACCCAGCCACCTCTGGTGGATTGCTCCGACTGGTCCAGGAATTCAATCCCGTCGTCATCACCTCGCAACAGGGACGGCCGGTCCTCCGTAGTCGATTGCCCAACGGCACAAAGTTCCTGTTGGCCGAGACGCTCGACGGAGATTCCGAATGGCCGTTTCGGGCAGTCGTCCTGGTCGGTCGCGGTTTGGCACCGGTGGCCTTCACTCTCCACCGCAACGACAAGCAGGTGCTGATCTCCGGACGGATCCCCTCCAAGCTCGACAACCAGGGCCAGGTCCAGGCGTTCCTTCGCGACCTGAACAGCGGTGACGGAGACACCACGGCGTACCTCAAATCACTCGGCCTGCTCGAACCAATTCGACCCGACATCTGGCTGCCGATCTCCCCGGTCAACGGCCAAAACGCCAATCTCTACGACGACAAGTGGCAGGAAGTCATCCAGCGGAACCGGGATGCCGTCAGGGACGGCAATCGCCGCTAGTCGACCGCCCCGACATACCAGCTCAGCAACTCCCGAAACGGCGGGTCGAACCGCTCGGGATCGTCGAGCAACTCGCGATGGCATCGGTCCAACGCCGACCATCTCAGCGCGGCCACCTCCGTCGGATCCGGATTCGGCCGGTCGTCGCAGGTGGCGCGGAACAGAGCGGTGTGCTCATTGGACGTCGCGGGACCGGCCGGCAACTTGACCAGGAACTCGATCTCGGCCTCGAGACCGATCTCCTCCTGCAGCTCGCGCCGCGCCGCGACCTCGTAACTCTCACTCGCGTCGAGGTGACCCGAACACGAAGAGGTCCAGCACAACGGGTGGGCGTCCTTGGTCGCCGAACGTTGCTGGAGCAGCAGTTGGCCGGAGGAATTGAAGACGAACACGTGAGCCGCCCGGTGCATCAGCCCCCGGGCATGCACCTCGCCGCGGGTCGCCTGGCCGATGACTCGATCGTCGGCATCGACCACGTCGAACAGTTCATCTGGGTTGTCTCGAGGCATGCATCCGAGCCCGG
>CAUZRQ010000156.1:0-11447 GCA_963582065.1 Planctomycetota bacterium | reverse complement strand
CCGAATCCCCGAACTCATCACGTCTCCGGTCCATGACGGAGTGATCGAAACAGCCAATGCTCCGCACCCGGCGCTGGTCCACGATTCGGGCCAACCCAATTCGTTCTTGCTGATGACCGTTCATGGCTACGCCCAGCCCCCGACACTCAACGCCAGGTTTCTGGACAAGAACGGGCGGACCATTTTTGGAGTGACCTTCTCGGAACCGGAACTCAAAACGGCGTTGCGTGGCACCAGGCAAAACACGGAAAGTCGCCCGTCCCGGCTCGTCCCGGTTGGTCTCCGCGACCGGGCACGGCGGTGATGTACCGGTCAGGTTGTTTTGTGGTGAGGCAGTCGGTTGTGAAGAACGTCGGTTGAACTTGCGGCTCCACGACGGTCTGTTATTCAGGAGCACGTGCCATAGGAGTAAAGACCGTGTCCACTTCCCTGGAATCCGGGACATTTGTCATCGCCGGAGGCAGCGGTTTTCTGGGCGTCTCCCTGGCTCATTACCTTGCCGAACGTGGTGGTTCGGTGGTGATTCTGTCTCGTAAGCCGCCCAGGGCGACCGGTCCATGGCGGCATCGATCGTGGGATGCCCGGACGCTGGGGGCGTGGTCTGACGAGTTGAACGGAGCCGACGGTGTGATCAACCTGGCCGGCCGAAGCGTCGACTGCATCAAGACGCCGGACCACCGTGACGAGATCCTTCGCTCGCGAGTCGAAGCGACTCGAGTCCTGGGTGAGGCGATGCGGAGCGTTGAGTCGCCGCCGCCTGTGTGGGTGCAGATGAGCACGGCACACATTCATGGAGATCCACCAGAGTTGGTTTGCACCGAAGAGTCGGCCCTGGGGTGCGGCCTGGCTCCGTTGGTAGGCCGAGCATGGGAAGAGTCGTTTGATGCGAGCGTGTTGCCGACTCAGCGAGGCGTCGTGTTGCGAACCAGTTTCGTAGTGGGCCGGAACCGGGGTGCAGGTGGTGGTGCCCTGTCGACGCTCGCATTGCTGGCGAGGATCGGGCTGGGCGGACGGATCGGTAGCGGTAGGCAGGGGATGAGTTGGATTCACGAGATGGATCTGAATCGTCTGTTCGTGCGTGGCCTGACCACGTCCGACATGCAGGGCGTCTACATCGCGTCGTCGCCGAACCCGGTTCCTCAAGTGGAGTTCATGCGAGAATTGCGGCGAGCGGTCCGCATGCCGATCGGATTGCCCACCCCCGGGTGGTTGGTACGGCTCGGTGCTCGAATCGTGTTCCGCACCGATCCGGAACTCGCCCTGTACGGTCGCTTTGTCATCTCCGGTCGGCTCGAAAAAGAAGGTTTCGAGTTTCAACAGCCCGAACTCCGTGAAGCGCTTCAGGACCTGTTGGGGTGAGGCGGGCGTTGACGCCTGGCTTGATGACCCAACAGGGTCCCATCGATTGCCGCAGGTTGAGGCCTGCAGGCGTCTCCAGTACGATTCCCTGCGGAGCCCTCTGCAAGATGTCACGACCCCGGGCACCGGCAAGGCACTTGGGACCTGGCTCCACCTTAGGACCCAGTGCGAGGATGGCCCGGTTCCGCATCCGTCAACAGGGGAGTGATGATGAAGTGCAAGGTCCGGATTCTCTGTGTGCCCGTACTGGCTGTCCTGTTCGTCTCGATCCTCTCAGGTGCAGACGACAAGAAGCCCGCCAGGGCCGTGACACCGGAGAGCCGGCCTGACAAGTGGTGGAGCGATCGACATGACGAGAAGTTGAAACAACTCAAGGCCAGCGAATCCGTCGACCTGTTGATGATCGGCGACTCGATCACTCACGGCTGGGAAGGCCGGGGCAAGCAGGTCTGGTCGGAATACTACGCGAAACGCAATGCCTTCAACATCGGCTACGGCGGTGACCGGACCGAGCACGTGATCTGGAGACTGCAGCACGGCGAGGTCGACGGGATATCACCAAAGTTGGCCGTGATCATGATCGGCACCAACAACACCGGCCACCGGCAGGATCCGCCCGAGCAAACCGCCGCCGGTATCAAGATGATCCTGGCCGAGCTGAAAAAGAGACTGCCCAAGACCAGGGTCCTGTTGCTGGCCGTCTTTCCGCGTGGTGCCACCACCGATGACAAGCTGCGGAAGATCAACACGGGAATCAACAAGATCATCAAGAAATTCGCCAAGCGGAAGAAGGTCCATTTCCTGGACATCAATTCGACGTTCCTGGATGACGATGGCAAATTGTCCAAGGACGTCATGCCCGACCTGCTGCACCCCCATGAAAAAGGCTACCGCATGTGGGCCGAGGCGATGGAACCGACGATCAAGAAGCTCATCGGTGACTGATGAGAATCCTGGAACTCCGCTCGGCTACCAGCGTTGCGGCCGGGAGATGTCCAACGGATACCTCCCGGCCACTGTTACGACGTTCGAGATCAACTCGAATCGATCGACTCAATACTCTGTCATCCATCCCTCGATCGCCAAACGCATCAGCATGTCGAGGTCACCTTCCAGGATTGGTTCACTGTTCATGTCGGAGACTGACCATTGGTATACGAACTCGTCGAACAACTCTCTTGGGATGCCTGCAGACAACAACCAGACTTCATTTTCAGGAAAAATTGACCGGTTCGGGTCGCAGGGATACTCGTTATCCGTGTCCTTGACGCCGTCGCCGTCCACTTCGTTGGGAAGACCGTCCCCGTCAGGATCCGTCGAATCGGCTCTCCCCCTGCAGACCCGCCTCAACCATGTCCATCACGTGACCATGAGTCCTGGCGAGGTCTCGTCCGATCAAGGAAGTCGGTTCGTACAAGTCTCTGATGTCGAGAATCACTTTGATCATTTGCAGTCGTTCTATGTCTATCGGCGAGACGATTGTGGCGGTCGAGTCCTGGCCAAACGGGCCTGTTTTCCGCAGGGCACCGTCCTCTTCACGAAGAAGTTCTTCCGAGGCCTTTTGACGGGGGGTTGCTCTTGCCGCGTCGTCCCTGGTTGTCCCAGTTCTCAGTGCTCTGGACTCGGTCATCCCCGTGTAGGGACTGGTCGATGGGCAGAAGTTGATCGGCAGACCGGCCCGGTCCACTTGTTGCTTCTGCCGGATGTTAACGTTGCCCTCGGCACGGACCAGCCCGGTCGCGAGTGAAGTTATCATTGCCGCCATGAGCCAGAGACGTCTGTTTGTTGTTTGAATGTGCATCGCAGGGACCTTTCAGAGAAGTGTCGAGAAACCCACATTCCACCGTCCGACACCGGGGGACGGATTCGAATCTGGCGGGTTGAACGCCGGGGCTGGGGTAGGTCACCAGTTTGTCAAGCTGTCGGACAGGCTGCCTGGTTCCCGGTAGTATTAGGATGAGGAATCCAGAATGGCGAGAACGATGTTCCTGAGACCCGGCGAACCGGCACCGTGGTTTTCGGCGCGGTCGACGCGAAACGAACAGTTCAAGTTCGATACAGTCGGTGGTCGTTACATCGTGCTGTGCTTATTCGGTTCGAGTTCGAGTCCGGCGAGCCGGCAGGTGCTGGGCGATTTCGAGCAGTACCGGGGCCACTTCACCGAAGAGGTCGTCTTTTTCTGCGGCGTGAGCACTGATCCCGCAGACGAACAGCGGGACCTGGTACCACAACCAGGGCCGGGCATCATGTACTTCTGGGACTTCGACCGTCGGATCAGCCACCTGTACGGTGCGGTGAACGCTGCCGTCGACGGTGTTTCGGAGGAATGCGATCGGCCGTGCACCGTCGTGTTGGACCTGAACCTCCGCACGCTGGCCGTGTTTCCGTTCGACGACGCTCTCGAAACGCACGTGCCCCGTCTGTTGCAACTGCTCGAGACCTTGCCTCGTCCTGCGAGCGTGGAGGGACACGCGCCAATCCTGATGGTCCCCCGCGTCTTTGAGCCGGAACTCTGCCGCGAGCTGATTCAGCTGTTCGAACAGAATGAATCCTATGACTCGGGGTTCATGCGGGAGGCGGACGGGCGAACCGTCGGGCTGCTTGACCACAGCTTCAAACGCCGTCGTGACCACGAGATCACCGATGAGCAGGTTCTTCAAGCGACGGTCGTCCGCATCCACGACCGTCTGGTGCCGGAGATCGACAAGGCCTTCGGTTTCCATGCCACCCGGATCGAGCGATATCTCGTGTGCTGCTATGAAGCCACAACCAGTGATCATTTCCATCCGCATCGGGACAACACCACCAAGAGCACCGCCCACAGGCGGTTTGCCGTATCGATCTTCCTGAATCCGGGTGACTACGAGGGGGGCGATGTCCGGTTCCCGGAATTCGGCTCGAAGACCTACAGAGCGGAGCTAGGTGGGGCCGTGGTCTTTTCGTGTTCGCTGCTGCACGAGGTCGTCCCGATGATCCGCGGACAGCGTTTTGCCTTCCTGCCCTTCCTCTACGACGATGCAGCCGCCGAATTGCGCGACGCCAACCTGAAGTACCTCGATCGGTGAGCCCAACGCGGTCGTGGCGGGACGCTATAGCGTCGGCGGGGTAGGTCACTGCCTGCGGCATGAACTCGGTTGTTGGCGATTGAGGGTTTCACGCCGATGAAAAATGCAACGAAATGGCTCGCGAACTTTATCACCCCCGTTGTCCTTGTGCTGGTGGCGATTACCGGAACGCTGGTGGACGGATTGGAATTGCCAGTTCTGCAGGGCGGAGAGTCTCGCCACGAACTGGTCAAAGAACTCCTGCGAGAGATCTTCCCACGCCACTCGACTCCCGGACCGCTTCGCCAGATTCAGTAGCGTGTTCCCCAGGGCGATCTTGTAGGTCGCTGTATTCAGCCCATACAGAACGATCGCTTTCTAGTAATCGAGCGAGGTGAACTCAGGCACCGGAGCCACTGCTATTAGGGAGTTGAATGAGAGGAATCATCAACTGCCGAAGTGCTGCCCGCCTACACCGCGTCGACCCACTGGGCCCAGAAGGTGAACGACTCGTCGACTTCCGAGGCGTCGTCCAGCATCGTGTCGCTGCCGCCCCCTCCGCGGACCGTGTCCACATCGGTTCCCGCATCCAACCGGTCGTCGTCTCGTGCGTGGTCGGTGTCCGTCTTGCCGTCGTCACCCTGCAGGATGTCATCCCCGCTGGCCCCGTACAGGCTGTCGTGACCCTCGCCGCCGACCAGGATGTCGTTGCCGCTGCGGCCGTAGAGATAATCGTCGCCGGTCCAGCCACTAATCGCATCGTCCTGCGATCCCCCGTCGAGCCAGTCGTCGCCGGCACCACCGTTGAGCGTGTCGTTGCCTCGAAGGCCTTTCAGCGTATCGTCCCCGTCTCCGCCCAGCATCAAGTCGTTGCCGCTACGACCAAACAAGACGTCGTTGCCCGAACCGCCCATAAGCGTGTCGGCACCACCCACGCCGATCAGAGTCGCGTTGCCGGAAAAGCCGCTGGCGTCCATGAAGTTGTCGCCGTTGCCGCCCTTCAAGTAGGCGACCTCGATATTGGTCAGCACGTCGGTGCCCATCCCGCCGGTCATGCTGGCATCGGTCAGCGTCATGTCGACGTTGGACCGTTCGTACAAACGGTCGGTCCCCGCACCACCGTCCAGCGTGTCGTTGCCACTCTCGCCGGTCAGTTGATCATCGCCATCACCACCGGAGAGGTCGTCGTGGCCAGCACCGCCGTTGAGCTTGTCGGCTCCGCCTCCGCCGATCAGAGTGTCACGGCTACCACCCTGGCCACGGAGGACGTCGTCACTCTCGCCCCCGACAATCAAGTCACGCCCGGCCCCTCCGAACATGCGGTCGTAGCCCACCCCGCCCTTCAGGATATCGTTGCCGCCGGCCCCGTTGAGAAACGCCCGGCCGGAAAACGCCGACGCGTCGATCGTATTGGAACTGCTGCCACCGAATAGCTGCGCCAACTCGATGTCGATCAGAGTGTCGTTGCCTACGCCAGTCAGCGTGCTATCGGTGACAGTGAAGTCGACATCGGCGGTTTCGACGACGTGATCGTAGCTGTCACCACCGTTTAGCGTGTCATTGCCAACTCCGCCGGACAATCGATCCGTGTTCCCCTGGCCCTTCAAGATGTCATCGCCATCGCCGCCCACAAGTTCGTCTTCGCCACCACCACCCAACAACGAGTCATCGCCGCCTCCGCCCATCACCAGGTCGTTCCCACCTGCACCGTTAATGGTGTCATGGCCGTTACCGCTCTGCAGAACGTCGTCACCCCCTCGACCATCGAGGTAAACAGATCCGGTGAATGCTGTTGCATCGATCAGGGTCGGCGCGTCGGTGCCGAAGAGGGTTGCAGACTCGATTCCGACAAACGAGTCAAAGCTACCGTCACTAAGCGTGGCGGCACTGAGAATGACAGTCGGCCCGACATTGGTTTCAAACAGTATGTCATATCCTGCGCCGCCGTAGATCGCATCGTTTCCGATCCCACCGCCAATCAAGTCATCACCTTCGTTGCCCTCAATCAGGTCGTCACCTGATTCGCCGCGCAGGTCGTCATGTCCGACATTGCCGAGCAGATAATCGTTACCACCTCCGCCGTACAAGCTGTCATTGCCAGCATCACCATCGATCGTGTCGTTCCCACTTTCTCCACTTATGACGTCATCATTGTCACCGCCGTAGAGGACATCGTTGCCGCCTTCTCCCCAGATCAGGTCGTATCCAGAGCCACCGTCAACGACGTCGTTGCCAGATCCAGCGAGGATGTGGTCATTGCCGCTACCGCCAAGAATCAGATCGGCCCCCCCTCCGCCCAAAGCGACATCATCACCAGCCTCCCCGTATAGCCCGTCGTCTCCATGGTCACCGTCAAGTACGTCGTTGTCGTCGCCGCCTCGTAGCGTGTCGTTTCCATTTCCGCCATAAAGAGAATCCGCCCCAGGCCCACCTGACAGATAATCGTCATCTGTGGATCCCGTCACTGCTCCCCATAAAATGTCATTCCCTAAAAGCCCGTAAAGATCGTCAGCACCAGATCCACCGTCTAAATTATCGTCGAGAGCACTCCCCCATATTGTGTCGTTGCCTTCCTGGCCCCACACGTACACCGGATCAGTTGCCGAGATATATGGAAACGCAAAGGACTGAACGTCTACCAAGTTGACATAGTTAGAGCCAGGCCCTGCAAAGATGTTGATCGACCCAATCAAAACCGTCGAGAGGCCGGTCGAGTAGCCGTTGATCGTCGTATAACCGAACGCGTACGAGACGGTGATAGAGTCACTGGAATTGCCGGTGATGAGCAGGGTGCCCGTGAACGGATCGAGATCGTAAACAACGCTGAGGAGGAGACGATCTTCGAGAAACTCGACGCCGTTAGCGACGGGCCTTCGCCGAGACTGTGCTAAGCGCTGCGAGCGGCGGATGGAGTTCAGCCAATAAAACAACTTCATCGTCTCACTCCCAACGGCTGGCGTGTTGTGAGTCACAGATCACGCGGTAAGCATGCCAAATTGCAACTACGTTGGCAATCGACCGGCGTGAGCATGGGACAAGTCAGGAAGTCCATCCCAAACGGGGTGGGGCCGCTCGCTGGGTGATTGACCGCTGCCGTCTTGACTACAACCACCGGCGACGGCATAGTGCCCTCGGCTACCAGGCCCCGGCCGACGTTGCGGCCACCTGTGTTCTGGGGGATTCCGCTACGCTCCATTTACCAGAACACAGAACTACCACTGACCTGGAACTCTCTCATTAGGAGTGGTACAGGATCTGGAGATAGGTCATTTCGACTCTGGCGGGTTGAACGTCGCGCTGGGGTGGCTTGATAGCTTGTGCGATTGCGGCCGCCATCACAAAGTCCAAGAACCTCGCACCCTACGGGCGTTTCCGGTCGCTCGAAAGCCGGACCAGTAGTTTCAGAAGTGTATTGTGTGCTCGGTCTGCAGTTGTTGGATCATGACGGTTCTTGAGCACGCGTTTCACCCATTGATCGAGCGACGTCCATGCATCAATGACAGTCCGGGTCTGACCTTCGTGCTCAGCCCTGGCCGTGATGGTTTGCCGCAGTATGCGACAGAGTTCGTAATCTTCGACGCCCGCTCGATAGGCCTCCCAGCGTTTACTCGAGATCACACCGTCCGGGCCGTCATACACAACGGAATACGTCGGAGAGCCAGCATAGTCATCCCACAAGTTCGAGCTGTCCGTATACGTCCAAAAGCCGTTCCCCGTGGCTCCATGCTTCACACCTAGCCACAGTTTGTAACGGTAGTGACCACTCGGCGACCTCCCCTTGTCGCTGGCCGAGTCGTAGAACCACGTTCGTTTGTCTTTCCAGAAGCCCCACTTAATCTTATCACTGGTTGGACACCAGATATCAGCAGCACCGTCGAATTGTTCGATACTCTCCGCGGTGTTGTCCGAGCTGATGTCGATCCAGACCCGGGCCTTGGGATCGACGCTTCGTAGGACTTGCGTTGACGGTGTGACAATCTTGCGCATGGCCTCCTGAGACGGTTCATCATGCCATAGAAACGCGAAGTTCTCATACCCAAGTCCGCGTTGTTTAACGTGCGCAATCATCGCGGAGAGCCATTGTTTGAAGAGTGTCTCGCGGCGAGCATCTGCCGGAATAGGATACATCTTGCGGTGATCCCACTCGAAGCCCATGAAAAAAATCCACAGCCGCGTATCGGGCAATAGGTCCATGTATTTGTCGAGCTGCGAGAAGTCCATCGGCTGTGTGATGTTGCCGCTGGCGTTAGCCACGGGGTTCGGCAGGTAGGACGAAACCACCACCTGCGTGTCGACGTAGTGTTCCCGCAGATCTCGCTCGACGCCTCTGGGATCAGTCTTCGCGATCGGCCAATGCATGTAGGAGAAATTCACCACGTGGAGCTTTGGCCGAGGCATCTCGACATTTGCGACCGTGAATGAAAACGGCTGAATGTCAGAGGTCGATTCGCCGGTCAGCTCAAGCAGGCCCTTATAGTGCCCGTGTCGAAGCGCTCGAGTGTCAATCCTGAGCCAAACTTGCTGGGTCATGCCTGGGGGAATGCGTAGCTTGCCTCGAAGCGGCATCAACGCATCGGCACGAATGCGAAAGCCGAAGGCCTCGACAAACTTGACCTCGAAGACGGACACGGCACCAGGTGGCGGGCCGTCAGTTGTGACGGTCAGTTCCATGGGTGCGGCCGTGGCATTCGTGACGTTCAGTGCCAACTCGCCCCATTCGTTCTTCATCAAGGTCAACTGGCCCGGATCGGCAGAAGGCTTCCAGTCGAAGGGCATCAACGGAGCCCAGGGATTCGCGGTCCGGACCATCAACTTCGACTTCGACGTTGCCGCCAGATACCTGCCGATCACTCCACAGATTTCGCGGTCCACCTTTGTAAATGGCACGCCTCGCCGGAAGTTGACCTCCTCGGCTTCCGTCCGTGTGAGAATTCTTGACCTGAGCCGCGCCAACATTGCTCGTGCATGCCGTATCGGTTCTTGATCCTGGCCGGATTGCACTGCCAATCGAGCCTTAGCATGCGCCAACAGCGTTAGCGACGAGTTGTTCTGGCGCGTCAACGGCACCCGCTGCTGGGCGACCTTCAGCACGGCTTCGGAATCATGGTCTCGTTTGCGCGGAGTAAGTCCTCTTGTCTTTGAACCGAGAACTTCAATCTCATCCACAAAGACATAGAACCCACCACGGACGGTAACGAGCCGCACAAACCTGGCCTGTTCCTTGAGCTTCGAGAGTCGAAACGTGTGAACAACGTAAGTTGACTGATTAACCGATTCGCTAATCACATCTCCGGCGTAGTTATACGATTTTCCGTCGTCGCTCAGAAAGACCAGCACTGCGAGAGGAAATGTACCTTGGGAGCGATTGTCGGCTGCGGTTTCGAAGCTGACTCCGTTGATTGAGCAAATCTGTCCCAGATCGATTTCAATGCTTTTGAGCTGATCGCCGATAGCCCAACCAACAGTTCCCTTTTGAGTCCACAGCGACGTCCCACGCGGGTCGTAGCGAACCCCATCCGTAAGATCAGTAGTGTCGCCAGTGTCCGTGCAGTAAGGATAGTTTGGTGGGTGGCTGAATCTATACGGTCGGCCAAGGGCAACATTATCCGCGAAACATGTCGGAACGATTGTAAGCACAGCCAAAGCCGCTACGCCGATCGGTAAACTCGCTGAAAGACGCCTCGCGAAAGTCTCTGACGAATGATCCATTTCATGCACCCGTTGATTGCCGCTTCTCAAGAAAATGCCAATCGCATCACGACCAGGCTTTTTCGACAACACTGGCCCAGTGAAGACTCATTCGGTCGGGCGTCCCCGCGTACCAGGCAAGCAACCAGTCGTTGTCCCGTCTCCGGATCACGGGATGGCCAAAACTCCACTTGCCCATATCTTCCCAGAACTCGGCGTAATCGATGTCCTCACGCCCCTGGGTAATCGCCGCCTGCTCATCATGGACGTGAACAACCAGGCGGACCTCCTCGGGCCAGGTGCGTCCACCGTCAACTGACTGCCAGAGAGTGATTGTGCCGGGTTGTCCACGATCCACAACACACGACAGAATCCGCCCATCCTCTGCCACGGCGCAAGCGGCAATCTGTCCGGGGATGCTGGTTTCGATCGGTTCTCCAACCGCCAATGGCCCGTCGTTGATCGAAGCCCGCAACAGATGAACGTTCGTGTCCCGCTGTTCCTCGCGGTTGTGCGTCCAGAACATCGCGATGAACTCGCCAGGAGTCTGCGTGGCACAAAGCCTCTGATCCCAGTAGTACTTTGTCCGCTGGGGATGTCGGGCGACCTGCCACGGATCGCCGAAGGAACGACCACCGTCACGCGAGATCGTCAGCCACGCGGCCGGCTCCACCGGCGTCGGATCATCAAACTCTTTGAAACTCTCGAAGCCACAGGCGATGGTCCCGTCCGACCAGCGAAGAATCGGCCCGGTGACAGCACAGCCGGTCAGGCCTGGCGTCGACAACTCGCTCCACTCGCTCCAGGTCTCTCCCTCGTCTATCGACGAACACCACAGAAGTCGAGTCGGCAGAATGCCTTCGGTTTCGGGGTTGAACAGCGGGCGATCGGGAATGTCGCGATTGATCCACGTGGTGAACAGCAACAAGCGTCCCGGTTCTGCTTCAACCATTTCGGCCGCCAAGAACGAACCCGGAGTCCCCTGCCACGTCGTTTCAAACTCGTGAGACAACCGGTCCCATGTCTTGGCACCGTCTCGCGAACACGCTAGACCGATCGTGTTTGTCGGCGCGTGTTTCTCTGTCCCGGCCTGCCAACCGGCAAGAAACGTACCGGACTCGAGTGAGACAAGGCTGGTCACATACGCGACGGCCTCGGCATCCGTGGCGTCGGTCGCATCGAAAATCAAACCACGCGATTCGATATGCAGCGTGGGACACCCCGGGGCGAGGGGACTTTCGTCAGGACGCATTGGCCGGTGTTTTCTTACGAGAACAATTGGGCAAGTGGGCGACCCATGGACAGTTGATGCTGCTTGTCTCGAGCGGGTACGGACTGGTGTGGATCGATTCCCAG
>CAUZRQ010000155.1:0-11459 GCA_963582065.1 Planctomycetota bacterium | reverse complement strand
GCGGTGGGGGCGATCGTGGTGGTGCTGCTGGTTTCTACGCTGGGCCGATGGCAGGCCATGGCGATCCTGGTCGCCGGCGGGTTGGTGGTGGGGATCGCGATCGAGATGGCCGCCCGTGAACAACTGGATGCGTTCCCCGCTTTGTGGGCAACGGTGTTTGTGGCCACCGCCTCGCTCACCGCGGTGGTGCTCGACTGGAGAGCCGTCCGCGACACGCTGCTGGCGCTGCTGCCGCCGGTGGCCGGCAGCGTGGTGATGCTGGGAGCGATGCAGTGGCTGAAGGTGCCGCTGAACCCAGCCAACCTGATCGTGCTGCCCCTGGTGCTGGGCATCGGTGTCGACGACGGGGTCCACGTGCTCCACGATTTTCGCGGGCGGACCGGCCCCTACGTGATGTCGTCCTCGACGATCCACGGCGTGCTGCTGACCTCCCTGACCTCGATGATCGGATTCGGCACCCTGATGATCGCCTCGCACCGGGGGCTCTCCAGCCTGGGGCTGGTGTTGTTGCTGGGCGTTGGCAGTTGCCTGCTGGTGGCGCTGGTGCCCCTGCCGGCAGTGTTGAGGTTGGTGTCCGAATCTCAACGAATCCACCGCCGTTGAAAACGACCGGGAGAACCGGCCGGTCAGGGATTGGCCGAGTACCCTCCGACCGGGTATCCTGATCGGGACTCGCGGGTCAAGGAGGCGAAAGGCGAGCATGGATGGAGCGGGCCCGAGACCGACGATCGGCGCGGCTGCCGAGTGGGTGGTCGATCTGCACAATTGGATCGAAAACGTGTTGCCGGAGGATCGCTTCGGCGGCTGGTCGGCGAAGCTGGTCGTGGTGGTGGCGACGGCGGCCATCGCCTGGCTGGCCTACTTCGTCACGCTTCGCCTGACGCTGGCGATCATCCGCAAGATGGTTGTCCGGACCCGCACCCAGTGGGACGACCGGCTGGTTGAACGTGGCGTCTTTGACCGGTTGGCCTGGCTGGTGCCCGCGGCGATCGTGTACCTGGCCTCGCCGGTGTTCGCCGATCCGTTTGTGGCCGGAATGGCCCTGGACGAGGCGTTGATGCGGTTGACGACCACCTGGATGGTGCTGGTCGTCATCGGGGCCCTCAGCGCGATGCTGAACGCCGCCGCCGACATCTACGACACGCTGGACCGCAAGAAGGCCAACTCGATCAGCGGGTTCATCGGGGGTTTCAAGCTGGTGCTGTGGATCGTCGGCATGATCCTCTGTATCGCCGCGATCACGGGCCGAGATCCCTCGGGGTTGGTTGCCGGCATCGGGGCCCTGACCGCGGTCCTGATGCTCGTTTTCAAGGACTCGATTCTGGGCCTGGTCGCCAGTATCCAGATCTTCGTCAACGACCTGGTCCGGGTCGGCGACTGGATCGAGATGCCGGCCCATGGAGTCGACGGGGACGTGATCGCGGTGACTCTGACCACGATCAAGGTGCAGAACTGGGACCGCACGATTTCAACCGTGCCGTCCTACTGCGTGATCTCCGAGTCGTTCCGGAACTGGCGGGGCATGGAGGAGTCCGGAGGCCGTCGGCTGAAGCGGTCGTTTGCCATCGACATGAACTCGATTCACTTCTGCACACGCGAGCAGATAGAGCGATTCAGGAAGTTCTCGCTGCTGGCGGATTACATCGCCGACAAGCAGGTCGAGGTCGAGGCGTACAACAAGGAGTACAGGATCGACACGTCCGAGGTGATCAATGGGCGGCGGCTGACCAACCTGGGCACTTTCCGGGCGTACCTGGCGGAGTACCTTCGCCGACATCCCGGCATCAATGACGACATGACGTTGATGGTTCGCCAACTGCCCCCCACGGCCGAGGGCCTGCCGATCGAGATCTACGTTTTCAGTCTCGACAAGCAGTGGGAGAACTACGAGGCGCTGCAGGCGGATATCTTCGACCACGTTCTGAGCGTGGTGGGCGAATTCGATCTGCGGGTGTTCCAGGGACCGACCGGATTGGTCATGGCGGGGATCGGCGGCCAGGCGGTGGCTTGATCCGGACCGGCCTATCGGATCCAGCCCCCCCCCAGCACGCGATCGTCGTCGTAGAAAACGACCGCCTGCCCGGGAGCGACCCCGTACTGTGGCTCGTCGAAAGTCACCCGCACCCGGTCCGCTCCGGTTGTCTCGACGACCGCTGGAGCCGCCTGGTGCCGATAGCGGATCTGTGCCGTGCATCGTAGCGGCGCGTCATCGGCTGATGAGTGCCCGTCGATGAGCCAGTTGAGACGATCGGCCTCCAGCGATTCTCTTGCCAGGTCCTCCCGCTCGCCCACCACGATCCGATGAGACTCGGGTTCGATCGCGACCACGTAGCGTGGTTCCCCGAAGGCGATCCCCAGTCCGCGGCGTTGTCCCACGGTGAATCGTTCGTACCCCTCGTGCTGACCAACGACCGTTCCGGCGGTATCGACCACGTCGCCGGCCGTATCGAGTTCACCTCGATGACGTCTCAGGAACCCCGCGTAGTCGTTGTCGGGTACGAAGCAGATCTCCTGGCTGTCGGGCTTGTCGAAGACCCGCAGTCCGGCCCGTTCGGCCGTCTCGCGGATCTCCGGCTTGCTCGCGTCCCCGACCGGGAACACGACGTGTTCGAGCAACGCGGGGTCGACGCCGAAGAGCACATACGACTGGTCCTTGCCGTGGTCTCGGCCACGCATCAGCGCGGGGCGGTCGGATCCCGGCACCGGGACGACCCGGGCGTAGTGTCCCGAGGCGATGTGGGTGGCGCCGACCTGTCGGGCGAAATCCCACAGTCGGCCGAACTTCAGCCAGTTGTTGCACATCACGCACGGGTTGGGCGTCCGCCCGGCGAGGTACTCATCGGCGAAGTAGTCCTGGATCCTCCCGAAGGCGTCCTGGAAGTTCAACGCGTGGAAGGGGATGCCGAGCGAGTCGGCGACTCGTCGGGCGTCGGCGGCGTCGGCGGCACTGCAGCAGCCCTGGCGGTGCGACGGGCCGCTGTCGAGAACCGGCAGATCGCAGGCCGCTTCCTGGTGGACGCCGGACCGCATGAACAGCCCGATCACTTCGTGACCCTGCTGTTGCAGCAGCCAGGCGGCGGCCGAACTGTCGACTCCACCGCTCATCGCCAAGACGACTCGAGTACCCATGACTCGATTCTAAGACCACCCCGGGTAGGCCGCCAAGCGGGGAAGCGTGTTCATCGCGAGGGATTGTCCGAGAGTGAGACCCGGGTGGCGGGACCGATCAGGCCATTGGCGTGCATCGACTGGACCAGTTGCCGGGCCACGGGTCCCGCCTGACGGCCCCCCGAACCGGCGTGTTCCAGCACGACGACAAACGCCAGCCGAGGCCGGTCGGCCGGAACGTAGCCGGCGAACCAGGCATGATCTTCGAGATCTCCACCGACTTCGGCGGTTCCGGTCTTGCCGGCGATCGCTACCTCGGGCAGCCGGATTCGCTTGTAACCGGTTCCCAATGGATCCTCGACGACCCGTCGCAACCCGCTCTGGACGACCGCAAGCGTGTGGGACGAAAGGTCCTGGATGCGGGTGGACCGCGGCTCGGCTCGCGTGGCCAGGGCCGCCGAGTCAGGTCCGTGCCCCGAGACGACGTGCGGGGTCACCAGCGACCCACCATTGCCGATGGCCGCCATCATGCGAACCACCTGCAGCGGCGTGGCGGTGATCGGACCCTGGCCGATCGCCAGTTGCATCGTTTCGGAGATCAACGGCTTGGTTGGAAGATCGGGGAGGTCTCCGGCCGATTCTCCGGGCAGGTCGATCCCGGTGGGATGTCCGAACCCGAATCGTGCGGCCCAGCGATGCAGGTTGTAGTGGCCGGTTGGACCCGATCGAGCCAGCCTGCGGGCGGCGTCGAAGAAGAAGACGTTGCAACTGCGGCACAACGCGTCTCCCAGGTCGGTTTTGCCGTGTCCCACGCCGAATCGACTGAAGAGGTAGCAGCGGTGGTGACTCGGGCTGTCGAGAAACCCCTGGCAGGCGATGCTGTGTCCGTCGGGGACCAGTCCGCTTTCGAGCAGGGCGGTGGCTGTGAGGGACTTGAAGACGGATCCCGGAGGCAGTGCCATACTGGTGACGCGACAGAAGAGTGGCCGGCGAGGGTCCTCGATCAACCTTTTCCAGGTAGCAGTGTCGGGAGCGATCAGTCGGTTGGGATCGAAGCGAGGCGCCGAGGCCGCGGCCCGGACTGCCCCGGTGTGCAGGTCGATCACGACGATTGCTCCACCGGGAGATGCTCCCGACGTGGCCTCGTCGAGCAGTCTCTCGGCCTGCCTTTGCAGGAGCAGGGAGAGAGTCAACTGGATGTCCCGGCCACGACGCGGCGGTTCCAGGACACGGGTCGAGATGACTTCGCCGTGCCGGTTGGTGACGATCCGTCGCAATCCGGGTCGGCCACGCAGCACGTGATCGTAGGACTTCTCGACGCCGGTGGATCCGACCCACTCCCGCTCGGGCACGATGCCCCGGGGACTGCTGCGGCGACGTCGAGTCCCGACAACGTGAGCTGCCAGGCTGCCGTATCGGTAGACCCTCTGTGTTTCGACCCGGACCGTGACGCCGGGGAAGCGTTCGGGGTGTTCCTGGATCGCCGCCGCAGCCTCCAGCGGCACGTTGTCCAGCAGTCGGTGGTACTCGAGTTCCTCGGTCACCACCACCGGCTCCCTCGCGTCGCGTCGCGGTGGAGTGGTCAGTGCGGACCGCAGCGAGTCGAGAATGGAACCGGTCGGGTCGGGGTCGGCTGGCGAGTCGCCGGTTCGCCGACGTTGGACCGAGGCCACCACCCGTTCGACACGCCGCTGCACCTCGCTCATCCGCCGGGCCAATTCCTCCGGTTCGACATGACAACGGGTTGCCAGTTCATCGAGCATCGTCTCTCGACGAGCCTGCACTTCGTTGCGGGCCGCGGCCAACCGGGACGCATCCCGGCGGGCATGGGGTTCGAGGCGTTCGAGGGCCTGGCCCTGGAGCCACGAGCGGTCTGCTGGCGACTCGAGCCAGCGATAATGGACCAGGACCTGGAACCGTTGCTGGTCGTGGGCCAGCACGCTGCCGTCGGCTGCCAGGACACGGCCACCGTGAGTCGGAATGGGCCGGGTGGTGACGGTGACCGGAGACGAGCGAGGTGCCAGTTCGTCGCCCCCGTGCTGCACGGTGGAAGCGACTCGCCAACCGATCAGCAGCAACGGCAGGATCATCGCCAGTCGCAGCAGCGTCAGCCGAACACTCGGCTGGCGATCCCATCGAGACCCCTCGCGTTCGGCACGCGGAAGCAGGTCGATGGTCGGGCGATTGAGCATGGCCGAGTCGTCGGTGGGAGGGGATGAAGGACCGGTTTTTTTTCAGGTCGAGAGCGGGGCTGGCAGCAGCATCCGCCCCAGGGATCCGCGGAGGGCACGCAGTCCCAGCAGTACGATCAGTAGCAGGCCCGAACTGACCAGGGCGTCTGCGAGTGACCCGATGACGGTCGTGGGCAGGGTGTCAGTCAACCAGGCCGAGGGCGGAGTGACGAAACCGGTCCTCACCAGGCTCGAGGTCGATTCGATTCCGGTGATCAACAGCACGGCGGCGACCGTGGTGGTGGTGATCGAGTGAATTCGACGGCGGGTCCATTCGGCGGGAAGCAGGCAGACCGCGACGGTGGCCAGAACAAGGTCCAGTCCCAGCGGGCCATTGCCGCGCAGGCAGTCGCTGGTGAATCCCAGCAGTGCTGCCCAGGCCACGATCCCGAAACCCCGGCCCCAGACCACCACCAACGCCAGCACGATCCACAGTGGCCGAAGCGTAGCGCCGCCGAGGTTGAGTTGAGGAACGACCGAGGTCTCGGCGACCAGTGCGGCGTAGGCCAACGCCAGCAGTGCGAGGTGGCGGACGAATGAGAGGGGGTTCACTGGGACAGGACTCCCGGCGAGTTGATTCGTTGTGGATTGAGTTGCCTGGTCAGCACCTCGACGTTCTGCAGTTCGGTGAGGTCGATGGCGGGGCGGATTCGGATTTCCCAGTGAGGGGCTCCCTCGGGCAACTCGGCCCGGACCACGGTGCCGTAGAGCATCGGCCAGTCGTCGGGCTGGTCACGACCGCAGGTGTAGACCAGGTCGTCGACGGCGACGACCTCGGTGGCCGGAACCAGTGCCAGTCGGCAGAAGCCGTCGCCGGAACCTTCGAGCATGCCACGCGCCGAGAAGACGGGGCGGTCCCGGCCGGGTCGGGCCAGTCGAGCCAGGCCGCGGAACCGGGTGTCGGTCAGCGGCTGCAAGGTGGAGGTCCAGCGTCCGACCCGGGAGATGCGGCCGACCACGCGTCGGCCGGCGTAGGCCGGCTGGCCACGCGCCAGTCCCGAATCGACGCCGAGGTCGAGCGTGGCGTGGCCGGGTTCGACGACCAGGCTGTCAACCGGCAGGCCACGTCCCTTGTCGAGGATGCGTCCGGCCTGCCAGGCGGCGATGGTCTCGTGGCCCAGCACTCGCGCCGGGACAAGATCGGTGGTGACCAGCGGCGGCCGCAGGGAAACGGGGGTGCGGTCCTCGACGGTGATATCGCTCCGCCGGGATTCGGCCTGTTCGACCAGCCGAGAGTTGGCGAGCCGCAGACGGCGGATCTCCAGGTGGGCGGCGTCCAGTTCCAGCCGGCGATCGTCGGCGACAGAAGTCGTCTCGGCGAACGGGTGCCAGGCCGCCAGGCGGTCTGCCAGGTCGGCGACTGCCTGCTGGCCGGGCCGGGCCAGGTCGATCACGTGGCTGCGGATGCTGTCGGTGATCTGGTCGGGAAGCACGATCAGGGCCAGTCCCACCAACAGACACGTCGCAGGCGGTTTCCAGTTGGTTGAAACCCTCACCGGATTGCCCTCACCCTGTCTCTCGTCTCGACCAGTCCTTGGGTTGCTCTCCGGATGTTCACAGGTCGCTGTCGCCGTCCTCGAGAGCGCCTCGCCACTGCGAGAGGTGTTCGAGGCAGATCGCGGTGCCCCGGGCCACGGTTGTCAGGGGATCCTCGGTCACTCGGACCGGGACTCCCAGTTGCTCGTTCATCAGCCGATCAAGTCCCCGGAGGATCGCCCCGCCCCCGGTCAGGACCATCCCGGTGTCGACGATGTCGGCGGCCAGTTCCGGTTGACACTGTTCGATCACTCCGCGGATCGCGATCAGGATTGCCTCGAGCGGCTCTCGCAACGCCTCGCGGATTTCCTCGCTGGTGACGACCGCCTTCCGCGGGACACCGCTGATCGTGTCGACTCCTCGTACCTCGGCGGTGAGTTCTTCATCCATCGGAAAGGCGCTGCCGGCTTCGATCTTGATCGCTTCGGCCGCCTGGGTGCCGATCCGCAGCGAGAAGTGCTGTTTCATGTATTCGACGATCGCCTCGTCCATCTCGTCGCCGCCGATGCGGATCGATCGGCTGACGACGATTTCGGCCAGGCTAAGGATGGCGATCTCGGTCGTTCCGCCACCGATGTCGCAGACCATGCTGGCCATCGGTTCGGAGATCGGCAGCCCGGCTCCGATGCCGGCGGCCTTGGATTCGTCGATCAGGTAGACCCGTCCGGCTCCCGCCCGTTCGGCACTGTTGAACACCGCTCGTTTTTCGACCGGGGTGATTCCACCGGGGACGGCAATCACCACCCGCGGTTTCAACAGCCGGTGGCGGCTCGACTTCTTGATGAAGTATTCCAGCATCGCCTCGCACAGTTCGAAGTCGGTGATCACGCCGTCGGTCAGGGGGCGGACTGCGGTGATCGATTCGGGCGTGCGTCCGAGCATCTGTTTGGCGAGCTTGCCAATGGCGGTGCCGCGTCCCAGGACACGGCGGGTGCCTTTTTCCAATGCCACGACACTCGGTTCGTCCACCACCACGCCCTCGCCCTGGATCGCCACAAGTGTGTTGGCGGTGCCCAGGTCGATGGCCAGATCCGGACAGATCCACTGGCGCAGGCGGTGCAACATGGCCCTGGAGCCGGAGTGGGTGAGTGCGGGAGAAGCCGCTGGGGCAGCGGGTTTGTAGTTCTCTGACCGGTTTGCTGCAAGAGGCAGTTCCAGCTCCGTCCCGACTGCGATTCCCCCGGGCCGTTGCGTAGAATCAAACACCGTGACTTCCGCCAACGAATCATCCGTCGATTCCCCCCGCTCGGGCTCACCGCCGACGGCCATCGTCACCGGTGCGGCCGTTCGAATCGGCCGTGCCCTGGTCCTGGACCTAGCCCGACGCGGTTGGCAGGTCGTCGTGCACCACCGGACTTCGGTGGCCGAGGCCGAGGCGACGGTGGCGAAGATTGCAGACGAGGGTGGCCACGCGATCGCCGTGGCGGCCGATCTTGAGGAACCTCGCCGAGCGGCCGAGACGTTGTTCGATGCGGCGGAAAGCCGATTCGGGCAGGTGTCGCTGTTGATCAACAACGCGGCAATTTTCGAGGGGGGGGCGTTGAGTGAAACCGATGCGGAGACGTGGCGGAGGTTGTTCGTGATCAATCTCGAGGCACCGTGCGTGTTGTCCGAGCGTTTCGTGAGGGGGCTGGGCGAGGCGGGAACCGGACAGATCATCAACCTGGTCGACTGGCGTGGTCTGCAGCCCGACCCGCAGCGATTGGCCTATTCGTTGACCAAGCACGGGCTGGTGGCTTTGACGAGAAGCCTGGCCGAGTCGCTGGCGCCCCGGGTGCGTGTCAACGCCGTGGCTCCCGGCCCGGTGCTGCCTCCACCGGGAGCCGATGCCGGGCAACTGGCTGCCGCTGCTGCGGCCTCCCCGCTGGGTCGCACGGGTGGCCCGAGCGATGTGGTGGCCGCGGTGGGGTACCTGCTCGATGCCGAACTTGCCACCGGCGACGTGTTGTCGGTGGCAGGCGGAACCCAACTGCCGGCTTCCCGGACCGTTGGTCGGGTTGCCGAGTGAACCTCGTGGTGGATAACGTCGGTAGCTGCTGAGGGGGGCCGGCGAGTTTCTTGAGACATTTGCTCCAGGGGAGCCGTGGTGTGACAGACCGAATCGAGATTCGGGACCTGATGGTCCGAGCCATCGTCGGGATCAATGACGATGAACGGGTCAATCGGCAGGACGTGGTGATCAACCTGACGGTCTGGCTCGATTGCCTCGCAGCGGGCCGGTCCGACGATCTCGATGACACGATCAACTACCGCACACTGGCCAAGCGGGTGATCGAACTGGTCGAGGGGTCGAGTTTCTTCCTGGTCGAGAAACTCGCCGGCGAGATCGCCCGAGTGATTCTCGAGTTCTCGGAGACGATCGAGCGGATCCGAGTGTCGGTCGATAAGCCCGGGGCGATTCGCTTCGCTCGATCGGTCGGTATCACGATCGAACGGACCCGCGACGACGTCTGAGATTCGCGTCCGGTCCGCCGGTGTCCGGTCCCGGATTCCTACTGGCTGAGCCGCTGCAGCAGTCGCAGCAGTTGGATCAGGTCGTCACTCTGAGACGGCTTCTTGATCTGCAGGTTCCAGGCCATGGTCCAGGTGGTCGTCTTGGGCCGGAAGCCAATTGCCGTCATGCGACGGTGGAAGTCGGGCATGTGGGCAGCTCCGTAGAAGAGACCCAGCCGCTTTTTGCCCTGGCCGAGCTGTTCGCGAACGACCTTCATGGCAGCGACGTTGCGGTCCTGGACCAGCAGTTGGTCCAGAGTCTTACCGACGCCGCCACCGGGACCCAGGTTGGCCATCTGCTCGGCCATCATCCTCTTCATTTTCACCGGTCCATTGGGATCCAGGAGCAGCGTCAACAGGTCCACCTCTTCGGCCTGGGCCTTGGCGCCCTTCTGGTTCGCCTTGGCCGCGGCGATGTTCTGTTGCCGGATCATGTCGGCCAGCACGCCGAGGGTAATCGTCAACGCGGTATCACCCCGCTTCTCCATCGCCTTGGCCATTTCTGCGGGCGAGAGGTCGGCGTGGACGAAGTTCTTCTTGGAGTAGTCGATCAGTTCGAGTTGGTGATCGAGTGCGAGGGTCGTCTTCATGGCGTTCTGGAGAAAACCGGCCGGGTTGTTCGAGGCGGCCCCGGCCCCCTTGGCCGGACGGGCCCCCTTCGGACCAACCAGTTCGTAGAGCAGTGCGTCGTATTGTTCGAACTGCTTGTTGAGCGACGTGTAGTAGGAGCGTTCGCCGACATGCACCGCACCGATCAGGTCGACGACGGCGGTCTGCCTGCGTTTCTTGCCGGCGGCCGCCCGAAACCTCTTCACGTAGCGGACCGTGGCGGTCTCCATCCGCAACGGCTCGCCGGTCTTCTCGTCGCGGACAATCCGAATGAAAGTCGGTGCCTTGGCCGTGGCCTTCTTCTTCGACGTCGGTTTCTTCGCCTGCTGGGCCGACAGCGGGACTGACCAGAGAGCGACGGCCAGGCACGCGAGTCCCGTCCAGATGCGGTAGTTCGTTCCGAGCAAACGGCGGCGGGAACGCGGTGGAATCAACGTCATGGTCGGGATCTCTTCTGAACCGACTGGGCGGACGGGCGTGTGCAACGGTTCAGTTCAACCGTTTCAACCGTGTTTCGCAAGATCGTGTGAATTATTCGATGCGAGATCGATAATCTTGTCATACCGCTCACGGTTGCTGCCAGATTCTCGCAGCCAGAGGTCGTGAGATCCCGTTTTTCCCGCCGGACAGATGGCAACGACGAGAAAAGGGCGAGCCCTCTCTCCCGGGGTGAACCGGAAGAGAGGGGAGTGAAGAGGGAAAAGGGGGTTCGTTGCCTCTGCACTCTGCTCGCCGACAAGCCAGGCATCCACGAAGATCAGTTCAGTTTGTCGATGCGGGTTGCCACGTTGTTGTCGTCGTATTCGACCTCAACCCTGTCACCCTCGCGCAGGTCGTCGAAGGTGATCCGCTTGCCGTCGGCGTCAAAGATTTTCGTGGTCCGTTTGACCTTGACCGTCTTTTCACGACCCACCGCGTTCTTGACTCGGATCTTCTTCTTCTTCTTGTCCTTGTGGACGATCTTGCCGGTGATGTCGCCACCGGAGGGCAGGGCCACTCTCTCACCCAGTTCGCCGGCATAGGCGTCGGTCGCTTCAAGCAGTTCATCCAATGCTGCCATGTCTCCGGGATCACTGGCCAACTGCATCAGCAGGCGACGCACGTCACGCATATCCCAGGGAACGACGGTGATGTGAGCACGGGCCACGTCCATGAAGCCCCCCGGCGTGACGCCTGAAAGCACGAGTTGGTAGCGGCCGGGGGCAACGTTGTCGGGAATGTTCAGCAACAGCTTGACCCGGCGGACTTCGCCCTCGCGCAGCCTCACCCGTTCACCGCCCAGGTGCACGCGGGTATTGCTGGCAGGATCGTACAACCACGCGTCCAGTTCAGCCGACGTGGGGCAACTGCCGCAATTGGAGACCCCGGCAACCATCGACGACCGGCTGCCGGCATGGACTCGCTGGGGCGAACTCAGGATCTGGACATCGACGCACTGATGAGCCTCGGCAATCGGGACATTCAGACCCAGGCCAAGACTGC
>CAUZRQ010000154.1:0-11461 GCA_963582065.1 Planctomycetota bacterium | reverse complement strand
TGGGTTCCCAGACCGGCCGAACCCCTGGGCATCACCAGGTCTCGATGACCCGGACCCGTGGAGGCTCTACCCGGCCACGAGGCCGCCATTTCCCCGCGCGGACGACGAATCGATAATCCACAGGAAGCACCCATGAAAACCAGCACCAACCTCTGTACAAGCCACGATCACTGGTCACGACAGCCAGGTTTTCTGCTGCTGATCGCCATGGCCGCGATCACGCTGGTTGCGGCTCGTCGTCCGAGGGAATCCGTCGGTGCACCAGAGATCACCGGTCGGATCGTGGTTTCGCACAGCCCCACCGGAGACGACACCGCTGCCATCCAGTCCGCAATCGACACGGTCGCCAGGACCGGCGGTGTGGTCTTCTTTCCGGCGGGTGTCTACCGACACACGGGACTCACCGGACGCGCCAACGTTCATCTCAAGGGACTCCACGTCGGCAGTGTGAAACTGGATTACACGCCCAGCACCGGAAACGGCATCACGCTGGTGCCCGATCCAGACAACTTCATGGTCTCGGACCTGACACTGACCTCCAGTGGCCGCTCCACCGGCTGGGGGATACGTGCCGAGGGGGGAGCCCAACGGTCGCTGAGACTCGAGCGGGTGAGTGTCAACGGGTTCACCAACGGGGTCTGGATCCCCAACGCGCTGAGCGTGTCCATTCGCGAGTGTCGGATCGGTCACACCTATCCGAACGATCCCAGGGGCATCGGGATCCAGATCGGCGACGGTCGCCGCCTGGGAGGCAACGGGGTGACGATCGAAGACTGTTACTTCAGCAGCCTCGACAAGGGAATCGTCACCTACGCGCAGGCGTGCCTGGTCTCGCGGCCGATCATCGAACTGTGCCACACCGGCATCGAAACTCACGGCATCACCTCGGTCCTGGCCCCCTGGTACGACGGCTCAACCGACGTGGCACATGTCAGTGTCCAGCCCAACACCGTCGGAGGTGGCAGTTCCGGCACCGGCGTGTTGTTGCTGGGATACGGCTCGAGTGGCTGGAACATGAAATATGGCAGCAAGGCCGAACGGAACCGCTCTCTGATCCTTCCCGAGAGACTCGATTTCGATCCGGGTGAAGACTCCAGCAGTCCTCGCGGTGTCACCTTCGGCCAGGTCGTGATCGATCGCGATGGAGTGATTCACGCCAGGGAATTCCGGAAACTGCCCGACTGATCGCACACGACAGTCGGTGGGCCAGGTGGTGTCCAGGCCAACCGTGTCCCGACCCGGCACATGCCGAGTCCGCACGCCGACGAGCGAGGTTCGGACCCGGCGGGTTGAACGCCGGAGCCGGGGTGAGCAGACTGGGTCTTTCTGTGATCCTGAGGAGAACGAGTCATGTGCCTGCGGTTGATCTGCCTGTCTTCGCTCCTGACCTGCCTCTGCTGCGGCCCGCTGCAAGCCCAGGCTCTCAAGGCACCTCCCGGTGCGTTCAAGGATCTCGATGACGAGATTCTCGGCGATGCACTGATCATTCGAGGCAAGCAGCTGTTCATCGATGATCACCTGATCGCGGAAATGCACGGTGTCCGCAAACAACTCAACCAACCGGTCAAGTACGGAAAGAACCCCGTTCTGAAACGAGACAAGCCGTGGGAAGTGTCGGGGCCCGATTATGCGACGATCATCTACGATTCCGAAGAGAAACTGTTCAAGGTCTGGTACGAGAACTGGGACCAGAAAGAGCCATCGAGCACGTTTCTGCTGTATGCGACATCACTGAATGGCATCGATTGGCGAAAGGAACTCGTCGACAAAGACAAGCGGACCAACCGGGTTGCCCACCCGAACATCCCTGGCATCCAGGCAGAGGGCATCATGAAGGATCGCCTCGAAACCGACCCCGCCAAGCGCTACAAGATGCTGTTCAGCTGTCGGCCCGACGGGACGGAAAAGTCGCTGATGACCAGCGCCGCGTACTCCGCAGATGGGATTCATTGGACGGCGTACCCCAAGCTGCCGATCATCCCGTTCAGCGATACCCAGATTTGTCCGTTCTGGGACGCCAGGCATCAGCGATACGTGGCCATCCTCCGCTTCGGCCCCCCCAACACGCGAATCGTCAGCCGCATCGAAAGCGAGGACTTTCTGTCGTGGTCGTCCAAGGTCACCATCATGCGGCGGACCAGGATGGACCTCCCGCTGAACACCCAAGTCTATCAGACCGCGCCCTTTGCCTACGGTAACTATTACTTCGGAGTCATGGCCGCCTACCACAACGAATCACTCAAACCGATCACCAAAGAGGCCCCGTGGACCGACCGCAAGAACCTGCATCTGATCTACAGCCGCAACGGACTCACGTGGTCACGAGTGGGGAAACACGGAGCGATCCCGGCTCGCGAATTGAACCAGGACAAGGACTGGAAACAGATCGCCCTCGACGCCGTGTTTCTCCCGTACGGCAAGAAGGACAAGCAATGGGATTGGGGAACCGTCTCACCGGTCTTCACGCCCGAGCCGATTATCGTGAAGGACGAGATCTGGTTTTACTACATCGGAATCGACGCGAAGAACTGGTGGACCTGGTCCGGCGATCCGCCCAAGCTTGACCCGATGCCCAAGCATCCCAACCCCGGGATCGGCCTCGCCAAGTTGCGAATCGATGGTTTCGTATCCATCGATGCGGGGTCCGACGTGGGTTCGCTCACAACCAAGCCACTGGTGTTCCTGGGTGATACGATCGTCGTCAACGCCAACGCACGAGGTGGTTCGCTTATCGTCGAAGCTCTCGACACCAAGGGAAACGTCATCCCGGGTTTCGCCCGTGGCGACTGCAAGCCGATCACGACCAACAGTGTCCGTCACGTCGTGAGCTGGAAAGGCAGCCCCGACTGCCATCTTTTGCAAGGCCGTCCGATCAAGCTGCGGTTTCTGCTGAAGAAGACAAAGCTGTACGCCTTCGAGGCCAGGATCCGACGAAACCACTACCTGCAGTCGTACAAATGACTCGGCAAAGGGTGCGTCGCCATGACCGCCCACGCAGGCAAGACTGCTCGAGGGGAAACGCGTGCAGGGGTCCGACGGTTGGGTGCCGTCTTCACACCCGCCCCGAGGATCGTGCCACTGAGGCAATCGAGCACGGTGTGCGCCCCCCTGGCCGAAGATCAGCGGCCCCGCTTGCGATCGTGCCAACCCAGCCGGAATGCGAAAGTACACGGCTTGCAAGTGGATGAGGTTTGTCGCAGCATTGGTCGCGTGACGTTCGGCACATCCTGAAAACGGCTCGGCTTGATGAACGCGAGAGCGGCACAATTCTGCGCGGGACTGTTGATCCTGGCAACTCCGTCGTTCGCTGCCGATACGAAAGACGACGGAAGGCTGGGGGTCGAAGTACCAGGCATTGCCACGGACACCTCCGTCACCTGGGACTACGACATCGTCTATGTTCGAGCTCCCCGCTTCGGAGATGAAAAGGCGACTCGCTGGGCAGAGGTGTTCAACCCGCTGAATGTCGACCCGGGAAGCGACCTGGTTTTGCTCCATCCCGACGGCAGCGAAGAGCTGCTGGTCGAGGGCAAAAAGGGGGCGGTGGCCGATCCGTACGTCTCCTTCGATGGTCAATGGGTGTACTACGTCCTGTTTCATGACCAGACCAGGCAGGCCCCATGGGGATTCCCAGCGGGCGGTTCGGACATCTACAAGATCCACCTGGCCACGCGAAGAGTCGTCCGGCTGACGCACCAGGAACGGACACCCAACACCGGAATCCTGACCGAACAGGAGTCCAGGGGGACAGCGGTTTTCAACCTGGGACCCTGCCCGGCTCCGGGAGGACGCGTCGTCTTCACCAGCAGTCGCAACCTGTTTGAAGCCCCCAAGACGTATACCCGCGGTTCGTTTCAGCTGTTCACAATGGACCACGATGGCGCGAACGTCGAGATGATCGGCTACTTGAACATTGCCAGTGCCCTGCATCCTGTGATTCTACGCGACGGACGGGTGATGTTTTCGAGCTACGAGAGCCAGGGGCTGCGCGACCTGCGGAACTGGGGCCTGTGGTTCATCTACCCGGACGGCACCGGCTGGGGACCGATTGTTTCCAGCTTCCAGGGTTCCGACGTGTACCACTTCCACACGCAGTTGTCCGACGGCTCGATCGTGTTCGAAGCGTACTACAACCTGAACAACTTCGGATTCGGCACCCTGTACCGGATGCCCGTCAGCGTGAAGCCAGGGTACTCGGCCTTCGGACCAGCCGACAGAACCGATGCCCGCAACCCGCTGCAGGAAAACACCCGACGACCACGATTCGCTTTTACACCCTACGGGCTGAAATCGATCACTCGCTTCGTCAGTTCCTTCGACTCACCGGCAGGCCTTTCGGTCCGTGATGACCCCAGGTCGCCACGAGTCGGCAAGTTCACCCACCCTTGTGGCGCGCCCGACAATCACCTGCTGGCCGTCTGGTCGGGGGGCTCGGTGAATTCCAACGGCAGCTATCGACGGTTCTGGTATCCGCGAATCGATTCCGGCATCTACCTGATCCGCAACGGAAACCCCATCGACGAACCGTCGCAGATGCTGCTGATCAAGAACGACCCGAAATATAACGAACAGTGGCCGCGTCCGGTCGTTCCCTACAAGAGGATTTATGGAGTCGACGAGCCGACCAGGAAAGCCCCCCCGGCTAACGACGGAACCGCGTCTGTGCACCTGCCCGAGGGCTCGGCGTTGGGCCTGGTGGGAACTTCGAGCCTGTACAAGCGCGAGAGTGTCACCGGCGGAGCGATTGCGAAGGGCAGCGTGACGGCCGCCGGTCGTCGACAAGACAAGCTGCGAGGGTTGCGACCGTTCAATTCGTATCGTCCCGGAGTCGACCACTGGTTCAACCAGGGCTCGGATTGCGGACTGTACGAGAACGAGGACGTGCATGCGATTCGCATCATCGCTCAAGAGCCGACTTCCCGACGCAAGCGGCGATTCTGGAACTGGGGAGACGAACGGTATCGCATCCTGGGCGAGATTCCTGTTCGCAAGTTTCAGCCTGACGGATCGCAACCGACGGACCCCGACGGCAACCCCGACACCAGTTTCCTGGCACGTATCCCCGCCGATACGTCCTACACGTTTCAGATGCTCGACAAGCACGGCATGATGCTGAGCATGGCACAGACGTGGCACCAGGTTCGTCCTGGTGAAGTTCGTCACGACTGCGGCGGCTGCCACGCCCACAGCCAGCAACCCACCGACTTCGCGCTGACCCACGCTGCACGGGCCGACTACACGGTTCTGGACCTCGCATCACAGACTCCGCTGCTGACATCCCGGCAGCACGACGAATCGGGCAAGCGGTGGGACACCGAGAACACGACGGGGCTCCGCTTCGAGAAAACGGGTGCAGTCGACGTCGAGTTCTTCCGACACGTGTTGCCGATCTTCAAAAGAAGTTGTGCGGCCTGTCATGGAAAGGACATCGCCCGACCTGCCGCCGGACTGGTGCTCAACGACTCTCAGATGGTCAAGGGTCGCGGCGGAGGCGGGATGTTTCGCAGCGAGCCAGGCGGAATGATCCCGGCAACCTACGCCATGCTGGTGCGTGGAGTTCTCGATCGTTCCGGTCGCAAGCACGTGGCAAACCGTTGGGTCCTGCCGCAGGTGTCGCGTTACGTTCGCGTCTATCAATCTCGACGAAGCCTGCTCGCCTGGAAGATCCTCGGGCAACGCAACGACGGTTGGGCGAATGACGATTTCCCCACGGCCAGCGTGCCGGGAGATCCTGCCACTCTCCAGATCGCCGGCAAGCCGGTCGATGGTTCCGATCGACAGAACATTCGGCTGGCGGATGTCGACTACACCGGCAGCATCATGCCACCGCCGGCGGCGGTCAAATCCGGCAAGGTCGGGCCGCTCTCCGAAGAAGATCGCCGCACGATTTTCCGCTGGATCGACCTGGGTTGCCCGATCGATCTCGACTTCAATCCGGCCGATGGCTCGAGGCTCGGCCTGGGCAGCGGGTGGATGGATGATGAAACTCGCCCCACGCTGACAATCAGTCAGCCCCGCGCCGGCCCGAACGAGAGATTGGGTCGCATCCTGATCGGCATGCACGATTACTACAGCGGGCTGGCGATGAAGAGCTTCACGGTCACGGCCGATTTCGACATCGGCGGTGTGGCCGCCGGCGAAAACCTCTCGCCTCAGTTCCAGCATCTCGGGTATGGTGTCTTCGAATGGAAACCGAAGCAGCCGATCGTCCTTCGATCGCGAGGCCGGCTTATCGTCTCGGTGAAAGATCACCAGGGCAACGTAACGCGTATCAAGCGGAGTTTCTGGGTACGGTAGAGAAACACGACCCGGCGGCTGTCGAAGATCTTGTGATCTCCTGAGACTCGGCGCGTCGGACACTGCTCATCAACAGGCCTGCAGAAGCCATGCACACCATCGATGACTCAATCGCCGCCCGGGACGTCTCTCGCCGACGTCTCTTGCAGATCGGCGGCGTGAGCTCTCTGGGGATCGGCTTACCGGACCTGTTGCATTCAGAGCGTGTCGCAGCTGCGACGGGCGAGAAGAGTCGCCAGGGGAAGTCGTGCATTTTCATCGTGCAATATGGTGGCGCTCCACAGCACGACATGTGGGACCTGAAACCTGATGCCCCCGAGAACATTCGTGGCGCCTTCAAGCCGATCGCCACGAACGTACCCGGCATGCAAATTTGCGAGAAGATGCCGCTCCTGGCACAACGGGCCGACCGTTATGCGGTGATCCGTTCGATGCAAACAACCAACGGCGGGCACGACGGTGGGATGCACATCTGCATGACCGGCGACCGGCAACCGACCCAGCGGACGCCTTACTTCGGTTCGGTGATGGCCAAGCTGCGGCCAACCACTGCCAACATCCCCTCCTACGTCTGGGTGCAGAACCTGGCCGGCGACGTCAAGCCCTGGTATCACGGCGGCGGATTCCTGGGCACCGCCTACAGTCCGCTGCGTGTGGGCAAGGACCTCGACAATCCGTCCCATCCGAAGTTTCGCTTTTCCGCCTTCGATCCACTGGCTGGCTGTACGGTCGATCGAGTTGGCAGGCGAGAGACACTGCTCGAGTCCCTCGAGGGCCGTGACCCACTGGGCACCAGCGAAGCGCAATCCAGTTTCCGGAACTTGCAGGATAAGGCGATCGATCTTGTCACCGGCCCCGACGCCAAGCGGGCTTTCGACCTGGACTTCGAACCGAAGCAAGAGCGGCAGCGTTATGGCATGCATCCGTTGGGGCAAAACCTGCTGATGGCCCGGCGGTTGATCGAAGCGGGTGTCCGCCTGGTGACCGTCGTCGCCTTCACCGGTGTTCCTCCCGGACAGAAGTTCAAGAACGTCCAGACATGGGACATGCACGGTGTCCTGTACAAACCTGATGACAGCATTTTCGGGAGTTCGGCGTACGGCCTCAGCTGGGCGCTACCCAATGTTGATCAAGCCGTCTCCGCATTGCTCGACGATCTCAGCGACCGCGGACTGATCGACAGCACGCTGGTGGCGATGGTGGGCGAGTTTGGGAGAACGCCGAAGGTGAACAAGCGGGGCCGCGATCACTGGCCTCATTGCTACTCGGCCATGTTGGCCGGCGGCGGCATCCGCGGCGGCGTGGTCTACGGGGCATCCGACCGGCAGGCCGGCTATGTCAAGGACCGGCCGGTGATGCCCGAGAACTTCGGAGCGACGCTGTTCCATGGACTCGGTGTGCCCCCCGCCACCCGATTCGGTCCCGACGGGTTCTCGGAACAGGTGAGCCAGGGCGAACCCGTGCTCGACCTGTTCGGGTAAGAGCGGGTCTCTGCGAGACGCGCCACGGCGACAGAGTGCCCACGGAGACTGTCCGACTCACGCCGCCCAGCATGCCGACCATTCTCATGGCATTCCGGCAAGTGACCGGCAATGGCCACGTCCCGAACCGGATGCGAAACCGGGAATGACCGCTCGGTATTTGTCTTTCGTATACCTATACGGTATACTATTCTGTACAAACAGCCGATCATGGAGATACACTTTCTGTCACGGAAGATGCAGAAGCTCTGCAGCTCAGCAAAGCACATGCGCGGCCGACTCGGACCTCGAAATGCCGAGCGGCTGCAGCAACGGCTTGCCGAGTTGGCGGCGGCCGAAACCCTGCATGACATGAGAAGCCTGCAGAAAGCTCACTGTCACGAGTTGGGCCAGGATCGAGACGGGCAATTGGCAGTTGACCTCGTTCACCCGAAACGGCTCATCTTCGAGCCAGCCGACCGACTGGTTCCGCAAAAGCCCGACGGTGGATTGGATTGGAAGCACGTGATGAGTATCACCGTAATTGAAGTCGTGGATTACCACTGATCCGCAGGGAGGCACTCATGCCGAAGCAGACTCGACGCGGAACACGTCACGCCTACGATCCGGATTACGCGGTCCCCCCCGGCCGCACACTCCAGGACACGATCGAGGAGATGGGAGTCGACCAGCGAGAACTCGCCAAGCGGTCCGGCATCTCGGTCAAGCATGTCAACCAGATCATCAAGGGCGTTGCCACAATCACTCAGGAAACAGCCATTCGGCTCGACCGAGTGACCGGAGTGCCGGCTCGGATGTGGAACCAGTTGGAGGCCAATTACCGGGAACAGTTGGCACGCATCGAAGAGAAGAAGCGACTGCAGAGTGACCTGGGCTGGCTGAGGGGGATCCCTACCCGCGAGTTGATCATTCGAGGAGCGATCGAGCAGCAGGACGACAGGGTGGGTCTGCTCGAGGAGGCACTTCGGTTCTTCGGCGTGGCCAGTGTTGATGCGTGGAAAGAGGGCTGGCAACGGCCACAGTTCGCGTTCCGCAAGTCACCCTCTGTCCAAGACAAGAGAGGTGCAATCGCGACATGGCTTCGACTGTGCGAGCGTAAGGCCTGGGAGATCCCTTGCCGGCCGTTCGATAAGCCCCGGTTTCGTGCCGCTCTCAAGCAGATCCGCCTGCTCTCCACCGAACCGCCGGATGTGTTCGTCAACGAGATGGTGAAGCAGTCTGCCGAAGCCGGTGTCGTCGTGGTGCTGGAACCCGAGCTTCCTGCCGCGTCGATCAGCGGGGCGGCCAAATGGCTCACACCCACTCGGGCGATGATCGGCCTGAATCTCAGAGGGAGATCTAACGATCGGTTCTGGTTTACTTTCTTCCATGAAGCCGGCCACATCCTCAACGACAGCAAGAAGGAGACCTACATCGACATCGACTACGCTGACGATCCTCGAGAGCAACGGGCCAACGAGTTTGCTGCCAACACGCTGATCCCGCCAGCCTTGGCAGGCGACCTTCAGCGACTCAGGAGCCATGCAGACGTCGAGCAGTTTGCCGAATCGATTGGGATTGCGCCGGGAATTGTCGTCGGCAGGCTGCAGCGAGAGAAGATCGTCCCCTACAGCCATTTGAACAAACTCAAAGTCCGCTTGGAGTGGACTCCGGCTTGACGGTCCCATTCACTCGGCAAAGTACGGCTGGACCTCGATGAAGTTGAACATCAGTTCTTGCCCAATGGGACCGCCGGGTGTTTTGTCGTTCTTCCAGTCGCTGACAGTCAACCGGGCACTGGACTGCTTCGCACGAAAGACTCGCCAGTGGTAGTTCATGTAAAACGTCCGCCCTCCCCGGAACTTCCCGACCGGGCGGGCGTAGTGATTGGCAAACGTCGACTGGAAGGACTTCTTCCTGCCCGGCAACACCTCCGCATTGTCGATGCGAACCGACACCGCAAATGACTTCCTGGCCTGTCGCTGCTCGACAAGGTCGACGTGGTCGGCGGTCACCATCTTCAGGGAATAGAGCCTGCCGGGTACCAGGTTCTTGATCTCCTGGCTGAAGACATTGGCGCGTTTCGAGCTGCGTTTGGTCCAGAGGAAACTGTCTCCCTTGCCATCGCGGTTGTAACGAAACTGGAGGTAGCCGTATTCGGGGTGCGACTTCGCAGCAAGACTGCCCGGCTCGGCCGGTTGTGTGCTCCAGCCGGACGTCGATTCCAAGAAGTCCGGGTTCTGAATGTGTGTCAGCCTGTACCGGAATCCGAGATCCGCCGAGAGCAGGCCGGTCTTTCCCTCGATCGCGTAGTGCCGAAACAGGCGGCTGGCCCAGCGAATGGTCTCCTCGTCGGCGTAGCTGCACGTGTAGTACTGAAGTCCTCCGAGCCCCGCGTACGCCGGCCGGTTGGCCAGGGCGTGCATTTGCAGGTCCATGAACACCTTGAAATCGACGCGGGGATCCACGTTCAACGATTCGCCGACGGCAGACATGTAACCCAGCACCATCACGGTCCGTTTCACCACTCCGGGGAAATCCTGCTCGTAACGAGGCATGTTCCAACCCGCATGAAACTGCTCGTGGATGTGCTTCTCGGCGGCTTCGCGTGTGGGCTGTTCGACAAGATAGCGTTCGATGCAGACATGGCCGCCTCCCTTTGCCGAGGCCCGGGCAAAATCCCGGCTTCTGTCGTTGCTGAGGATGCCGCTTCCGTAGGAATAGGGTGAATACGTCTTGCCTCGGAACTTCGGGTCGGCGTAGATCTTCTCGATCGCCTTGCGATAGGCACCGTACTTGGGCTGATCCCCGCCTCCGAATTCATCGACGACCACGCCGTCCATCAGCGGGTGGTTGAGCCCGACGGATCGGGACCAGGCAGCGTACGCCTCGTCGACCGTCACATCGTGTCGCCGCCGAAACGGGTTGGGTGCCGTCGTCAGCCAGTGTCGGCCCAGGCCTTTCCATTCCCGCAGGTGATCCTCACGGGCAAAGTGTGCCGTTCCCGCGGCATTGCTGATCCAGCGCAAGCCCGCCTTCTTCGACTCGGCAAACCCCAGCGGGTTCCGGGCGCCGCCGCTGATAACGACGTTGACGTTGGCCAGGACATGTCGCTTGAGAAATCTCCAGTCGTCAAAGGGCCCGTGGTCAACGTTCCACGTGTCGCCGGAGTTATAAAACGCGTGCTGCAATTCGGGAATCCTGCGGACGGTCAATCCCTTCGGCCGACCCTCGATCGACAGCCTGTGGACACCCGAGCCAAGATGGCGCATCGCTTCGGGCGCAACGCCGGCCTGCTGACCGGCACACAATGGCCTGGTTTCATCGTCGAGGCGAATCGTGGCCGGGCCCTCGACTCTCACGCAGTACCAGCCGCTCTCTGAGGCCGCAAAGCGAATTGTCTTCTCTTTCAACAATCCGCGTGCAGCGGCATCAACCACTTCGGTCACCAGGTTGTTCAAGACCCTGTGCCGAGCCGGCTCACTACCGATCGCGTCGTGAGCACCGAGACAGACCAGGAGGCAGATTGACACCCGGGCGATGTTCATGGTCCTGGTGCCCCGGGGGTGCTGGCTTCGCGTTTGTCGATCGCAGGAGGTTTCGTGTTCGAGGTCGGACGGGAAAACGACGCACCCGCGCGGACCGAACCGTTGAAGAAGCCACAATTCCTCAGGAAGAATTGCGAACCCCGGACACCTCCGGCA
>CAUZRQ010000153.1:0-11471 GCA_963582065.1 Planctomycetota bacterium | reverse complement strand
TGGGGAAGTCCGGCAGCGGACGGGATTGGTTGAGTTGGCCCATGGGCGAATCCATGTGCCACCAACCGGGATCTGAACCTGCATGAGCAACCAGGCCGTCGACGCTTCCTAAAAGGATCTGGTGTTCTGCGGGCCAGGCAAACGCGTTGGGAGCTGGCTCGGTGCGGCCGCCGAGCTGGTGTCTCGCAAGTTCCAGCACTGTCGGGTGCATCGCAAGCTTGAGGAACCGCAGATCATGATTCATCAGACAGACGACGAATTCGTATCCCGAGACACCGGGCGTGCGTGTCGGCGAGCTCAACACCAACTCCGCCAAGTCGGCCGCTTCCGACTCGCTAACGGCGTTTTCCAGCACGACGCAACCATCGGAAGCGATTGCCTCAATGGCTTGCTGGACATCATCTGATGCTACGTATTGCATTACGTCACCGACTGTAACCTCTCCCTGTTCGCCCCGTTATCACACAAGGCGGACGACTCGTGATCAGTAACGACGGACGCTGGAGATTCGAATTTCGCCAATCTGACCAAAGAAGTTGCCTCTTCCCAGCCAGTTGAACGCGCCGCCGTAGCGGGCATAGCCCGTCAGGCGGCTCCCCACGCTGAACTGGGCGTCGTGTTTGCGGTTATTGACCAGCTTGCGGCCGTCCGGGCTTTTCATCCGCCAGATCAGCTTGCCGTCCAGGAACAACTGGTGCAGGTCCTCCGCGTAAGAGTACTCCCAGGCCACGTAATGCCACTCGGTGTCGCGGATGCCCGCCTCGGCGGGAACGCCCACGTTGCGCTTGGGGCGTTTCCATGGATGCAGGTCCTTGAGGGCCTGCATCCGACTCGGCGCCAAGAAAGTGCGCGCCCGGCACCATACTGCCGTCAGGTGAGGATTCCTCGCCACCACATCCAGCGATCCCAACAAACAGGAATGCCACCAGAACTCGCACCACATCTCCCCAGGCTCGGACAGGGACCCCAGTCGCCCACCCCAGCCCCGGCGTTAGACCCGACAGGGTGTTTTGCTGTTGCTGACCACTCATGATCCGGACCGTTGGAACACTTCCACCAGCCGTTCGTTCGAATCGCCGAACTTCTTGCGGTGGATGCCATACTGGTCAAGCAGCGACAGGTAGAGGCTGCACATCTTGCGGTTGGGCTTGTCGAGGTAGTCGAGTACACGACCACCTTGCAACTTCCCGCCGCCGCCGCCGAGCAGCACGACCGGCAGCTTCGTTGCGTCGTGACCGCCGGTCATCATGCTTGAGCAGTGCATCAGCATCGAGTTGTCCAGCGCGGTGCGCTCACCCTCCTGGATCGCGTCCAGCTTGCGAGCGATGTAGCCAAGCTGCTCCAGGAAGAACTGGTTCACTTTCAAATAGTCGTCGTTGTTGCGATGCGACAGATCGTGGTGTTGGTGGTCGACACCGAGGTGAGGGAATCGCAGGTAACTGATGTCGTTGTTGAGTTTCAACGTGCAGACGCGTGTCGCGTCGGTTTGAAACGCCAGCACCAGAATGTCGCACATCAGCCGCATATGTTCGGGGAGGTCTTGCGGAATACCGTCCGCCGGACGCGGCACGTTCGGCTGGTCCAGCGTTGGCCGCCAACCCTGCAACTCGCCCCTGCTGTCGGCACGTTCGATCCGCTGCTCGACTTCACGCACGGAATTGAGGTACTCGTCGAGTTTTCGTCGATCGGTCAAACTGATGTTCCGCCGAAAGCGCTTTCCTTCGGTGAGCACCAGGTCGAGCACGCTCTTGTCCCCGGGGCCGGATTGATCCTTGAAAAGGCGATCAAACGCGAGAGCCGGATAGAGTTCCAGTGGTGTGGGGCAGTTGGGAGAACTCCACGAAATGTGCGAGCTGTAGAGCAGCGAGTAGTTCTTGTGAATTCCCGGAATCGACTTCTCACAGCCGAGCACGAGGCTCGGCACCTTCGTCGATTGCCCGTAATGTCGGGCGACGAGCTGGTCGAAGCTGGTACCGGAGTGAATCCGGCCACCCGAAGCGAGAGGCGCCCCGGAAAGCAGATTTCCGGTCTGGGAACTATGGATGTTGCCCTTGAGTGCCTCGGCGTTGTAGAGCCCCTTGATGAAGACCAACTTCTCACGAAATTCGGTCAGCGGCGCGAGTACCTTGCCGAGCTGCATCTGCTTGCCGGAACCCTTCGCCCACCACTCGGAGCCATGGAAGCCGTTCCCCGAAAACAGAACGGCCAGGCGGACCGGAGCCTGGCTGGCTGGCTTCGTGGTCTTCTTGCCATCGGCGACTCCATCACCCCAGACCGGGAGCGACTCCATCCACGGCAGCGCCATGGTCACGCCCAGCCCTCGAAGAAACACGCGGCGGGAATGGTGATGCCTTGGCATGTGTTTGTGCCTTTGCTGGCTTGAGTGACCCGGGCTCACATTACGAAGGACGGCGGAAATCCGACTCACGAAAACCGATGTCGGAACACCATATTGTCCGCTTCAGCATTTGGAAAGGGTTATTCGCTGGTCGCGTCTCTTCCCCGGATCTCCCGGAACTGTCGACTACGTACAATGATCTCGATCGCCGTTCTGCAGCGATATCCGTTCGCCGCCAACTGGCGGAGCATTTCTGCGAGCAATGGCCTGTCGGAAAGCTGGACTGCGCGGCCCAGCGCGTAGCCCAGCAACTTGCGACAAAACTGCTGTACAAAATCGTGACGCCGGGTGGTCGACAAGTATTTCCGAAGACCCTCGATCCCCTCGATGGTTGTGCCGTCGACGAGCCTGGTCCTGGTGTCCGACGGGCCTGCCCGCAACCTCCCGATGGCATCGTACCGTTCCAGGGCAAACCCGAATGGATCAATTCGCGAGTGGCACTTGGCGCACTCCGGTACGGAATTGTGCCGCTCCACTAACTGCCGTGTCGTCAACCCGGCGGGAACGCTGTCGGGCAACTGCGGGACTTTCGCCGGCGGCTTGGGCAGATGCTCGCCCAACAGCGTCTCGTAAACCCAGTTGCCACGCACGATCGGGCTGGTGCGCGATGCGGCCGACTGCTTGGCCAGCACCGATGCCATCCCCAGTACGCCACCCCGCCCCTGGCGGAGAACGCCCGCCACGCGTCGCCACTCCGGTCCGTTCACTCCGTCGATGCCATAGTGCTTTGCCAACGACTCGTTCAGGAACGTGTGATCGGCATTGATCAGGTCCAGGATCGAGCCGTCGTTGCGAAACAAGTCCCCCAGAAACAACACCGATTCCTCGTACATCTCCCCGCGCAGCCGGGCAAACTCCGGGAACGTCTGCTCGCTCTTGTCGTTATTTTGCGCGAAGTCATAGATACCCAGCCACTGGCAGGCGAATTCGATCGCCAGCCGCCGTCCACGTGGGTCACTCAGCATGCGTCTGGACTGCTTGACCAGCATCTCGGCTGAAGCCAGCCCGCCAGCGGCGGCGACTGCCCGCAGCGCTTCGTCCGGCTGGGATGACCACAGGAAATAGCTCAGCCGGCTGGCCAGTTCCCAATCGGAAACTCCAGCGGCGGCGGTTCCTGCCGGTGCGGACTCAAGCCGAAACAGGAATGGCGTGGCAATGAAGATGCGGCCGAGGGTCAGCCGAAATGCCGCCTCGTGTGACAGTCCCTGTTCGCGCAGTTGGTGGTACAGGCCGCGAAGTTCGCGACGTTCCACGTCGGTCAGCGGGCGGCGATACGCGCGGTCGGCCAACTCAACCAGCGCATCGATGTGCGCCGGTTCGGCGGCAACCAGTTCCTTGCGGAACGTGATCGCGGCCTTGGTGAATGGCGCGAGAAGTGGTTCGAGCCCGTGGTATTGAGAATTCTTGTCCTGGCGGTTACCGCTCATCGCTGTCAGGAGGTCCTCGAGGACCACGACTCGCATCAATGCGCTCTGACTGACGTAGCGCAGTTCTTGCCAAAGCTGGTCAATTCGAGATTTCTGTACAGCATCGAGCATCAGCCGTACGAGATGGTCGTCCTCTCGAAAGTACAGGGTGGTCGTATGGAGTTCGTCGACGGGCACGACCTGCATGTAACAGAGTACGGTCGGGAACAGGCTGCGATGGTCATCCATTGCCGACTCGAGTGCCGCTCGCACCTTGCTGTTCTTGCTGACGAGGATCGGCCGCGAAAAGGAAACCTCGCGATGGTCGGAGAACACCTGCGTCACTTGCGAGTACTTCACAGCGACTTTGCTTGGAAGGAGCCCGGACTTGCCGCGCGGCGCGGCTCCAACGATTTCGACTTGCACGCTCCCCCGGAGACCCGTTTCCTCGTCGAGCACGACGGTCGTCAGCAGTTCGCGGCCGGACACCAGGTCGGTGGGAAGACGGATCTCGATCACCGACGGAGCGCGAACGCAAAGGGAGGTGGCGTCGATCGCCTTTCCGTTGGGATGTTTGCCGAACATCGCCGGGTCGAGGCCCCACTTGGCCGAGTCGTTCGCGGCATCGTCCGGCGCCATCTTCCGCACATCGCGCAGCAGAATGTCCGGCTGGCCCTCTTTGACCAGCCGCGGCTTTCGCCACACGACGTAGTCATGCTCGTTTCCATCACCGGCGTCGCTGGCGACAAGCGAGACGATGACTCGCCGTTTGTCTTTACCTTTCACCGCTGCGGGAATCTTGTAACGCAGGTCCTGTTGAACGACCAGCGGATTGATCGGTTCCACCCACCGGGAGGAACTTCCCTTCCTGCCGCGAAGGCCGATCGGGTTGAACGCCCACAGCCCATTCTGCCACGTGGCCACATCGGCAGCCAACGCAGCGGCGTCCTTTGGCGTCGCGGTCCGCCAGCGCGCGCGGAGAGAGTCCAACAGGAGCGATGGATCAGAGCCCGAGAGACTCGACCAGAGTTTGCCGAGATACCGCCCGTTCAACCCGCGGGCACGAGCCACCGCACCGATCGTCTTGCCACCCTTCGTGAGCGCATCCCGTTCTGCGAGCAGCACGGCAAAATACTTTTCCAACGGCAAGCGTCCCGCTTTTCCGAGTCGCGTATCACTGTGGCCGTTGAGATAGCCGACGGCCAGGCCGGTTCCGAGGTCCACAGAGTCAGCGAATTGCGCATAGAACTTGCGGATCTCCGCGAGGATCTCATCCGTCCAGCCTCGCCGCGTCACGTGCGGTGAGAAGCGAAATCCATCCGGTAAAAGGACCACGTGGCGAGCAGTCTGCTTGCCCGCGTCGAAGTACTTCTGTGACAGGGCCGGCGACATCACCAGCGCGTCGCCGGTGTTGGTGAACCCCTCGCCGGCCGCGTTGTCGGCCGGAAACTCGCGGACCGGGTCGAGTGTGACCCTGGTCAGATCGCGGATCGTGTAGGTGTATTCGGCGTTGTTCAGCCGCCGCAGCACGACGGGCCCCGGATCGCCGGCATTGGCCAGCGATTCGGCAACGAGATACCGGCGGACCCATTCGCGAAGCTGTTTCCTCTGCGCGGCCGATGGCTGCCTCGAGTCCTTCGGGGGCATCTCACCGTTGTCCAGCATCTCGGCCACCTTGAGCCACGTCGCGGCACCACGTCGTACCGCAGCCAGCGTCTTGAACTGCTGGAGGTCTAGATCGCCCTTCTTGTTTTTCTCCGAATGGCACCGCAGGCAGAATCGCTTGATCAGCGGCCGTGTCTGGCTGCGGAACGACCTGGCCAACCCCGCAAAGTGATCCCGCTCAGGTTCCGCCGCGCGGACGGCCGACATCAAGGCCACCAGTGACGCTGCCACGCAAACCGACCGCCGGATGACTCGCATCGGATCCTCGCGCGTGCGTGATCTTTCCCATATCGTAGCATAGCGGGGGCCAGGAATTCATTCTGTCGCTGACCCGTCACGAAGACGGCAGTCAAGCTCTCAGAGCCGAAACCGCTCGCAGGTCAGTCTAAGCGCCTAATCGGCTTGTGGTCAGCAAGTCGGGACGACCCGCGATTACCCCTGGTTGACGAAATCGCTGGCTAGGCTGCTGCTGGTCGTCCTGCAACGCTTCACGAGTGGCTCTTCGACCAGTTGCGGACTTGGGCGGTATGGTGCGGCCTGATGCGACACCAGGCACAAGTAGCGGAGGAGGGACTCGAACCCCCGACACGCGGATTATGATTCCGCATGTGACCCCCCTAAACCCCGAGGAAAACGCCGTTTTGTGCCGCTGTGCAGCGCCAGGTGCAGCGCCAGGTGCAGCGCCGAAAAACGGGAACGCCCGAATCGAGCCCGAACTGGCCCACGTGATCGCGGCCTGGCCAACGCTGCCCCCGGCTATCCGCGCGGCGGTTCTGGCCATGCTCAGGGCGGCTGAGTGAGCCAGCCGGTGGCCTCATGCACTCTGGGGCGCCAGTTGCCCAGAAACCGAACCGCCCCCCCCACCCCGTTGGGGAGGGACTCCTTGACTTATCCCGTGTTCGCCGCCGGGAGATGACGGCTACTTGGACGTGTCCAGCGACGACCTGTCCCAGACCTTCAGCGTCTTGTCACCGCTGCCGCTGACGATCCGCTTCCCGTCGGGGCTGAAACTCACGCTGGTGACAGCATCTGAGTGTCCCTTGAGTGTGAGCGTCTCCCGGCCGGTTTGGGCATCCCAGACCTTCAGAGTCTTGTCTTCGCTACCACTGACGATCCGCTTTCCGTCGGGGCTGAAACTCGCGCTGTTAACAGGACCTGAGTGTCCCTTGAGTGTGAGGGTCTTCTGGCCACCACACCCCACGATCCCGACCAACAGCAACGCCAGCAGAACTCGCATCACATCTCCCAGGCTCGGACGCGGTACCCCAGTCTCTCCACCGCAGCCCCGGCGTTCAACCCGCGGGATGCGAACCACTATCGACTCGGCTTGTCACGGTTCGATCGCTGCATCCCTCTCAAAACACACCTTGCAGGGCATGGCCACGCTGGAGGGAAGCCCCCACACTACCGCGACACACTCACCAGACAAAAACCCCACTCCGCGGGGATCAGGCTCTGCAAGTGATTCCCCGGCCCAATGACCATCGGCAGGAAACCCGCCGCCTAAGCCAAGTGACGAATCGGGGTCCCGGATGATGCGAAGTCGACGAGATTCGTCGGGAGTTCGGACCTCAACCGCAGTTCGGAGATGTCCAGCAGCGTGTGCAGGATGGTGGCAACGAGATTGGCGGAACCGGTTCGATCGGCCAGCGGTTCCCCTCCGTCACGTGTGGACTGGCCAACAATCTGTCCATCTGTGATGCCTCCGCCGTAGAGCATCAGCGGGGCCAGCCCGGCCCAGTGATCTCGGCCGCCGTTTTTGTTGATGCGCGGTGTCCGGCCCATTTCGCCAACGCAGACGAGCAAAATGTCGTCGCTCAAACCTCGCTCTTCACAATCTTCGATGAAGGCCGAAACGGCGTGGTCGAAAGGCCGCCCGACGGCTTCCATGCCGCGAGTGACATCGAGATTGTTCCGATCGGCGTGCATGTCCCATACGAACCTGGTTGCGACGGTGACGAAACCGCAACCGGCCTCGCACAAGCGGCGAGCCAGCAGCAGTTCTTTACCGAGCGTCTGTGCGTTGTTCTGGTACCAGCGGCGAGCCGACCCGCCATTGTTGACGCCGCTGTAGCGATCTTCATCAACGAAGTGAGCGGTGTCATACCTCGCAATCGTCCGCGGGTCCTCTCTCGACAGATCAAATGCGTCGGCCACACCGCGGAGCACGATCTCGAAAGCCTGTTGGCGATACTTGTCAAATCCCTCGGCGGCCCCGCTCTGTTCAATATTCCGCCGAAGCCCGTCCAGTGATTTCAACAAAGCCGCCCGATCGTCGAAGCGTTTGGCCGGCAATCTCAGCTTCATGTTCTCTTGAAGTGTCGATCCACCACCTGGAGTGAACGCCGAATACGCGCTGTTGATCTCGCCGGTCTGATTGAACTTGCCGAACCGTTCATCAGGACCCAGTGCCCCTGGCTCAATCGTGTTCGGAAACAATGTCACGTTTGAGGGCAAACCGGTTTTGGGGTCGTTCGCTCCGGCCAGCCGTGAAAACAGCGTTCCGATATTGGCCTTGCGTGACGCTTTGCCGATCAGCGGCCGGAGACTGTGACTCGCACTGCCGGACGTATACGACCGCACAATCGCCATCCGGTGCGCCCACTTTGCCAGGCCGCTCATGGTGGATCCGAATGTGACACCAGGCTGGCTGGTCTGCACCACACCGCCGACCGTACGGATACGATCGGGAACATCGAGTTTCGGATCGAAGGTCTCGAACTGAGTCGGCCCTCCGTGCTGAAGCAAAAACACGACGGACTTGCCGGTCCTAATCGGTTTCTCTCGGCCACCGGCGACAGCTTGCGTGCGAAGCAAGTCCGCGAGCGAGATCCCTCCCAAAGCCAGGCCACCAGCCGTCATCATCGAACGGCGATCCATCGTTCGTTGGTGGTCGAAGATCGAGAGCATCGTTGTTCCGCTTGCTCGAGTGGCCGCAGTGCCCAATTCACCTATTCCAACGCGATCAGCAAGACGAGTATCCCAGAATCCCGCGAACTGGTCCACTTGAGAGCAGGACGACACCTGTGACCGTGCCCCGGGTCCTGCCGACGTTCAGCACCTCCCGCCTGATCAGCTTGCGGCGTACCACGGAAAGCCTTGTCATTTCCGTCCGCAGGACCGGAAGAACAAGGGGAGCACCGCCCCAGTCTCCCCACCCCCGGCCCCGGCGTTCAACCCGCTGGATCAATGCGCACTGGCGCGGGCGGGCCAATCGAGATTGTGTCACTTTGCCTTCTTAGGCGAGGCGAATTGCGCCGGTTTGCGAAGAACTCTGACCTTCATCACATAGTCGATTCAGTGAGTTGGACCCTTCGAGTCAGGTTGAACAGTCCAAAACTCAGAGATCAATGTCGTCGATTCACCGGGAGCGATCGACCTGTTCTCAGGATCCTTCGAAGAAGTATGACTTCCGCCGCCATCGACTGCGCCTTTCGGAGTGGCCCCTGGATCAGGAAGCTGAAATTGCTGAGAACTGCTTTGCCTTGCTCCCTTTGACTCAGCCAAAACTGCCACCATTCCCGTTCTATCACTCTTCTTTGTCGGCAAATAGAAGAGGATCTTCCCCTTGTCGCAAATCCCCAAGGCCTGAGTATCCACTCTGGTCATTTTTCCAGACTCATAAGACTTTACCATGCTGTCATTGACGTTATTGAAGACAAACAGCCTGTCATCAGTTGACGGCTGGCTGCGATAGAACTCCTGCTTTTTTTTGTCGGTGTCAAAGTCCTGAAAGGGCACTTGTCGGTAGAAGATCTCGACCGAGACCTGGACCGGCGCACCGGAATATCGGAATCCCCAGGCTTTTTTGTTCCCCAAACTGAACCACTCACCTATCTCAGGAACAAAGGCAATTGAACCACCATCAGGCTGTCCTTTGACCCCAGAACTGGAATTTGTACCCGCATCCCCAGGCTGTTGACCCGTTGTCTCAGTTACACACCCAAAGCAACCGACGACCAGCAGGCCACAGGCAACAACACGGAGAATTGGGAAACATCGCATGTCGAATCGTCCTCATTTCGAATTGGGCGTGCTGACCAACGTGGTATCAACGAGTTAGGTATTGTTTTCGGACGAAAATGCGGACGCGAACCGTTGTTAGAAAACCAGTTTGCCGGCACGCCTGGGGATCGGATCTGATTGTCTCCACCCCAGCCCCGGCGTTCAACCCGCTGGATCCGAACCACGCCCCCCGGCGTCGCTCGACGGAGATGGTGGATTTCCGATCTTCACCGAAACGCTACCTGCAGGTCATCCGCCTTGATCTTTGCCGGAAGCCTCGATCAGTTGCCTGGCCTGTTCGGCGGAGTTTTCGGGGACGGCCACCTTGACACCGCCGGCTCCTCCCGGTGAGGAGTAGTGTGGGAAGTTGATTCCCACCAACTCATCTTGAACGAATGCGTCGATCCCTTCGTACTCTAGCATCGCTTTGACCATTGATGCCTCGATCGAATTACCGACGAACACCTCCACAAAACTGACCTCGTCGCTCATGATGCTCAATCCCCGGTCACTTTTTCCCAGCAGCCGCCCGTCGCCAGGCGCGGACACGGTACCCCAGTCTCCCCACCCCAGCCCCGGCGTTCAATCCGCCAGATCCGAACCACGCTCATCGGCGTCGGGGGATGGAGCGGCCCTGACTTATCCGGTGTTCGCCAGATCGTTGCTTCGACGACAGTGAGACGCTCCTCACCTCACCAGGGTTCTGCAGGCATTTCTCCAGCTGCAATCTTATCAATTTGCGATGGAGAATAAGGTGACTCGACGACGTTCGAGTCCAGATGGCGAGTGCGGAAGAGGTTGACGATGTACGCCATCCGCTCTCTTATTTTTGTCCAGTCCTTGGCCCGCGTGTTCTTCAGTGTGCCTCGTCCCGGATCCCATCCTTCTGACCCCTCGAGGAACTCCCGCAATTCCACACTGTCAATAGTCGTCAATGTCGACGGAAATTTCGCGTCATCGAGCGATGGCACGTCCTCGTGGACCGCCAGCAATTTCTCACCAACGCTGAAGGTCATCAGCCGCTGCGTCACACACTTGCGGATCAAGAATGGCAGCGAACGACTGATGTACGGCTGCAGTCGAATATGCTCATGCAAGATTGCAAGACAATTCGCAAAGTAAGTGCACTCGTGCCTCGTCTTCGAATCCTCGGCAAGCCGTGCCGCTTCGTATTGCAGAAAGGCACGGCGTAATAGGTCCTGCCCACCGCGATCCGTTGGCCCGTCTCGAAACTGAGTCAGAAACGCGCTCAATAAGGTGTCACGGTCACCATTGTGAGCATGAACCCGTTGGGCATATTCCAGGTAGCGAGCGGTCGCCCTGCCAATATCGTCGAGCACGATCGCATTGCCGTCAAAGACCAGCCGCGCAGCAACATTTCGCGTGTAACCGGCGAGCAGGAAGCCACAGTACCCACCGACTGCGGTCCCGATCACCAACCAACGATAGAAACGAGCAGATCCCAGCTAGCAATCGCAGCGACCTGGCAGCCAAGGCCTGCTCCCACAACGGCTCCGACAATGCCGGCGACAATCGTGGCATCTCGTGAGGCCTGGTCTTTGTCCTCCTGTCGAATCGTGACTCCGGCTTTTCGTGACCCCCATACGGCCCAACTATGGAAGTTGGCACCTGCTTCCCGGCTCACCACATCCTGAAGAGCCTCGGATAACAGGTAGTGGATTCGAGTGATCTTGAAGTTCGCGAGAACAGGAACAGGCGTCTCGACAGACTCCGTGATCAACGCATCCCAATGGGCCATCGTTTTCGGGTGCTCAGACACGATTGGCAGCCTAACAGCAGAGCAAGGAGACATCGACTTGGCGGCCCCTCTCCTCAGCCCGTCTCCGGAATACAACCTGTCAGATCCGAACTTCGCTCCCTCGTGACGTTCCGCCGGGACAACAGAGTTATGCCGGGTTCACGGGAAGGCGGCGGGGAAGGAGTGTCCAGCGACTTCTTATTCAACTGAGCATTGCACCTCGCGGCCACGCCGTTCT
>CAUZRQ010000152.1:0-11478 GCA_963582065.1 Planctomycetota bacterium | reverse complement strand
AACAGCTGCCGGCCGACGTCTGTGGGAATGACCTTCGGACGCTCCCGAAGGTATGCCACGGGCATCGGCTCGTGCGGCAGTGGACCATAGTTCGGCGGCCACTGCTCCGACAGGACGATGCCGTTATAGAGCGTTTCTTCGGCGGGGACGCCAGCCGTGATGCCGAGCGCGACGCAAAAGATCGAGCAGCGATTCATTGAGCCATTTCCGATCAAGGCAAGGTCCACTGCCTTGAATGATTTTCTTTGTGTTGCTCAAGGTCTTCAGATGGAATCTCCAACTGCTCATCGATTTGGCTGAGGTTATTGATTATGTCACTAATAAAGAGCGGAATTGTTACGACAAAAAAACCTATGAGGAGTCCGACAAAAACAAGAATGTAGCTCCCTAAGAACTTGTAGCGCACATTTTTGCCAGACATGAGCTCATTCCTGTCGGGACCCCGGCCAACCGGGTACTGGCTGACAAGTTGTCGCGAAGTAAGCGTCATGCACCCCATTCACGACAAGCCTCTGCTCTGATTCTCGGTTTTCGACTCTCCGAGGGCAAGAAGATTCCCCCGAATACCCGCTCGAAATGCCCCGAGAAAAAGAACCAATGCCGGAAGAAATCTGCAAGATCTGCCTGCCGATCCAACCGCAGTGTTCAGATACCGAACATGAGCAGCGACATCACCCGGCACAAGCGCTGGTTCCAGAACTGGTCCATGCTGCGCTACGCCGCCACCGGCCTGGTGACGGCACCCGGCGGTCCCTGCAGCTCGACCTCCGCCGGTTGTGGATATCGAGTTAGAGATGGACATGCACGGGGTACTCCGTGTGATACCTCGACATTCCTGGGCGCGACGACAAGGTTTGGTATCTCGGACGAATGCGATTTCCGTAGCCTGAATATCAACGAACGGGGGGGAAGAAGGTGCCATCTTTGACGGACAAAAGATTGTCTCCCTCCCAGTGAGAATATAACCATATACGCTGCTTGTGACCTGGTTTCATGATGGTGGCTGATCGCGTTTGGCTCGTTGTATCGCATCTTTGTATCTGGTACGCAGTTCGGAGGGCATCTCCTCCAGCGAGTGATAAACGACCATGTTACCGTTACTGTCGCGGACCGTTGCGCGAAACGAATGCTGTACTGCAGGCCCTTTGTTATTGCCAATTTTGTTGAACATTTGTTCAGCCTTTGGGCGGAGCTCTTCGGGGACTTCTTCAAGAGAGTGGGCAACATGGCGAGTGATCTTTGATTTGGTTGCCATCGGATACCGTTGAGTCACACGGCCACCGGAAACTTCACCACGCACCACCGGTTTGATCCCCGTTAAACTTTGTAAATGCTCGGTCAACTTGCTCACACTGCCGGGCAGTGGCCGGTCATTGGAAGGTTGAATTTCCTGGTAATCGATAAAGAAGACAACTTCAGGATCATCGACCAGACTCGGCTCCTGTTCGGTCCAGGCCTTGTCCGATGCGCCAAGTTTGACCATCCATCGCCAGCCGACAATAACATCGCTGTCTCCGTCTAAATACTCAGCGTCGACATAGCAGAATATTTGACCAAAGGTGCTCACTGGCCAGCGGCGAGTCACCGACCAGACGCCATGTTTACGGACGATCAGGTCGTTACCGGACCGTTGGATTGTCAGCCACTCGAACGGATAGGCGGCGAGGGGCAACACCATGACCGCGCAAAGGCTACCATACATAGTCCAGTAGAGGATGGTCATAACTATTCGGCCTGTCCGACGCACAGCTTTGTTTTGCTCGACTCGATGTTGCATTTTGTTGCCTCGGGCAGTCCACTTCCGCTCGAGTTCCGCACGTGCGTCGGGTGTCAGGTTCTGTTTGAGTTTCTCGGTCAATTCTCGAAGCTGTTGGATTTCTTCGGCAGTAACGGTGTGGGCTGGTTTTGGCTGGCCTGCCTGGCCGGAAGCAGGCGCCCAGGGAAATCCTGCATTCCAAGTGAGCAGAACGAGCACGAACAGCGCCATGCCGCTGATCCCTAGCAGGTGCCCGAGTGTTCGCGTTGAGGGACGATAGACGACCCGGTCGCGGGTCCTCTTGCGAAGCTGCCAATACAGCATGTAATACACCGGGATATGCCGACAGCGCCAGCCACCCCAACGCGATTTACCAAAAACAAACTGGTAAAGCATAAGCGTAAAACCAACGGCGTGAGAATCATTCCGGTTCCACTGCGTCAATCACTTTGATACCAGAACCGGCATAAACTCAAGCCGGGTTTCGTCAGTCGTTCACCTTTCAGGCCGGAACCCGAACATTATACTTCGGGGTGATCTGTTTGACAGTGGCCAGATCACGACTCCGCTAGTTACATTCAGTGGCAAACGATTGGAACTAAACGTCGATACCAGCGGTCGCGGTTCGGTGACCGTCGAGTTACTTGATGAGAAAGACAATCTCATTTCAGGGTTTTCCCAGGTCCTTGCCCTGCCGGCCATCGGGGCTCCCGTTTTTTGTGCGCTGACATGTGCATCCGCAGGTTGTGACCACTGGTGATGTACCGTCCACATTTGAGCAACTCGCGGCTGACGAACAGGCCCACAGCAACGTCGGTTGGCCAGTGGGTTGCAAGGCAGCATGCGTCCGGGTCCTGGACTCGTAACGTTTCAGCAATGGGGCGGTGGTTTCGATTCTGTCTGTTCTTTTGGGCAATTTGCCGGACTGTTTTTTTTCGAGTAGACTTGACGGTTGTGATGATTCCTGACCCAGAGAGTTTTGGTGTCCTCTTCATCCAGCAACGCTCGTGTTGTCTCCGGCGAGATAAGTCAGTGCTGCCGACATGCCGATTCTGCAGATGAAACCAATCGTTGACAGTCCAGTCCACGTGATCAGTGGTGTCAGCCTGTGTGTTGCCGTCTGGCTGCTTTCGGCGGCGTCGCCCATCGCACATGGGAGCGACTTTGCCCGCGACGTCCGGCCGATTTTGGCTGACAAATGTTTCGCCTGTCATGGGCCGGATGCCGAGCACCGGGAAGGAGACCTGCGGCTCGATCACTTCAGCGGCAGGGGCGACGTTCAGGGAGCTGAAGACGTCATCTTCCCCGGCAGGCCCGATGAGAGCCCGATGATGGCCCGCATCATCAGCGATGGCGACGACCGTATGCCGCCGGCGGATTCCGGCAAGTCGTTGATGCCGGGGGAAATCGAGATGCTGCGCACATGGATCTCGGAGGGGGCGCCGTACGAGGAACACTGGGCATTTGTTGCTCCTGAGCGACCCGAGTTGCCACACGTCAGAAGGACCGCCTGGGTTCGCAATCCGATTGACGCGTTCGTTCTGGCCCGGTTGGAACGGGAGGACCTTTCGCCCTCACCGCAGGCTGATCCGGTCACGCTGCTGCGGCGACTGTCGCTGGATTTGATCGGACTTCCTCCGTCGATTGAGGAAATCGACGCGTTCTTGGCGGACCCGGTCGATCGGGCCATCGACAGACAGGCGGAACGGTTACTCGATTCGCCCCACTATGGCGAGCGTTGGGGGCGATTGTGGCTGGACGCCGCCCGCTACGCCGACTCTGACGGTTTCGAAAAAGACAAACCGCGGTTCGTCTGGATGTATCGGAATTGGGTCATTGATGCGCTCAACGACGACATGCCGTATGACCAGTTCCTGATTGACCAGATCGGCGGTGATCTGCTGCCGGACGCGACTCAGGACCAAATCGTCGCCACCGGTTTCCTGAGGAACTCGATGGTCAACGAAGAAGGGGGCATTGATCCGGAGCAGTTCCGTATGGAGGCGATGTTCGATCGCATGGACGCCATTGGCAAGGCTGTATTGGGGCTAACGATTCAATGCGGGCAATGCCACAGCCATAAGTATGACCCGCTGACGCAGGTTGACTACTACCGCATGTTCGCGTTCCTCAACAACTGTCATGAGGGGCAGCGCACCGTCTACACGGACGAGCAGCAACGGCAGCGGCAGGAACTCCTGAGCGAGGTACGGCGAATGGAAGATGAACTGCGTGCCGCAACACCCGATTGGCCGGCGCGCATGCACACCTGGGAGGAGTCTGTCCAGGACGATCAGCCGGAATGGCACGTAGTCCGCCCGGAACTGGATGCCACTGGCGGACAGAAGCACTACCTGTTGGATGACGGATCGGTTCTCGCTGCAGGTTATGCACCGACAAAACACACCGCAGAGTTTTTTGTCGATGTCAGGCTGCCGAAGATCGCAGCCGTCAGGCTCGAGTTGCTCAACGATGCCAACCTGCCGCATGGCGGACCGGGCCGGTCGATTTTCGGACTTTCCGGGCTGACCGAGTTTTTGGCGACCGCCGCGCCGCTCGACGATCCCGATCAGGCGGTCGAGTTGACGTTTTCCGATGTCTCGGCCGACGTCAATCCGCCCGAACAGGATCTGGACAGCACCTTCAATGACAAGACTGACAAGCGGCGCGTGACCGGGCCAATCAAATATGCCAACGACGGTGATGAGCTGACCGCCTGGGGACAAGACATCGGTCCTGGTCGCAGCAACGTGCCGCGCAACGCTGTGTTTGTATTGGAACAGCCCCTCGAAAACGCTAACGGGTACCGGATCACGTTCAGGTTGAAGCAGATGCACGGCGGCTGGAACAGCGACAACAATCAGAACAACAACCTGGGGCGGTTCCGATTCCTTGTGACATCGGATGGGAGTGCAAAGGCCGATCCGATTCCGGCGGCTGTGCGAGAGATTCTCAGCATCCCGCGATCAGAACGGACCGCTGAGCAGACGGCGGCGGTCTTCAGCCGGTGGCGCAAGACCATCGGCAGCTGGAAAGAGGCGAATGACCGAATTGAAGCGTTGTGGCGGCAGCATCCGCGCGGGACGACGCAACTCGTGCTGACGGAGCGTGACGAGCCTCGCATGACCTACCGGCTCGAACGGGGGGACTTCCTCAGTCCGCAAGAAGTCCAGGAACCGGGCGCACCGGCGTTTCTGCATCCCCTGGCGAAGGGTGCAGAGCCGACTCGTCTCGATTTTGCGCGTTGGTTGGCCGATCGGCGCTCACCGACAACGGCGCGGGCCATCGTCAATCGCATTTGGCAGGCCTGTTTTGGAACCGGATTCATCACGACAGCCGAGGATCTCGGCACGCAAGGTGAGACGCCATCCCATCCGAAGTTGATCGATTGGCTGGCGGTCGAATTGATGGACAACGGCTGGAGTCTCAAGCACCTGCACCGTCTCATCGTTTCCTCGTCGACGTACCGTCAGTCATCAGCTGTCACCCCGGAACTGTACGGTCGCGACCCGTCGAACCGCTTATTGGCGCGAGGGCCGCGGCATCGTGTGGATGCGGAACTGGTACGGGACATTGCACTGGCTGCCAGCGGCCTGTTGAATCGCAAAGTGGGCGGGCCGAGCGTTTATCCCCCGGCACCGAAGTTTCTGTTTGAGCCCCCGGCCAGTTATGGACCGAAAACCTGGGCACAGAACACCGGCTCGGAGCAGTATCGCCGGGCGCAGTACACGTTTCGATTCCGGTCGGTGCCCTACCCCGTGCTACAGAACTTTGATGCGCCGAATGGCGATGTCTCCTGCGTCCGCCGTGCGCGATCGAATACACCGCTTCAGGCTTTGACCACCCTCAATGAGTCGCTATTCGTGGAGTGCGCCCGCGCGCTGGCGGAGAGAACCCTCGTCGACGGCGGCGAGAGTGATGTGACGCGGCTCGGCTTTGCCTTTCGCAGCTGTGTTTCGCGGAGTCCGCAGGATGGCGAACTGGCGATCCTCTCCGCGTTCCTTGACGAACAGCGTGCACGGTTCCTGTTGGCCGAAGCAAAGCCTCAACTGCTGATCGGTGAACCTGACCAGCGGGCGTTGAATCTGCCCGGCAGCATCAGTTCGTGCGAGTTGGCTGCCTGGACGGCGCTGGCGCGGGTCGTGTTGAACCTGGATGAGACCATTACGAAGGAGTGAGTCCCGACCGGCACAGACAGGAATGTTTGTGCCACCGTGGAGTTCAAGACTTATGGACAGAAAGACTGCAACGAATCCCATCATGGACTGGCAGCGTCCAATTCACCGACCGTTATCACCCGACCATCTTGCCCGTCGCTGGTTTCTCAGGGAATGCGGTGTTGGTCTCGGGGCGATCGCATTGCAACATCTTGCCGGCGGAGGCAGCGCCGAGGCAGCGGCCGATCCGTTCGCGCCGCGACAGCCGCCGATGACGGCCCGTGCCAAAAACGTGATCTTTCTGTTCATGGCTGGTGCACCGAGCCATCTGGAACTCTTTGACAACAAGCCGCAACTCGCCAAGTACGACGGGACGCTGCCTCCGCCGGAACTGATCGAGGGCTACCGTACGGCGTTCATCAACCCCAACTCAACACTGCTCGGGCCCAGGTTCAAGTTCGCCAGGCACGGACAATGCGGGGCTGAGCTGTCGGAGCTTCTGCCCCGTCTCGCGGATGTTGCCGATGACATCGCCATCGTTAAGTCGATGGCCACCGACGCATTCAACCACGCCCCCGGCCAGATTCTGATGAGTACCGGCTCGCAGCAGTTCGGCAAACCGAGCCTGGGAGCATGGACCCTATACGGATTGGGCAGCGAGTCGCAGGACCTGCCGGGGTTTGTCGTGTTCAGCACCGGCAAGAAAGGGCCAAGTGGTGGCAACTCCAACTGGGGCAACGGTTTTTTGCCGACGGTCCACCAGGGAGTCACGTTCCGCACCACGGGCGATCCGGTGTTGTACCTCTCCAATCCACCGGGAGTTGACGCCGAGCTGCAACGCTCGTCACTGGACGCGATCAACTCGCTAAACCGCGAGCGACTGGAAGACGTGGGCGATCCGGAAATCGCAACGAGGATCAACTCGTTTGAAATGGCGTTCCGCATGCAGGCCAGTGCGCCGGCGGCGATGGACCTCACCCAGGAACCCCCGCACATCCTCAGGATGTACGGTGCCGAGCCGGGCCAGCGCTCATTTGCCAGCACCTGTCTGCTGGCGCGGCGTCTCGTCGAGCGCGGCGTGCGGTTCGTGGAGATCTTTCACGAAGCCTGGGATCAACATGGTAATCTCGTCAACGATCTGAAGAAGAACTGCAAGGACACCGACCAACCCGCCGCCGCGCTTATCAAGGATCTCAGGCAGCGCGGTCTGTTGGAGGACACGCTGGTGATCTGGGGCGGCGAATTCGGTCGCACGCCCATGGTCCAGGGGGGCGGAGATGACGGGCGCGATCACCATCCGAACTGTTTCACCATGTGGTTCGCCGGTGGGGGGATCGAGCCGGGCGTCACGTTGGGGGAAAGTGACGCGTTCGGCTTCAATGTCACCGCCGATCGCGTGCACGTGCACGATCTGCACGCCACCATCCTGCACCTGCTGGGCTTCGATCACACACGTTTGACGTACCGCTTTCAGGGACTGGACCAGCGGCTGACCGGTGTCGAACCGGCGAGGGTTGTGCAGGAAATCATCGCCTAACCCGTGTTCAGAGAGATCGTTCGGCGCAGAGATGTGTCATACGCCCAGCGAGATCCGTGCTGCCGTTGGTGTGACATTGACCAGAGCGGCGATGTCTGGTGCTACGTGCCTCGTATTCACAGGATGCAGCACAAGAATCCCCATCGCAGAGTCTACATCGGCCCAGTCGGCCAGAGCATCCTGTGTGAATTTCGGAACGGCAGGCGCTTTGTGTTTTGTCTGTTGGTTGCTGTGGCCAAGGGGCTCAGCTGTGCCGTTCAATTCCGCGCGGCCGACGAGGACAACCCGCGAGGGTACTTGGAGCTCGAACGGGCGGAGCGGGTCGGCCAGAGCATGGAGTGGGTCCAGGAGGCGCAGGGCAAGGCGATCAAACTGGTCGCGCATCTGCTGCCGCAGCTCCCGCGCGGGCAGAACCTGCGCATCATCTTCATGGAGCGCCCGCTCGGCGAGGTCCTCGCCGAGCAGTCGCCGATGCTCGAGCGCACCGGCCGGAAGGGTGCGGCGGTTGGAAACGCCCGGCTCGCCGAGACCTATCTGAAGCAGATCGCGGGGGTCCGCCGTGTGCTGGCTGCCCACGCCGAGCGGATCGCGGTGTTGACGGTGAGTTACCACGACGCGCGCGCCGATCCCGAGGCCACCGCGGCGCGAGTGAACGCCTTCCTTGGCGGTGCGTTCGACGAGCGAGCAATGGCCGGCGCGGTGGAGCCGTCCCTGCGCCGCCAGTGCATCGCCGAACTCTCCCGATGTAGTTCCTGAACCGAGTTCGCTGGCGCTGCTGGGCATCGGTGCACTGGGTCTGTTGGGCTACAGCAGACGTCGCCGGCAAACACCGGCCGCCGCCTGAGGCACAGGACACTCATTACCACACAGCTCAGCACGGGCGGCCAGCGGGTCGCCCGTTTTTCGTGCGCTCACATGTGCGTCTGCAGGGCCCTGCACGTCGGCGCTCATCCGCCGTGTGGGTCCGCGGGTCCTGTTTGGCAAAACCCCCACATAACCGCACACCCCCACTGTTCCATGCCACAAAGTTTACGAACGTTCGCAACTCACTCAGTTGACGCAATGCATATAAGACATCTACAGTGCTCATTATTCCTGTTATTCTCAGAGCCCCTCAGGCCCCGGGCCAAAGAGCCGGTTCTGTTAAAACTTTTCAGTCCAGCGAGTTACATCATGCAACGATCATTTCAACCGGTGATGACCACCATCGTACTGACCGCCGCCATGCTGCTGGCGTGCGTTCCTGCCTCGGCAGATCTCATCCTGAACGACGACGCTACCCACAACCTGGACTATGCAGTGGCAGGTTATGTCTCTGTCTGGAACTCAACGACGGCCAATCTTCTGACCGGTGGCTCGATTGATTGGTATCTGCAGTCCTTTGACACCAGCACGGTGAACATCTCCGGCGGTACGCTTGTGGACTTTCTGGAGGCCTACGACACCAGCGAGGTGAACGTCTCCGGCGGTACGATGGGGGACAATCTGTATGCCTTCGACGACAGCACGGTGACCGTCTCCGGCGGCTCGATTGAGAAGGATCTGTATGCCTTCAATGACAGTACGTTGACCATCATCGGCACCGGCTTCAATTTTGCGTACGGTGACTACGGAACCGGCAACTGGACAAACGGCACTACTCTGACCGGCACACTCGAAGATGGCACGGCCTTCAATAATGACGTGACTATCTTTAGTTCCGGCACGGTCACGTTAGCCGCTCCCGCCACCGCCGTCCCCGAGCCCTCATCCATTGCCATGTTTGGCATCGGTGCACTGGGTCTGTTCGGCTACGGCAGACGTCGCCGGCAAACATCGGCCGCCGCCTGAGGCACAGGACACCCAAACCCCTCAGGCCCCGGGCCAAAGAGCAGGTTCTGTTAAAACTGTTCAGTCCAGCGAGTCACAGCATGCAACGATTATTTCAACCGGTAATGACTGCCATCGTACTGCCCGCCGCCTGCAGGCGGCGTCACGAAGGTGGGGGGGCGATGGATTTCTGGTTGAAACACGCGGTCGCGGGCCTGCTGGTTTTTGCGGTGAGCGGGGGACTCGCCACTGACGCGAACGCAAACGCCATCACCTTCGAGTTGCGACCCGATGGTTCGACTCCGATGGACAACCAGGCGTTAGCGATCACCGAGATCTATCAAGATGGAACGACTCTTGTCGGTTTCGGGATCGACTCGGACGAGGACCTAGAAGTCGATCATCCGGCTGTCTTCGAACTGCGGACTAATGACGATCGAAGCACGGGTCAAGTCGGCTACATCTTGAACGCAGGAAGCCACACACCCTTTGCCCCCGAGTTCGACAACACGCCCAACAACGAAGGCGGCGATTGGTTGATTCGTTCTCAAAGGGGCAGTGGAGGTGAGTTGAATCTGAAATTGGTCAACGGAAACGATTTCATGATCGTCTATTCCGGTGTCCTGCCCACGAGCGCTTCGGGTGAGATCTGGGACCTCGATTTCAACGAGATTTTTTCGGTTACCGCGTTCTCCGATGCCGACCTCCAAATTTCGGAAGTCCTTGCAGGACCCTATGCGGGCGATGGCCGAGACGGCTTGCCCACGACGTTTTCATTCGACAGCTTGAGTACGCCGATAGCCAAGATCCGCATCTCGTTTGTTTCTGCCGATTCAGGTGGCGGCTTCGCCTTCGACAACTTCAACGCCACGCAACCCACTGGGGTCGTTCCCGAACCAAGCTCCATTGCCATGTTTGGCATCGGTGCACTGGGTCTGTTCGGCTACAGCAGACGTCGCCGGCAAACATCGGCCGCTGCCTGAGGTACTGGACACCTAGTACCCCTCAGGCCCCGAGCCAAAGAACAGGTTCTGTTAAAATTTTTCAGTCCAGCGAGTCACATCATGCAGCGATCGTTTCAACCGGCTATGACCGCCATCGTGCTGAGCGCCGCCATGCTGCTGGCGTGCGTTCCTGCCTCGGCGGATGTCCTTACCCTGAACAACGGCGCTACCCACGACCTGAACTATGCAGTGGCAGAAGATAATGTCTGGGTCACAGGTACAACGACGGTCAATGTTCTGACCGGCGGCTCGATTTTTGACGATCTGCGTGCCTGGGACAACAGCACGGTGACCGTCTCCGGCGGCTCGATTTGGGACGATCTGGATGCCTGGGACGACAGCACGGTGAACGTCACCGGCGGTACGATTGGGGACGATCTGGAGGCTTGGAACGACAGCACGGTGACCGTCTCCGGCGGTACGTTTGGAGGAATTCTGCATGCCAGGGACAACAGCACGACGAACGTTTCCGGCGGTACGATTGGGAGTTATCTGGAACTCTACGAGGACAGCGAGGTGACCATTTTCGGCACCTTCGATATTTTTGGTTACGGTGACTACGGGGTCGGCAACTGGACAAACGGCACTACTCTGACCGGCACACTCGAAGATGGCACGCCCTTCAATAATGACGTGCATATCTATGATTCCGCCACGGTCACGTTAGCCGCTCCCGTCCCTGAGCCCTCGTCTCTCGTCCTTGGTGCCATCGGTGCACTGGGTCTGTTCGGCTACAGCAGACGTCGCCGGCAAACATCGGCCGCTGCCTGAGGTACTGGACACTCAGCATCCCTCAGGCCCCGAGCCAAAGAGCAGGTTCTGTTAAAAATGTTCAGTCCAGCGAGTCACATCATGCAACGATCATTTCAACCGGTAATGACTGCCATCGTACTGACCGCCGCCATGCTGCTGGCGTGTGTTCCTGTTTCGGCATCAGTCCTCACCCTGAACGATAACATGACTCACGACCTGAACTCTGCAGTGGCAGAAGATCATGTCGAAGTCTACAACTCAACGACGGTCAATCTTCTGACCGGCGGTGAGATTTCAGGCAATCTGAAGGCCTACGACAACAGCACGGTGAACGTCTCCGGAGGTACGATTGGGGACGGGCTGTGGGCCTGGGACAACAGCACGGTGAACGTCTCCGGCGGCTCGATTACAGGCGATCTGGACGCCTACGACAGCAGCACGGTGAACGTCTCCGGCGGCTCG
>CAUZRQ010000151.1:0-11524 GCA_963582065.1 Planctomycetota bacterium | reverse complement strand
ACCGTCCGCACGATCTCCGCGACCGTCGTTCCCGTCTCGTGCTGACGCAGCGTGAAGGCGATCTGCTGCTCGCTGTAGCGCTTCCGCTTCATGACTCGATCCTCCGTTTCTAGAATGCAAGTTATCCGAAACACTCACATTCCGCGTGGATCAGGAAACGGGGAGAACGTCACTGACCTGAAACTCTCTCATTAGGAGTGGTACAAGATTTGGGGGTAGGTCACACATCGGCTCGGCTGCGGAATGCTAAAGCGATCTCTTTCAGGGCGCGTGCCACGTCTTCTGCAGACCGTGGTTTTTCCGTTGCCGATCCCGGATCAGGGTTTCCACTGGGCTGCTCAACCAGTTTGTTTGGACTCGCATCACATCTCCCCAGTCTCGGACGTGGCCCCCCAGTCTCCCCACCCCAGCCCCGGCGTTCAACCCGCTGGATCCCCATCCTGAGGTTACACTTCAGGTAACACCTGCCCGTCGGGCGCCTTCGCCTGCGGATCCGGGATCGACGCAAGGGGGGGATACGACAGGGGTTGGAGAGTGGGGCCGTCAGGACTCAAACCTAGAACCAACGGACTAGGAGTCCCGCTCGGACCCTCGTGGACCTACGGATGACCTGCGATAGCGTGTAAACGCCGGGTTTGAGAGTGCCGCAAACCCCGAGAAAACTCAAGCAGAGCGGGGTTCAGGTAACACCTGGCATTCTCCGCCAGATCCGAACCGATCCCCCACCCGGCTCGCGACACAGCGTCCCGGCCACGCCAGCCATTGGGAGTGAGACGATGAAGATTTGTTCTTGGCTGAACTCCATCCGCCGCTCGTTTGCACAGAGCCACCGTCGAGCCGCGTGTTCGCCGATTGGGCGAATCGAGACGTTCGGACGCTGCTTTCCTCGACGACGTTCGCACCGCTGTTGAGCGCAAGATCGTGTTCGGGTCACGTCCCAGCATTTGAGCGATCTTTGCGAGATTTTCCGGCAGCCAACATCCGCGCGATCTCTTCGCGCCCGGGTACGGTAAGATGTTGGTCGGCCATCGCGTGGCCCCTTGTTCGAGGGTTGTAAGCGAACACCAACAACCTGTCGAATAGCCCTCGCGATCGCTCCTTCTCAAGAACCCTCGACGTGACGGCAGACGACACGGGCCTCGTGAATTACACCGAGTTGCAGACCGTCACGGTGAGTCTCGATTGATACGCCCGGGTGGTTGGACCGAAGACTCAGACATGAGCTCGCGTGGCCGGAAAACGGCATATCGGTCAACGGGAGGTCGCCAACTCGCCTCCGGCCTCGTGCTGACTGGATTTGGCTTGGCAGCCGCCTGGTGGCTTCCGCTCGAAAAGCCGGCAACGGCTCTCGGGAGATTCAGTCACTGGCAGCTTCTGGCCCTGGTCGTCGCCGCTGCACTGTTCGCATCGTTTCTATTTCTTGTGGTCGTTCCGGGCCATCGCCGACGTGGAATTGGTCTTCGTCTGGCGGCGGTCTGGCTGGGCACGCTGTCCGCGGTGTCCGTCGTCGAAGCGGTGTGCTGGCTCTGGCCCCCGGGAGATCCCGAACGCAATCCCTGGTACGTGAACGCGCAGCCCGCAGAAGACGGGCTTCCGTTTCGGCGTCCGGCGGGTATTCGCTGGACGGGTCGCATGCCGGGAGACATGACCTACGGATTCGACCCGACAGCGAGCCTGATTTCGCTGTCCACCGACGAAAACGGGTTTCGCAACTCACCGACTCCGCATCGGGCAGACGTCGTTTTCCTGGGGGATTCCTATACCGAAGGCAGTGGAGTCGAGGACACCGAGTGTTTTGTGCGGCTGGTGGCGAGCGAACTGGATCTCTCGGCGGCCAACCTCGGACGTTCGGCGTATTCACCGGGTCCCGAGCTGGCCGTGCTGAAGCACTACGCGGTACCGCTTAAGCCGGAGTGCGTGATCTGGCAGGTCTGTGAAAGCAACGATCTTGAGGACGGTGCCACCTGGTATTACTGGAATCAAAACGGCCGGCCTCCATTTTTCGCAGAGGGCGAGCAGAATCGCAGGACCCGCGTTGAGGCGTGGAAGAGCCGTTCGCCCACCTGGCAGTTCTATTCCGCTCTGCGAAGTTGGCCCTGGGAAGGCCGTTTCCGTCTCGGGTCAGGAGAGTCTGTTGCCGTCCGTTTTTTCCGACCTCTGCTTGCGGCGTATCACTGTCCTCGGAATCACCCAGGATGGCGGGTGACCGTTGACGCTCTCTCACGTGGGCAAGAGATCCTGCAACAGGAAGGCATCCGTCTGCTGGTGGTCCTCGTGCCGCTCAAGCTTCGAGTGCTCGGACCGCTTGTCGATCTCCCACAGAAAACGCGCAGCGAACTGTTCGGGCAGTGGAATGCTCCGGAAGGGGACACCTGGTCGAATTACCTCGCGGTGTTCTGCCAGGGTCGCAACCTCGAGTTTCTCGATCTGACCAGTGCCTTCAGCCAGGCTGCCGCCGACGGTGAGTTGCCCTTTCTTCCGTACGATACGCATCTTTCACCCGAGGGGCACAAGATCGCTGCACGCGAGATTGTGGAAGCACTGGCGAGACAAAGATAACCTGTGACCGGATCAGGCGTGACCAGCGTGTCGAGCGAGATGAATTCCCGATTGCTGCTCGGTGCGGCGTTGATCATCGCATGCGTCCTGATGCTACCGGCATTTCAGGGTACGCCGTTGATCATCGACGAACACGTGGCTTTCTGGATTCTCGATGCTGACGGCCCGGGAACGCTGTGGAGCCGCAGCCTGGACTGCGCGGCGACTCCGCCGTTGTCTTCACTGGTTCAGCGGCTGTTTCTGCTGCTGGGCGGTCGATCCGAATCGGTGTTTCGTGCGTCGTCGGTCATCTGTTTTCTGCTGGCGATCGTCGTGACCTGGCAGATTGGTCGCCAGGTATTCGGCGACCTGGCCGGAGGACTCGCCGCCACGATTCTCGCCTGGCACCCCGAGGTTCTGGACTGCGTTCGAATCGCCCGACCGTACGGCCTGACGGTTTTGCTTGCCGCGGTCGCCGTGTGGACGACGATGAACTGGGAGCGGCGACCTCGTAGTCGACGCTGGCAGGCGGGTTGGATTCTGGCCTGCGCTGCACTGGCCTGGACGCACTATGTCAACGTGCCGCTGGTCGTATTGCTGTGGCTTGGATTGTGGGGCAATCGCTGGCTGCCGCACACGATTTCTCACACTCGCCTGCTGCAGAGCGCCGCCGTGGTCGCTGTGTTGTCACTGCCACTGGTCCGACCTGTCTGGAGGCTGTTCGAGTTGAGTCGGTTCCTCAATTACCAGGTGGAACCGCTCGGTCTTGGCGACATCGTTCATCCGTTCTGGTGGGCGGGACTCCCAGCGGCCTTGATCGCCGCCGTCCTGACAGGAAAACGCGCGAGTGCGAGGGTGACAGGCTCCGAAGGCCGTGCCTCGGTTCTCAAGCTGGTGTTGTGGTCCGTGGTTCCGCTGCTGGGAATCCTCGCGGTCAGTCGGGGCAACATGACGTCACTGGCGGACCCCCGTTACCGGGTCGTCTACGCGCCGGCCGCCGCGGTGCTGATCGCAGGCCTGCTCAGTTTCCGGGTTGACCGTTGGGGAGCCTTGATCGGAGTCGTTGTGCTGATCGCGCTTTCGAGTGTCGTGTCCGGCGACGCCCCGTGGCGGTCGCAGTACCTTGATTCCCCTAACGCAGAAGATTGGCGACAGACCGCTGATAAGATCCGGCGCGACGGCCAGCCGGACGACTTGATCCTGGCCCAGACGGGACTCGTCGAGTCGAATCTCGTGGCGATCAAGTTGGATGACCCCGTGTTCCTGGACTACGTGGCGTCCCGGATCGGGCGATTCTATCTGCGGACGTCACACCGGCGGGTCCCCCTGCCTTCGATCTACCTGTCGGGCACGGGAATCGAGAGATTTTATGAGGGAGTCATGAACGAGACCTCTGCGAAGAATGCGTCGCTGTGGATTGCCGGAACTGGGGACACCGACGTGGGACGGGAATCGATCGACTGGATCATCATTCAGGCCGAGCACAACGGGCTGACCAGGGTGGATCGATTCAGACTCGGTTCGGTTGTCCTGCTGCGATATCGAAGAACACGTGCGAGGTGATGCCGCCCGTGCCCGGCCCGCTCCCGGCGACGTGGACGAGTGGCGGCTCGACCTGGTGAACGATGGCCTGGCCGAAAACACAGCCCGCAAGTACGCGTCGATCGCCAAGCAGTTCTTTAACTGCCGCCGTCCGAAAGGAACTCGTTTCGTCGGGTCTGTTTTTCGATCTCCGATCGACGGTCCAGCCGAACCCGAGCCGCTTCTTCTTTGTGACAAGGGAGATGACCTGCCAGGTCCTGAACACCTGCCCTGATGCCGAGTGGCGCTTGATCTTCGCGTTGGCCCGATACCGCGACACGAACGTCAACCTGCGGTTACGCTTCAGGTAACACTTGCCCATCGGCCGCCCCGCCAGCGGATCCGGGATCGACGCAAGGGCGGGATGCGACAGGGTTTGGAGAGTGGGGCCGCCAGGACTCGAACCTGGAACCAACGGATTATGAGTCCGCTGCTCTAACCGATTGAGCTACGGCCCCCGGGGCAGGATGAGGACGTGTGTGGGAATAACTCTCAACAGTTCCAGGTCCTTCCATGAGTGGAGCACCCTGCAAGTGTCAAGAGTCGTCCTCCGGCGGCTCGGTGTTAGTCTCCGTCGATCCATGCGTCGACATCCGAGAACGCCAAGTCGATCGGTGCTCCGGTTGATGCCGGCATTGCCGTGCGCACCGGCCAGGTGAACAGGATCATCCGCGGCGGGGACACCGGTCGCGGACCCGAGTCCGCCACATCACGATACTCGATTTCAGCGATCACCGTTCCGGGATCGGTGATCGTCGTGACCTTGATACCGTGATTCGAGACGGCATACAACAACTCACCAATTCGCAGGCTGCGGCGGACCGTTGACTGAAACGGCACTTCGCCCCGCCACTGGAACCCACTCTCGACATCAACCTCGAAGACCTGTAGAGCACTACCGCCGGCCCGATTGTGTCGCCACACGTTGCGGTTGACGGGAATCGCCAGCGTGCTGGTTTCGGGGAACCACGAGACCGCATGCGGGTCGAACCGAGCCTCCGAATTACTGGCGTCATCGGCCGCAAACGTGTAGCGATCGACCAGGACCGGGTTGGACAGGTCCGAGACATCAAACAGCGAGATCTGGAGTTCACCAACCCTGCCGGTTGCCGGGTCGGCTTCGCGGCCGATCCCCAACAAGTGCGTTTCATCGATCGGTTGCAGGTAGTCGGAGAACCCGGTGACCTTTAGTTCTCCGGCCAATCGCGGCGCGGTCGGATCGGACAGGTCGATCGCAAACAGCGGGTCGATCCGCCGGAAGGTGACCAGGAACGCCCTCTCGCCCATGAACCGGGCCGAGAAGACTTGCTCGGAAGGCGCCAGGCCCTCGAGTCGGCCGACGATACCAAGCTGATCGTCCTGGTGAGCCATCACGTAGACGTGGTTCTCCGTACCGGAATTCCAGGTCGTCGTGGCAACTCGCAGGAACCCGTCGTACTCGTCGACAGAAAACCGGTCGTGGATACGACCGGGTATGACGCCGGTGGCCGCTAGGTCGAACTCCCCCTGCGACACCGAGAGCTTGGTGATTTCCGAGGAGGGCACCTCGGTCGCTCCCGTGTGTCGGGCCAGTGGAAGCCAGCCGAGAGCCGGTAACCGGGGCGGCGTGATCAGGTAGACGCTTCCCGGGGCGGCATAGATCGTGGTGGACGAACTGCCGGCCATGCTGATCGCATCGGTCGGTCCCGCCGAGCTGCCGGTGAGATCGAATGAGACGACCGTGGTCAGCCGTGACCGTGACTGAAAAGTGAGCACATCGGAAAGGCTCTCGAAATCACCCAGCGGACCAATCTCCTCGATCGGTTCGTCCCCCGCGTGTCCGGCACTGAACACTCGCGGAACGTGCAGGGAGCTCTCGAGGTGCTCACTCAACTCCACCCGGTATACCTCTTCGCTCACGTACCGGCATCCGCTAGTCGGCGGATAAATAAGGATGTCGAACGTGCGTGCCTGGTTGGGTTCCTGATCACATGTGTACGAAGGCCTCTTGAAACCAGGGATGCGGTTCTGCAGGACGAGGTTGACGAAGCCATCCTCGGCTCGTGAGTCGAGATAGCGACCGTCGGCGATCAGTTGGCGGATGACGAGAGGAGTGGATCGGTCACCGAGATCAAAGGTCGTCAGCGTCACCTGGTGCTGGTTGATCCGGTTGCGGTAATCCAGGCCGGGCGTGTCGCGGTGGATCCAGTCATCGTTCTGGGTCACGACGGTCAATCGGTCTCCGTCGAGGTACTGTGCGACAGGTCGTCCATCGAGGTCGACCTGGGCGACAACGTGGAGTTCTTCGCCGGGCCAGGCATCGACGATGGTCAACTGCTGAGATCCCCACCGGTCGCCGGTGATATAGAGGTATTCGCCGTCGCTCTTGACGATGTCGGTTTCGTCGACACCTTCCTCCTGTGTGTTCGTATCAGAGAATTCTGAAAGGGTCTGCGAGGCGTCGGCCAGTTGAATAGTATCCCATGTCTGGAATTGCCCCACATCGACCAACCAACGCAGGTCAATCAGCCAGTCCCTGGGGATCAGTGGCTGGCCGAACAGATCCTGCCAACCGGCGACCGCGTCGTTGATCAGCAATTCGACCAGCCGCTGGCGATAGGCACTCACCTCGGCACTCTCGTCTGCGTGATCAATCTCCTCGTTGGACGTCCAGCGGGGCACCCGTGCCGAGAGGTTCAACACGAAATGTTCGTTGATCTCGCGTGGCGTGCCGAAGACTCGATCCTGACCGTTGCCTCCAGAGATGGTGTCGAAGCGGCCTCCTTGTCCGAAGACTCGATCCTGGCCATTTTGTCCGAGTACGACGTCGTTTCCGGCCCCTCCGAAGAGAACGTCGTCGCCATCGCCGCCGATGAGCGTATCGGCGCCGCTGTGGCCGTTGAGTCGATCGTGACCGAGGTGTCCGCCGATCCAATCGTTGCCCAGTCCGCCACCGAGCGTATCGTTGCCGTGGTTTCCGATCAGGCTGTCGTCGCCGCGTCCGGCGATGATCAAGTCGTCGCCTGCTCCGCCGACGAGCGTATCGTCGCCTCCGGCTCCATGGATCGTGGTCTTGCCGGTAAAGGCCGAGACATCCAGTCGATTCGCCCGGCGGCCACCTCGAAGCGAGGCTGCCTCGATACTCGCCAGTCGGTCGCGACCCTGGCCAGTGAGCCGGCTGTCAGAGAGCGTGAAATCGTTGTCACCGGACTCGACAACCTGGTCCCATCCCTCGCCGCCATCGACGAGGTCGTCGCCGGGTCCGCCACGTACGAAATCGTCGCCCGCGGCCGCGAGCAACACATCACGGCCGTGACCTCCGAACAGCCGATCGTTCCCACCACCACCCTCCAGCAGGTCACCACCGGCGTTGCCACGAAGGAGATCGTCGCCGGATCCTCCATCGAGTCGGTCACGACCGCCGCCGCCGAACAGTCGATCGTTGCCCTCGTCGCCCGCGAGCGTGTCGTCACCTCCACGGCCATTGATGTGGTCGTCACCGAGACTTCCGACGATCGAGTCGGCAAACTGGCTGCCGATGACCGTGTCGTTGCCGAGGCCCGATTCGATCCGCACCGAGGCCAGGTTCGGGAAGGCGGCTCGTGTAACACCACCAAGATCAATGTGTCTACCCGTGTCGACGGGACGATCCGACTCGGAAGTCAGGTGCGGATCGGGTCTGACGACGATCGCCTGGACCGTCGAGGCAGAGACGCCCACGGATTCGCCGTTGACCAGGATGTCGCCGGTCTGCGAATCGGCTTCGATGGTGATCTGCAGGTCGTCGTGGTTGAACGAAACAGCCAACTCGGCGGTTTCGGGGACAAAAACGCTCGTGACCGACAGCAGCGTCCGTTGTTCCAGCTGTTCAACCAGGGCGGTTGATGACGAAGTCCACCGGCGTCGGTTGCGAGGGTGCACTGCAGCAGTAAGGCGATTCAGCCACTCGGACAGGCACACAGCACACCTCTAGCCTCGCCAATTCCAGTCGTGATCACACAAATCCGGCCGCACCGTATTCCATTAGTTGACAGCTAACAAGAGCAGTTGCAATGGGCATTCATGGCAATCGTTGACGGTGAAACCGGATTCCTGACCTTGATGTGCCCCACGTCTGAGCGACACTCGAGGGTCAACTGTCAGGCTGCCCATTGTTGAAGAATGTTGCCGGTGAGGTTCCTCGAACGCTGCCGGGCTGCGGTCGCCGAGTGCGGCGTATTTTCGACGCCTTCTTTCGAAGGGGTCGAATCGCGTTTGGGACTGCAGATGTCATGGTTCTCATGTGTCCTGGTGACCTGGAAACTTCAATCACGAGTCCGTTGCTCTAACCGATGGAGCTACGGCCTCCGTGGGGAAGCAAGTGCATTCTACCGACTCGAGCCAACAGCCGGTCGTCGCAGCGTCGACACGACCCTACATGCCGGTGCGACAGTGGAATTGAGTACCCGGGGCGACGAGAATGGGTGGCAGAACGATGGAAATTCTACCACCCACAAACCGTGGCGAGTCGACCGGGGTCGCTGTCGGCCTGGCACTCGTGCTGCTCGTCGGCATCACCAGTATCTCGAGCCCGTGTCGGGCTCAAGACGCCGCGGTCGATGCCGGGACATTCAGTCGCGACAGGCTGTTCCAACGATTCGACGCCAACAACGATGGCCGGCTGAACGCCGCGGAGACGAATGCGTTGCGGCGGGCGTTTGGCGGGATCGACGTCCCGATGCTGCCCGTGCGGCCGCCCGACTACACGCGGGTCAGGCGACCGCCGCACATCGAAGCGTCGCATCTCGCGGCCGCCGACAACACGTCGCAGAACAACCCGCTGACCAACCATGGTGCCACGCTCGGCCGCGTGCTGTTCTACGACCGGCAACTCTCGCGGAACTGCACGACCGCCTGTGCCGCCTGTCACCTGCAGCGGGTGGCGTTCACCGACCCACTTCGCTTCAGCCGGGGCTTCAAGGGCAAGTTCACACGCCGCAACTCGATGAGCCTGGCCAACCTCCGCTTCACCAATCTCAATGGAAACCGGCCGGGGTTCTTCTGGGACGAACGGGCCGCGACGCTGACTGGTCCCACCCGTTACGGGATAACCGGCAGTGAACGGCTGTTGCTGTACTGCACGGCGATTCAGACCGGGTTGCGCTCGAGCGAACTGCGGAGCCTCACGCGAGGTCATTTGCACACCAGTGCGCAAATGCCCTACATCACCTGTGACGCCGGATCGACGAAGAACCGGAAGGACGCCCAGCAGTTCATTCAACCGGAACTAGCGGCCGAACTGCAGTCGCACGTCACCGCCAAGCCCCCGAAAGCCCCGGTCTTCAACATGCCCCATCCGACCGACGTTGCCGGAATGCTGCGACAAGACCTCGCAGCGGCCCGTACAGCGTGGCTGTCGGAAGCTCGACGCGATCCCGATGAATACGTCGCCCGGGAACAAAGTGACTTTCTGGTGGCGACAAACACCAACGGCGAGATCATTGATTTCCATTCGTTGCGTCACACCTGCGGCGCGTGGCTGGCTATGTTGGGTGCGCATCCCAAGGTGATTCAGTCGGTGATGCGACATTCGGCCATCACGTTGACGATGGACACCTATGGTCATTTGGTCCCCGGCCAGGAAGCCGACGCGGTTGCCCGGTTACGGGGTTTAATGGCTCCGGCCGACGCCCTGCAAGCGACGGGAACGGATGATTCGGCGGTCGAACCGAGAATAGGCGCGCAGCACTGGGCGCAGCAGTCGCGACGCGAAACACTGCGACCGGCTGCGACGGAGTGCAGCCCGGATACCGGGCGTCCGGTGGAAGAGCAACGCCGCAAGCCCAGTCGCGTTGCCGACTTAGACGACGGGTTGCGACAGGATGCGACGGATGACGAGAGTGGGGCCGCCAGGACTCGAACCTGGAACCAACGGATTATGAGTCCGCACGTAGCCCCCCTAAACCTCGAGGAAAACGACGATTTCGGGGAAGGCGCAGCGCATTCTACAGCACTTGAAACGGCGAAAGCCCCAAACGACCCCGATCTGGCCACCGTAACCGACGCCTGGCACTCGCTCCCGCCGGACACCCGCACGGCGATCCTGGCTATCGTCGAGGCCGCTCGGGGGCGTTGACTGCCGGGTCCACAACGGACCCTAGGTGCAATTTGTACCTAGGGTGGGAACGACAGCTGCCCCCGGGGATCTGCGAGGCAATCCTGGCGATGCTCAGGGCAGCCGAGTGAACCGGATGGAGGCCTCATGCACTCTGGGGCCCCTCCAGCCGCCCGGAAACCGAACCGCCCCCTCCACCCCGTTTGGGATGGAGTCACTGACTTATCCCGTGTTCGCTCAGCCCAGCCTCGGCGTTCAACTCGCCGAACCACTCCGCCGCTAATCACGGCCAGTCACAGGGAGAACATTGCGGCGCCCTGGAGCGAGTGAAATGGGCACCCGGGCAGCGAGTTGGACTTGGTCATTGCTCAACGCGAGCCGGATGTCACGGACATCAGCCGTCGGACGCTCGTGTCACTGAATGACGTTCGCGATACTATGGATGGTCCGCAGTAGGGTGGCCAAGGAGACCCCGGGTGTCACATTCAATGAACCGAACGCTTTTGTCTCTGGTTATCGTATCTGCCGGATTGTGCGCGTACTTCACGATTTCTGTCGGACCTGTGGCTCCACGGATCGTCCGGGCAGCTTTGCCACAGCCGGCCGCCGCCGCGAACTCCAGCCGCGGCCCGGAACGTCCCCCTGACTGGCGATGGAACGTGAAGTCGTGCCGCTCGGGGCATGGCTACACAGCCTGGTGGGGCATCAAGAACCCCAAAGAGATGGCGGCGGCCATTGAATCCGAGGCGGAAGCGTGCGTGTCGAAGGGCATCAACACGATCATCCTGGAGACCAGGTACATCCTTGGGGTCCCGGGCGATCGAGACTTCTGGGCATGCCCTCCGCTTGTCGAGATGATTCCCAGGATTCGGAAGTACGTCGACATCGTTCACCGCCACGGACTGAAAGTCATCAGTCATCTCACCGTGTACATCGCGTCGGATGACTACGCAGCGAGACACCCCGGCCAAAGGCAATGGAATGTGGTTACAGGCAAGCCGGCCGCTGGCTATCCAGACACCGGCTTCTGGAAGAACGCGGCTACCGTCTGCTACAACAACCCGGATTTCCAGGGCGTGTACCGGAAGTCCCTGAAGCGACTCCTGGCGGGGACTGGCGTCGACGGTTTCATGGTCGACGAGGTGCAGTTCATCTCCAGCGCGGTTGATCGCTGGACCTGCGGGTGCACGCACTGCCGGGCTGAGTTCACGAGAGATTCGGGGTATGTCCTGCCCAGTGGGACGGCGGCGAATGCCATCCTCGGGGACCACAACAACGCGATTTTCCGAGCCTGGTTCAAGTGGAGGATCAAGCAAAACGGAGACTTCTATG
>CAUZRQ010000150.1:0-11583 GCA_963582065.1 Planctomycetota bacterium | reverse complement strand
GATTATCTCGCGGTTCCGAGCCCCCCCCTTTCCCCTTGTCTCAACACAAGGTCTCTCCCGCAGACCTTGATCGATGAATTCTCGCAAACCCCATCGACTCGAAGCCGCGCGGCTGGAGAAGCTGCAGAAGATCCGGGACCTGGGACTCGATCCCTGGGGCCAGCGTTTCGACGGCCACATCCCGATTTCCGAGGCCCGCGAGAAGTGCCCGGAGGAATCGGGAACCGACGGGGAGACCGTCCGCGTGGCCGGTCGGATCATGCTGCGAAACAACCGCGGCAAGCTGAAGTTCTACCACGTGCAGGACTGGACCGGACGGATCCAGTTGATGGTCTCCCGCGGTGACCTCAGTGACGAACAATGGGAACTGGTCGGCGCGCTGGACCTCGGCGACCTGGTTGGCATCGACGGCCGGCTGAGGGTCTCGCAGACGGGCGAGAAGACGATCTTCGCCGAGAAGATCACGATGCTGTGCAAGTCGCTGGCCCAGCCACCCGAGAAGTTCCACGGGGCCAAGGATGTCGAGATGCTGCTGCGGCAACGCTCGATCGACCTGATCTACAACGAAGGCGTGCTCGACCGCATGCTCAAGCGGACCCGCATCATCCACTCGATTCGCCAGACGCTTTCGGGCGAGGGGTTTGTCGAGGTCGAGACACCGGTGCTGCACGCTGTGGCCGGGGGTGCAGCGGCTCGACCGTTCATCACCGAGCACAACACGCTGGGGATCGAGCTGTTCATGAGGATCGCACTCGAACTGCACCTCAAGCGACTGATGGTCGGCGGTGTCGAGCGGGTCTATGAAATCGGAAGGGTGTTCCGCAACGAGGGAATCGACGCGACGCACAACCCCGAGTTCACGATGATCGAGGTCTACCAGGCCTACGGCGACTACGGGTCGATGATGGACCTGACCGAGAAGATCGTCGTCGACGCCACAGAGATGCTCGGGGACGGCATGGTTCTGCCCTGGGGCGACGACGAGGTCGACTTCACCCCGCCCTGGCCCCGGAGGACCTACGCCGAGTTGTTCGAAGAGCACGCCGGGTGCGCGATGGGCGACACCGAGGCGGTGGCCGGGGTGGCACGGCGACTGGAGATCGACACCGTCGGGGTGCACCCCGACGTCGTCATCAACAGGGTCTTCGAGGAGACCGTCGAGGACGCGCTGGTCGGACCGGTATTCGTCATCGACTACCCCGCCAGCCTCTGTCCGCTGACCAAGCGGAAGGCCGACAACCCCGAGATCGCCGAACGGTTCGAGCTGTTCATCCACGGCATGGAACTGGCCAATGCCTACACCGAGCTCAATGACCCGCTGCTGCAGGACGAGTTGTTTCGCACCCAGCTTGACGGCCTCGACGAAGACGACTCGATGGCCAAGCTCGACACCGACTTCCTCGAGGCCCTGCGGATCGGCATGCCCCCGGCCGGCGGGCTGGGGATCGGCATCGATCGCCTGGTGATGCTGCTGACCGACAGCCGCTCGATCCGTGACGTGATCTTCTTTCCGCTGCTGCGACCCGAATCGGTCGGTGGCAACAAGTCGGCTCAATCCAGCAATGACGACGACGTGAACCAGGCAACCGAAGCAACAGAGACAAACGCGGCGGGATAAGCGAGACTATTCGACAGGTCGAAACGACGGTGAGACCGGATTCTCACACAACGGCAAGGGACTGCCATGTACAAGCTCCAGCTCTGCCTCCGCTACCTGCGGACCCGCTGGATCGCGTTGGCCAGCATCATCAGCGTGATGCTCGGCGTGGCCACCATGGTCGTGGTCAACAGCGTGATGGCCGGCTTCGCCACCGAGATGCGCGAACGGATCCACGGAATCCTGGCCGACATCGTCGTCGAAACCCACACGCTCGACGGCGACCCTGATGCCGCCGCTCGGATGCAGGAAATCCAGGAGGTCGCTGGAAACTACGTCGAGGCGATGACCGCGACGGTCGAAGTCTACGGGATGATCAGCTTCAAGTACCGCGGCCAGGTGATCACGCGGCCGGTCACCCTGATCGGGATCGATCCCGAGACCAAGGGGGCCGTCAGCCCGCTGGTCACCAATCTTACCTCCTTCACCTCCGGCCGACGCATGGGATTGGCCCTCGAGGATGACGTCGGCATCGGTTGCCGTGTCGCCGGGGTCCTGGCCGGAAGCCCCGCCGATGCGGGAGGCATCCACGCCGGAGACCGGATCACCGGCTGCAATGGAACCGCCATCCAGGACACCAAAGAACTCGCCTCCCAGCTCAAGAACACCGTCGATCGAAAGACCATCGACCTGGACATCAACCGGGATGGTCAACCGCTGGCCCTCAAGCTGCCCGTGCCGCTACCGTCGTGGAACCTGACCGCCGATGCACGTGAACACCGCCGCGCAATCGTCGAACTCGAACGACGACGCCTCGAATGGAACCAACCTCAGACCGTCGTCCCCGCCGGCGGCACCCGGCCCACACCTCAACTCACACCTCACCCCACGCCGCCCGATCTCAACACCCCACCCACCTCCCAGCCCAGCCCACTGACGCCGCCGCCCAGCTTCGAGACCATCCCACCACCGTCCAGGGATCTCGCCGCACCCGATGTCCCTGACATCGATCCCTCCGATCCGCTGCGGTCACGGGTCTACCTGGGCGCCGGGCTGATCGAGTTCCCGATCGAGGACAAGAAGACGGGTGAAATCCGGATCGAACGGATGGTGCTGGCCGGCGAGGATGTCCGCATCACCACCGTGTCGGCCGGACGCCCCCCCGAACCCCGGCACTTCACCGCCACGGTGGTCGACGTGTTCAAGAGCGGCATGAGCGAGTACGACTCGAACCTCGTCTTCTGCAATATCGAGGAACTCCAGCAGACCCGCGGCATGGTCGATCCCATCACCGGGGACCGTGCCGTCACGTCGATCCAGGTCAAGCTGAAGAACTTCGAGGACGCCGAGACGGTCGTCAAACGACTGCGGGCCGCCTTCCCCGCTCACATCTACTCGGTCCGCACCTGGCAGCAGAAGCAGGGGCCGCTGCTGGCCGCCGTTGAACTCGAGACCGGCATCCTCAATATCCTCCTGTTCCTGATCATCGCCGTCGCCGGGTTCGGCATCCTGGCCATCTTCTACATGATCGTCGTCGAGAAGACTCGCGATATCGGCATCCTCAAGGCACTGGGCGCCAGCCGACGGGGGATCATGTCCATCTTCCTCGGCTACGGCCTGGCCCTGGGCGTCGTCGGCAGCGGGGTCGGTGTGCTGCTGGGACTGGTCTTCGTCCACTACATCAACCAGATCGAAAACGGGATCACGTGGTTGCTGGGAAGGAAGGTCTTTGACGAAACGATCTACTACTTCCCCGAAATCCCCACGGCGGTCAATCCGCTGACCGTCGGCTGGATCGCCCTGGGCGCCATCGGCATCGCCATCCTGGCCAGCATTCTGCCGGCACGCCGCGCCGCCAAACTTCACCCTGTCCAAGCCCTGCGCTACGAGTGAACCCGAAGGACATCACACCGTGAGAACACCGCAGCCACCGCAGCCACCGCAGCAAATCCCCCGGGACACGAGCCAACTGGCCCGCGACGCCTGGGCCACGGCCACCTCCGACCCAATCACACCCGAGCCTTCTTTCGTTCCACAACAACCCACCCCGGCCCAGGATGCCACCCGTCTCCGCTGCGTCGCTCTCGAGAAGTCCTACCGCAAGGGCGACCTGGTCATCCCGGTCCTTCGCGGCGTCGACCTGGAAGTCGCTTCCGGAGAATTCCTGTCGGTCAGCGGCCAGTCCGGATCGGGCAAAAGCACCCTGCTGCACGTGCTGGGGCTGCTGGATGCTCCCAGCGTCGGGGAGGTGCACTGCGACGGGCGACGGATCGACAATCTGACTGAAACACAGCGGGACGAACTCAGGAACCGGAACTTCGGGTTCATCTTCCAGTCCTACCACCTGCTGCCGGAACTAACTCTGCTCGAAAACGTCGTCGCCCCGCTGGCCATCCGCTATTCGACGTTCCACTGGTGGCGCCGGCGCAAGGCGATACACGACCAGGCGAACGAGATCATCGAGAAGGTCGGGCTGGGGCACCGAATCAAGCACCGCCCCAGCGAACTCTCGGGAGGTGAAATGCAACGGGCTGCAATCGCCCGGGCGTTGATCGGACAACCGCGGGTGCTGCTGGCCGACGAACCCACCGGCAACCTGGACTCGGCCACCGGACAGGAAATCATGGCGGTTTTGGCCAGCTTGAACGAGGTTCAGCAGCTGACTATCATCATGGTCACCCACGATGAACGGATCGCCTGCCAGGCTCACCGCATCGTCCGTCTCTCCGAAGGCCGGGTCGAAACGGTGAACCAGGCCGCCTAGGACGGGTGGCCGAGTCCTCGTGACTCACCCTGACAAGGGACCGCCCCGGGTGCTGTCGTGCTCGGCCTGTTTCCCTCATTCCCCTACGCCCGTCCGGACACATGGCCAAGAGCGTCTACATCGACGGAACGCTGGTCCCCGCCGACCAGGCCACCGTCAGCGTTTTCGACCACGGCCTGCTCTACGGCGACGGTGTCTTCGAGGGCATCCGCGTCTACGGCGGCAACGTCTTCCTGCTAGCCGATCACGTCGATCGGCTCTACGAAAGCGCCCGGTCCATCCGGCTCGAGATTCCCATCTCCAACCAGCAGATGGTCTCCGCGGTCAACGAGACCGTGCGGGCCAACGAGATCGACGATGGCTACGTCCGGCTGGTCGTCACCCGTGGATCGGGCACGCTGGGACTGGACATCCGCAAGACCTCGCACCCGATCGTGATCATCATCGCCGACACGATCACGCTGTATCCGCCCGAGATCTACGAGAACGGGATGGAACTGGTCACCGCCAGCACGATCCGAAACCATCCGGGGGCACTCAACCCCCGAATCAAGTCGCTCAACTACCTCAACAACATCCTGGCCAAGATCGAGGGCACCGATGCGGGCTGCGTCGAGGCCTTGATGCTCAACCACAAGGGTGAGGTGGCCGAGTGCACCGGGGACAACGTCTTCATCATCAAGGACGGCCTGATCCGGACCCCGCCCACCGAGGCCGGGATCCTCGAGGGCATCACCCGCAACACGGTGATCGGCCTGGCCCGGGACGCCGGACACGAGGTCCACGAGACGTCACTGGTGCAGCACGACATCTACACCGCCGACGAGTGCTTCCTGACGGGGACGGCCGCCGAGGTGATCGCCGTGGTCAGTCTCGACGGACGGACCATCGGTGACGGCACACCCGGCCCGATCACCCGCGACCTGCTGGCCCGCTTCGAGACGTTGACTCGCAGCAAGTGACCCGCTCGACAGCTCGCGTTCACGCAACCCCCGCAGCGTGGTATCCTGAGAGACAGGACCGCTTCGCCCCGGAGAGTCGTCGTCATGCCGCGTCCGCATCCTTCGGTCATCCTGTCGGTCACCCTCGGACTGCTCGCCACGCTCACCCCCCCGTCGGGGTGGTCCCAGAACGACAAGGCGGCCAGGACGGCCCTGCCCCGGACTGCCAAGGAAGCTCTCAAGCGGTTCAACCCCCTGATCGGCGGCTGGCGCGGCGTCGGCCAACCCCGCCGCGGCTCCGCCGCGGGAGCCTGGAGCGAAAAGTCCAACTGGACCTGGCAGTTCGCCAACGGCAAACCGGCTCCCGGGGACAAGCCCGCCAAGGGCACCGCCGCGGTCGCCATTCGCTACAAGTCGTCCGGCAGCAAGCTGATCGTCGACGGGCTGTTCGGGTTCGACACCAGAACCGGACTGTTCACCCTGCAGGCCACGATGGCCGACAAGACGAAACGAACCTACACCGGCCGGCCCGGAACCCGGGGGTCGCTGGTGTTCGAGTCGAAGCCCGACAAAAAGGGGCTGGTGCACCGGCTGACCATCCGTACGCTCAACGACAAGCGGACCCTGTTGCTGCACCAACGGCGTCGCGAGAACAGCAAGTTCTACACCCGGGTGGCCGGCATCGGCTACACGCGGGCCGGAACCCGGCTCGCCACAGCCAACACCGGGCCACTGTGCATCGTCACCGAAGGCAAAGGCACCTCGAAGGTCAGCTACAAGGGCAAGACCTATTGGGTCTGCTGCAGCGGGTGTCGGGATGCCTTCCTGGACGACCCCGAGGGTGTCTTGGCTGACGCTCGTGAGCGGGCGAACCAGAGAAAGAAGCAGAAGACAAAGAAGACGGGCAAGACGAAGAACGGCTCATCTTGACCCCCCCACAGGCTGGTCCTACATTACCGCCCCTCGCAAAGGACCCCGCTTCTCCCACCCGGAATCAAGCGAATGGATTCGCCAGAAACCGCGGCCACCGCACCCGTTCCCTTCATCGATCTCTCGGCCCAGCACAAGCCGATCGCCGACGACCTGCTCGAGGCCGTCACGCGGGTGCTTGACAGCGGCCAGTTCATTCTCGGTGAGGAAGTCGCAGCCCTCGAGGCCGAAATCGCCTCCTTCTGTGATTCCCGCCACGCCGTCTCCTGTGCCTCCGGCACCGACGCCCTGGTGCTCTCGTTGATGGCCCTGGACATCGGACCCGGCGACGAGGTGATCACCAGCCCGTTCACGTTCTTCGCCACCGCCGGAGCCATCCATCGGGTGGGCGCCACGCCGGTTTTCGTTGATATCGAAGCCGACGGGTTCAATATCTGTCCCGAAGCAACCGCGGCAGCAATCACCGAGAAGACTCGGGCCATCATCCCTGTCCACCTGTTCGGGCAGACCGCCGACATGAAGCCGTTGTGGAGGCTGGCGGTCCTGAACAACCTCCCGTTGATCGAAGATGCCTGCCAGGCGATCGGCGCCGAATACCAGGGACGCAAGGCTGGAGTCCTCGGCAGGATGGGCTGCTTCAGCTTCTTCCCCACCAAGAACCTCGGCGGAGCCGGCGACGGTGGTGTCATCACCCTGGACGACAGTGATCTCGCCACCCACATCGCTCAACTCCGCGTCCATGGTGATACCGGTGGATACCGCCACGTCGCTGTCGGCTTCAACAGTCGACTCGATGCTCTCCAGGCCGTCATCCTCAGGGTCAAGCTCACACGGCTCGAGACCTGGACCGCACAACGAATCGAATCAGCAACCCACTACGGTCAGTTGCTCGACGACGCCGGGCTCGACGACTGGGTCACTCGGCCCCGGACCACCGACTCCTGCCGGCACGTGTTCAACCAGTACACGATCCGCGTCCCCGCCGACCAGCGAGACCGTATTCTCGGATCGCTCCGCGAAGACGGCATCGGCTGCGCCGTCTACTACCCGACGCCGCTGCACCTGCAGCCCTGCTTCGAATCGCTGGGCTATTCGATCGGAAGCCTGCCGTACGCCGAAACGGCCGCCGCCGAGGTGATCTCGCTGCCGATCGCCCCCGGCCTCGACGCCGCCGCCCGCCAACGGGTGATCCGACGGCTGGAGGCCGCCTGCCAGAGCCGTGCGGACTGGACCCGCCGGCGTGCAGCCTGAGCAACTGTAACGGTCGCAATGACGTCCGGGTTTGGCCATCTTACCCAACCGGCCACGACTCGCGGTTTCCCCTCCACCGCTCACGTCGGCGCCGCCATCGCGGCTGGTGCCACGCGGTAGACTTTCTATGGACTAACCCTCGTGCCGAAGGTCTACCGCGATGTCTCTGCCCCATTTGCAGCCCCGCCGCACCACGATCATCACGGGCCTGCTGGTCGCGTTCCTGATCCATGTCCCGACGACGGCTCGTTCAGCCGACCCGGCCCCCAACCCGGACACTTCCCCGTCCGAGAAAAATCCGGCCGCCAAGACCAAGGCCGAGAAACAGGCCGAGATCGAGCGGGATCGCCAGGCCACCGCCGTGGCGCTGAACTACTGCCGAGCGTCATTCCACCGCATCCGCAAGCAACCGACCAAGCAGGTGATGCTCGAGGAACAGACGCAGATCCTCAACAATCTCAACCTCAGCGGGATCGCCGACCGCGAGGTGATCCAGCTCTACACCGCCGTACTCGACGAGATCCACCTGGTGCAGATCGCCGAGAAGGAACGCGTGGCGTTCGAGGTGCGTCACCGCCGCGAATTCCACCGGCGGCTGTTCGCCAACGCGTTGCTGTTCGGCTCGGAAGTCGCCACCGCGCAGCTCGTCGGAGCCGTCCGCACCGGAGCCAACAGCTGGTGGGACTACCGGGCGATGGAGGACCAGAAGGAGAATGATCTCTGGAAGGTCGAGAAGATCCGGATGCAGACGGTCGTCAGCAAGTCGTCGACCTTCCTCGACACGCTCTGGCAAATGGCCCGCAAGAAACAGATCCCCGATTCGTGGCTGATCCGCGGCACCGACCTCGATCGACTCAAGGTCGCACTCAGGTTGCCTCATCTCAGGCAACGCCTCCGCGTGCTCAAGCGGATGGAGCGGTTCATGACACACTACCCACCGTACTGGTATTACGTCGCCCGCACCCAGCAACAGCTCGGGCAGCTCTTCGCCGCACTGAAGACCTACGACCGGATGACCAGGATCGCCACCGGCCACTTCCGCAACGACGAGCTCCTGGCAGCGGGCATGGCCAACCAGGCGATGATCCAGGCCCACCTCGGCCAGCCGGACGCACCGCTGACCGCCCTGAAGGCACTCGACAAGTCGCCGACCTGCTGGGAGGCCAACCTGATCTGCGCCCGCGTGCTCGCCGACACCGGCCGGACAACCCGTGCCGAAGACGCCATCCTGACCAACCTCGACACCAACCTCGAACGCACCCGCAGCCTGGTCCACCTGCTCTCGCTCTACTACCGCACCGGCGACCTCGACAAGATCGCCAAACGCCTGGCCGATCCGAAGGTCTGCCGGGACCTGCCCGTGCCGGTGCTGCTGAGATGCGTGGCTCGGCTCGATCCCAAGAAGGTCCCCGCCACCGTCAACCGGCAACTGGTCGGGTCACTGAAGGTGATGCCGCGGCGGCAATTCGGAGCCGACGACGTCGTCGTGGTGGCCGGCAGAGGATGGCAGCTGGACGAGGCCCGGATGGGACTCTCGCTCAACGGGCGAAACACGTTCGCCCGGCCCAAGCTCACGAACAAGGATCAGCAGGTCCTGGCCACGTTCGCCCGTGTCGCCGAATTCGGCAACCCGCTGGTCCTTGCCCCCAAGCCGCCCGAGACCACTCTGACTCTCGAATACCCCGATACCCCACGTGTCAGGCTGATATTCGGCAACGACCAGCCGAAGGTGGCGAGGGTCGGTCCGGCGAACGAACCGCGGTTGAAGATCACGGCGATCGAGTTCGACACCCTGCGTCTGTCACTGGTTGCCGACTCCGAGCGTTGATTCGTCGAGGGGAGTCCGCGACAGTGGACAATCCACTCCCGTCGTACACTTCTCCGCAATGACTACCCCCGATCCGCTCACCGACGCCCCTCTCCCGATCCTCCCGGGACGCGAGTCCCTGTGCGGACTCTCCGCCGATCGCATCACCGATTGGCTCACGCGACGTGACCATCCGTCCTACCGCGCCCAACAGCTCAGGCAGTGGATCTACGCACGCGGTGCCGAGTCGATCGCCGACATGACCGACCTGCCGGCCGAGCTCCGAGAACAACTCGGCGGTGATTTCGACCTGTTCACCGGGCAGGTCATCCGGCAACAGGTCGCCGGAGACCGGACCGAAAAACTGCTGGTGGAACTGGTCGACGGCAAGCAGGTCGAGTGCGTGCTGATGCGAGAAGCCCGACGGCGGACCGCCTGTATCAGTACGCAGGTCGGCTGTGCCATGGGATGCGTCTTCTGTGCCAGCGGACTGCTCGGACTCGACCGCAACCTCGCGCGAGCCGAGATCCTCGAGCAGATCCTGCGGCTCACCCGCCGACTCGAACCCGGCGAACGCCTGACCAACATCGTCGTGATGGGCATCGGGGAGCCCCTGGCCAACCTGTCGGAACTGCTGGAAGCGCTCGAAGAAGTCCACGCCAAAGATGGACTGGGGCTCAGCCCCCGACGTGTCACCATCTCGACCGTCGGTCTGCCAAGCGGGATCCGGCAACTGGCCGAGGTCGGCCGGCCCTACAACTTGGCCGTTTCGCTGCACGCCCCCAACGACGAACTCCGCAACCGACTCGTCCCGGTCAACCAACAGATCGGGATCGACGCGATTCTCGAGGCGGCTGACGGGTTCTTCGAACGGACCGGTCGGCGAGTGACCTACGAATACGTGCTGCTGGCCGAAACCAACGACCAACCCCGGCACGCCAGGCAACTGGCCGCGCTGCTGGCCAACCGGAACGCCCATGTCAACCTGATCCCGATGAACAACGTCGACGTGTTGCGGTGGACCTGCCCGGGTGAACCTCAAACCCAACGCTTCGCGACGATTCTCGAAGAGGCCGGCGTGGCCACCACCGTGAGAAAGAGGAAGGGGGCCGATATTGACGCCGCCTGCGGACAATTGAGGCTCACCAACCTCGATAACGACAATTCCAAGGTGACCGAGACGGAGGTCGGGTGAGTTGACTCCTGCCAAAATGACAGCCACAATGGTCGATCCGGCTCATGGAGGCGGGTTTTGGCATACGAGCTGATTCCGACGAAGGGACTCAAGCGATGACACGAAAACGACTTAGAGTTTCCTGACTGTTTGGGCACGGAGTTCGCAATATCGCAGGTGTTCCGGATCGTATCCGGGACGTGACGACGTAGCCGTAGTGGCGGTCGTCGCAAGCGAGCCACACGATAGACAGCGCGATAGCGACTGAAGAGGAGGCGGCTGATGGCCAAGAAACAGGGCATCAACATTGTTCCCCTGGGTGACCGGGTGGTGGTCCGACGCGAGTCGGCCGAAGAGACAACCTCGGGCGGCATCGTGCTTCCCGATTCGGCCCAGGACAAGCCGCAGCGTGGTGAGGTCGTCGCTGTAGGCGACGGGTACGTCAAGTCCGACGGCGAGAAGGTTGCGTTGACCGTCCAGGACGGCGACAAGGTGATCTTCAGTTCCTACGCCGGCGACGAAATCCAGATCGGTGACGAGGAACTGCTGTTGCTCCGCGAGAGCGACATCTTGGCGACCTTCTAGGCTGCCGGCCCGTCGACCTGTCCCTTTAAACCAAAACACAGTCAGAGACAGCTTCTCAGAGGAGTGATACAGCCATGGCAAAGATGCTTGCCTTCGACCAGGAAGCCCAGGAAGCGATGCGACGCGGCATCAGCAAGTTGGCCCGTGCCGTCCGCATGACCTTGGGACCTCGCGGTCGCAACGTGATTCTGGAGAAGAGCTTCGGATCACCAACGGTAACCAAGGACGGCGTGACCGTAGCTCGCGAGATCGAGCTGAGTGACAAGTTCGAGGACATGGGCGCCCGGATGGTCAAGGAAGTGGCCAGCAAGACGTCCGACGTCGCCGGCGACGGCACCACCACCGCGACGATCATGGCCGAGGCGATCTACAACGAGGGCCTCAAGGCCGTCGTCGCAGGAATCAGTCCGGTCGAGATGAAGCGGGGCATGGAACAGGCCGTCGAGGACATCGTCACCGAGCTCCATGGCATGGCCACCGACTGCAGCACGTCCAAGGCCGTCGCCCAGGTCGGCACCGTCGCCGCCAACGGCG
>CAUZRQ010000149.1:0-12098 GCA_963582065.1 Planctomycetota bacterium | reverse complement strand
ATCAACCGGCGCCGTCGAATTGTCCGGAACGAAGTTGTCGGACATCCACTTCGAGTTCCGCGACAACGTGTTCCTGAACTACGGGACCGTGGGAGTCCGCTCCATCACACTGGTGCCGGTCAAGTTCAAACGCCCCCGCGATGCGGACTGAGATCTGGCTTCGGTGATGAAGACACGATCCGCGGCGGACCCGCCGCGGGCAGATCTGATTCCAATCCTGACCCTCCCTGCCCTGTAACCATGCTGTTTCCGCAGGAAGACGCCTGGGCGTTCGCGTCCCCCTTTCCTCCACCCGGCCGGTATGCACCACCTCGCACCCAGCCGTAAACCCCAGCAGAACAGAGGTTTTTCCTTGCGCGGGCAGATCCTCGTTCCACTATTCCACGATTGGTCGGACTGGTATATCAAAGGAATGAAGCGACGACGGAACAGCACCCTGTCGACCAACCGCGGCCTGTGTGTTGTCGCGTTGCTGCTGATCGCTCCGGTGGTACAAGCCGATGACGGGATCGGATTCTTCGAGCGTCGTGTGCGGCCGCTGCTGGCCAAACGCTGCTTTTCGTGTCACGGCCCCAAAAAACAGGAAGGCGGGCTGCGACTGGACACTCGCCGCGGAGCGACAAAGGGCGGCGAGAGCGGGCCGTCCCTTGTTGCGGGCAAGCCGAAGCAGAGCTTGATGATCAAGGCTGTGCGAAGGACCGGTGAGCTGAAAATGCCACCGGTCAAGCCGTTGTCGGCGTCAGAAATCTCGGTACTAGTGAAATGGGTTGCTGACGGAGCAGCCTGGCCTCTCGGTAACAAGGGTCTGCCGGCGCATTCGGGTGGGATCACCGACAAAGATCGTCGCTTCTGGTCCTTTCAGCCGGTGAAGGCCGCGGTGGCCCCACCGGTCAAGAATCCCGATTGGTGCCGGTCGCCGGTGGATCGGTTTGTCCTGGCCCGGATCGAAGCGGTGGGGCTCACGCCGGCCACACCCGCGGACCGAAGGACGCTGATCCGCCGCGCCACCCTGGATCTGACCGGCCTCCCGCCAACTCCCCAGCGGGTTGCCAGGTTTGTTCGTGATAAGAGGCCCGCAGCCTTTGCCCGGCTGGTTGACGAGTTGCTGGCCTCGCCGGCTTACGGCGCACGCTGGGGAAGGCATTGGCTGGATGTCGTCCGTTATTGCGACTCGCGCGACGCACGACACACCGGACAGCCTTACGACGTGAACGAAGCCTGGCGATATCGCGACTGGGTGGTCGATTCGTTCAATCACGATCGCCCCTACGCGGAATTTGTCCGGCAGCAGATTGCCGGCGACTACGCACCGGTCTCGAACTCGATCCAGGACAGCGTCGAGGGCCTGATCGCCACCGGCATGCTGGTGATCGGTGAATGGGGGTCCGGGGACGCCGACGCCCGAAAGATGTACACCGACATCGTTGATGACCAGGTGCACGTCGTCAGCCAGACCTTCATGGGGGTTTCACTGAGTTGCGCAAGATGCCACGACCACAAGTTCGACCCGTTTTCGACTCGCGACTATTACGGGATGGCCGGCATTTTCTTCAGCACGCAAATCGCCACGCCAGGGACCGATGCTCGACTGATGCGGCAGCCCCTGCTGACGGTCGCCGAACGGTCTCGCCGCGAGACGATCGAAGGCCGAATCGCGAAGATCGCCGCCGAGTTGAAGCAACTCAACCAGCAGCGAGTGGATCAACTGCGAAAGCAGGTCGTGGCCCGGGCGTCCCACTACCTGCTGGCGCTCTGGGACCTGGAACGAAGCCGCCCGGGTTCGATCTTTGGAGCGTCGATTGCCGCTGATGCCGTGACATCCTTCGCGCAGCAGCACAAGGTGAACCCGGGCCTGTTGGCGGTCTGGCACGATGCCCTGCGAACGCTGGCTGACGACGGAGAATTGCTGTCGGTGCCTGTCGCCAACCTGGGCGCCATGGGCGTGTTCACCTGGAAGTCGAAGAACGTCCAGCCCCTGTTCAACGTGAACACGACCGACACCGTGGTGCGGGTGCCCGGGACGATTCCCCCGAGGTCGGTGGCCGTTCATCCCACGCCGACAAGCGGGGTCGCCATGGCGTGGCGGAGCCCGTTCAGCGGGCGGGTACGAGTGACCGCGAGGGTGAGTGACGCCCACTCCGGTGGCAACGGTGTCGAGTGGGCTCTTGAACATGACCACGGCCTCCGCGGCGACACGCTGGCGTCTGGCACAATCGATGTCGACAAGGCTTCTTCACGATCGGTCAGCACGGTGTCGGTGACGTCCGGCGAGAAAATTCGACTGCTGGTCCTCCCTCGAAACGACAACCACATCTGTGATCTGACTCGACTGGAACTTGAGATCGAAGAGATCGGCGGCAGGAAACGAACCTGGAGTCCGGAGCGTGACTTCGCCAGCAACCCACAACAAGGCAATCCACATGCCGACGCTTACGGCAATGCGGACACCTGGTCCTTCATACACATGTCACGGCGGAGAAATCTTGACAGTGCCCCCCATGCGCGGGTCGCCGCGCTGGCCCCATGGCTCGATGCTGTCGCCCGGAGTGATGACCGACGGGTCCGTCAGTTGGCCGGTTCGCTTCAGGAGTCACTCGACACCTCGACCGACGAGAGAAAGTCGGACGAACCGGTATCGCGATTGCTGAGCTGGTTGACGTCAACCGACGGGCTGCTGAGAGACAACACAACGCTGGTGCTCGATGGGAAAGCCAAGGCTCGTCGCGATCGACTCACGACCGAGTCAAACCGACTGAAGGCACAATTGAAGACGACCGGGGTGGCCCTGGCCGCCCGGGAGGGAGGTGTGCCGGGCACCGAGCATGCCGGCTTCCGGGACGCGAAGGTCCATATCCGGGGCGAGTACCGCCGGTTGGGCCAGGCGGTGAAACGCGGCGTACCGGAGATCCTGGCGGGACCGGAGCCTCTCGACATCAAAACCGGCAGCGGCCGCGCCGAACTGGCTCGCTGGATTTCACGAGACGACCACCCCCTGACTCCCCGCGTGATGGTCAATCGCATCTGGCTGCATCACTTTGGCGAGGGACTGGTCCGCACACCCGGAGACTTCGGCCGCCGCGGAATGATGCCCACGCATCCGCGGTTGCTGGACTGGCTCGCCAGGCAATTCGTCGAATCGGGGTGGTCAATCAAGGCGATACACCGCCTGATGATGTTGACGGCCGTCTACAGACAGTCGACGGGCACCCGCGACCGACTGGCAGCGGATCCGGAGAACCGCCTGTTCGCCCGCATGGCATCACGACGGCTGGAAGTCGAGGTCATCCGCGACACGTTGCTGTCGGTGTCTGGCCGGATCGACCTCCGGATGAAAGGCCCGTCGGCACCGCGATATCCCGGGGGCTATTCACGGGCGGAACGCCGGAAACCCATTTTCACCAGCACACGACGAACGTTGTACATGATGACGATCCGGGGAGAGTACTCGGATGGGCCTTTCGTGCTGGATGCCGCGAATGCCAATCGACTGGTTCACCAACGGACCGTTTCGACAACCGCGCCACAGGCGCTATTGATGATGAACGACCCGTTCGTGCAGTCGCTGGCCGGGTCGCTAGCCGACCGCTTGCTGGCGATGGACAGTCTGCAGACCAGGGGTCGCATCGCGGCGGTCTACGAACTGCTATTCGCCCGGCCTCCGGAGGCTCGCGAACTGAAAGCCGCGGTGGGATTTCTGTCGTCAATTGACGATGAATCACGTGCGTGGGAACAATACTGCCACGCGCTGATGTGTTCCAACGAACTGAGTTATCGAAACTGAGACCATGCTGACTCGTCGTGAACTTCTGCAGAACTTCGGCATGGGTGCCGGATTGTGTGGGCTGGCCGGGACCGTGGCCGGGCAGGCTGCCGCCGCGGATCCCCTGTCGGTTCGGAACTCACATCATCCGATCCGTGCAAAGCGACTGATCTTCCTGTTCATGGCCGGCGGCCCCTCTCACGTGGATCTTTTCGATCCGAAACCCCGGCTCGAAGAATTCGATGGCAAGCCCGCCCCCTTCACACTGCCCAATCTTGAACGGACTCCACCCGGCAAGATCCGCAAGTCGCCGTTCACGTTCCGCAAGTACGGGGAATCGGGAATCGACGTCAGCGAGATGTTTCCGCATGTCGCCCGGCACGTCGACGACCTGTGCGTGATCCGGTCGATGGTCGCTGACAACATCAACCACAACGGCGCCTGCCTGCAGATGAACACCGGCGAGCAGACCTTTTCTCGCCCCAGCATGGGATCATGGCTGCTGTACGGACTGGGCACGGAGAACCAGAACCTGCCCGGCTTTGTCGTGGTCGCTCCCAATCAGCCGGCCCAGGGAGCACCGCTTTGGGATTCCAGCTTTCTGCCGGCCGCCTACCAGGGCACCTGCGTCACGGATCTCAAGCGACCCATCACGAACCTGTCGAACAATTCGCTAGACCGAAAATCACAGCGTCGCGAATTGGACCTGCTCGCCAACCTCAACCGGTTTCACCGCGACCACGCCGTGAATGTCGACGAACTGGATGCGAGAATCGCGTCGTTCGAACTGGCATTCCGCATGCAGTCGGCGGCTCCCGAGGCATTCGATCTCAGCGGCGAGTCAAAGACCACCCAGGAACTTTACGGGATCAACGACACCGTCACGCAGACGTTCGGAGAACAGTGCCTGCTGGCTCGCCGGCTGGTGGAACGAGGTGTCCGCGTTGTCCAGCTCTACCACAACCGGTCATCAACCGCTTCCGGCTGCCAGATCTGGGACCAGCACAGGGATCTCAAGATGGGGCTGACCAACAACTGTGCCGCCAGTGATCAGCCGATCGCCGGCCTGCTGACCGACCTGAAAGCTCGCGGCCTCCTCGATGACACGCTGGTCGTCTGGGGCGGTGAATTCGGCCGGACACCGACCGCCGAGGGAAAAAACGGTCGTGAACATCACCCCTTCGGTTTCAGCATGTGGCTGGCCGGAGGTGGTATCAGGGGTGGAACGATTCACGGATCAACCGACGAGTTCGGTTGGTATTCGCAGGATGACAAGGTCCACGTCCATGACCTGCATGCGACGATCCTCCATCTCATGGGACTCAATCACGAACGGCTGACCTGGCGGCATGCCGGCCGTGACTTCCGGTTGACCGATGTGCACGGACGCGTCGTCCACGAGATTCTCAGCAAGAGCTAGAGTGTCCGGCGGCGACGTCTTCCGTCCAGCGAGGGCAGAGGTCGGCCTGCGAGCCGGTGAAAGACAATCTCGCCGGTCGTCGCCCCTCCTCTTGGACCCTCGGCACGCCCTGCCCCATTGCCCTGGCGAAGTGGTCTCCGCGGATTCGGGGCGCGTGATCTGAAGCACTCGGCGGGAAGTGATCCGTTTTTCGTTCGGGCCTGTATGAGAGACTGCCCCTCCGGACCGGTTACATTCATCGACACATGAAGTCCCCACGTCCCTCGCCGCTGATCGTCCTTTGAGTCACGACTCTCTGCAGTTGGTCGATCGGCTCGGGAGTGGCTGCCGAGCCCTTTCACTCCTGGGGGATCGAGAACCCGAAGTACCAGTCCCTGCTGAGCAATGAGCCGCCGGGGCCGGGGTGGCGATCAACGGCTCCCAGCAGCCTCGACGAACTTGATCGTGGGGTGCCCGTCCGCTGCCGAAGCACGCTTGAAGGTCGCCCCGGGCCGACCGGTTTCGTCGAAGAAGCCGCAGTTGCGGAGGTAGAAGTGACCAGCCTTGGCGCCACCAGTGAAATCGAGCCGCTGTCGTCCCCCGCCGGTTGGATCGACCGAGAAACGGGCTCGGGTGCATTCATGCCATTGTCCGTCAACGTCACGGACCCACACGTTGCCATAGAGAGCGCGGCGGCCGATGTACCCATGGACCGGAGAAAAACTCTCCAGGAATGAATGGAATCCACGCAGGTTGGTATTCGTCCTGGGCCGACGAAAACTCGCAATCAGTCGCCATTCGTCGGCCGCCTTGTCACCAAACCACGATGTGTACGTCGTGTTTCCCTTGCCGTCGGGCTTCACCTCGGTCAGGAAACGATAACACTTCCCCGCCTTCCACGGATAAACCAGGTAGCTCTGGCCACCAGACCCCTCGTTGCCGAACTTGCCGACGTGGACCTTGGGGCCACTGGCCAGGGCGGTGATCCGCTGGTCCTTGGGAATGTCGCGGGGGTTGTTCGTTTTGAACGGACTCCAGACAGAGAACAGCACCCGTCGCTCACTGGCGCTGTTCACCTGGAATCCAAAGTATCCCTCTCCGAACCCGTTGGCCATGAAGAACGAACCGATCGGGTCCTGCCCCGAAGGTACGGTGATTTCCGTGTAGGCATAACGCAACTTCTGACCTCGTGGAACCTCGTAGCGAAGATGCACCGATGGCCCACGACGTCCCCAGTAGAACATGTTCCCCTTGTTGGTCTTCACATAGTCCACGGCCAGCCCACTCGTGTCCGAAGACACTCGCAGCGAATCGATTGCCGCGTAGACATCTCCCGTCCGCTTGACACCCTTGAAGTCGACACGAACGTATCCAGCCTTCGCGACCCTGGTGTGACCGATCTTCCGTTCAGCCAGTGCCGCACCTTCGATCACGGTGCTGAACTTCTTCTCGCCAAGACTGGTTGCCAGCGTGGAACGACCGGCCTTTGTCCCCGCTTTGATCGACAACTTCAGCTCCGCCGCGCGATCGACGTGGAAATAGACCGAGAATACGGTTTCAGGATCACCCCATGTGATCGTCCCATCTCGTTGAAACCCACTGCCACCTGGACCCGGTGCCGTGCGAAAAGCATTGCCGGCCATCGGGATCGACCATTCGGCGGCATGCAGTCCGCTGGTCAAAACCAGGGCGTTTGCCAGCAACGTCACAACGACGAAGAGTGATAGAGTCGGGGTTTTCATTTCTGGATCACCATCGAGTGGGGTGAAACACGGGTCCGCTGGAAAACCGGCTGGCCAAAGGCACAAACAGACGGTCATGCAAACTGCACGAGCCGCATCGTCCCTCACCATGCGGGACCGGGCCGGACCAGTCAAGTTACCCGATCAGCACGGATCGCGAAGCGTGGACATCCATCGGCTCAGTCGATCCAGAACGAGAAGAGCCGGCTGCGGTTGAGATGAAACCGCAGTCGAATCGGCTTCCCCGCGAGTGCGGCAAGGTGCTGGTGGGTTTTCCATCGCATGGTCACGTCCACCTGGTTGCTGCGAACTGGCAGGCAGTCCTCCACGGTGAACCCGGGAACGGGATCGCCGGCATGATCGAGCACTTCCACACGAAAGTCTCCGTGCTGACCATCGACGTTGACGTGAAGACGCTTGCCGGAGAACAACAGCGGCTTGGTTTCAACAACGCCGCCTCCGAAGTGATCCGCCAGCGACACGAAACCGTCCACCCGCAGTGTCGCCAGGCCGATGTTCACGTCACTCTCGACCAGTTGCTTGGGGATGATCTCCGGATTGCTCCGTGCGTAATATGGACGGTGCGGATAGGTGCGTCCGCTGTAATAGAAGAAGAGCTTGTCGCCCTGGCGAATCAGCTCGCCGGTTCCCATCTGTGTATTGAACTCTTCCCAGCTGCCACGCGGTCCGTGGGGAATGAACGCGTCGTGGCGTCCGACCCACTGCCAGTTCTCGCCGTCACGGCTCATGGCCAGGTGCGGCTCCAACGCGTACCGGCCGGGCTCCTCCCACATGATGGTCACAAAGCCCAGGTACAGGCCCTCGTAACACAGCCCCTGCATGTTGTAGTAGTCTTCCCGCTTGCTCTTGTCGGCCTGGAAGATCACCTTGATCGGGGTCCACGTCTTGAAGTCGGTGCTGAACGAGATGGCCCGGCTGAGCTGGTTGTCGATGGGCCGCGCGAAGAACACCCAGCGACGCTTGTAGATGTCGTACATGGTGCTGCCCGCATCGCCCATCCTGGTCGAGACTGGCTTGGCCGAGGAGTGCCAGCGGACCCCGTCGGCCGACCAGGCCGCATACGTGCCGCGGAAGCCGTTGCTGTTGGCCCAGAACAGGCTGCGGTAACGCTTGCCGGGATCGGTAGCGTGGGGATCTCTTGTCGGCGTGATGCACTCGTCGAAGCCCGAGTGTGTCAGCGTGCTGATGATGATGTTGTTGTCCTTGCTGCCTCGCCCATCGGCGACCAACCCCAGGCGTGGAAACTTCCAGTCGAGTCCGTTGGTTGATTCGGCCAGGCACATCACGTTGACGACGGGATCCTTGTCGTTGACGCGATAGTAGGACTGGTACCACATCCTCAGCTTCCTGGTCTCCGGGTGACGTTCCACGGCACCGTAGAGGTAGGCCCTCCCGGCCAGCCAGGGGAGATCACCATTCACAACCGGGTTGGCCGGATGCTTGTCGGCCGAGTGCACCTGCCGGCGGATCGCGTGCATTTCGTCGACCAGGTAGTCGTCCAGAAACAACTGCCGAAAACGACTCAACCGAATGGGCTTGGTGCTCCGCTTGGCTGCCCGACGTTTCTTCGTCGCCATCTCCTGGCGTGCTGCGATCGTCCGGCGAGCCTGTTGGGCGACCAGCCGGCCATCCCAGGCAAATGCGCCCGCATGCGTCCATCGGACCGTCTCGATCTCCCACTCGAGATGATTCGGTGGATCGCCGTTTCCGCCACCGGCCAAGAAGAACGAGTTGTTCGCCTTTGTGTCATGGCGGTGCAGCCTGGCCTCTCCGGTGCGTCCCCGTGCATCGACGAACTGGATGATCGCAGGTTGGTTCCCGCGAGGCACAACGTAACGCAGCGTGACAAAGTCGCTGTGGAAATCGAGGCCCAGCGCATCGTATTTGCGGCTGACACACTCGATTCCATCGGTGCGGATTCGAACGAAGTAGCTGGATTCTCCCGTGGCAATCTGGACTCCGCCAGCTGTGCCCGGACCGGCGCCCACCAGCACCTTGAGGCGAATCTCAACGGTCGTGCCTGGTCCGGCCGCTGCATTCCACTCGGCTGTACCCTTGTTGCTGTCAGGCGTGCCGACGAAGTAGCGACGACGATTCGTATCTTCGTCGCGATACAACAGCGTCTTGGCAACAGTGATCCGAGCCGGTGGCGTTTGACCGCTGGTGACGACCTGGAACGAGCCGCGAAAGTCACCGGGTCCCCCGATCGCGTCCTTGGCCTCGGGCAGAACGTCGCCGCGATAGACGCGTTGCCAGGCGACCGAGGAAGCGGGGGCCTCTCCGCTGACAGCCAACGAGAAACCGGACACGAAACTGATGACCCCGATCATCAGTCGATTCACGAAACGTCGCTTCATCGTCTCTCTCCGGCAGCAGAGGAACCCGGCTGCAGTCTAGCCTGCCGTTTGGGCCGAGAGAAAGTCCGTGGAAGTCCGTCGCGTTCCCGCAGACAACACCCTTGAGCCGCCTCGACGATTGCCAGAATCGCCGCGCGGGTATCCCGAGAGAGCCCATCCCACGCACTGATCACCCAAACCAGTTCGGCTTCGAGCATCGCGACGGGTGCCACGACCGACACCGATCCCGACCCTCCCTGCCCTCAAACGGGCCTGTTCTTGCAGCGAGATGCCCCAGGTGCGGGCCCCCTATCCTCCACACCCGACCGGTGTGCACCACCTCGCACCCGGCCGCAAATCCCTGCAACACAGGGGGGAGGGGTATCCCCGGGCAATTCGGGTTGCAGCACTCTACGAGGCGATACGGCCGAGTGCTGGACCGAGCGGTGACGTGTGGCGTACTACACGATTCGTCCGCCGATCTCCTGTTGGGCGAGGGTGGTGATGATATCCAAGCAGGGTTTGGTGGCGACGACATCTTCAACGGAGCATTCGGAGACGACAGCCTGTTGCGAGGAGAGGGTGACGACTCACTCTCGAGTGGAGCCGGCCGCGATGCGCTGATTGGTGAAGCTGGAAGCGATACGCCCGACGGACAGGGAGGTGCCGACACGCTTTGTGGTAGCGAAGGAAGCGGTGCTGACCCACTTGATGGTGTCAACGGGGTTGCCGGCGAGATCGACGAACTGTTCAGTCTCGATTTCGACGAACTTGTCTCGGCAATGCTCTAGGCGGTGGACACCACACAAGCGGGCTTCCTCCTGAAACCGTGCCGGTGGAAATGAGCCACCGGTCAGTCGGATGAGGTCTCGGTCCAACTGGTGTTGTCGTCTCCGTGATTCGAAAGCTTGGCCGGATCGATTTCCGACCAGGTTCTCTCGATACGGGACATCAGAAACGGCAGTGTCGGTTCGGTGGCCGGGTCGAGAACCTTGACGAGTGCGAGAGCCTCGACCGCGGTTTGCAGGAACACGGTGTATTCATCCAGCGGCAGGCGAGACCGGTCCGCCCTCGCAGCATTCTCACAAATCTGCAGCCCCGCCCAGCATGTCGTCATCGACGCACCACCGAACGCCCGGGCGTCCTGGGAGTGCGCCCGGCAGAAACCGTACATCCGTTCCGATGTCGGGTCCAGGAACGCCTGGTACTCGCGACGGCCCAACATGGTCATGGCGACCATGAAACTGTCGACCAGCGGGGACAATACGTCGAGAACCTCGTCGGTCGGCTTCTTTGATCCCATGCCGATTTCGATGAGTCGGATGACGTCGGTAACCAGCGAGAGACTGATCAATTCGAGTCCCGATCCTCCGCCCAGGAAGGGATGCAGGTTTCGACCAAGAATGACGTCCGCACCGTGCAGTTTGATTAACGAGAGAGCGGTCTGTTGAACCTTGTAGGACGAGTCGGCCAGGCAGACATGCAACGGTTCGATGCTGACAGTGCTTTCGAACTCCGCCACGCCGCCTGCCTCTTCCGATTGCTGGTCGAGATCAGACAATTCCAGGACAGGCACCGGCTCTTCCAGGACAGGCACCAGCTCATCCAGGACAGGCACCGGCTCTTCCAGGACAGGCACCGACTGGACCGAGCTGTCGGGAGCCACGACATCGCGGTCCCATTGCAACGGGCCTGCGTCATCGCCGACTCCCGCCGACCAGTCGACCTGTAGAGGACCGTCGTCAGATTCTCCGAGTGACGCGAAGAACTTCTCCGCTTCCTCCTCGTCGTCGTCCTCGTACAAGTCGATCGGAACCGGTATGGATCGGCGTACAGGGTCGTCGCCGCCTCTGGCTGGGAACACGACGAGACCAGACGACCTCAGGGTACGAGTTCGCGGGTCGTGATCGACCGCCGCCGTTGGAGACTGGGCATACCGTGCCGCGAGCCTGCGGCCAACCGATCGGACGGCCAGGGCTCCCGGCAGTCCGCAGAACCCCAGCAAAAGCAATAGGATCATCCATTGCACCGCGTGGGTCGGCCAACCAACGAACACGATCAACACCAACGGGGGAACCAGGACGGCCAGCGCCATGAAGAACCTGGTGGTAGTCGTTGCTTTTGTTGACTCTTCTCGCGGCATTTCACCGGGCCATCACAGTCGGATATGAAACCTCCGATCACACGATCATACCCTTTGACATTCTCTACCGCCCCGAAGGTGACCACTCGAAAAAGTAGCCGCGGGTCCAGGTTGTCGATCTCGACACCGACTAGACCGCGTCGACCCAATTGCCAGTGTCATGGAGTTTTCGAGGGAGCACCGGGTCCGCCCGCCAGCGTCTCTGGGCGACGTGGGGTGGGTCGGGCTCATTCCCTCGGCGAAACGCCCCAGGTTCGAGCCTGTTTTCCTCCACTCGGCCGGTGTGCACCACCTCGCGGCCGGCCGCAACCCCCTACAACACAGGGGTTTTTCATGTGCGGGCAGGTCGGCTCGCGACCCCCTGCGAGGCAATGCGGCCGGTTGCTGCACCTCACTTTTCACCGCCCCGAGTGAAAGGTGTTGCCGCCAACGCCGACCAGGATCATGTCGCCAGTGAAGGCAGTTGCGGTCTAGTACCGCAACCACTCGAGCCGGGCGGCATCTGCGATCACGTAACCGTTGGCCTGATTGGTCATCGCCAGGCGAACGGTCCCAGATTCGGGAACTCGGAACGTAGCCAGGTCCTCCCACATCGCTCCGCTTTCCCAGCGATCGTTCGGCGCCGACCGCTGATTCAGCGACCCTGCAGCCACCCCACTCCCATTGACCTGGATAGAGAACCGCGCGTTTGTGGCGA
>CAUZRQ010000148.1:0-12130 GCA_963582065.1 Planctomycetota bacterium | reverse complement strand
GCTCGATGAGACGCTGGTCGTCTGGGCCGGCGAGATGGGCCGCACGCCTCACACCCCCAAGGTGACCCCCACCTGTGGCCGCGATCATCACGTCAACGGTTACTCGATCTTCCTGGCCGGTGGTGGGATCCGCGGTGGGATGAGTTACGGGGAGACCAGCGAGTTCGGCAATGCTGCTGTCGAGAACATCCTGACGATCCACGACGTGCACGCCACGATCCTGCACCAGTTGGGGATCGATCACGAGCGGTTGACGTTCCGTCACGGAGGCCGCGACCAGCGGCTGACCGATGTGCATGGTCACGTTCCGCCCGAGATCCTGGCCTCGGGGTCTGCCGTCTTGCGCGGCTGGGAGACTCGGCCCTTGCGGTGGTAGTCCCCTTTGCTCTGGTGAGGTGTCAGCGGCCAGTCGTCGGTGCGGAAGGGGAACGCGGGCAGTTCCAGGTGGTTCATCAATCGGCCGACCGGCAGATTGGACCAGGCGTACCGGGCCGCCACCGGCTGTTTCACCTCCTCGGACCAGACTTCCAGTCGATCGACACGGTCCTTGCGTGTGACTCGGGCCCGGGCGTGGTGAAAGACCCGGTCCTTGCCGGCGATGTAGAACCCGATGTCGTCGTCCTTGTCCAATCGCAATCCCCGTCCGGTCTGTGCTTCGAACGCGACGACGACTCGGCCGCCCTGGACTTCGTGCGAGGTGTAGATGGGCCCTTTCCATGCCAGCGGCTCGCGCGACGTAGCCGACGAGACCTTGTACACCTCGCCCAACGCCCAGCGTGCGGCTCGTTCACCGACGGGCCGCTTGGCCCCGGGATGGATGCTCTGGTTCGAGTTCGTGTCGTAGGTGGCGATCAGCCCGGTGTCGCGGGTGCCTCTCCACGTGTCGAACTGGATTTCGCGGATGACGTTGGTGTGGTGATTCATGTCGTAGGTCATCGTTCGTCGGTTGCTCCAGCCGGCGATCTGGATAATCCCAAACGGCAGCGGCCCGAACGCCTCGCGCCACTGCGAGATCACCAGCGGAAACGTCCGCGGAAACGGCTTCCAGGACTCGCCGAACGAATTGTTTTCGCCCTGGTAAAAGAGGATGCCGCGGAAGCTGAAGTGTCGAATCGGGTGGATCATGCCGTTGTACATGCCGGCGGGGTGCCGTTGCTGCCGGGGGTCCTGGTAGGTGCCCGCGTTGGGACGCCGGGGAGCCCGAGCCTTTTTCTTTTTCGCCTCGTCGCGGAGCGCTTCCCACTCCTTGACCGCCTTCTGGTAGGCCCGCTGCGCAGCTTGCGGCCCGCCAAACGCGTCCCACTGCTTCACCCTGGCAGCATACTGCTCGAAGTAGGGTGCCATCGCGGGGATCGGTTTCAGTTTCGGTTCCGACACCCAGTGCTGAGCCATGGTACCGCCCCACGAGACATCAACGAGTCCGATGGGGACCTTCAGCATCCGGTGCAGGACCTTGCCGAAGTGGTATCCGACGCCCGTGCAGTTGCCGACATTTTCGGTTGTCCCCAGCTGCCAGTTGCCCTCGCCGGACTTTGGTTTCGGAGTCGGCAGATCCGACTGTGGGGTACCACGACTGATCAGCGGAACTCTCAGAAATCGAATAGATCGAAAATCGGCCGATGCAATCTCGAGGTCACGGTTGACCGTCGAACGCAGTGTCATCGCCATGTTGCTCTGTCCCCCGCACAGCCACACGTCGCCGACCAGCACCTTGTGGATCACAGTCCTGGAGTCCTTGTCTCGAACGACCAGGTCCCGGGGCGTCGCACTGGCCCGGAGTGTCCCGAGCGTGACGCTCCAGTTGCCGTCGGCATCGGAGACGGTTGTCATGGTCTGGCCGGAAAATTCGACGGTGACATTCGTCTTGATGTCGGCCGTCCCCCAGATCTTCAACGGTCGACCCCGTTGCAGCACCATGCGGTTGCCGAAGATGGCGGCCGGTACAGGGGCGGCCGACAGACCCGATGACGAACCAACCAGCCAGAAACACGTCGCCAGCAGCACGTATTGCCGAAACAGCATCATCGAAACTCTCACATTCAGCAGAACGAGAAGGAACAACGTCTGCCCAGTGTACCAACACACCAAGGCGTATCAGTCGGCCGAAAGCAGTCCCCAGGACTGCGCGGCCGAGAAGGTCATCCGAGCCAGTTCCTCGGCGGTTTCATCGTGCCGCGGCATGATGATCTCAAAGGTGTGGGCTCCGGAATAATCGACCCGCTCGAGGGCTTCGAGGATCGAGGGCCAATCGAGTCCCCCCTGCAGGGGGGCCCAATGGTTGTCGCGCGGGTCGTCCCGGTCGACGTCCTGGAGATGCGTGCCCCAGAGCCGGTCTCCCGCGGCCAGGATCTCGGAGGCGGGATCCTGGCCGTTGGTCCACGAGTGCCCCACGTCGACGATCAGTCCGACCTGGCCGGACGGGAACGGTTCGACGAATGCCCTCAGGTCCGGAACGTGCATCAACGGGTAGTCGCCTTCCCGGCCGGCTGCCTGCAGATCCCAGTTGTAGGGGAGATTCTCCAGCAGGATCCGGACACCGGCCTGCTCGGCCACGGGGACCAGTTCTTCCACCGAGCGTCTCATGGCGTCGACCATCTCGGTGTAGAACGATTGCATGTCTCGGTCCTGGGGAAGAAACATCGGGTTGGGGATCCCGTGGATCACCAGCCCACCTGCTCCGATTTCTCCTGTCAGCCTCAGGGCATTGGCCAGGACTCCGACGGCCCGAGTTCGCCAGTCCTCGGACGGAGCGCCCAGCACGTTCCGCTTTGCCGGGGCATGCACGGTTGTGGCGGTCATGTTGCGCTCGTCGAGCGCTCGCCGCACGTCTGCTGCGACTTCGAGTAGCCGATCCTCCACGCCATGGCGGTCGCAGGCGAACTCGACACACTCAAATCCGATTTCCGCGATCTGGTCGAGCGTGGACTCGAATTCGATGCTGGCAAACCCGTAGGTGGAATAGCTGACCTGGACCATCTTCGGACTCTCGTGGGGTGCTGGAAGCCATGGCAATCAACGGTGCCGGCAGCAGGGAAGTGTGAACCACTCGCGCCGCTCGTGCCACCTCGTGGGGAGGAATCCGGGAAGGAACAGACCGAACGACGAAGCCCGGACTGTCTGCTAGGATGACCGGGCCGTCCGGATGGCCTCGTACCTCGGAGTCCTGTTGATGACCGTGTCGATTTCATCTCGCCGCCTCTTCCGGTTGGTCCTGTTGCTGTCCGTGCTGGGGCTCGCGACTCCGGCGGCAGCCGATGACCGGCCCAACATCATCCTGCTGATGGGAGACGATCACGGCTGGGACGAGACCGGCTACAACGGTCATCCGCACCTCGTGACGCCGGTGCTCGACCGGATGGCCGCGTCCGGGCTGCGGCTGGATCGCTTCTTCTCGGGTCACCCCTCCTGTTCGCCGACTCGTGCGAGCGTGATCACCGGTCGGCATCCGAATCGCTGCGGGACCTTCGCGCCCAACTTCTCGATCCGACCCGAGGAAATCAGCGTGGCGACGATCCTCAAGCAAGCCGGTTACGCCACCGGTCACTTCGGCAAGTGGCATCTCGGGCCGGTCAAGGTCGACTCACCGACCAACCCGGGTCGGATGGGCTTCGACACCTGGCTCTCGCACGACAACTTCTTTGAACTCAATCCCGTGCTTTCGCTCAACGGCGGTCCGCCGGCGAAGATCGCCGGTGAGAGTTCCGAGATACTGGTCACCGAGACGGTCGGCTTCATCAAGAAAGCGATCGCTGCTCGCAAGCCGTTCTTCGCCGTCGTCTGGTTCGGGTCGCCGCACGAACCCTACAGCGGTCTCAAAAAGGACCTGGCACTCTACAAGGACCTGGTGAAAGCCTATCCGGACAAGACGGTGCGACTGACCTCGAACAAGACCGGCCGCCCCACCACTCGGCCCCTGGGCGAGGTGTTGCAGGAGCGGTACGCCGAGATCACCGCGATGGACCGCTCGATCGGACAACTCAGGGACTGGCTCGGCGAAGCCGGCCTGCGTAAGAACACCGTGCTGTGGTACTGCGGCGACAACGGCACGCCGGCCGGTGGCATCGTGACGTCTCCCTTCCGAGGTCGGAAGGGCACGATGTACGACGGCGGGATCCGGGTGCCGGGTGTGATCGAGTGGCCCGCAAGGATCCCCAGGCCTCGTGTCTCGGACGTCAACACCGTCACCAGCGACATCCTGCCGACCCTGTGCGAAATCATCGGACGTCCGTTGCCGAAGCGTCCGCTGGATGGCATCAGCCTCAAGCCGTTGATCGAAGGAAAGATGACCCGACGGGCCGAGCCGATCGGTTTTTGGAGCTTCAACACGGGAAATGCCAGGGGCGGCAAGCCTTACATCGCTCCCAGGCTCCAGCAGGGGACAACCCCGTTGGTGAAGATGTTGGGTGGCCGGTACACCCGGAACTTCGTCAATTTCCATCACCCTGAGATTCGCGAACAGGACTTCGGTGGGGTACGCGTCCTGCTGGGAAACCGGTTCAAGTTGATCGTCAAGAGCCGCGACGGGAAGCCGGACACGCGCGAGTTGTACGACGTGCGGAAGGACCCGGCCGAGAAACAGAACCTGTTCAAGGCCGAGCCGGAAGCGGTCCGCGGGCTGGAGAAGAAGCTCCGGGCCTGGCAGCAGTCGGTTCTCGAGAGCCTCACTGGGGCCGACTACCGCTAGGCCGGCGGTCTAGCGGTTCTGCAGAGGCGTGTTGAAAAACTCGACTGGCTTGGGAACGACGTGGTAGCGGTGGTCCATGATGTGTCCGCCCAGTGGGAAGACCTGGTCAAAGGGCACGTCACCGATTGCCGCTCGTGCCAGGTGGCAGACCCGGAGGGTGAATCGCACCGGCCGCTCGTGGCAGGGACTGAAGGCCGGGCCGGCATCAAACTTGTTGGCCGTGCTCAGCCAGAGCCCCTCTTCGGGGATCCATCGCCGACGGGCCATCAGGTCGACGTCGTGGATGAAGTCCTTGTTGGCCATTTCCTGCCTCAACACGGCGATCACCCCGTCACGGTTCTTGAGATGTCGGATCGTGGGCAGGAACTCCCCGCGGCGTGCGGCGGCGAGTGTGCGTTTCAGCCGGTCGTACTCCTCGGGCCGCATGGCACCTCGTCGCCAGTACCCCGCTGAGCCGGCCCCGGCGTCCTGGTAGGCCTGGGCCTGCTTGGGATCGTCGAGGAAATAGACCTTGCCCCCGCGAGCGGCAATCGGGCGTCCGTTCTTGTAGTCGTAGGTCTGGTACCAGCCCTCGGGAGTTCGCAGCTTGTCCAACGCGGCGAGATAGCGGTCGATCGGCGCGAGGTACTTCGGGTCGCCGGTGAGGCGATGAGCCAGGAACAGCGCGTTGGTCGCCATCAGTGCCCCGTTGCCCCAGACGACGGCAGGGGGTTCGTGTGCACGGGCCCAGGCCGGCACGTTGCTGCTGTCGTACTGGGCCGCCCATCCGAATGTCGGGGCCTCCAGTTGTGCCTCGATAACCCAGTCGGCGGCCCGGCGGATGGCCTTCAGGTAACGCTCGTCCCTGGTCCAGTGCCAAAGTGCCACCAGGGTGCGGATGGCGTCAGTGGTCGCGTTGTCGTTCAACTCGCTGCCGTGTCGCAACGACCGGCCGCCTGGACCGTTGGCACTGCCGGTCCCGTAACCGGCCTGTTGATGCCAGTCGAAATGATGGGGCCAGCTGCCGTTGGGGTTCTGTGCCAGCAGCAGGAAGTTGCCGCCGCGGATGGCTCCCTCGAGGAATTCGCCGTGGCCGGTCAGCTTGTGGACATACAGCAGGGTCAGCGTGGGACCGGTGATGTAGAAGTCCTGGATCATCGGATCGTCGAGGCCGTGACCGGCGATGACACCGGTTGGCGTGGTGTAGGCGGTGCGTGGCCAACGACCGACCTTGCCGAATCGATCGTGGTCGGTGACCTTCTGGATCTCGAGATACATCTCGGCGGTGCGGCGGGCGGCCTGGAGGTAATGCGGATCACCAAACGCCTCGTAGGCGAAGCACAGGTGCATCGCGGTGTGACTGGTGTTGTAGGTCTTGCCGAAGGTGATCTGGCCCCGCGGGTTGCACAGCCGGTCGTAGCCACCCATCAGCATGCTCGGCCAGCGGACGTTGTCGACGGTGGTGGCCCAGCCTCCGCCACGTTGGGCTCGGATCACCCGGTCCAGCCATGTCCTCACCCGCCGTTCGGTGGTGAGCAGGAAGGCCTCGTTGACGTCGAGCTTGGCGAGTCCGCGGTCGGCCAGGACGCTGTGGAACGTGCGGGGTTGAGGGGGCCGGGGCGTGGGGCGAGGTCCGCGGGTGTCCGGTGACCGATCGGTGGGCGGACGATCGGATATCACCAGTTCATCAATCAGGCAACCAGCGGGTCGATCCTCGGTCGGGTGGTTGCCCAGCATCAGTGTGGAGAAGTCCCCGGCTGATAGCGGCAGCGGCATCGCGGTCGAGAGACCACGTCCATCGATGGCCAGGAACATGCGGTGCGTCTGGAGATTCCAGCCAAACAGCACATGGTGCCAGGCTGCGGGATCAAGCCTCACGACATCGATCTCGATCCGGCGGCCGCGGCCGCACGAGAGCACCAGGCGGTTGCGTTGGTTCTTGAAGAACTCGATCGTGAAGCCGCCACCACCGACAACATCGTTGATTCGCGAGCGGCCCAGGTAGCTGAACCAGTGTTCCTGATTGTCGGCCCAGATGTTCTGCCCGTTCGCACTGCGAGCAAAGAACTCGACTGTTCCCGCCGCCGTTGGACAATTCTCCTCGCCGCCGAAAATCACACATGCCCGCGGAGCGGTCACCGCCACGGCCCTGCCGAATCGGCCGCCGGGTACCAGCATGGTGTCACGTCCGGCCGAGAGTGGATTCCAGCGGGCGTAGTCGGCGTTGGGGCGGAATAACGGCGACTTGGGATCGACGCCGGGGGTCCGGATATTGGCCAGGTGTCGTTCCGCGAGGCCGACCACCTCGTCAAAGTGGGCCAGCAGAGTGGTGTGTCGGGCCGGCCGGAGTGGCCTGGTCGGCAGCCTCTCGACCAGGAAGGGCCGCGGCGTGAATTTCTCGGGCAGCTTCGGCAACTCGAGCAGCTGCACTTCGTCGACGTAAATCAGGTTGGGTTTCTGACGCCGAAAGTTGCTGATCGAAACCACGAACTTCGGCGACTCGGCCACGAAGACGATCGAAAACTTCTTCCACGCCCGGGTGGGTCCAGCCAGGCGGAAAAGTTGCGGGAGTCCACCTTCCTGCGAGATGGTGATTCCACCGGACCGGATCAGGTAGCGGAACTCGTAACGGTAGGCCTTGCCGGGCGTGACCCCGGTGCACACGTACCGGAGGCAATCACCTCGGGTGCCGGTGGTCTGGATCTTGCACGATTGCTTTCCGCTGAAGGCCTCGTCGGCGGAAGGGCCGCAGTAGATGCAGCCGTCGTTTTCGAAACGTCGGTCCTGTCCGTGCCACTTCGGGAAATTCGTGGTCGGACCCTCAAAACCACCGGATGAGATCAGGTCTTTGCCGTTGGCGACGGCCAAGCCGGGGAGCATCAGGAAGATGCTGAACTGGACGAGAATGATCCGGATCACGGTGTCGTTCCTCGAATTGGTTCGCGCAGACCGGTTTATTTCACGAAGCCATTCTCGTGGTGAAATGCCACGAAACTGAGTCTAGCCGGTCGCTGGCGGACAGACCAATCGTGTGTCGGACGATCCCGCCGAAGTTCCCGATTCGCGACGAAGCGTCTCGGACTTGAATTTCCCATTCGATGACAGTCAAGCTGAGCGGACAGTCTACAGTTTATCGCGGAGCATCTGGCGTTCTCGACCTGTGCCCTGTCCACCCGGGCTCGGCGAACGCGTTGACCGTCCACCTCGGTGCCGGAGAATCACTCGTGCGAGAATCTCTGCTGAAAAAGATGCGGCTTGTGCCGGTTGCCGTAGCCCTGTTGGTGACGTCGATCGTGGCCTGGAACGTCTCGGCGTCGAAAGAACGAACCGTGCTGGTCTTTTCGACCGGTTCGGAGGTCGGGCTCTATCATCGGCTGGCTAAACAGATGAAGAGGGTCATCGAGACGCATCATCCCGACATCGTGATCGAGTTGAATGAGAGTGCCGGGAGCAACGAGAATATCCGGCGGTTGGATAGTGGCCAGGCCGACCTGGCCCTGGTGCAGAACGATGCGATCGGCGGCAGTTCCGTCCGCAGCCTGGCCTCGCTTTATCCCGAAGTTCTGCACCTGTTGTGTCGAACCGATGCCGAGATCGACTCACTGGAGGACCTGTCGGGCCACCGGATTGGCGTTGGGGCACACGGGAGTGGAACCGAGCAGATCGCGACACGCCTGTTGCAGTTTGTCGGAGTCGAACCACGGCCGGAGCCATTCTGGCGCGGGTCGTTCTCCGAAGCGATCCGGCGGTTGAAGTCCGACGAAATTGACGCAGCGTTTCTGCTGATCGGGCTGGGAGCCGAGGTCATCAACGACGCCTTGCACGATGAGCAGCTGGATCTCGCGCCGATCCAAATGCGGGCCGTCGATGGCGGCAACCCCGACGAAATCTCCAAGACCTTCACCGAGGGATTTCGGGTGCATTACCCGCACACCTCGCCCCAGACAATTCCCCTGATGGCCTACGACGGGCGGCCGCGAAAACCGGTGCCGTCACTGAGTGTTCAGGCGGTGATCGCATGCGGTTCGGAGATCGACCCGACGACCGTCGAGCGGATCACGAGAACCCTCTTCGAGCAGCGGGCGGTGTTGTCGCAACGGGAGTCGGCGTTCACGCAACTCGATGAACAAAAGGCCCAGACCAGGCTGCAGTTCCCGTTGCACGAAGGGGCCGAGAACTACTTCCGCCGTCGCGATCCGGGGTTCCTCAGCCAGCATGCCGAATCGATGGGGTTTGTGGTGACGTTGTTGCTGCTGACCTGGAGCGTGGTCACGTGGGTGCGTCGCTGGTACGTACAGGGACGCAAGAACCGTGTTGACACGTTCTATCAAGCGATTGAAGCCGTGAGCGAGCAGATCCACGAGGCTGGCGATGCCGTGGAACTGGCGGCATTGGAGTCCGAATTGGTCGACATCCGTCGCCGGGCCACCGACGAATTGATTCAGGAGCAACTGGCAGCCGACTCATCCTACATCGTCTTCCAGAACATGCTCGGCACCTGCCAGGCCCTGTTGGAACTGGCCCGCGAAGAACTGCGGGTCTCGGGTTCCGAATCGCCAGCCCAGCCGGCCGAGTGAGTGTCGTTCGGATCAGGCGAACAACTCGGGGATCACCGCACCGCGGCAGGCGGGAATCGATCGGTCCTGCGAATCGTGCAACTGCAGGTTGGCGGGGACACCCAGCAGGTGCAGTATCGTCTGGGCCAGGTCGGTCGAGCGGATGTGGTGTGAGGCGGGGTAGGCGGCGATCTTGTCCGAGGATCCCAGCACGCTGCCCCCGGTGATGCCTGCTCCGGCCAGCAGAATCGACTGGCATTGCGCCCAGTGATCGCGACCGGCGTTCTTGTTGATCTTGGGCGTACGGCCGAATTCTCCCATGACCACCACCAGCGTGTCGTCGAGCAGACCTCGCTGGCGAAGATCGACGAACAGCGCAGCCAAAGCCTTGTCGGTTGGCGGGACCAGACGCTTGGGGTAGTGGTGGTAGATCCGCCCGTGCGAGTCGTACTCGCCACCACCCGCTCCGGCCGGCTTGGGGTCGATCCAGTACTGCGTCACCAGCGGCACGCCGGCTTCGAGCAGTCGCCTGGAGGTCAGCAGGCCCTGTCCGAAGAGGTGGCGGCCGTAGAGATTTCGGGTCGCATCGGATTCGCGGTCGAGGTCGACGGCACGGCTGATTCGAGGTGAGCTGATCAGGTCGAACGCCTGGCGGTAGGAGATGTCGACGTCGTCGAGGCGGGGGTCGGCCTCGGCGATCCGGAATACCCGGTCGAGCTGCTCCAGCAGCAGTCGGCGATCGTCGAGCCGACGGGTCGAGACGTCGGCCGGAAGGTCGATCTCGGGCAGACGGAACCGGGCGGTTTCCTTGTGGCCGTCGACCAGCAGCGGGTCAAAACGTCGTCCCAGGAACCCGGCGTTCTGGCCCGGCCAACGCGGGTAACCGGGTGGGCCCAGGACCTTGGGCAGTTGCACGAAGGGCGGCACGCCGTCCTGCCAGCCGCGCCAGAAGGCACGGATCGAACCCAGGTGCGGGTGATCTTCGGCAGAGGCCGCGACCGGTTCGCTGGTCTTCTTGGGGTACGGGGTGCCGGTGGCCATCGTCGACACCGCCGCCGAGTGCTCGTTGTGATGGTGCATCACCGAGCGGATGATCTTGTAGCGATCAGCCAGCCGCGCCGTCTGCGGAAGCAATTCGCTGACCTGGATGCCGCTCACATTCGTGGCGATGGGCGAGAGCGGTCCGCGGATCTCCTTGGGAGCGGACGGCTTCATGTCCCACATGTCCAACTGCGAGGGGCCACCCCAAAGGAAGACGAGCAGACACCGTTTGGCTCGGCCGAAACCGGCACTCGCTTCGGAAGCCGGTGCCGCCTGCAGCAGCGAGGGCAGCGACAGGCCGAGTGCGCCCAGACCACCAAGTGTCAGGAACTCGCGACGTGGACAATCTGCAACGTGTGGCCAGGCCGGTCCGCGGATCGTCAACATGTCACGCCCCCGGGTCAAAGAGCACATCCCGACACGGGGACTGTACAGTTCTGGAGGATATACTGGTTTCCGTCCTGTTGCCATGTGTGTCACCGGCTCGCCGTGAATGATCGAGCTCCGAGACAACAGGTTTCAATCGCCGATCGGGTCAACATGAAGAATTCACATACCGGACGACTGATCCTGCTTTCCATCATCTGCTGCGTGGTGTGCCTGGTGGCCGCCGATGGCGTCTTCGCGGCCGAGCCGACCGTCTCGGTCGATGCCGTGTTGAGGAGTTCGTTCCGGCGGGTTGCCGGCAAGGCTCCCGGCGGCGCGGCCGTGTTTCCAGACAGCAATTCGAAGTGGTGCGGCCACTCGATCGGGTCTCCCACGGTCGATTTCGACGGGACGACCTACCGGATGTGGTTTGTCGGCATGAGCCGCACCGACGACCCGCGAATCCCCTACGGTTTTGACGAACGCATCGGACTGGCCACCAGCACCGACGGCGTCGGCTGGAAGGTTGCCAACGGCGGTCGACCGGTCCTGGACTATGGCCCCGAGGGGACATTCGACGACTGCGGAATCGCTCACCCGTTCGTGCTGCGTGTCGGGGGCAGATTCCTGATGTGGTACGGCGGCATCGATGGACGGGCGGGAAAGGACGTCGGCGACGGGCCGGCTCATGTGCGGGTCGAGCAGGTCGGCCTGGCCACCAGCCGCGACGGGATTCTCTGGGTTCGAGCCAACAAGGGGCGACCGGTGATGAAGGTGGGCAAGAAGGGCTCGATCGACTCGGTGCAGGCCACCGGGATGCACGTGATCCAACGGGGCAACGAATTCGTGATGTGGTACGGAGCGTACAACGGCAAGCACACGATCGGGCTGGCCACCAGCCCGGACGGGATCCGTTGGACCAAGCAAAACGGCGGCGATTCGCTGCCGGGATTGGCTGGTCCCAAGCAACTGGGTCCCTCGGTCCACTTCGACGGCAACCGGTACCTGATGTTCTACAACACGATTGTCGAGATTCCGACCGGTGGTTCACTGTGGACGATGTTTGCCGCAACCAGCGGCGACGGGATTCAATGGAAGCCGGCCCTGGGAGGAAAACCGGTGCTGGGGCCCGCTCCACCGGGCAATTTCGGATCAGCCGACGGCAAGAAGGGAAACAACCACTCGGTCCATCCGTCGAAGCTGATCGTGATCAAGGACAGGCTGCGGATCTGGTACGGGGCCGAAGGGAACACGCCGTTGCCGGGAAAGACGTATGCTCCGAGTGCCATCGGGCTGATGGAGGCTGCGGCCAAGAGCCGGTAGCGGCGGATCAATCGGCCGGACCGTCGACCAGTCGTACCCAGGCGTCGAATTCCAGCTTCCCCACCCCGTAGCCTTCGTTCCCGGCCAGGAACCGGTCGACCATCTCGGCGGCTGCCCGACATGTCGCCTGATCGGGAATCACCAGTTCGGCCCCCCCGGCCTGGGCAGCGACCTGGATTTC
>CAUZRQ010000147.1:0-12319 GCA_963582065.1 Planctomycetota bacterium | reverse complement strand
CGCCAGGCCCCCACCACCCCCCGGCCGCCCGGCCGCGGGGGGGGGGGCCGTCCGGGGGGGCGCCGGGGGGGGGCGGATCGCGACTGTTGGCGTCGTGCCAGGTGAGAGCAGGGTGGTCCCGTTTGAGCACTGCGGGCGACACTCGGTGCCGGAGGGATAGACGGTGGCGAGGTTCGAGTTGGCGATCGTGGGGGGCGGCATCGTCGGCCTGGCAACCGCCTACCGGTTTCAGCAGAGATTCCCGGGGCGATCGCTGGTGTTGCTGGAGAAGGAGGCCGAGCTGGCCCAGCATCAGACCGGCCACAATTCCGGCGTGTTGCATTCGGGGATCTACTATCAGCCGGGGTCTCTGAAAGCCCGCAACTGCCGCGCCGGCAAGGAGGCGATGGAGGCTTTCTGCCTTGAACATGAGATTCCGTTCGAACGCTGCGGCAAAGTGATCGTGGCAACCGCCGAAGATCAGTTTCCCGCACTGGAGAGGATTCTCGAGCGGGGTCAGGCCAATGGCGTCGAGTGTGAGTTGATCGGGCAGGAGCGGCTGGCGGAATTGGAGCCGCACACGGCAGGGCTGATGGCCATCCATGTTCCCGAGACAGGAATTGTGGACTACGGTGAAGTCTGTCGGCGGCTCGGCGCTCTGATCGAAGCCGCTGGTGCGGAAATCCGCTGCAAAAGCCGGGTGGTGGGCCTCACGTCAAGCGACGCGAGCGTGGTGGTGGAGACGACCAGCGGGGCTGTCGAGGCGGATGTGCTGGTCAACTGCTCCGGTCTCCACTGCGATCGTGTGGCGAAACTGGGTGGCCTGGTTCCCGAGGCGAAAATCGTCCCTTTTCGTGGCGAGTATTATGAGTTGAAACCCCAGGCTCACCATCTCTGTCGCACCCTGATTTACCCCACCCCCGATCCGAAGTTTCCCTTCCTGGGGGTGCACTTCACTCGAATGATCGGCGGGGGTGTTGAGTGCGGACCCAATGCCGTGTTGGCCTTCGCCAGGGAAGGGTATCGGCTGCGGGACGTGAACCTGCGGGACTTGTGTGAGGTACTGGCCTATCCGGGTTTTCAGCGGATGGCCGTACGCCACTGGAAGATGGGACTTGGTGAGTTGTGGCGTTCGATCAGCAAGCGGGCTTTCGTCAAGGCACTCTCGCGGCTGGTTCCGGAAATCAGGGCCGAAGATCTCGAGGTGGCTCCGGCGGGTGTGCGGGCGCAGGCCCTGGCGCGAGACGGCACACTCGTCGACGACTTCCTGGTGCAGGAGACGGGCCGAATCGTCAGTGTTGGCAATGCCCCGTCGCCGGCCGCCACAGCATCGTTGAATATTGGCAGTCACGTCGTCGACGCGTTGGCTGGCCACTTTGAATAGGGGGACGCATGACTGACCCGGAAGTGACCGTCTTCCCGATCGGGCAGCTGCAGGAGTTCTGCGACCGGGTCTTTCGCTCTTTCGGAGTTCCCGACGACGAATCGAGAGAAGCTGCCGAAATCCTGGCCCTGGCCGATCTGCGAGGCATCGACTCCCACGGAATCGCACGTCTTCACGCCTACGCCACGATGCTCGAGAACGGTCGGATCAACCCACGACCGGAGATCACCACGGTGCGGGAAACTCCGTCGACGGCCACAGTGGACGGGGACAACGGCCTGGGGCTGGTTGTCGGTCCGCGGGCCAACCGCATCGCCATGGACAAGGCTGACGAGGTGGGCACCGGCTGGGTTGCGGTGCGGGGAAGCAACCATTTCGGGATCGCCGGTTACTACGTGCTCGAAGCTCTCCGGCGAGATCAACTCGGCTGGGCCATGACCAACACGACCAAGATCGTCGCGCCGCTCTGGGGTGCCGAGCGGATGCTGGGAACGAATCCGATCGCGATCGCTTTCCCGGGGCACGAAGAGCCACCGATCGTTATCGACATGGCGTCCCCTGCCGCGGCCTTCGGCAAACTCGAGATGGCGATTCGCACGGAGGAATCGATTCCCGAAGGATGGGCCATCGATCGTGAGGGCCATCCGACAAGTGATCCCGCCGCGATGGTCGACGGAGGAGCGATGCTTCCACTCGGGTCGACGAGAGACAGAGGTGGACACAAGGGGTATTGCCTGGGAGCGATGATCGATATTCTCTCGGGAGTCCTGAGTGGGGCGAACTGGGGGCCGTTCACTCCCATCTTCACGACCGAGTTTGAAGAACCGGCGCGGCAGGTCGGGATCGGCCTGGGTCACTTCTTCGGCGCCATGCGGATCGATGCGTTTTCCGATGTCGACCAGTTCAAGCGACAGATCGATGACTGGATCCGCACATTTCGTGCGACCCGGCCGGCGCCGGGGACCGACGGCCCGATCATTCCCGGAGATCCTGAGCGAGCGGCCGAGTTGGTGAGACGCCGCGACGGGGTCCCGTTGGTCGCCGCAGTGATCGACGATTTGCGGGAGGTGTCGCAGATCTCCGGCGTACCGCTCGACTAACGGATGACCTGGCAGCCGACCAGTTGCCTGGCAAGCGTCGCAGCTCCGGCGGGAGTGATCGCGGTGCCCGAAATGGTCAGCCGCTTCAGACCGGCGACGGCGCGAAATTTTGGCAGGTCGCTGTCGCTGATCTTGGTGCCAGTCAGGTCGAGTGCCCGGAGGGTCTTGTGGCCAGCCAGGTGCTGCAGGCCGTCGGCGTCGACCTTGGTGCCACCGAATCCCTCCTGGTACATCACCGCCAGCGATTCGAGCCGAGGCAACTTGGCCAGGTGCACCAGTCCGGCATTGCTCAGACCGGTGAGACCCAGGTTGAGAGATTTCAGGTTCTTGAGCTGTGTCAGCGGGACCAGTGTGTCGTCCTGGACACGCGTGGCGAGCAGGTTGAGATGCTGCAATTGGGACAGCTTGGAGAGTTGCACCAGCCCCGCTCCTGTAATCGATTCCTTTTCGAATCCGGTCTTGCGGAGTACGAGCCCCTGCAATGTCGTCAGTTTTGCGAGATGAGTGGTCGAGGAATCGACGACCAGTGGGCAATTCTCGAGATTCAGCGCCCGCAGTTTTCGGCAGTTGGCCAGCCCGGCGAGCGAGTCACCGGTGATGTCGGTGTCGGCGAGGTCGAGCAGTGTCAGTTCGGGGAGCCGGGTCAGGGTATCGAGTGAGCCGCCCTCGATACGTGTTCCGGCAAGTCCGAGAGCTCTCAACCGGGACAGCGACGCCAGAGCGTGCAGGCCGGCGTCGGTGATGCGAGTTCCGGCCAGGGAAAGGTGATTCAAGGACGTCAGGGTGCCGATTGCCGTGGTCGCATCGTCATTGATGCGTCGCCCCGAGAGATCGAGAGTTCGGAGTTTCTTGAGTGGTTTCAGCGCGGTGAGTCCGGAAGAGGTGACGCGGGTGACTCCCAGGTCGAGTTCCCGGAGCTCCAAAAGCGAACCGATGGCCTCGAGGCACGAGTCGTCGATGCGTGTCCCGTAGAGATCCAGGATCAGCAGTCGATTCTTGAACACCAGCAGGCCGGAGACCGCAGAACTGGAGATTGTGGTGTTCCGGAGGCTGATGCCAACCAGTCGTTTGCGCCGTGCCAATGATCGAAGGATGCCGGGCTTGATCCCACCGTTGTTGTCGATGTGGTCGTCGGACAAAGTGACGAAAGTCGCGGTGGCCGGGGCTACGGATGATCGGGCGGCAACAAATCCAGCCAACTCGCGCCAGCGGTCGGAGTGCCGTTGAGCAAGGGATGCCGCAAGTGGATCGGGCTTCAGGATGTCGGCGGGTTGCGAGTGAGACGCAGCAGTGGTGAACAGGAGGACGAGAAAGGCTGTGGTGAAACGGGGCATCGGTCCGTACTCGTGGGGCGTTGGGTCTGGGATCCGACAGCATCCTCGATGCTGGGGCACGGTGGCAAGTCTGAGCATCCATGGATACTGCCGAGCCGTCAGCCGCCGCTGGTTGTGGTCATCGGATCAGCCCTCGTATACTAGCCCGCCCCGAAGATGCTGCCTCGACTGGTGTGTCTGGAATGAACGACCTCTTTCGCGCCCTGCTGGCCACTCTCATCCTGTTGCCTGCGGTAGGCGGTGCTGCCGACTGGCCACAATGGCGTGGCCCGAACCGGAATGGCATCTCAGGCGATACCGGGTTGCTGAAGCGATGGCCGAAAGGTGGTCCGCGGTTGGTGCGTACGGTCAAAGGGCTGGGCAACGGGTATGCCAGCCAGGTGATCGCCAACGGCCGGGTGGTCACCATCGGGAAAGACGGGCAGGTGGTATTTGCGAGATGTTTCTCAGAGAAGGACGGGGTGAGGCTGTGGTCGACCCGGATCGGTCAGACCGGCCGCAAGGCGCTCTCGACACCCACGATTGACGGGGATCGGGTCTACGTTCTGGATCCGGACGGCAACCTGCATTGCCTGTTGGCTGCGGATGGAAAGGTGGTCTGGAAAAGGAGCTTCGCGGGCGAATTTGGCGGACGGTTGCAGAACGGTCGGGGTTTTGCCGAATCGCCGCTGGTCGACGGTGACGGACTGGTCGGGACCCCCGGCGGGGCCGAGCACACGATGGTGCTGTTGGACAAGATGAGTGGCAAGGTGCGTTGGAGTTGCGCCGTCAAGGCGTTCGGGCCGCGGGGACGAATCGGCGCCGGGTTTTCGTCTCCGGTGGCGATGACGGTGGGGGGCGTGAGGATCTACATCCAGTTCATCGGCCACGGCGTGATTGGCGTACGTGCCACGGACGGGAAATTCCTGTGGGGATACAACAAGATTGCCATCCCCCAGGCAAACATCCCGACTCCGATCATCGTTGGCAGTCGGGTGTTTGCCTCCAATGGCTACAACTGTGGATCGGCTTTGCTGGCGCTTTCGGGTGACGGCCGTGGCGGGGTCAAGATGGAGGAGGAGTATCATCTCAGGGGCCGCGAGTTTCAGAATCACCATGGCGGCTTCGTGCACGTGAACGGCCACATCTATGGCGGGCATGGAAGCAACAACGGTCTGCCGACCTGTATCGAACTGGATAGTGGCGACGTGCTGTGGAAACGACGGGGCCCCGGATCGGGTTCCGCGGCGATGCTCTTCGCCGACGGCAGTCTCTACATGCGGTACTCAAACGGGGTGGTGGCCCTGGTGGATGCATCACCCGAGGGGTTTCGATTGACCGGCACGTTGAGGCTGCCCGGTGTCGGAAACGACAGTTGGTCACACCCGGCATTGGCCAACGGCCGACTGTATCTACGCGAAAATGACTCGCTGCACATTTTCGATGTGCGGGTCGGAGAGTAACGCGGACCGGGGGGCTGACGTGACCGCGCCCGAATCGAAGCAGTCGGGTTCGGCATTGAGGTGGTCGCTGCTGCTGGTCGTCGTCGCCGTGGTTGCAGGGGGGGCGTGGGCGACGGGTGGGGGCCGGGTCGCGACCTGGATGATCCAACAGGCGGACTGGCTCGAGAAGTGGGCAGGCCAGCACGCGATGCTGGCCGGACTGGCGGCGCTGGGAGCCTATGTCGTCGTGGCAGGATTCTCTGTCCCGGTGGCGACACTTCTGTCTCTGGCCCTGGGACGGATTCTGGGTTTCTGGCCAGCCCTGGCTGTGGTCAGTTTCGGGTCGACCATCGGAGCGACGTTGGCCATGGTCGTGTCCAGGACGCTGTTGCGGGAGTCGGTCGTGAAGCGACTGGGTCCGAAGGGGCAGGCGTTGCTTCGGGGCCTCGAACGCAATGGCACGTTCTACCTGTTCACACTGAGAATGATGCCGCAGGTTCCCTTCGTGCTGGTCAACCTGGGGATGGGTCTTTCCTCGATCCGGGTGTGGACCTTTTTCTGGATCAGTCAACTCGGCATGTTGCCGGCCACGGTCCTGTACGTGTTCACCGGTTCCCAGTTGCCATCTCTGGCTGCGGTGGCGAGGGGAGATGCCCGAGAGATTCTCACCTGGCCGTTGATGTCGGGCCTGGTGCTGCTGGGGCTCTTTCCGTTGGCGGTGCGGCTGTGCTGGCCGGGGACCGGTGATGGAGAATCGGCCGCCAACAGCGAGGAGACGTCAAGTTGACCGGCTCATCTTGGTTCCGGCTGCCGATGTCATCTATACTGGGCGGACCCGGCGGCCGTTCGCCGATGGCCTGACTGAAACCGCAGATCGAAGAGCCGATGACCCGCTTGAAACTGATCCCTGTGTTGTTGGTGATGGCTGTGGTCGCCGATGCCCGTGGTGCGGCTCCGCAGGCAATACCTATTGATTTTGAGCGAGACATCCTGCCGATCTTCACTCGTTTCGGCTGCAACGCCGGCTCGTGTCACGGCAAACAGGCCGGCCAGAACGGCTTCAAGTTGTCATTGCTGGCTTTCGACGCCGATTTCGACTTCGATGCCCTGACCAAAGAGGCGCGGGGCCGCCGCGTGTTCGCCGCCGATCCCAGGCGGAGCCTGTTGCTGAGCAAGCCGACCGGCCGGAACCCGCATGGGGGCGGGAAGCGGATTGAACCGGACGGCCCCGAATACCAGCGAATGTTGGCGTGGATTCGGGCGGGCATGCCGCGGCGGACTCCCGATGCCGCCCGTTTGCAGAAGATCACCGTGAAGCCCGAACAGGAGATCCTGTCGCTGAGGGGGACGCGGCAGATCCAGGTCACGGCGCACTACAGTGATGGAAGTCGCCGTGATGTGACCCGGTACACGCAGTTCCAGTCAAACGAGGCGGCCATTGCCGGTGTGGATGAAAACGGCCTGGTCACCGCGCAGGGGATTTTCGGCGAGGCGGCCATCATGGTTCGGTACATGGGACAGATCGCCGTCTTCCGGCCGACGATCCCGTTGCCCGGCGATGTTCCCGAAAAGGTCTATGACCAGTTGCCGCGGAACAACTTCATCGACGGGCTGGTCTGGAAGAAACTGCAGCGTTTGCGAGTGACCCCATCGGTCGGGTGCAGCGACGAGAAGTATCTCCGCCGTGTGTACATCGACATCATTGGCCGCTTGCCGAAGCCGAAGGAGGCCAAGGCCTTTCTCGACGACTCGCGGCCCGACAGCCGGAAGAGACTGGTCGACTCGCTGCTGGAACATCATGAGTACGCCGAGCACTGGGCCAACAAGTGGGCCGACCTGTTGCGGCCCAACCCGTACCGGGTGGGAATCAAGGCGGTGCTCAATTACGACGCGTGGGTCCGCAGCGCGTTTCGTCAGAATATGCCTTACGACCGGTTCGTGCGCGAACTGGTTGCGGCCCGGGGCAGCACCTACCGCAACGGGGCGGTGACGCTGTTCCGAGATCGTCGCAACCCGGCCGAGCGGACCACGATCGTGACACAGCTGTTTCTGGGCATTCGTCTGGAATGTGCCCGGTGCCATCATCATCCGTTCGAGATCTGGGCACAGGAGGACTTCTACAGCTTCGCCGCCTATTTCTCGCGGGTCGGCAACAAGGGGACGGGGCTGTCTCCGCCGATTTCCGGATCCGAGGAGGTGTTCTACAGCACGCCCGGAACGAGCACGCTGACACATCCTCGCACGGGGGCGACCTTGCCGGCGAAACCGCTTTTCGGGACGGCGCCGTCTCTGGACGGTGAAACCGATCCCCGTGAAGCACTGGCCGCCTGGATCACCTCCAAACAGAACCCGTTCTTTGCCAAGGTGATGGTCAACCGGGTCTGGGCCGACCTGATGGGGCGGGGATTGGTGGAACCTGTCGATGATCTTCGGGCCACGAACCCCCCGACGAATCCGGAACTCCTCGATGCGCTGGCGAGTGATTTCCAGAAGGCCGATTTCGACATCAAGTCACTCGTGCGGCGAATCACCGCCTCGCACGTCTACGCACTCAGTTCGATTCCCGGTGCTCGCAACGTCCAGGACACGCATCATTACTCGAGGCATTACCGGCAGCGGCTTCGGGCCGAGGTGATGCTCGATGCGATCTGTGAAATCACCGGCATTCCCGAATCCTTTTCGGGGATGCCGCCCGGATCGCGTGCCAAGGAGCTTTGGACGACGCGGATCGGGTCCCTGTTCCTGGATGCGTTCGGTCGACCCGATCCGAACCAGGATCCCCCCTGTGAGCGAACGCCCGATACGACTGTGGTGCAATCGCTGCACCTGATGAACTCGGCGAACCTCTACAAGAAGGTGACCAGCGACAAGGGCTGGGCGGCCCAATTGGCCGGAAGCAAGCGAACCCCTGAAGAGATTGTTCAACAGTTGTATCTGGCGATATACTCGAGGACGCCAGACAGCGAAGAACGTGTGATTGCTCGCGGGCTGTTCCAGAAAAAGGGGATCACCCGTCGGCAGGCGGCCGAAGACTTAATGTGGGCGTTGATCAACACACCCGAGTTCGTGTTCAAGGACTGAACCGAAACGCTCCCGTCGCGGGACAAGCAACAGGAAAAGACGATGAGCCAATCGAGCAACGTGACGTCGCGATACTGCGATGGGCTGACACGGCGAAACTGCCTTCAGCTTGGCCTGGGTGCCCTGACCGGTGCCGGGCTGTCCCAGATGCTGCAACTGCGGGCTGAGTCGAGTTCGGTCGACGCCCGCAAGCGGAGTTGCATCCTGGTGTGGCTCGACGGTGGGCCGACGCACTACGAGACGTTCGATCCGAAGCCGAACGCTCCCAAGGAGGTGCGAGGGGAATTCAACCCGATCTCGACCTCGATTCCCGGTGTGCAGTTTTCCGAGAAGCTGGTGCGATTGGCCAAGGCGGCGGGCGATTTTGCCGTCATCCGTTCCATCCGCCACAACCAGGGCAACCATGGTGCCGGCAACCACTACATGATGACCGGTGCGCCCCCGCGCATTCCCGTCTCGTGCGGCGCGTTTGTGAGCTTCCATCCGAGTCTGGGCAGCGTGACGGCTCATGATCGCGGCGAAAGCGGCGGACTGCCGTTGTACTTCTCGATTCCGCGGATGTCACGGTCCGGCGGACCGAACTTCCTGGGCGCGCGGTATGCTCCTTTCGTGGTGCCCGATGATCCCAACAGCAAGGGGTTCCGGGTCCGCGACGTTGCCCTTCCCAAGGGATTGGCCGACCTGCGATTCGGGTCACGACGAGAGCTGCGAAGCCTTGTCGACAAACTGCAGCGAATCGATGACAAGGCGGCTGGTGACCCGGTGCTCGCCTTGGACGACTATTACCGGCAGGGCTACAACTTGGTCACATCTCCGCAGGCTCAGAAGGCGTTCGACATTCACTCCGAGAGTGACAAGGTTCGCGATTCGTACGGCCGGAACTCGTTTGGTCAAAGGGCGCTTTTGGCGCGGCGACTTGTCGAAGCGGGAGTGCCGTTCGTGACCCTCTACGAGGGCGGATGGGACAATCACGGCGGGATCTTCCCGAACCTGAAGAACCGGTTGCCGAAATGGGATCAGACGCTGTCGACGTTGCTGTCGGATCTCTCGCAACGAGGATTGCTCGACTCGACGCTGATCGTTGTTCTCGGGGAATTCGGGCGGACCCCGAAGATCAACAAGAGAGCGGGTCGTGACCACTGGTCCAACGCGATGTCGGTCATGATGGCCGGGGCCGGAACGCCGGGCGGACAGGTGGTCGGTGCCACCGATCGTGCCGGCTACTCGGCTGTCGATCGGGTGTTGTCCCCGGAGAACTTCGCATCCACGGTCTACACCAAGCTGGGCATCGATCCCGACCTCGCGCTGCACACGCCGCAAGGACGGCCGGTTCACCTGGTCAGCGATCCGACCCCGATCCGGGAACTGCTGGGGTGAACGAATCCGTGATCCGGCCGGGAACGCTGGCCGCCTCGGCGCTGTGGCTGGTGCTGGCGATCGTGGGGGCACGGGCGGCTGACGAGGCCGGCCTCACGCACCTGATTCCCAGCGGCGGACAACAGGGCAAGAGCGTCGAGGTCGTGCTGGTCGGTACGCTCAACGGCGGCGACCAACGGCGAGCGTGGTCCAGCCACCCCGGGTTGAGCGTCGAATTCGGCAAAAAGGCCGATCGGGTTCGCGTGGTGATCAAGCCCGACGTCCCGCCCGGCCGGCATTTCCTGCGGATGGCCAACTCGGGGGCCGGCAGTCCTCTGCTGCCGTTCGTTGTGTCGCCACTTGTCGAGGTGTCCGAGAAAGAGCCCAACGGGCGGATTGCCGACGCACAGAAAATCGAGGGAATCTCACGGGTCGTCAACGGAGTGTTGTCCGAGTCACAGGATGTCGACACGTTCGGCGTGTCACTGAAAGCGGGTCAGACGCTCGTCGTGTCCATGACGGCTCACACCGAACTCGGTTCCCCGATGGATGGCCTGTTGCAGGTGGTCACCTCAAAGGGGTTCGTCGTCGCCCAGGATGATGACTCGCTGGGACTCGACCCGTTCCTGACCTTCACTCCGAAGCGTGACGGGGAGTATTTCGTTCGGACGTTTGCGTTTCCGGTGAAAACCAATTCGACGATCGGACTGGCCAGCGGAAAGGACTTCGTCTACCGGCTGACAATCACCTCCGGACCGTACGTGGACTTCACCGTTCCGGCTGCGTTTTCGACCAAGTCACCCAGCCAACTGGTTGTTGCCGGCTGGAACCTGTCCGAATCCCAGGAAAAATGGACTATCGGGCCCAAGACAATCGGGGTGCGCGGGCGGTACACGCAACCCGACTGGGCGAACACGGTTTCGCTGAAACCGGTCGGGCACGCGGTGGTGGTCGAATCGGAACCCAACGGTCGAAAGAAACCGCAGCCGATCTCTGTGCCGTCGACCGTTTCGGGACGGATCGGCAAGGACAAGGATCGGGACGTGTACGAAATCACCGCCGTGAAGGGGAAGGTCCTGAAGGTGTCGGTGGAGTCCCGTCGGCTCGGCTACCCGCTGGACCCCGTGCTTCGGATCAGCGACTCGAAGGGAAAGCTGCTGACCGAAACCGACACGCGGTCGGCCGACAAGATCGACGAGACGGTCAAGTGGACGCCACCGGCGGACGGAAAATTTCGGGTCGAGGTCCGCGACCTGTTCGCGCACGGGGGAGATCGTTTCGTCTACCGTTTGACGGTCGAACCGCAGCCGGTCGCGGTGACGGCCACGGTCGAAAAAGAAGTCTGGGTGCTCGGTCCCGACAAACCACTGGAGCTGAAGGTGACCGTGGTTCGCACCGGAGGATTCGACAAGCCGGTGCAATTCGAAATCGTCGACGGGCCCGAGGGCGTCGAGGCTGCGACGGTGACATCCGAACCGAAAGGGGATTCGGCCAAGGCGGTGACGCTGAAGGTCACACGCAAGGCCGATGGCAAGGCAATCGGCGGAGCGTTGCGAATTGTGGGTCGAGTGAAGGGGAACAAGAAGCCGGTGGCGGTTGCGACGGCTCCGATCTCGCGTCTCACTGATCGGACCGAACACCTGTGGCTGGTAATCAAGCCGCCGGCCAAGAAGAAGGCCGAAAAGAAGAAGAAGTAGCGGCGGTCATCCGTTCTGCGATTCGGCCTCGCAAACCACCCTGCCCAAGCGGTCGACGACCTCCTCTGGCATGTCCGCGTAGAGGGGCAGATAGACGATGCGGTCGAAAGCCGTACGAATCACGGGTGCCGTATCCGATCGGTCCTCCGGGGCCGTGACGATCTCCATGCTCTCTCCCCTCGTGGCATCGAACCCCTCACGGCGGAGTCGGGAGATCAGTTCACGCGGGCGTTGGGCCAGGATCGGGAAGATCCAGAAGGTGTGGTTGTCGCCACGGTGACCGAGCAGGCCCAGGGTTGTGTGAGCGGTGTCGCGAAGGCGTTCTCCGAGTTTGACGCGGCGTGCGAAATGGGTGGCATCAAAACGCCGGATTCGTCGTCGCAACAGCACCAGCAACGGTGTGCCGGGCTGTCGCTCGATCTGTCGGATCAAATCGTCCCCGGGAAATCCACGAACGAAGTTGTTCAGCGTGTGGTCGTAGTCTCGTCGAAGGATTCGGCAACAGAGGCGAAATACGGCAAACAGCGGTCGGTAGGACAGTATCTTGGTCAAGACCGCTCGGGCGATGCGGAACCCGTAGGACACACGATCCTGCACTGGCCAGTTGTCGTGTGCCTGGATGGTGGCGACGGCCAGTTCGGGGTCGCGAATCGTCAGCATGGCTCCGCCAAGGGCTGTCGACGTTTTGATCGTCCCGAAGCTGAACATCGACGCCAGGCAGCCGGGAGTGCCTTTCCAGTCCGGCCCGACGAAGGCCTGCGCGCAATCCTCCAGGACGGCGATGTCGCGTTCGGCAGCGAAGGAGAGGATGTGCGACAGGTCGATTCTGGTGCCGAACAAGTGGGCGACGATCAGGCCGCGAGTGCGCTGCGTGGTGGCCTGTTTCAGGGATTCAAGAGTCGGGGCGGCGGTGTCGAGATCCAGGTCGACGGGGACCGGGACATAGCCATGGTGGCGGACGATGCGG
>CAUZRQ010000146.1:0-12391 GCA_963582065.1 Planctomycetota bacterium | reverse complement strand
GATCCTCCAGGAGATCAATGACAACGGGACGACGCTGGTTGTCTCGACGCATGACACCGACCTGGCCGGATCGGCGTCGCTGGTCTTCACGCTCGAGGATGGTCGCCTGGTGGACGCCACGTCCTGAACCCCCGGGCTTGCGGGGGTTGGGTACTACCGCTTTGGTGGAGCCGCCTCCTTGACCACCGCACCCTGGTCCTTGCTGAGTACCAGCAGCGAGAACTTCTCGACGTTCTCCAGGTCGTTGGTGCTCAGGGATGCGTAATCGAATCGCCCCCGCAGGTCGGTGTAGCCATCCCTGTAAAAGGCGATTTTGCCGTCCTTGCTCCGGGAGTAGACCTTGACGTAGACGCGGGCCACCGGTTTTCTGCTGGCGGCGTCGGTCACGCGGACCTGCCCGTACGGCTCGACCACCTGGAGGGCGAGCGAGTTCGAGTAGTAGGCCTGCGAACGGACCAGCCCCCGACCGCGGACTTCGACCAGCACGTTCCGGTTGTGGAATCGCTCGGGCAGTTCGACCACGTGCCGGGCCTTGTCGTCGGGAAGCGGCACGGCCATCGAGTGATTGGGCCGGATGTGTGCGAACCGGCTGGCGTCCTGCTTGACGAACGGGTTGCGTGAGAAGAGCAGCTCGATGTCCATCAGGTAGTAGTTGACGGTGACCGTCTTGACGTTCTGGAAGTCGATCGTCACCCGCTTGTTTTCGACCTTGATGTCGAAGTTCGGCTGGCTGTTGGCAAGTTTCTGTTGCCGTGCCGCGTCGGTTTCGGGATCGTCGGCCACTTTGCGACCGTCGGCCTCGTCCAGGTGCGCCACGACGTCACGGAACAACTGTCGCCAGTGATCGACCGGGTAGCCGACGCGCTGGCCGTCGGGGCCGGCGTTGACGGCGATCAGGTCGCCGGCCGGCAGCGGATCGAGCCGGGCCAGCCACTTCTCGGAAACGGTCCGAGCCACCTGCGGCTTGTCGCTGAACAAATCGAGATAGGCGGTGAAGTAGTCGTACTGCAGCCGGGTCTGCAGGTCACCAGGTTCGACACCGGCGAAGAACGTCAGGGCTTCCTCGACCCGATCCTGCAGCAGCAGGTAGTAGGTGATCGCCATCCGGTTGTCGTTGTCCAGGGTGGTCTTGTAGCTGATGTTCTTCAGCAACCGGTGGTACTGGGAGTGAAAACGATCGTTGAGGATCTGGCGGCGTTGCCCGAGCTGGTGGCGTCGGGCATTGACCAGCGGGCGGTAATCCATGTGCTGGTACGTTCTTCGCTCGACCGGGTCGATCACCAGCAGCGAGCTCTGGAGCACCGTGCCGCAGGATTTGACGAAACCGTCCCGGTGTCGGAGGTACTCGCGGATCGCGATCGGGTCGTTGTGCAACAGGCCATAGGCCCACAGGGTGTGGTCGTAGACGCGTCGATTGCGGAGCAGGGCCAGAAGCTCGGTGAAGAACTCGCGGTCCTTGACCCGGTAGGCGATCTGTCCGAGATTCAGCGACAGGATGTTGTGTTTCCGGAGGAACTCGAACACCTCACCGCGGGTGCCGTTCTGCGAGACGTGGGCCCACGAGGCGAGGTCGAGCCGCGACGGGGTGGCGACGGCCTTCAGGACCACGGGATCGGCAGCGGCGATCACCTGTTCCTCGCGGGCGACCTGGACCGGGTAGTGCTGCGAGTTGCCGGCGGTGGGGAAGTAGAAGAAGTACTCGATCCGTTGAGTGTGATACGGCTCGAGATCGAGGTGGACGCTGCGGGTGTAGCGGGTCTTGCTGACCGGAATCGCTCCCACCGGAACCTGCAGCAGCACGTCGAGCCGCTGTCGAGCCGAGCCGGGGTTGGTCAGCACCACCTGGCACCCGTAGACGGTGTGCAGCAGGAACTCGTCGGTGACGAACTTGTCGAGCTTCTCTCCGGCGACCTGCTGGTAGCGGTCATCGAGCCGGAAGAAGTTCTGGGTGACCAGCACGGGGGTTCGCTTGACCACCTCAGCGGCCGGCTTGATCTCACGGTGCAGCACCACCGCGGGGCTGCCGGTGACAAGTGTCAGCTGGTTCCCCTTGATGTCCGCCTTGTGCTTGGCCGCTTCGAAGGGCAGGTCGAGCACCGCGAGGGCCAACATCATCTCGGGAAAGCTGCGTGCCGCTTCGGAGAAGTGCTCCGAGAAGAACGGGTCGGCGGGGTTGCGGTGTGCGTAGTCGTTCCAGAACCGGCTGACCGACACCAGTTCGCCGGTCATCTGTTCGATCGGCAGACGGTAGTAGTTGTTTTCGACCCACTCCTGCGTCCGGTCGAGTCGGCGGAAGAGCTGGCGGACGTTCTGCCTGAGCTTGGCATCGGCATGGCGTCGGCCGCCCAGTGACGCGGATTTGTCCATCTGTTCTTCGAGACTGCTGAGCTTATCCAATTTTTTTCCGGCCGATTTCTTGGACTTGCTCTCACTGGCGCGCCGCTGCCGCTCGCCCGACTTTCTTGCCAACAGAGAACCGGGGGCCGCCGGTGCGCCGCCCGACTGTCTGTCTTCGCTGGCCGCGAATCCACCCCCACCCCCACCCATGGGGCGGCCGAGGGCACCGTTGGCATTCTTGTCGCGGTTGAGTCTCGAATAGAACCGGTTGACCTCGACGCCGAGGTTGGTCTTCCCGGCTCTACCGGCTTCCAGTTCGCGGCCGCCCAGGGCTGTTTCGAACAGCAATTCGACCAGGTCGCGGTTCCGGGGCCGCAGTGCCAGCAGGTCGTCGACGTGACGTCGAGTCCTGGGCAGTTCGTCCTCGAGCCGCTCGGCCAGCAGGATTCGCTCGACGATGTTCAATCGCGAGTGGGTCCAGGGATCGAGGAAGTGAGCGAGGTCGTTGCCGAGCAGCCAGTGGTCCATGAAGGTCTTGTCCTTCTTGTTCTGCAGGAACGGCTGAACGACGGCGGCGAAGAACCGGGGGTCTTTCCGCGAGAGGAAGAAGTTCAATTCGTGGCAGGCGTACTTCGAGTACTTCTGCCGCTTGGTGGCCGCATCGAGAGTGGGCCATTCGAGCACGAAGCGGAATTCGGCAAGCGTGGGGTTCTTCGAGAGAGTGCGGTAGAGGCCGTAGACCCGCGAGAGGCTGTCGTAGATCTCGAACCGCGACGAGGTGACGTCGGGGATCACCAGTTGCTTGCCCTTGGGCAGGTAGGTGGTCTGCCGTTGTTCGGTGAAGTGCCGCTTGGGATCGAGGCCACGAACCAGGCGGAGGTCAAGGGTCTGGGCCTCGGCCTCGGGCAGCACGAGGCTGCGGGAGACGGTGTGCCGGGGATCGACGGCGACGACATGGACCTGGGAGTAGTTCTTCAGCACGTCGCGAGGAAGCTCGATCCGGCCCTGCTTGTCAGGACGCAGGTTCAATCGGACCAGCGACGAGTTGGCCAGGAAGTCGAGGTTGGCGTAGTCGGTCGGTGGCCGTGGGGCGGCCGATTTCGGTGCGGCTCTCTTGCTGGCGGCCGCCTTCTGGTCCTTGGCTGTCCCGAACCGTTCGCCCTTGGCTGCCAGTTGTCTTCCCGTGGTCGTCTTGCGGATCGGCCAGGCGTTGAGCAGCAGGCTGGGCCGTCTGAGCATGTTGCCGGCGAAGTGCTTCTGGTACTTGCGGTCGATGATGTAGCGGAATTCGTCTCCGATGTTCCGGCCGGCGATATACAGCGACGGGTGCCGCGGCACACTGACCTGGAACGGTTCGGCGTCGCGGACCCGGCCCAGGAAGCCGTGTGGCGAGAACGTGGGCACGTAGCGTGTGGCAAAGAGGTGAACTCGTGTGTCCTCGGTGGCGTTGGCCAGCTGGATCTGAAGTGCGGCCGCACCCAGCGTGGTGGAAACGACCTGGAGCGGTCGGTGGGCACGGTCTTCGAGCCGTCGAGACTGACCCATCAGGTACCCGTCCCGTCGCGGCCCATCGGTCAAGCGGATCCGGATTGTCGTCGCCGACGATTTGATCAGCAGGTTGTAGTCACCGGCGGGCAGGTCGGCGAGTTCCAGGAACCCGTTGCGGATGGTCACCGAATCGAGCCGGTCGGCGACAAACTGCCCGCCGCGGGTTTCCAGCAGCGAGACACGGCTGGGCTCGGGCTCGGCCGCAGTCTCCATCCACGGAATCCGCAGCACCTCGCCGGCCAGTCCGTGTATCGACTCGGGGTAGCTGAACAGGTCGCGGCCCAGTTTCCAGGCGTGCCGGGTCCCGCCGGCTGCGGTCACCGAAACGTTGACGATTTCGACGAGTGGGCCGAGCGTGACTCGGCCACCGGCGTCGGTCTGCATCGCCAGCCGCACCGGCTGCTTGAAGTCGCGGTGCTTGAGCGACACCTGCATGGCACGGCCCGATCGCGGTTCACCGCTCTTGCCCCGCAACTCCAGCACGTAGCCTCCCGGTGTCCGCAGCAGGTGAACGTCGTCGACCTTGGCGACCTGGTCGATCACGTTGACGACGAACACCTGGCTGGTCGAAAGGTCCTGGGGCTTGCCCCGGCTGAGGTTCTTGACTCGGGCGGTGAGGGAGAAGCCGATCTGTGAGAGGCGGGGTGGGACCTGGAACTCGTGGATGCTCTCGGCTCCATCGGAGAGTTCGATGTCACCGACCTCGCGGGTCGAGGAGACTCCATCGTGGTTGGTCGAGGTGATTCGCAGCCGCACGTCCTCGAGCACCGAGACCGAGACAGGCGTGCCGTTGACCGACAGTGATGGCCGGATGACGACCCGGGCCTTGCGCCGGTCGAGCAACGATTCGCGGTCGACCAGGATCCCGGCACCGAACGAGTAGTTCTCGGATTCGTGCTGGAACCGGTCGAACGAGGCGAAACCGTCGTGGACCAGAATGATCGGCTGGGGGCCCGGCGCGGTGCTGAAGGGGATGTGGATCGTCCCGTTCTTCCCGGCGGTGTACTCGCGGCCACCCAGCCAGATCGAGGCGCCGGCGACTCGTGTGCCGGCCTCGTCGAGGACGGCGAACACGTGCCCGGCCGGACCGGTACGGACCAGTTGACGCAGCCTGCCCTTGCGGACCAGTACCCGGCTGCTCTTGCCGTTGCCGATGAAGTCGATCACCCAGGCTCCCCGACCCTTCAACTCGGGGAACGCGAATTTCCGCCGCACCTTCCGCTGGGGGGGCTCGTCGTACTTCAGCGTCCGCTCGAAATTGGGGACCAGCCCGTCGAGATTCACGTCGGTGTTCACCTCGCGGGCCCGATCGCGGTAGTAGTTCAGCGTGTTCAGCTCGAAGATCTTCACGATCAGTGTCTGGACATTCTTGATGTCGAGTTCGAGCGAGATGTCATCGGCGGGGGCGAATTCGCGGTCGTTGGTGGCGACGAAATCGAGGTCCACCCGCTTCTGCAGCCGCCGATACTGGTCGGGGCTCAGCAATGCCGCCCAGCGGGACGGGTCGCCCTGCCCGGCCAGGATCTTGGTCTCGGCGAAGACCTGCTTGAGGTAGGTGTCGGAGAGGAACGCCCGAAACGCTTCGTAGTTCTCCTGCCGCTGGAAGAAGTGCCCGAGGTAGGACCGGACCAGGGGTTCGTCGTTGCCGACGATCGGCAGCCTGGTGACCGATGTGTAGTTGGCCTGGAGGTTGGCCAGGTGCCGTCGGTTGACCAGTTCCCGGATGACCCGCGGCTGCACGTAGACCATGTTGCGCGGCAGCCTGATGTAGTCGAGGAACCGTTGCCGGTTGTGGACGCCCCTGGTGTGGTCGAGCTTGAGTTGCCGAGACAGGACGTGGGCCTTCAGCGAATTGTGGACCGGGTTGAGCCGGCGGACGAAGGACCAGAGTCGGTCGAGGTAGGCGGCCTCGGCGACGGGACTGTTCTTCCAGTCGGTGTCGTTGTCGGGCAGCAGCTTCGAGATGTAGGTGGTGACGAAGTTGTTCTGGTTCTGCAGCGGTGGTTGAAATTCGATGCACTGGTCGAGCTGCTTGCGGAGCAGCAGGCGGTGGATGCCCAGCGAACCGAATCCGCTGCTGCTCGAAGCGGCGAGGTCGTTGATGATCAGACGGGGCAGTCCGGCCAGGTCAGGGCGGGTGAGCCGTGAGAGCAGGTTGCGGCGCTGGCCGGTGGTGAGTTTTCGGGTCGAGAGCCACTCGAGCGCGGAGTTTTCGAATGCCGTCAATGACGTCGTTGGGCTCAGGTGGCGATTGACCAGTGACTGTCGCGAGATCAGCTCGGCGTTGACGGTGGTGGGCAACTGGGCTTTCGCCTCGGTATTCCGCCGCTGGTGGTTCAGGCTGGGCTTCAGGCGATTCCGGAGAAAACCGAGTGTCAGCACCGGCCGCTGGGCGTATCGCAGCAGCACCTGCCGGTTCTCGATTTCCCGGTACAACGCGGTCGGCGACTTGGTCTTCTGCAGCCACAGCTTCATCACCGCGTCGACCTCGGCGTACTTCTCCTGGTTCTGCAGGTGCAGGCTGTGATAGTAGAAGTAGTCCTCGGTGCCCGGGATCAGGGTCTTGAGTGCGACCGAGCGATCCGGTGCCAGCGAGAAGTTCTCGAGGAAAGAAATCTCACCGGCGTTGGTCAAACCCCCACCCAGCAGCAGGACGGCGACCACGGCACGCATATGGACCAATTGACGACACATGGCAGAACTCCCGGTTCAAGAATCACGCAACGGTGAGATCACCGTTGGCATCGGGGGCCGACGTGTCATCGACCCACCAGAACAAATCGTAACGCGCCCCCGGACTACTCGCGACATACGAGTCGTCGTGTCCAGGGGAATACGTCTGGGACGTCGCAATCGGCCGATGAGTTCCCCGAGATTGGGAACTCAACTCAACAACTTGCGCACGACCCGCGCCCCGGTCACCTCGGGATCGGTCAGCCGTTCGTCTCGACCGTTGTGCGGAAACTGCAATTGGTGGTGGTCGATACCGAGCAGATGCAGGATCGTGGCGTGGTAGTCATGGACGCTGACCGGGTCGACGACCGACCGGTAGCCGATCTCGTCGGTGCCGCCGTGGACGTGCCCGCCGCGGAATCCGCCGCCGGACAGCATCATGCCGAAGGCATTCCGGTTGTGGTCTCGTCCGGTCTTGTTCTGGGAAATCGGCAATCGCCCGAATTCCCCGGACCAGACCACGATGGTCGAGTCGAGCAGCCCGCGTTGCTTGAGGTCGGTGATCAGGGCGGCCGAGGGCTGGTCGACCCGAGGGCAGACGGCCTTCAGCCCGGGCTCGAGATTGCTGTGGCTGTCGAAGGGGTTCGACCCGCTGGCGATGGGCACCATCACCTCGACAAACCGCACACCGTGTTCGACCATCCTCCGTGCCATCAGGCAGCGTCGACCGAAGTCGGAGGTGATGGGGTTGTGCAGCCCGTACAGGTCCTGGGTCGCCCGGGTTTCACCGTCCAGGTCCAGCAACCGCTCGGCACTGCTCTGCATCCTGGCGGCCAGCTCGTAGTTGCGGATCCGGGATTCGAGCCGGGTGTCGTCGGGATAAAGTTGGCGTCGGCGGTTGTTGAGTGCGTCGAGCAGGTCGAGATTGCGTCGACGGATCCTGGGGGTGATTGGCCGCGAGGGCTTGAGGTTCAGCACCGCGTCGCCTTCGGACCGGATCTCGGTGCCACGATAGATCGCCGGCAGCCAGCCGTTGTTCCAGTGGTTGGTGCCGCCGTCGGTGTAGCCCTTGGGATCCCGCAACACGACGAACGCGGGCATGTTCTGGTTCTCGGTTCCCAGCCCGTAGCTGACCCACGCCCCCAGCGACGGCCAGTTGGGGACGATCTTTCCGCTTTGCAGGAACCGTTGTGCCTGGGGGTGGTTGTTGTTGGCGCTGTACATCGATCGCACCAGGCAGATGTCGTCGGCCTTGGAGGCGAGGTGAGGCAACATCGAGCTGAACTCGGTCCCGCACTCTCCATGCGGCCTGAACCGGAACGGGCTCCCGACCAGCTTCTTGGCCTCGCTGCCCGTCTGCAGTGTTTCGAAGGTGCCCGAGGCGGTCTTGCCGTGAAATTTCTGCAGAATCGGCTTGGGATCGAACAGGTCCATGTGGCTGGGTCCGCCGACCATGTTGAGCAGGATGACCGAGCGGGCACGGGAGCGGAGGTCGCCGGTCCGCACCGTGGTGTTGATACCCCGTGCGGGTCGTGCAGCGGTGGACTCGTCGGCCAACAGGCTCTGCAACGCCAGCCAGCCGAATCCCAGTGACGAGGATTCCAGCAACTGGCGGCGAGACAGCGGGCCGTCAAACATGGCAATTACTCCCGGTAAAGAAACTCGCTGGTGTTGAGCAGCGTGTGACACAACTCGACCACCGCCAACCGACTCGCCTCGACCCGCGGTTTCCCCGTCGCGACGAGCGAGGCCCGGTTGTCGACCCAGGCAGACCGGCACAACCGGATTTCCTCGGCGTCGGGGTCACGGCAAAGTGTCCTGCGGTAGATCGCCCGGACGACCTGTTCGAATCGGTTCCCCTCGACCGGCCCGTCGATCGTCTCGAGCACTTGCGAGGTGATCCGCGAAGCGACCCCGTTGACGAACGGGCCGTTGATCATCGTCAGGGACTGCAGCGGCACGGCACTGGTTTCTCGATGGCTGCAGGTGGTCAGGATCGACGGCTGGTCGAAGACCTGCAGCAGCGTGATCGAGTAGCCGCGGCGCGTGACCATGTAAACGCTGCGACGCCAACGGTCGTGGGGTCGCTTCAGGCCGCCGGTGTTGATCGTGATCGAACCGTCGCTGTGGGCGATCTGCGGGACAGGCGGGCCGCCGAGCGAACGATCGAGCTGATCGGCGACGGCCAGCAGGCTGTCGCGGATCGCTTCGGATTCGAGCCGTCGCACCGGCATGTGCCACAGCAGTCGGTTGTCGGGATCGACCCGGCGGGCAACGGCCAGGCGGGGCGTTGGGGCCGGGCGGGATGTCTGGCGGTAGGTTCGCGAGACCAGCACCAGTTTCAACAGCGGCTTGGCCCGCCAGCCGTGATGTTGGAACTCGCCGGCCAGCCAGTCGAGCAGCAGGGGATGAGATGGTGGAGTGCCCTGGGTGCCGAAGTCGCCGGAACTCTCGACCAGACCGCGTCCGAAGATTGCCTGCCAGAAGCGGTTGACCAGCACCCGCGTGACCAGGGATCCGGCACGGGTGTCGGGCCGGGTCAGCCAGCGGGCCAGGGCGAGCCTGCGGCCGCTGGATGTCTTGCCGACCCGGGCCGGTTGCATCACCGCGTCCCCGGGCGTGTCGGAGAGGACGCTGAGATAACCCGGCCGGACCGGTGCTGCCGGGTAGAGGTGATCACCTCGCGTCAGGATGAAGGTTGTCGGAGCCTTTCCGACATCGAACAGCGCCTGGATTCGGCCGTAGCTTCTCTTCTGCAACTCGAGGCCGGCGATCTCCTGCTCGGCCTTGGAGATCGTCGCGCGTTCGGCGTCGCTGAGTGCGGCGTTGGTGTCCTGGTCGCTGACAGCCAGCAGCTTCTCGAATCGCTCGGCAAGAAACTTCTGCACTTCGTTGCGTTTCTTGCCGTCGGTGCCGATCGCGGTGATCACGTCGGCGCGGATTGCCTTGGGGACCGCGGCCCGCTTCTTCTCCAGGACGCGGGTCCGGGCTGCCTGTCGGACCGACTTGATCCGGCTGTTCCCGGCACCGATCTCGCCGTTGATCTTCCCGTTGTCGGCGTCGATCTGCTTCCTGGTTGTCTCGGTAACGTCAAGCAGCGAACGTTCGTTGACGGTCTTGTCGAAGCGGAAGACGGGTCGCCAGTCGGCGGGGTTGTAGGAGGTGATCAGCGAGGCCATCAGTCGGTAGTAGTCGCGTTGCGGGATCGCGTCGAACTTGTGGTCATGACACCGTGCGCACTTGACCGAGAGTCCCATCAGGCCGCCGGCAACCACGTCCATCGTTTCGAACAGAACCTCGTAGTAGTTGGGCGTGATCACGCCGACGCTTTCATGGGTCTGGTCGCGGGCGGTTCGCAGGAAGCCGGTGGCGACCAGGTGCCGGACCGTTTCGGGCGCGTACTCTTTCGCGTCCCGCCAGTCGACCATCTCGTCACCGGCCAGTTGTTCCCGGAGAAAACGGTCGAACGGGTGATCGCTGTTGAGGGCGTCGATGACGTAGTCGCGGTAGCGCCACTTGCCTTCGGTGAGGACCACCTGGGTCGGAACATGGTCGAAGCCGACGGTGTCGGCGTAGCCGGCGACGTCCAGCCAGTGTCGACCGAATCGCTGGCCGAATTCCGGTGAGGACAACACGGCGTCGACCCGGGATGCCCAGGCTTCCGGTCGCGTGTCGGCCAGGAACCGGTCCTGTTCGGCAGGAGTGGGCGGTCGACCGAGCAGGTCGAGCATCAGTCGTCGGTGCAGCGTGCGGCTGTCGGCCGGTTCGGCCAGCGACAGGCCGGCCTTCTCGAGCCGGGCCTCGACGAAGGCGTCGATCGGAGTGTTGACGACGTCGGCCGCGTCGACCGAGGGCACCCGGGGGCGGGCCAGGCGGCGGAAGGCCCAGTGGTCGCGGTCGTCGTCGCTGACCAGGTCCCGGGGCCTGGGAATCGTGTAGGGCACGTCGGCCGGCATGCCGGCGACGATCCACGACCGGATCGTTTCGATTTCCTGTTTCGAGAGCTTCTTGCGACCCCGGGGCGGCATCGCCTCGCGACGCACCATGTGCAGCAGGTAACTCTGCTCGGGCTTGCCCGGCACGGCGATCAGGCCACTGAGTCCACCTTCGACCAGGGAAGTGATGCTGCGGAGGTCGAGGTCCCGTTTGGGCTCCTTGGCTCCGTGACACGCGTGGCAGTGCCTGGCCAGGATCGGCAGCACGTCCCGTTCGAACCGCGGCGGTGCGGCTGCATGCGAAGCGGCCGCGGGAAGGACCAGGACGAGAGTGACCAGCTGGAGTCTCATGAGTTCGATTCTACCGGCCAGGACCATTCGACGACGACCGCGGGCACGTGCCAATCCTCCCTACACCAGGATCTCGTTGACCACGTGCCCATGCACGTCGGTCAGTCGCCGTTGCAGTCCGTTGTGATAGTACGTCAACCGAAGGTGATCCAGGCCCAGCAGGTGCAGGATCGTGGCGTGGAAGTCGTGTACGGTGAGCACGTTTTCGGCAGCCCGGAAGCTGAAGTCATCAGTCGCTCCGAAGCTGAACGGTGCTTTCACCCCGGCACCGGCCAGCCAGCAGGTGAACCCCCGCGGGTTGTGGTCCCGCCCCAGCGTGCCGCGCTGAAACATCGGCAGCCGACCGAACTCGGTGCAGAAGACCAGCAGCGTGTCTTCGAGCATCCCGCGACGAGCCAGGTCGATCAACAGCCCGGCGACCGGTTGATCGAGAATCTCGGAGTGGTGGTCGTACTGGGGTTTCAGCTTGTTGTGTCCGTCCCAGTTCAGCCGTCCGCCCGAAGCGTAGGCTCCGTTGAAGAGCTGGACGAACCGCACGCCCTGCTCGACCAGTCGTCGTGCCAGGATGCAGTTGCGGGCGAACTGGGCCTTGAGCTTGTTGTGGGGATCGTCGGCTCCGTACAGCGCCAGTGTCTCCCGGGTCTCGGATCCCAGGTCGGTGACGCGCGGCACCGAGAGCTGCATCCGGGCGGCCAGTTCGTAGCTGGCCAGCCGGGCGACCAGTTCCGTGTCTCCGGGGAACCGTTCGGCGTAGCGTCGGTTGAGCCGTCCGAGTGCCCGCCGGGCGGCGAGGTCGGTGCGGGCCGTGACGCCCCGGGGACGCTGGAGATAACGAACGGGCTTGGTGGTGCTGAACGGCGTGCCCTGGAACTGCGCCGGCAGGAAGCCGCAGGTCCAGTTGTTCGGTCCCGCCTGAGGGTTGCCCCGCGGGTCCTCGATGGCGACGAACGACGGCAGATCCTGGTTGTCGCTGCCCAGGGCGTAGCTGGACCAGGCTCCGATGCTGGGGTAGCCGTCGGGCACGAAGCCGGTCGACATCACGTTTTCGCCGGGGCCGTGCGTGTTGGTCTTGGTCGTCAGCGAATGCAGGTAGCAGATGCGGTCGGACTGGTTGCCCATGTGGGGGACCATGTCGGAGACCATCTTGCCGCAGCGGCCCCGGGGTCGAAACGTCCACAGCGGTCGTTTCAGGTTCCCGTTCTCGCCCTGGAAGGTGACCAGTCGCTCGTTGCCGGGCAGGGGCTGACCGTCGCGCTTGATCAGCTCGGGCTTGTAGTCGAACGAATCGACCTGGCTGAAGGCCCCGGCGCAGAAAACGACGATCACGTTCCTGGCCCGGGGAGCATGGTGCCCGGCACGGGGTGCGGCCGGCCGGGCCGGGTCGATGGTCGGAGCCGCTCCCAGTCGGCCGTCGGCATCCAGCAGGCTGGCCAGCGCCATCGCGCCCAGTCCCCGCGTGGTGTCGCCGAAGAACCGGCGGCGATCGAGCAGGGCCAGGGCCTGGGGAGAGGCAAGAGGTGCGGACACTCGACCGGTTACTCCAGAAA
>CAUZRQ010000145.1:0-12524 GCA_963582065.1 Planctomycetota bacterium | reverse complement strand
GTGGGTGTCTCCAAGGGTGCGTTGCCGGGCCGCGAGAGTCTGCTGGCTGAGCGACAGGGCTTCATCGAATCGTTTGAGTCCCTTGAGGCACAGGACGAGGTTGTTGAAGGCCTTGAGCGTGCGGACATGCTCGGGGCCATCGAAGCGGATTCGATCAGCGAGCACCCTTTCGCAATGCTCAAGTGCCAGGTCGTATCGGCACAGTTTGAGCAGGCACAGGCCGAGGTTGTGCCGTGCCATCAGCACCAGGTGATCCGTGGCCCGGCAATCGTCTCGTAATCCGTTGTAGGCCTGTTGATGGAGTTCCAGGGCCTGCGAGTAGCGACCGCGATGGGCCAGCGCGGTGGCCAGCTGAGACATGGCGGCGAGCGTATCGTGGTGATCTTTTCCCAGCACATCCTGTCGGTGTTTGAGAGCTCGTTTCAGCTGTTCGATCGCCTGAGGGTGCAGTCCGAGTGCGTCGTAGCTCTCACCGAGTGACAGCTGGATCGATGCGGCGGTGGCCGGTTGATCGGCGAACGTCTTTTCTACTCGTGCGGCGGCGTGGTCGAGGATCGAGCGTGCCGAGAGCGGTCGTCCGCGTCGCCGATCGGGTCTCAGGTCACGGATGACCTCCGAAACCAGGAATCGGGTCAACGCTTCGGCCTTCTGCGCGTCACGTTCCGATTGCTCCTTCAGCGACTTGGCCTCGGCACGTACGGTCTGTTCTCGCGTGAGCCCGATCTGTCGAGCCCGCCTGGCCACTTCCCTGGACGTCACCAGTTCCCGTGCCCGCATGGCCTGACGGCGGAAGTGGTCGGCGGTCGCGATCGATCCGATGCTCAGGGCGACCAGCAGCAGCACGGCCAAGGAGGTCATTCCGGCCAGGGCGGGATTGCGTCGGCACCAGCGAGCGGCTCGGCCACACAAGCCGATCCGTCGGGCCTGGATCGGTTCCCCGGCCTGGAAACTCGCCAGGTCCCGGGCCAACGCGTCTGCCGTTTGGTACCGACGCTCGGGATCGGGATCCAGAGCACGGGCGATGATCGTCTCGAAGTCCCGCGAGATCCGGGGGACCAGGGATCTCAGCGAGCGGGGTCGGCGGTCCCAGGGGCTGTCGTCGGTTTCGAAGGCCGGTTGGTGTGCGATCAGTTCAAACAGGGAGGCTCCCAGGCTGTACACGTCGCTGCGGGCATCGGCCTCGCCCAGAAAACACTCCGGAGCCATGTACCGGTGGGTCCCCAGGATCGCGCCGGTGGCCGTCAGGTCTTCTCCGGCCTGGTCCCGTGCCAGGCCGAAGTCGCTGAGCCAGACGGTGCCCTGTTGATCCAGCAACAGGTTTCCCGGCTTGACGTCGCGGTGGATCACTCCCTGACGATGGGCATATTCCAGCGCCTCGGCCGCCTGCTGTCCGATGTCAGCGATCGCTTTTTGAGAATCGGTGTCCGGCCGCAAAGCCGACTCGGGGCCCAGTTCCTCGAGTTGGTCCAGCGAGATGCCGTCGATGAACTGCATGGCCAGGAAGTGGACCCCCAGTTCGTGGCCCTGGGAGAAGACCGGGACGATGTTCGAGTGGTGCAACGCCGCGGCCGATCGAGCCTCGGCGCCGAATCGCTCGATCCGCTTCGAATCCATCCACTCGCTGGCCGGCAGCAGCTTGAGCGCCACGCGACGGTCGACCGAGATCTGGTGGGCCTCGTAGACGATCCCCATCCCACCCCGCCCGATCTCGCGGATGATCTCGAAGTCACCCAGCGGGCCCGACGGTGGCACGAAATTCTCGGCCGCGTCGGCGGCCAATTCGGCGCGGAGCGACGCGAGATGATCGCCCTGGGAGCCGGATCCCGATTGGCGATGCAGACGACCCGTGCGGCCCCAGTCCGAGAGCAGTTCTCGCCAGGTGGTCAGGTCGACGCCCGAGTCGTTTCTCGTCGAGTCGTTCATCGTAGCTCCTGCTGTTCCAGTTGCAGCAGCATGGCCCGGCGGGCACGCTGGTAGAGTTGTCGGGCGGCCGCGGAACTGCGGTTCAGCCGTTCGGCAATCTCCTCGAACGGCAACTCCGAGACGATCCGCAGCAAGAGCACCTGGCGGTACTCGTGCGGCAAGGCCGCCACCATCACGCGGATCCGTAGCCGTTGCTCCTTGCGGACCACACGCCCGCTGGGGGAGGTCTGGTTGGCAGCCAACTGACTGGCCGCGTTGGCCGCGTTGAAGGAGTCGACCGAGGGGGACTTGCGGCCGGCGGGCACCTCGCGTCGGAGGTCGCGGCCGGCCACGGCCACGTGACGCCGCACCGAACCCAGGATGCGGTGGGCCAGGATCTGCCGGAGCCAGCTCCACAGTTCGCCGTCGCTACGGCCGCGGAAACTCGAGAAGTCGCGGCAGGCATGCAACAGGGTCTCCTGGACGATGTCCGAGGGACTCTGTCTGACACCCAAACGCGCGGAGACCCCCCGTTGGGCCAGGGCCTCGAGTCGGTCGCGGTAGACGCCCAGCAAGGGACCTAAGCCGCATTCGCCATTCCGGACCGAATGCAGCAGGTCTGCCCCAGACGCATGTCCCGCTTCATGCGCAGCCGTTTTTGTCACAATACCTGAAAACAGTTGCACGTTTCGTGCCATTGCACGATGAACCGCCGGGGGCCGGGAATTCGGCTGCGCCGGGCCCGATGGTGCTTTCAGAACGCGGGACCGGGCGTGGCGTTTTGAAACAGGCTGCTGCGCCGGTGTTGCAAGTTGCTACAGCCGGGTCGTTTCGACCGATCAGCCAAGCGGGCCGGCCGCAGCAGAGATCAGGCGACGCCGCTGTAGAGCACGTCCATGACGTGGCCGGTGTTGAGATGCACCGGGCGTCCGAGGCGATCGTTGATCGTCGTCGTCGGGTCGATGCCCAGCGAGTCGTAGATCGTGGCGCCCATGTCATTGGGATGATAGGGCGTGGTGATCGGATGACCGCCGATGTTGTCGCTGGCGCCGATGATCTGGCCAGGCAGCGTGCCGCCGCCGGCGAACAGTGCCGAGTAGACCGCAGCCCAGTGGTGACGGCCGGGGACCTTCTGCTTGGGCAACGGCGAAATCGTCGGCGTGCGGCCGAACTCGCCAACGCAGATCACCAGGGTGGTTTCGAGCAGCCCGCGGTCCTTGAGATCATCGAGCAGTGCGCTGAGTCCGTTGTCGAGTGCCGGCAGCATGGTTCTCAGGCGAGGGAAGTGGTTGACGTGGGTGTCCCACATCTGCACGTGTCCCATGCTGGCCTGGATCACCGGGATTTCCATCTCAACCAGCCGACGTGCCAGCAGCAGTGTCTGGCCGTACTTGTGGCGTCCGTACCGGTCCCGCGTCGCGGCACTCTCGGCGTTGATGTCCAGGGCTCCCTTGAGCTTCTTGGACGAGAGCATCGAGAAGGCGGCCTGCTGTTCGCTGGTGTACTTGATCCCCTTGGGAGACTCGTCGATGCCCCGTTGCTGTTCGTCGATGGTCTTCAGCAGTTGGCGGCGGTTGTCGAGTCGGCTGGCGCTGAGCCCGTCGAGCAGCGAGAGGTCGTTGACCTTGTAGTCCTTGTTGTTCGGATCGCTGTTGAGCACGAAGGGGTCGTGCTTGGGGCCGAGGAACCCGGAGTGCTGTCCGGGCCAGACCAGCACGCCTTCGATCAGCGGGTTGGGCACCGTGACCTGGCTGGGCAGGCCGTCGGCTCGCGGTCTCAGCAGCGACACGCCGCCGCCGTAGCAGGGCCAGTCGGACCGCTTCAGGGACTTGTCCTGGTTCGAACTGCCGGTATCGGGCTGGACGTAGCCGGTCAGAGCGTTGTGCGAGCCGGAAAGGTGGCGGTTGTCGCCGTGGTGCATCGAGCGGACGATCGAGATCATGTCGGCCCGCTGAGCCATCTTGACCATCTTGTCAGAGAACTGGACACCGGAGAGCTTGGTCGAGATCGGCTCGAATTCGCCCTTGGCCGCCGACGCCTGGGGCTTGGGATCCCACATGTCGATGTGGCTGCCACCGCCGGGCAGAAAGACCAGCACGACCGACTTCACCCGCGGCGTCTTCAACGCGGCACGGGCCTGGTTGGCCAGAACCGAGGAGAGGCCCAGTCCGAAGAAGGACGAACCACCGATCTGCAAAATGTCACGTCGATTGATCATGTCAATACGTCTCTGGGCGTCCTGGTTCCATGCATCCCGGGCCCGATCCCTGGGCCGGCGCGGGAATGACGTATTCGCCTTTCCCGATGCATTCCATTATTGACTGAATCGAACCGTCGGGGCAATGGGAGCCAGTCTTGTTGTACGGATTTCGGCCAGGCTACTGTCCCAGGCTGTACAACCACTCGTGTCGAGACCCATCCATCCGGGCGACACGGTGAAAGATCCTGCCTCCGCAGATGGCCATCGACGAGTAGGTCTGCTGTCCGAGCCGGTTTTTCGCCTTGATGGCCAGTCCCTCGCGGCTGGCGGCAAACACGGTGGTCAGGCCGGTTTCGTCGGTGGCGTAGAGGTTGCCGGCGGCGAGAACCAGCGAGGAGGTGAAGGTGCCCCCGAGGCGTTTTTTCCAGAGCGTCTTGCCGGTGGTGGTGTCCCAGGCGGTGGCGATGCCGGCATCGAGCACGGCATAGAGAGTCCCGTCGTGGGCGACCATCGAGGGGACATAGACCCGCTGGGTGTTCTGCCAGGCGGTCTTGCCGCTGCCGTCGGCCAGCACGGCCTGCACATGGTTGCGGGGATAGCCTCCGCTGGTGAAGATCCGCGTCCCGTCTGTGACCACCGACGTCACGCACTCGGTCGTCGCCCCGTCGATTTCCCACAGTTTCTTGCCGGTGCGGGGGTCGTAGGAGGAGACCAGGTTGGTACCGACCATCAGGGCCTGGTCGCGACCGGCCACCTTGAAGACGATCGGCGAGGTGTAGTTGGCCTTTTTGGGCCGTTGCTGTTTCCAGGCCACCTGGCCGGTTTCTCGGGACATCGCCAGCACGGCACCCCCGCCGCGGTTATCGGCCGAGACGATCACCAGGTCACCGAAGAGGCATGGCGAGGAACTGAAGCCCTGGTGGGTCTGGTACCGCGTCACGGTGGTCTGCCAGTCGATGCGTCCGTCGAGGCCCAGTGCAGAGGTGACGACGGCCCCCTTGTGGAGGAAGTTGACGTAGATCTTGTGGCCGTCGCACGCCGGCGTGCAGCTGGCCTGGCTGCTCTTCTTGTTGCCTTTCTTTTCCAGTGGCCCCTTGTGCACAACGGTCTCCCAGAGCTTGCGTCCTGTCTTTCGATCGAAACAGAAGACGCTCTGGGTCTGGGCCTGCCGATCGGCGGCGGTGATGAAGACATGCGGACCCAGCACCGAAGGCGATCCATGCCCACGGCCGGGGATCGCGACCTTCCAGGCCACGTTCTTCGATTCGCTCCAGGTCACCGGCGGCGACTGGCCGGAGGCGGCCACTCCATTGCGAGCCGGTCCTCGCCACCAGGGCCAGTCACCGGCTGAGTGCTTGATCGGACGCACCCGCACAGAGGTGGCGACGGTGGGCAGCTGGTCCTGAGACCGGGACGGGGCCGGGCAGGCCAACGTGGCGGTGACGACGGACAGCAGGACGAGTCGGCGCATGGTGAGACCAGGAGGTTGAGGAGCAGGGTCGCAGCAAGATACCCGGCCGACGGTGCCGCCGACAGTCTCAGCCTGCCTAGGCAAACAGGCCGCCGATCGGTTCGGCCCGGTAGACCGGGTAGGGACGATCGGCGGCATCGTGCCAGTCGGCGGTGTGGGGGATACCCAGCGCGTGGTAGATCGTCGACGCGAAGCTCTCGGGTGTCTGCTTGTCGGAGGCCGGATAGGCTCCATTCCTGTCCGAGGATCCGATCACCCGTCCTCCTGCCACGCCGCCTCCGCCGATCATCACGGTCTGGCACGAACCCCAGTGACCGCGGCCGACGGTCTTGTAGACACTGGTCGCTCCGTTGAAGATCCGGGGCGTGCGACCGAACTCGCCGGCGATCACCACCATGGTCTCCTCGAGCTGTCCCGATTCAGCGAGGTCGTCGAAGAGGGCCGAGATGGCCAGGTCCGTCGGCGGGAACAGGAAGTCCCTGGCCAGCGGGAAGGCGTTGCCGTGCAGGTCCCAGGTGCCCATGTTGCCGAGGTTGACCTGGACCAGGTTGACTCCCAGCGAGACCAGCCGACGGGCCATCAGCAGCGACCAGCCGAATGAGTTGTTGCCGTAGCGAGCGAGTGTCTTGGGATCGGAGTGGCGGACGTCGAACGCGTCGCGGACACGCGGATCGGCCAGCAGCGAGACGACGCCCTGGCGGGCCCGGTCGTAATCGGCCGAGGCGGCGGCGTCTTCGAGTTGCCGACGCTGACGCTCGACGATGTCCAACAGCGCCATCCGCCGACGGAACCGCGGAGCAAACACGCCTTCGGGCAACGAGATGTTGGGGACCGAGAATCGCCAGTTGTCGCGGTCCGAGTGGTTGCCGCGGTGCAGGTTGTACAGGTAGCCGGGGAACGCACCCGAGAATGCGTGGTAACCGTGCGGCTTGTCGGTCATGTCCAGGAACCACGGTTCGTGCCGGGCCCCGAGCTTGCCGGCAAATTGGCCGGGAAAGACACCCTGCTGGCTGTGGACGACCTTCTCGGGCAACACGATGGCGTTGGCCAGGTTGCTGCGGGCATCGGTCATGGCTCCGGCGACCGCGGCGATCGACGGCCAGTCGTTCCCGTGAGGTTGACTCGATCGGAACGGCGTCCGGTCCTGGCGACCGGTCAGCATGATGTAGGTGCCCGTCTGATGCCCGTTGTCCGGATGGCTCAGCGACCGCACCAGGCTCCAGCGATCACTCTGCCGGGCCAGCCTGGGGAAGTGTTCGCAGATCTCGGTGCCGGGGGTGGCGGTCTGGATCGGAGAAAACTCGCCACGGTACTCGCTGGGTCCTTCGGGCTTCAGGTCGAAGGTGTCGTGCTGAGAGGCTCCGCCGGTCAGAAAGATAAAGATCACCGACCGCGGCTTGGAGACCGAGCCGCCGGCGGCGGCGCCGGCGGCTCGCATCGCAGCCAGATCGGACATGCCCAGGCCCAGCAGGCTGATCGACCCGGCCTGCAGCAGTTGGCGGCGGGTCGAGACGTGTGGTGGGCAGGCGGCCGTTGAAGGTGTCGTGCGTGCCATCGGTCTCACTCGTCTCAGGTTCGACACTCACCCTACTTCAATCTCATCGGCAGCGAAACGTCCTTTCGGCCATCCCGGGCCAAGAGAAGCGGGGCAGGGCGAGTGGCACGGTCCGCCGCGGGTTCGCAAAATCCGCCTGTTCTCGCGATGATGGTCGGCATGAACATCGCACATCACGCTCCGCGTCGCCTGTTGGCCCTGCTGGCCTGGTTGTCTCTGTCCACGATGGTCTCAGCCGGCGAGGCGCAGGTCTTTGGCCAACAGGTATTGTTCCGGTCCGGAACCGACAAGACACATACGTTTCGGATTCCCGCCGCGGTGACCAATCGCAAGGGAGCGATCCTGGTCTTTTGTGAGTCGCGTCGCGACAACGGTCGCGACCACGGCAACATCGACCTGGTGATGAAGCGAAGCGATGACGGTGGCGCGACCTGGGGACCGACGCAGGTGCTCTTTGACGATGGGCCGCACACGATGGGTAACCCGTGCCCGGTGCTCGATCGCAGGACCGGTACGATCTGGCTGTCGTTTTCCAGGGACAACAAGCAGGTGCTTCTGAGCAACAGCACCGACGGTGGCAAGACGTGGTCGAAACCCGTCGACATCACCCGCAGCGTGTTGCCCGCGGAGTGGGGCTGGGTCGGTCCCGGTCCGGGTCACGGGATCCAGTTGCGGCATGGTCGTCATGCCGGCCGGCTGGTGATCCCGGCGTGGTCAGGGATTGAGAAGGACGTGCCCTTTGGTCGCCGCCAACTCTCTTATGCCTTCTTCAGCGACGACGCCGGCAAGACCTGGCAGCGAGGCAAGCCGGCCACAGTGGACCAGTCGGACGAGTGCGAGGTGGTCGAGTTGGCTGACGGGCGGCTGTACATGAACGCCCGCAGCCGCCACGGCAAGAAGCTGCGAGCCTACTGCTTCAGTTCCGACGGCGGTGCCACCTGGTCGCCGATCGCACATCACGCGGGGATGCCCGAGCGGAGTTGCCAGGGCAGCGTGTTGCGGGTGGGCAAGAAGGCGATCGTGGTGGCACATCCCTCGGACACCGGATCCCGTCGGGTGCTGACGGTGCGTTTGAGTCGCGATGAGGCGAAGAGTTGGCCGGTATCCCGTGTAGTCGAGGTCGGTCCGGCGGCGTATTCGGACATGACGACCAACCGCGACGGCGACGTGCTGTTGGTCTACGAGGGCGACAACTACCAGACGATCAAGCTGGCCCGATTCAACCTGGCGTGGCTCACCGACAAGTAGTGACCGGGCAGGCGTTCCGCTCTAGATCAGCTCGCGGATCAAGCGGCGATCTTCGAGAACGTATCGCGGGCGGCCCGCGGGGTCGGGGAACTTCAGCGAAGGGTCGATTCCCAGGTGGCGGTAGATCATCGCCAGGACGCTGTTGGGCCCATAGGGCGCCTCGATCGGGTAACCGCCCTTGGAGTCCGAAGCCCCGACGACCTGGCCGACCTCGAGTCCTCCGCCGGAAAGCAACACGGTCATCACTGCGCCCCAGTGGTCTCGGCCCGCTTCGCTGTTGACCTTCGGCGTGCGGCCGAACTCACCCATGCAGACCAGCAGGATCCGGCGATCGAGTCCTCTCTGGTACAGGTCGGTGACCAGGGCGGCCACGCCGCGGTCGAAGTTTGGGCCACGCTTGTTGAGGCTTTGTTCGAGCGTGAAGCCGCAGACCTTCTGGCCGTGGTTGTCCCAGCCGCCGGAACCGACTGTGACAAACGGCACCCCTCGCTCGGCCAGTCGTCTGGCCAGCAGGAACCGCTGCCCGACTTCGCTATTGCCGTACAGGTCGCGAATCGAGCGGGGCTCACGCTGCAGGTCGAACGCGTCTCGCACCGAGGCAGTGGTGACCATGCGGTAGGCCTGCCTGGTGAAGTCGTCCTGGGCAGTGGCAAAGCCGCGGTTGTCGAGAATGCGTCGGGTGGCATCGAATCCGGCCAGCAGTTTCTGGCGATCGTCCAACCGGTCAGTGCTGATGCCCTTGATCAACTCGAGGTTGGGGACCTTGAAGTCCTTCGATGTCAGGTTGCCACCGGTTTCGAACGGGTTGAACGACTTGCCAAACCACGCCGCCCGGCCGTACCGCATCGACCCCGGGATCGAGACGAATGGCGGCATTGCCGGTGTGTTGCCACGGCGGATCCTGGCAACCACACTTCCGACACACGGCATGTCGTTTTCCGGGCTGGATGCGTTTTTCAGGTAATAGCCGGTCTGCACCAGGTGGCTGCCGACCGTGTGGCTGCCGGTCTTGTGATGTACCGATCGGACCACGGCCAGGCGGTCGGTGACCTGGGACTGGCGGGCCATCAGTTCACTGAATTGCACGCCGGGCAGGGTGGTGTTGATCACGCCGAACGGGCCGCGGTACTCCTTCGGAGCCTTTGGCTTGGGGTCGTAGGTCTCGTGTTGCGTCGGCCCGCCGGCCATCTCGACGAAGATCACCGCGTTTTGCGACGTGTCGTCGTCGGCGATCGTCCCGGCGGCTTGCAACCGCAACAGCCCGGCCAGTGACATCACCCCGCTGGCACCCAGGCCGGCGCGGATCGCGTCACGGCGGGTCAAGCCATCACAGGTACGGTGAAGCGTGGACACGCAAGCGGTCCCGGTCCGGTGGAAGGGTGGTGGGCGTCTACCGAGTATATCGGCCGCCACCGATGGGTCCAATGACGCTTCCGTCTCAGATCACGAGTTGGCCAGTCGATCCAGCGTCTGCAGGTTGAGCATCAGGCGGCGGAGCGGGTGGTAGTTGTCCTGGCGAGTGCTGCGAGGGACGAAGCGGAAGCGTCGGTCGGTGGCCAGCCGATAACTGGCCTGCCCGTGGGCTCGGCGAGAGAAGTGTCGGTCGGCGATGTCCTGGGCCATGCTGAAGTAACGGGCGGCCCAGCGGGCCCGGGTCGATTCGTAGGCCATCAGTGTGGCGACCAGCACTTCGTTGAGTGCCCAGAAGGACTTCACGTAGTTGTATTCCCCCTTCATCTTCAGCGGGATCGTCTGGCTACCAAGTTTCTGCGGACCCCATTCGTAGTCGAACTGTCCGACGTTGACCCATTCGCACAGTCCGCCGTGCACGTGATCCCATCCAATGTCGAGATGTCGACGGATGCGGTCGTGGCAGGTCGCTTCGATGCCGCGGTCCCCTCGGCGTCGCGCTTCCTTGATGACGTGCCAGAGACCCTGCAGGCAGTGGCCAACCAGGCACCGATTCGCCTCCTCGGGAATCCGCCCGAAGTCGTGGTCCAGGAACTCGTTGTTGAGTCCGATGTCCGGGTTGTAGTGTCGTTCGAGCAGGGCTTCGATGCAGGTATCAGCCATGCCCTTCAGCGACCTGTCGTCCCAGCGGGCCAGCATCTGGGTGCAGCAGTTGAGGACGTAGATCCAGATTCCCTGGACTCGCCAACCCGGTTTCTTGGCGTACGGGTCGTGGTAGTCACGTCGGGTGACCCGGGCGTAGGCCTGCCGCAGCCACTTGAGGGACCGGTCCCGGAGTTCGTCGTCGGTGGTGGCGAACGCCAGTTCCTGGCAGCCTTCGATCGTGGTGAACGCGCTGTAGACGTCGCCTCGAAATGCCTGGATTACCCGGCCGTCGTGGCTCAGCAACTCGGGCCACCAGCCCCGCTTGTCGGGGCCATGCTCGAGCCAGAAGTCGGCTGCCTTGCGAGCGATCGACAGCGCCCTGCGGTGTTGTCGGCCGGGCAACCGGTCCCGGAAGTGGTTGTACAGGTAGGCGTAGACCCAGATCCCTCGGCCCTGGTACCAGTGGAACTTGTTCGAGTCGACCTGTCGGCCATCGTAATCCAGGGCGCACTGGAATCCGCCGTGCCGGTGGTCGATGCCGTGGCGGTCCCAGAACGGCAGCGCGCGTCGGAAGAGTTCGTCGGCGTAATGGTCGCGCCACCTGGCCACCGATTTCGGATCCAGGGCTGGTGGGCTGGTCGGGTCGGTGGCCAGGCAGGCTGAAGGAGTCAGCAGGCTGCCCCCGAGAGCTTTCAACCAGGATCGGCGATCGTGGCGGTTACGGGCGGTCACGCCGCTGACCGGAACGGGGTGGGTGGGAGACGCCGGGATCTCGACCTAGAGCTCATCGATGGGTCTGCCCGATTCGACGATGAACCTTGGCCGGCCGGCGGCATCGACGTAGGTGGTCTCGAGGGGGATGTCCAGGTGCCGGTAGATGGTCGCGGCGATGTCGGCAGGGCTGACACTCTGCGACGTGATGCTGCCACCCTGGCGGTCGGTGCTGCCGATCGTCTGGCCATGTGCCAAGCCGCCACCGGCCAGCACGCCTCCTCCGACCGCGGGCCAGTGATCTCGGCCGGTGTTCTTGTTGATGCGAGGGCTACGGCCGAACTCGCCCACGGCGACCACCAGGGTGTCCTCCAGCAGGCCTCGCTCCTCAAGATCCTCCACCAGAGTGCTCAACAGGTGGTCAAATGGGGCCAGCAGGGGCTTCAGGCCGGTTTCCACGCCACCGTAACCCGTCTTGATCGGATTGCCATGGATGTCCCACGTGGCCGAATTGCCGTAGGCACTCAGCACAACGGTTACAAACGGCACGCCGTGTTCGACCAGTCGACGGGCCTGCAGCACCTGGTCGTTCATCTTGCCGGTTCGGCCAAACTGGTCGATCCAGGGCACACGGTTGTAACGGCGTCGGACCGATTCGGGTTCGGCGTCCAGGTCGAAGGCCTTCCTCGCCTGCCCACCCAGCAGCACTTCGATCGCTTCTTCGCGCAATCGCTTGATGCCGTCGGTTGAACCGTCCAGGTCGGGGCCTCCGGTGTAGCGGTCGAGTTGGTTCAGGAGCCGCTGTCGACGTTTCAGCACTCCATTGGTGAGCCGATCAGTTCGCTGGAAGGGGCCGGCTCCGAGGTTGCCGTGAAACGGGTCGTGTTGGCGACCGAGGGCTCCACCGCGGGCGATCGAGCCCTCGGTGACATGGAAAGTGACGTAGGAGGGGAGGCCTATCCGATTGGGGCTACGGAACCGCGAGACCACTGATCCGATTGCCGGGATCCGATGGGCCCGAGGATTGGTCTCTTTGGCCTGGCGATTCCCGGTCTGCATCACCGTGTTGGGGTCGTGCTCGCAGTCAGAGCAGTCGATCGAACGCAGCAGGGTCAGTCGGTCGAGCAGCTTCGCGTGTCCGGGCAGGTGCTCGGTCACCTGGATCCCCGGTTGGGCGGTGGCGATCGGAGCGAACGGGCTGCGGATTCCCGAGGGAGCTGACGGCTTGGGGTCCCACATGTCGATGTGGCTGGGACCGCCGTTCATCCACAGGAAGATCACGCTCTTTTGAGACTCGCGCCCGTGACGGGCCGCGGCACAGGTCAGGCGGGATGAGCCGATCGTCAGCGCCGAGCCCAGTGTGCCCTGCAGGAACAGGCGGC
>CAUZRQ010000144.1:0-12728 GCA_963582065.1 Planctomycetota bacterium | reverse complement strand
CGCCGCCGGTGCCCTGCTTGCAGCCAGCGAATCGGCCCGCTCGGCCGCCGCCAACGAAAGCGAATCCGTCGAGGAGCGTCCTCGGATCGACATGACCGAGGTCAAGCAGTTGGCCATTCACAAGCTCCTGCCCATTGTCGGCGGAATCGCCGTCATCTCCGGCATCTTCTTCTACCTGTTCAGTTCCATGTCGAGCGGAGCCGAACTCCCGCCACTTGCCTCGGTCTCGGGCACCATCACGCTGGACGGGAAGCCTCTCCCCGACGCCACCGTGCTGTTCGAACCGGTCATCGACGAGACGATTGCCGAACAGAGACAGATTGGAGCGAGTGTCGGGAGATCCAACCAGCAGGGTGTCTACACCCTGGCCTATCCGGGGGGCCACGACGGGGCCGTCATGGGCGCTCACACTGTCCGGATCAACAAGACGGACGTCAAAGGCCTGGAAACCCTCGCCAAGAAGTACCATCTGCGGAGCCAGCTGAAGCACGAGGTGAAGGCAGGGTCGAACACGATCGACCTGCCACTGAGATCCGAACCGGCTGGAGCCGCGAAGGGCAAACGGACCGCCGATCCGCCGACTCTCTGATTCGCCGGGCTCGGGCGGTCTACTTCTTCTTGTTCTTCCCGAACCGCTCGGGATCCAGCTGCGCGGCCCGCTTCAAGTCCGCCGCGGCTTCGGCCTCGCGACCAGCCGCCCGGTGACCCTCGGCACGCCTGGCATACGTCTCGGCCACCACGTCGTCAAACCGACGTGCCTTGACGAAATCGGCGATCGCCCGGTCCCAGTTCCCCTGGCTCCTGTACACCTCGCCTCGCAGGCTCCAGGCAGCGTGCGCACCACCGGCCTTCAGTGCCTGGTTGCAATCGGCCAGCGCCGGTGTCCACTTCTTCACTGCGATCCAGTGCCGCGCTCGGGCCAGATACGCCTCGACCGCCTTGGCCGGTTCGGCAGCAATCGCTCGCTGGTAATCGGCCATCGCCGCCCCCGTGCGACCGTCGGCGCCCAGGTGACGAGCCCGTTCGATGTACGTCTTGGCCTGTTGCGGCGCCGCCGCCACTCTCCGGGAAAGCTGCTGGTACTTGATCAGCCAGATCAACCGCTCTCCGTCGGCCAGGGCCTCCTTCGACTTCCCCAACTTCCGGTACGCCGCGCGGCGCAACTGGTAGAACCGCGGGTTGTCACCATCCCGTTTGATCGCCGACGAACAGTCGGCCACCGCACGACGGTAATCCTTGCGGGCCATGTTCAGCAGCGCCCGGTTGTTGTAGGCCATCACGAAATCGCCATCGCAAACCAGGGCCTGGTTGAAATCGGCCAGGGCCTTGTCGTGATCGTCACTGCGGAAGTGAGCGAAACCGCGGTTGTTCCAGGCATCGGCGTACTTCGGGTCGGCCGCGACCGCCTTGTTGAAGGCGACGATCGCCTTGACGTATTCCTGGGTTCCGACGTGCACCAGTCCGCGATTGTTGTGTGCCTCGGCGTATCCAGCATCCAACGCGATAGCCGCATCCAGGTCCCGCAACGCCGCATCCCGTTTTCCACGTGTGAACAGGAAAAAGCCTCTGGCATTGAGCCAGCGAGCGGTCTTGGGCTCGACGCGTATCGCCGCCGAGTAGTCCGCCAACGCGTTGGCGTCCTGTTTGCTTCTCGCGTAGATGTCGGCCCGCATCACGAACGCACGGGCATTGCCGGCATCGTTGCCAATGGCCTGGCTGAGCAATTCAACCGCCCCCTTGGCGTCACCGGCCTTGATTCGCTTCACCGCACCTTCGATCAGTCCATCGACCGCCCGGTCGCCTGATTCACCCGATGCCCGGCCCGACCCGGCGGTCGGCGCCCCCTGCCCGGCTTCGTCTCCCGTTTTCGGGCTGTCGCCACCGCAACCAACCACCCCGATCACCAGGACCAGCAACCCCCTCACGGACAACCTCAACCAGCGATCGCGACCTCGCCCGATCACCTCGTGCCACGTCACCGACCAGCATCCGCGCATCGCTCAACCTCCTGGTGGGCATCCCGTCGCCGAGTGGGACTCGGCGGCTTGTAGTTCTCGGTGAACCCAAGGTCAATCCCGATCGAGTCACCACCACGGAGACGTGCTGGAGTGTCCCGACGGTGACGACTACAATCCGGTCACGACCTGTCGATGCCGCTTCGACGTCCTCACATCCCGCTCTCGACAAGCCACCCCAACGTGCAACTGCCACGCAATCCGACACGCCGGGTGACCATCGGCACGGCCACCATCGGCGACGGCTCGCCGGTGGCCGTCCAGAGCATGACGGCCACCTCGACCCGCGACGTCGCCGCCACCTCGGCCCAGGTCCGTGACCTCCACGACGCCGGAGCCGACGTGGTTCGGATCGCCGTCGACAGCAACGCCGACGCCCGGGCCGTCGTCGACATCGCCACCGAAACCGACGCCAACCTCGCGGTCGATCTGCAGGAGAACTACCGGCTGTCGGAAATCGTCGCCCCGCACGTCGCCAAGCTCCGCTACAACCCCGGCCATCTCTATCACCACGAACGGGAGAAGCCGTGGCAGGAGAAGGTACGGGGAATCGTCGACCAGGCAGCCACGCACGATTGCGCAATCCGTGTCGGCGTCAACTGCGGTTCGGTCGATCCTGACAAGATCGAACGCTACTCCCGGGACGACTCGATCTCACCGATGCTCGACAGCGCCTGGGAGCATTGCGAGTTTCTCGATTCGCTCGACTTCACCAACTACTGCGTCTCGCTGAAGGACTCGGACCCGCAGAAGGTGATCGAGGTCAACCTCCGATTCGCCGAACGGCGGCCTGACGTACCGCTGCACCTGGGGGTCACCGAGGCCGGGCTGCCACCCGACGGAGTGATCAAGACACGCATCGCCTTCGAACAACTCGTCTCAAAGGGCCTGGGAGACACGATCCGCGTCTCGCTGACCGTGCCCAACGACCGGAAATCCGAGGAGATCGAGGCGGGCCGTCAGATCCTGGCCGACATCGCTGCCGGACGCGTCCGCACCGTCGTCGATTTCGGACTCGACACGCTCAACATCATCAGTTGCCCCAGTTGTTCGCGGGTCGAGAACGAGGCGTTCGTCGAGCTGGCCGAACAGGTCCGCGAGATGACCGAGTACGCTCGAGAACACGCGCTGACGATCGCCGTGATGGGTTGCCGGGTCAACGGCCCCGGCGAAACCGACGACGCCGACCTCGGCCTGTGGTGTGCCCCCAACTTCGTCAACCTGAAGCAGGGTAAAAAGACGCTGGGCGCGTTCGCCTACGACGAAATCCTGGACCGGCTGAAACAGGAACTCGACCGGTTGATCGCCGAACGAGCAGTGGCGTCATGACCGGCTGGAGACACGCCTGACGGAGCATCTCGATGAGCATCTACCTGGGCATCGACATCGGCACCAGTGGCACCAAGACGCTGGCGATCCGTGAGAACGGCCGGATCGTGGCCAGTGCCACATTCGAGTACCCCCTGTCGAGTCCGCGACCGGGGTGGTCCGAACAGGACCCCGAGGACTGGTGGCAGGCGTCGGCCCGGAGCGTGCGGAAGGTCCTGCGGGACGGAAGGATCAAGCCCGCCTCGGTCGCCGGCATCGGACTCTCCGGCCAGATGCACGGCAGCGTGTTCCTGGACAGAAACCACCAGGTCATCCGGCCCGCCCTGCTGTGGAACGACCAGCGGACGGCGGCCGAATGCGACGAGATTGAACGGCGAGCCGGCGGCCGGCGGAAGCTGATCCGGATGGTGGCCAACCCGGCCCTGACCGGATTCACCGCCCCGAAGATCCTCTGGCTCCGCAACAACGAGCCCCGCCGCTTCGACCGCACCCGCCAGGTGCTGTTGCCCAAAGACTACGTCCGCTTCCGACTGACTGGAGAGTTCGCCACCGAGGTCAGCGACGCATCGGGAACGCTGCTGCTGGACGTGAAACGGCGAAAATGGAGTCGCCGGCTGCTGGGACAGCTTGAACTCGACCCCGATCTGCTGCCGGCGGTGTACGAATCCGAGGATGTCAGCGGCACGCTGTCGAGGTCGGCCGCGAAGAAGCTGGGACTGCCCGAGGGGGTGCCGGTGGTCGGCGGCGCTGGAGACCAGGCGGCCGGAGCCGTCGGCAACGGAATCGTTCGCCGCGGAGTCATTTCGGCCACGATGGGCACCAGCGGAGTGGTGTTCGCCCACAGCGAAGGGATCGAGACCGACCCGCTGGGACGGGTCCACACCTTCTGCCACGCCGTCCGCGGCCAGTGGCACGTCATGGGCGTGGTGCTCTCGGCCGGGGGCAGCCTGCAGTGGTACCGCAACCAGTTGGGTGAAGCCGCGGTGACGGCAGCCCGACGGAAAAAGATCGATCCCTACGAGTTGTTGACCGCCGAAGCGGCTCGGGCACCGGCCGGATCCGAGGGTCTGTACTTCCTGCCCTACCTGACCGGCGAACGCACACCTCACGCCGACCCGCACGCCCGCGGAGCGTGGGTCGGTCTCAGCCTCCGCCACGGCCGCCCGCACCTGGTCCGCAGCGTCATCGAAGGAGCCACCTACGCAATGCGGGACTGCCTGGAGATCATCAAGGGGATGAACATCCCGGTCCGCGAGATCCGGGTCTCCGGCGGCGGCGCCCGCAGCCGTTTCTGGCGGCAGATGCAGGCCGATATCTACGGCAACAAGGTGGTGACGATCAACGCCGAGGAGGGCCCGGCCTACGGCGTGGCGTTGTTGGCTGCCGCCGGGACCGGGGCCTACAAGGACGTCGTCGAGGCCTGCAACGCAACGATCCGGGTGGTCGACTCGACACCGGTCCATCAACCCACACGCCGGCAATACAACCGCGTCTACCCCCAGTACGGCCAGCTCTACCGATCGCTGAAAGACGACTACGCACGGATCGCCGAGTTGGTGGATTGAAGCCAGTGCCTGCATGTCCGTCCTGTTCCTGACCGAATCCGACGTCGAATCACTGATCGACATGCCCGCATCGATCGAGGCGGTCGAGCGGGCCTTCGTGGCGCTCGCCGACGGAACGGCCGTCAACATCCCCCGTGCCCGCGCCAAGGCCCCCGGATTTCTGCTGCACTCGATGTCGGCCTCGGCCGAATACCTCGGCCTGGCCGGCTGGAAGAACTACACCACGACTTCCCAGGGAGCCCGCTTCCACGTCGCCGCCTACGAACTCGATTCCGGACGCATGCTGGCGCTGATCCAGGCCAACCGCCTGGGGCAACTCAGAACCGGGGCCGCCAGCGGCGTGGCCACGCGGCACCTGGCTCGCCCGGACGCCACCGTGCTGGGATTGCTGGGGACCGGCTGGCAGGCCGAGAGCCAGTTGGAAGCGATCGCCTGTGTTCGGACGCTCGAAACCGTCCGGGTCCATTCGCGGGACCCCGAACGACGGCGGACGTTTGCCGAGGCGATGAGCCGTCGGCTGGGACTCGATGTCCAGGCCATGGACTCGGCCGAGGCGGTCGTCGAGGGGGCCGACATCGTCTCGACCGCGACCACCTCGCGTGAACCGCTCTTCGACGGGCAGCTGCTCGCAAACGGATCGCACCTGAACATCATCGGCTCCAATCACCTGTCGAAGTCCGAGTCGGATGTCGAGTCGATCGGGGGAGCCGATCTGGTTGCCTGCGATCGAATCGACCAGTGCCGGATCGAGGCCGGCGAGTTGGCTGCCGCATCCGAAACCGGTGACTGGAGATGGGGGGACGCGATCGAGTTGGCCGACATCGTCGCCGGGACCCGGCCGGGACGGACAGACGACACCCAGCGGACCGTCTTCAAATCGGTCGGCCTGGCGATCGAAGACGTGGCCATGGCCGCCGAGCTGATCGCGCGAGCCCGCGAACGAGGCGTCGGCCAACCGATTCCGCTCGACGTTGACTGATCGACACTGTGTAATCCTCAGACACCGACCAACCCTTTCTCCACACCTTGAATCCCTGCCCATGGCCACAGACACCCAGAACATCGAACCGCCTCTGGTCAAGACGAAGATCATCGCCACGGTCGGCCCGGCCTGCGCCGACCGATCGGCCCTCCGCGACCTGGTGCTGGCCGGGGTCGACGTGTTCCGGCTCAACTTCGCACACGGCACGTACGACTGGCTGGAGGACGTCCTGGCATCGATCCGCGAGGTCGAACAGGAACTCCAACGGCCGATCGGGGTGCTCGGCGACCTGGCCGGCCCCAAGATCCGGCTGGGCGAGATCCCCGGCGGCCAGTTGCTGTGCCAGGAAGGGGCCACGGTGGTCTTCGTCCGCGGCGAGATTGCCGATGCGACACAGGAGCTGACCTGCACCTACGAGAACCTGATCGACGACGTCGCCCCCGGCGACCGGATCCTGCTGGCCGACGGCATCGTCGAACTGGCGGTGACGGCCGAGAAGGACGATCGGGTCATCTGCCGGGTGATGCGACCCGGGACGCTGCGCAGTCGCCAGGGGGTCAACCTGCCCGGTGTGGCGCTGAGCACTCCGAGCGTGACGGAGAAGGACCGCGAGGACCTGGCCTGGGGACTGGACCACCATGTCGATTTCATCGGCCTGAGTTTCGTGCGGAGCAGCGACGACATCCGGCAGCTCCGCGAACTGATCGCCGCCCACCCGGGTGACCACGCACCGCACATCGTCGCCAAGATCGAGAAAAGCGAAGCGATCGACGACCTCGAGGCGATCATCGACATCAGCGACGCAGTGATGGTGGCCCGGGGCGACCTCGGTGTCGAGGTGGACCTGGCGAAGGTGCCGATCCTGCAGAAACGGATCATCCGGGCGGCCAACGCCCATCGCGTTCCGGTGATCACTGCCACCCAGATGCTCGACAGCATGACCACCAGCGAATTCCCGACCCGCGCCGAGGCCAGCGACGTCGCCAACGCAACGCTCGACGGCACCGACGCGGTGATGCTTTCGGGAGAAACCGCGATCGGCAAAAACCCGACGGCGGCGGTCTCGATGATGAGCCGGATCGTCTGCGAAGCCGAACGGACCGTCGACGGCGGCACGCCGCGGCTGTTCGAACCCGACGCACGGGCCCGGGCACTGGAAGTCACCGAAGCGGTCACCGTGGGAGCCGTCATCATCGCCGAACAACTCGACGCCAGCCTGCTGGTGATCCCCACCGTCAGCGGTCGTACCGCCCTGGCCGTCTCGAAGGAACGCAGCCCGGTCCCGGTGCTGGCGGTCTCGGACTCGACGACCGCCGCCCGCCGGATGAACCTCTACTGGGGCGTCCGCTCGATCAGGTCGATCCCGACCGACACCAGCCCCCGTCGACTGCTCGACGAGGTCTGCCGCTGGGGACGGGACCTGGGCGTGCTCGAAGTCGGACAGAGACTCGTGCTGGTCGGCAGCTCGAACTGGTCGGCCGCCGGACACGACCTGGTCATGGTCCACTCGGTCCCGCCCGACGATTGAACCGGCCTACTTCGCGGCCGCCGCCTCGGTCCCGCGCAGCCAGTCGGCGATCCACAACTGGCTGGCCTTGTCCTTGGAGCGGGCCGAGGTCCACATCAGCTTCTTGCCGTCGGGGCTGAAGACCGGCAACACGTCCGCGGCCGCGTTGGAGGTCACCTGACGCACGTCACCGGCCTTGACCGTCGTCTTGCCCAGCTTCAGGTCCATCGTGAACAGGTTGAAGTGAGCGCCGCGTGGACCCTGCGAGTAGTCGGCCCGGGTCCAGATGATGTACCGGCTTGACGGGTGGAAGTAGGGAGCCCAGTTGACGGTGCCCAGGTTGTTGGTCAACTGGATGTCGTGCTTGCCGTCGACGCTGACGGCGAAGATCTGAAGCATGTGCTCCTTCTGCCGATCGCTGCGGTAGATCACCCAGTTGCCATCGGGCGAAAAGAACGGGCCACCGTCGTAGCCGGGGTTGTTGACCAGTTGACGAACGTTCTTGCCGTCGGCGTCCATGATGTAGAGATCGGCATCACCGTCGCGACTGGAAGTGAAGACGATCTGCTTGCCGTCGGCCGAATACGACCCCTCGGCATCGTAGCCGGGCGTGTTGGTCAGCCGCTTCAGCCCGGTGCCGTTGAAATCACAGACGTAGATGTCCATGTGCTTGTCGAAGTCCCACTGGTACCGACGACGACCACCCTTGGCCGCCAGTTCCCGGGCCTGCTGCTCGGTCTGCTCGATCTGCGGGTCGGTGTGGCTGGAGGCGAACAGGATCTTCTTGCCGTCGATGGTGAAAAAACTGCAGGTCGTGCGACCGCGACCGGGACTGACCCGCCGGGTCGTCTTCTCGCCCAGCTTCTGCACGTAGATCTGGTAGAAGGGATAACCGACCGGGTAGGCCTGGTAGACGACCCACTTGCCGTCGGGCGAAAAGTATCCTTCACCGGCCCGCGGCAACCCGAAGGTCACCCGCTGAATGTGCCCCAGGTGACGGGCTTCCAGTGCCGCCCCCGCCTTCTTGGCAGCATCCGGCTTGTCGGCGGCACCGGCCTCCGACGTGACAACCAGCAGGGCAACCAACACCAACAATCGGACCATCGATTTCACGGCTCCAACCCCTCTCGCCTGTTCGTCTCGGCTCTCGAAAACCACTCGGCCCGCCGACTGTCACGGGCGGGATTCCGAGTATACATCTCGGCCGGTCCGATCCGCCATCGAGTGCCGCTCCGGTGGCCAATCAACCGTCGGGGTGACAGAATGGCGGCTGATTCGAATCCAGGAGATCTCTCGATGACCGGCTTCGTCCAACCGTTGACCGTCGTGCTCGCTTCCGCCGTCATTTGGCTCGCCGCCGTCTCGCCGGCAACCGCCGACGACTGGCCCCAGTGGGGCGGCCCGAAGCGCGACCTGGTCTGGCGAGAAACGGGCATCGTCAAGACGCTGCCCACCAAGGGCCTGCTGCCCCGGGTCTGGTCGACGCCGATTGGCGAAGGCTACTCGGGTCCGGCCGTCGCCGACGGACGCGTCTATATCACCGACTTCATCCGCCAGAAACGGATCGAACGGATCCACTCGCTCGACGCCGAAACCGGCAAGATCCTGTGGACCCGCACCTACCCGGTCCGCTACAGCGTCAGCTACCCGGCCGGTCCACGGATGACCCCGGTCATCGAGCAGGACCGTGTCTACACCATCGGCGCGATGGGCGACATGTTCTGCATGAAGGTCAGTGACGGGTCGGTGATCTGGAAGAAGAACTTCGTGGCCGACTACGGCACCAAGCTGCCGATCTGGGGCATGGTCGCCTCGCCGCTGATCGACGGACGCCAGTTGATCACCCTGGTCGGCGGCACCGACGGATCACTGGTGGTCAGCTTCGACAAGCTGACCGGCAAGGAACTGTGGCGGAGCCTCGAGGACGAGATGATCGGCTACTGCCCACCGGTGATCATGACCTTCGGCAAGACCCGTCAACTGGTCGTCTGGCATCCGACCGCCATCAGCAGCCTCGATCCGACAAACGGCAAGCTGATCTGGCAGGTCCCGTTTGCGGTTCGTGTCGGGCTGACCATCTCGACCCCCCGCCAGGCCGGCAACCGATTGTTCGTCACGGCGTTCTACAACGGGCCGATGATGCTCGAGGTCTCCTCCGACGGCCGCAAGGCGAAGGTTGCCTGGAAGGGGAAAAGCGACAGCGAGATCAAGACCGACGGGCTGCACTCGATCATTTCCACCCCGATCTTCAACGGCAGCCACATCTACGGTATCTGCAGCTACGGCCAGCTGCGGTGCCTGGACGCCACCAACGGCAAGCGGATCTGGGAGTCGATCAAGCCGACCGGCAAGGACCGCTGGTGGAACGCGTTCCTGGTGACACACGGGGATCGCCAGTTCATCCACAACGAGCAGGGCGACCTGATCATCGCCAAGCTCTCGCCGAAGGGGTACCAGGAGATCAGCCGGGCAAAGCTGGTCGAACCGACCCGAAAAGTCCGTCGGCGGATGACCATCTGGTCGCACCCGGCCTTTGCACTCAAGAGCGTCTTTGCCCGCAACGACAAGGAGCTGGTCCGGGTCAACCTGGCAGCGGGCAAGTGAGCACGCAATTTGACTGCGTGGTAATCGGAGTCGGCGGCTTCGGCAGTGCCGCCCTGGACCACGTCGCCTCCCGCGGGGCAAGCGTGCTGGGTATCGAGCGGTTCGGCATCGCTCATGACCGCGGCAGTTCACACGGACACACCCGCGTCATCCGGCAGGCGTACTTCGAGCACTCCGACTACGTCCCGTTGGCGATCGACGCGTACCGGCTGTGGGACCAACTGGCAGCCGACAGTGGCCAACCGTTGATCGACCGCTGCGGGCTGCTGCTGGCCGGTCACCCCGATGGACCGGCCGTTTCCGGAACCCGCCAGGCCGCGGCATTGCACGGGCTCGATCTCCAGGACGTCTCGACCCAACGACTGGCCACCGACTTCCCCGGCTTCGCCATACCCGACGAATTCGAAGCGGTGTGGGAGGAGGCCGGGGGATACCTGTTCGTCGAGGACGCCGTCGCCGCGCACATCGGACGGGCCGTCGGTCGTGGAGCGGTGCTGCAGACAGACGAGACGGTCATCGAATGGACATCCCGGGGCGATTCGATCGAGGTGGTCACCGACCGCGATCGCTACCAGGCCGGCTCGCTGATCGTGGCCCCCGGCGCGTGGGTCCCCGGCCTGCTGCCGGGATTGCCGGTCTCGTGGGAAATCGTCCGCAAGCCGCTGTTCTGGTTCCCGGCATCGACCGACCAGTACAACCGGTCGAATGGAGCCGGCGTGTTCTTCCTGGAAACACCCGGCGGCGAGTTCTACGGGTTCCCATCGCTCGACGGAGAGACGGTCAAGGTGGCCGAGCACACCGCCGGAGTCAACATCTCCGATCCCCTGACCGTCGAGCGTGATGTCCTCTCCGTCGATCTGCCCCCGTTGGCAGAGTATCTCGAGGCTTACATGCCGGGCCTCTCGACCGAACCGGTCCGCCACACCGTCTGTCTCTACACCCGCACGCCCGACCTGGACTTCATCGTCGACCATCATCCCGAGCACTCCGGGGTGGCGATCGCCTGCGGCTTCTCGGGTCACGGCTTCAAGTTCACCCCGATCATCGGCAGCATCCTGGCCGACCTGGCGCTGGACGGCCGCACCGAGCACTCGATCGGGTTTCTCTCGGCAACTCGGCCCGGGTTGCTGAGGTCCGACTGAGTCGAGAAGATGGTCGGCTTCACGCCCGACGACAACAAGGTCACAGATTTCCCGATTCGCGAAAGCTCTCCCATGGCGATCATCCCCGGCTACCCACTCGACGAAGGACAGGAACAGCGCGTGCCGGTCGAGCCCCTGCGGCAGTGGGTGATCGACGTGCTGTGCCACGAGGCGATGTTCCCGGTCGAGGCGGCGGCCGGCGCCGATCGCTTGATCGAGGCCGACCTGCGAGGCATTCCGTCTCATGGCACCCGTGCCCTGCCCCGCTACCTCGAACAGATGCAGGCGGGGGGCATCGATCCCCGGGCCACGATCCTGACCGAGCGCGACACTCCGGCGATGGCGGTGCTCAACGGCGGCAAGGGCCTGGGCCACGTCGCGGCCACCCACGCGATGCAGATGGCCATCGCCAAGGCCAGGGAGGTCGGCACGGGAACCGTGGCGGTGAGGGCCAGCCAGCACTTCGGGGCCGCCCAGGTCTACGCGATGATGGCCGCGGCCGAGGGGATGATCGGCTACGCCACGACCAGCACCGGCCCGGCGACGGTGACCGCCTACGGCAGCCGCGGCCCGGCGGTGGCCAACAACGCCCTGGCCTGGGCCGCTCCGACCCGCGACGGTCACCCGGTGGTGCTCGACATGGCCTGCGCCGTCTCCAGTTGGGGAAAAGTCCACACGATGGGAATGTACGGGCAACCGATCCCCGAGGGCTGGGCGGTGGATGCCGAGGGCAACCCCACGACCGATGTCGACGCCGCCAAGACCCTGCTGCCGGCGGCCGGGCCGCGGGGCTACGGGCTGGCGTTTTTCAGCTCGGTCCTCTGTGGACCGCTCGTCGGTGCACGGATGCCGCTGAAGAAGACCTGGGAGGTCGCCGCCGACGGGTCCGAGCACTTCCTGTACGCGATCGACATCAACGCGTTTGTCGATCCCGACGATTTCTACGACCAGATCGAGGCGACGGTCAGCGAGATTCGGGAACTGGATCCGGCCGAGGGATTCGATCGCGTCTGCCTGCCGGGCGATCTCGAGGCCGAACGCGAACGGGCCTGGCGACAGGACGGGCTGCCGATGCACGTCGACCAGGTCGAATCTCTCCAGGCGGTCGCCGAAGCGAAGGAAATCCCCGGCCCGTGGACTGTCGCCTGATGGTCAAAACGATACCGGTCCGCAATAATCGCCACACCGACACCTGCACCCGTAGCTCAACTGGATAGAGCATCGGTCTTCGGAACCGAGGGTTGGGGGTTCGAATCCCTCCGGGTGTACTTCCGCTCTTTCTTTCGCCAAGGCAACGGCCTGGTCGGAAAGTCACCGATTGGCTGACTTGCGCCCGACCGGCTTCCAGCGGATCGCGACCGCCGTCTCGGTTTTCTTTCCCCACGGGGCGATGAAGTCGTGACGGGATGCGACGGTCAGAATGGTGCCATCTTTCAGCACCACGCTCTGGTTGTATCCGCTCGGTTCACTGAACGTCAGGTAGTACGCCTCGTCTTCCCACGTCTTCCCCTCGTCGTGGCTGATCATCGCCCGACTGCCGCGCGGGCCCGGACCGTAGGGAGTCGTGTGAACCAGCACCACCCG
>CAUZRQ010000143.1:0-12808 GCA_963582065.1 Planctomycetota bacterium | reverse complement strand
CCCGTATCGTCGGCGAACTCAACGGCCAGCACGTCAAGCTCGCCAAGCTCGAAGGCGAGTTCGTCTGGCACCATCACGAGCGAGAGGACGAGCTCTTCCTGGTCCTGCACGGCCACTTATCGATACATCTTCGTGACCGGATCGTCGAACTCGACGAAGGCGAGTTCTTCATCGTTCCTCGGGGCGTAGAACACAAGCCTGTCACCGAAGCCGAGACCCACGTGCTACTGCTCGAGCCAACCTCAACCCTGAACACCGGCAACGTTCGGAATGACCGAACAGTCGATGCGCCGAAGCGGCTGTAGCAAGGCTGGGAGTCGTCGGCCGCTTACTGCTGGAGCGCAAGGTTCCCCGGGACAAAACGCTTCACGCGTCGGATCGGCTCCAGCCCCGGCGTTCAACCCGCCGGGTCCGACAAGGTGGCTTGGCCTGGCCCCCTGAAACAAGTCCAGGTGTTGCGTTACAGTTTGAGAACAGGAGGGCGGGTCAGGCGATGCCACGTCGGATTGATCCGGAAACTCTCCGTTCTCCAGTTGGAACGCGGGTCAACTGGACGTCGACATTCGTCACGGGTTCCTGCCGACCAGCGGATCCAGAAACCTGTAGAACTCCTTTGTGGCGGGATCTCCAGGCTTTCCGAGATCGTTGTTCAAGCGGCTGTGGTTGGTATCGCGTTTGCCATACGCCCGGGTCGGAACGTCCGCCGCCTTCAGCACGCTCGCAAGACGCTGCGCCTGAGCTCGCGTATCCGGGTTGCCGGAGAAATACAGGATGAGGAACGGCGGAATTCTCTTACCCTTTGTGACGTGTGTCACGGCTGAAAAATCGACGTGCTTCTCGGGGTCGTTTCCGAATTTCTGTCGGTGGCCAAAGGTGAACATCTTGCCGCCGTAGACCGCCTGTCGGTGCTCGGCGGTCATGATGATCTTGGGAATGTCGTACGTGTCACCGTCGACCGGGATGCATCCCTTGAGGACTTCGAAAGACACGCCTTCCTTCTTCAGGTACTTATCGTCGGTGCAGATCAACGCCGCCAACTGAGCACCGGCAGAATGTCCACCAACAATGATCTGTCCGGGGTCCCCTCCATATCTCGCAATATTGCGGTGCACCCAGCCGAGCGATCTGGCGACGTCGCCAACCAGTTCGTCCATTGTCACTTCCGGCAGTAGACGGTAGTTCGTCGACACAAAGATCAATCCTCGCTCAGTCAACACCTTCGGTTTGAGTGAAACATCGCCCTTGTCCCCCGTCTGCCATCCACCACCGTGAATCCAGAACACAACGGGCAGGCTGTTTCGAGCCTGTTTCTCCGGTGCATAGATGTCGAGGACGTGCCGCGGGTGACCGTTCTTCAGGTAGGGAACGTCAGTTGTCACCTTCTGGGCAATGGCGATATCGCAAAGAAACAGAAGCGTGAAAACGAGAGCGGCAACTGGATTTCGATTCATTGTGTGGATTCTCTCTGAACGAAGTGATGGCCAACCAAGTTCCGGACTCTGTGACATGCCGCCCCAGTCTCCCCACCCCGGCCCCGGCGTTCAACCCGCCAGATCCGAACCGCCCCACCATCTTCGAACTTGATCACCCGGCCGATTGACGACTGAGCACACCTCCGCATCGCCTCCTCGGCTACAATCAAACTCCCTGGTGAACTGCCGAAGCCCGTCAGGCGACTGATGCATTTCAGTCTTTCCGTGGTTTCCCAGAAACGGCCAACTCTCTACGGGTTTTCTTCTGAAGGATGTGACCCTCGTGAACCTGCCACTCCGTTTCCGCCGAATCCTCTACTCCATCGCACTCGTCGGCTGGCTGACATCAATGGCTCCCGCCGCCCAGCCGCGAGAGATCGGTGGTGCGAAGCAACTGTTCATCGACGAAGATTTGATCCAGTCAGCCAGCGATGTTGAGTTCACTCTGAATCCAGCACGCCGAGCCGAGCGGGTCTTGCACGCCACCGATCCCTGGGCGTCTGCTGGTTTGGGATTTGTGAATGTCATTCAAGACGGCGACAACTTTCGCATGTGGTACGAAGTGTGGACCTACGTGGAGAAGATCCCGGGTCACTGGATGAGCCGCCTCTGCTATGCCGTGTCCAAGGACGGTATTCACTGGACCAAACCCCGGCTGGGACAATTCGTCCATCAAGGATCCAGGAACAACAACATTATCTCCCTGGGTCATCGCGGATATGCACACGGACATCATGTGTTCATTGACCCCAACGCAAAGAGCCCGGCCACAAAATACAAGATGATCTTTGGCGATTTTTATCGCGTTCCTTCAAGGGGACCTTACCCGTCGATCAGCGGAGCCGTTTCGTCGGACGGGATTCACTGGGTGCCCGTGGACACCCCCGACGGCATCATCATGCCCGGCGACACCGACACCCAGAACGCAGCCTTCTATGATCCGACCATCAAGAAATATGTGGTCTACGTGAGAAGCAATTGCTGGCAGAGAGATAAAACCGGCAAGCGAATCGGTAAACCCTCACGCCGAGTGGCCCGGGCCGAATCTGACGACTTTCGCCATTTCCCGCAGGTGTCGCGGAAGCAAGCGGATGATTGGCGGCCACCGCCGAAACTCAACGAGATCCTGTCCGAAGATGAACACGACCCGGGTGGCAGATGGGGAAGCGGGATCTACACCTCGGCGGCGACGATGTACCCATACGCACCGGGGGTGTACCTGTTTTTCCCGACTTTGATGCGCTACGACACCGGCGAGTGCACGATTCAACTCGGCACCAGCCGCGATGGAATTCACGTACACAGGCGGTTCCACCGCCCATATGTTCCACCCAATCCAAACGCGAAACGCGTTGGACAACAGCTTGCCTATACCGCCTACATGGGTCCGGGAATGGTGCGGGTCAAGGACGAGATCTGGATGTACGGCTGTGAGACTGATGTTCCACACGATTCGGCCTGGTACGGCAAGCGGACACCGAGCGGCATCCATCGTTACGTACAACGGCTGGACGGTTTTATCTCCCTCGACGCCCGCGGACAACTCGGCGTTGTCACAACCAAATCGTTTCTCCTGCAAGGCAAACACGTCGAAGTCAATGCGGACGCCGACCTAGCCCAGTCCGCATCGACTGGCAGCCAGTTGATCGTGGAGGTTCTCAGTGACCGCGGCAATGTTCTTGCCAAGTCCCATCCGCTCCAATCCGACGGTGTCACGCTCCGTCCTCGCTGGCAGAAAAGAACGGATCTTGGCGGATTAATCGGTCGACCAATTCAACTGCGATTCACAATGAGATTTGTGAAGTTGTACGCGTTCCAGATCATGAACACAGTTCGCAGCAAGGTGACTTCACCTGCCCGACAGTAGCGCGGCTCCGGAGTTCAACCCGCCAGGTCCGAGTCACGCCCCCCGGTCTCGCCACCCCAGCCCCGGCGTTCAACCTGCTGGATCCGAACCATCTCACCCCCGCGGTGAGATGTTGGAGATCAAGGACGGCGACGGAACTCGTGCAGATAGTGCCGTTCCGCAATCATTGGCAAAAAGGGCTGCAGATAGGACCAGGTGAACATCGCCACGCCATGCACCTCGACTCGTTTGGCAACCCTCAAGTAGTCCGCCACTTCTTGTGACCTGGTGATACGACCGTGGCTCGTTCGGATACCCAGGCAGAACGTGATCTCAACAGGGGAATCGAGTGCTTTGCTGATTTCAACAGCACCCTGAAGACGCTTCTCGAACACCTTGAGGTATCGGTCTCCGTAATTCTTTCGGTAGCAGTATCCCGATATGTTCACCATATCGATGTAGCCTCTGCTCGCCCATGTTCTCCAGTCCTGGGCTACGCGATGTCCTTTCACAACGTGAGGACCCCACGAATATATTGCGATAGGGATCCCGGGTTTAATTTTCCGAACCTCCCGGTTGATACGGCCCATCAACCGCGTGAGTTCCGCCTCCTTGAATTCCTGGATCTGAGCCGGAGTCAGCCTGGAGTATTTCACCCCGAATCGTTCTTCCAGAAGTGCCACCGAATGCGGGTCGAGTCGCATCGGCCGATTGTTGAACCTCATATAGTCCAGCAATAGCCCGTCCGGCCGATACCTGGTTACGATTTCCTTCATCACGGAAACGACCCAGGTTCTTGCGTCGGGATGCCCGGGACTGATGTGGCCTATCGGACGACCGTCCGTGCTACAAAGTGCCCATTCGGGGTGCTTTGCAAGAATGCCGGCTGGTTTGTCATGGCCGCAGGCAAGTACGCAGGGGACCGGGTAAACCCGCAAACCGCGGATCGCTGCTTCCCTGACGATCAGCCGGAGTGGGTCCCAATCCGGATACACACGGGTCGGAAGAATGTCACTGGGATAAAGGGCTGATCCGGATGTGGTCGTGGCATATGGCATGACCACATCGATCCCACTCGCCTTGATGCGATCCAGGTGATTCTTCAGGGCCTGCTCCCGAACAAGAATCGTATCGTCAGCGTCACACAGGTGGTTGATATTCACGTAGGTGCCCACGAAGGGCTTTCCTTTGCCATCAACCAATGGCGTACAAGCCAGAAAAAGACACACGCTGACAAGGCCGTGGCAAGTGATCACCGTGGAGAACCGCAAGGTCGCCATTGTCCACTTCCGTTTTCTTCGTGAGCCAGGAATTCGTGACAAGGTGAAAGCAGGCGGTCGTCGAGATCTCACACGGATTTCTGGATCCGGTTGATGTCGCCGATCTCGCGGATCAAACGTTCCAAGATCATTGACCGCCATCCCATTCAACGACCTGGATGCGAATCAACTGCCGGGCGAGGGACCATCCTACCGTCACGGTTCCGACGACGGGAGCCTCCACAGATCCAGTCCCAGCGTTCAACCCGCTGAAATCGCACCCGTCTCAACAGCGTCGCTCAGTCGGCCATTGAATGAGGGTTACGTATCGATCTTTCAGTTCGGATTCATCTCCAGGAGATGGTAACGACGACGTCGACCTTGGCGCCCAGCCGGTTGATCAACTTCACCTTGTCTCCCGCAACCAGGCACAGGCTCCCTCCCGTGGAAGTGGCGCTCGTCTTCTGGGTCCCGGCGACCCGAATGGTCTTTCCCATGCCGCCCACCATGAACTGTGCGGACTCGTTGACCGCCGCACCGTCGGACGCCGAGACGGTGACGGTGGCCACCCGGGTTTTCGAACCAGAGCCAACGGGCAAGGACACCGCAGCGCCATCGGCCAACTCGCCACTGTGGGACCAGGTCCTGGTTCCATAAATGACCAGTCCTTCACCCTGCTCGTTATTGGGCCGGTCGTACACTTCAATCAAGCGGTTGTTGTACCGGGATGGATTGGAATTGGTCCCGAACGGCTTAACCAGCTTTCCGGTCTTGACCAGGCCACCGTTCCAGAAGGCATTGATGAGTGCGATGTTTGAGGAACTCTCATCGATATCCAGTGCCGTGGGAACATATCCCTCCGGTGCTCCTCCTCGAACCGGGGTGTAGAAGATGTTCTGTAGCGTGACGTTGGTGCACCGTCTCAGGTGAATGCCACCGACGCCGCCCCCGCACCCGTAGATGTTCTCCAGGACGAGGTTCATCAGGTTGTAGTTGTGTGCAATGTGGATGATCGCGCCGCCATGTGCCGTACCATTTTCCATTCGCACGTTCTTGATCGAGAGGTTCATGCTGACTCCCTTGGTCTCGGTGTCTTCCCAGTACAGGCCGTACTTGCCTCCGACCCAGGCATTGGTTCCGTCAAAGACCACGTTGTGCAAGGCCACGCCGGAGGCGATCTTCACCGACGGGCCGTTGGGATCCATCGGAAGCAGGTAGGTGTTTCGAAACGTGGAATGGTCAATTGAGATCCATTCGAGACCCGGGTTCTTGTCGATGAGAATCGGCAGGTCAGCGAGAATGGTCACGTTTTCGACAAAGACCAACTGCCGTCCCTGCACCTGGAGTCCAATGCTGTGACTGCCACCCCAGTTGTGAATGGCAACATTCCGCACTTCGATGATGTCCGCGTCGACGATTCGGATGCCGATCTTCTGGACCCGCTTCTTGTCCTCGTAGGCTCCCGCGGCGAGCAGGCCGATGTCCCTGATGGCACATTGTACAATCACGCTCTTATCTGGATGAGAGAATTCGAACAGCGCCAGGGGGGTGGACGGGTTGAATGTGATTTGGGTGGCGTACATCCCGTCCCCGACAAGCTTCACCCGGTGTCGATTGACGTGGATGGTCGTCTGGCAGTTGAACGTACCGGACAGCCTGACGTTGACACCCGGAAGAGACGGAGCGGAGCGGATCGCCTTGTTGATGGCTGGGCTGCTGTCCGAGGAAGCAGGAGAAGCACCCCACCACTGGGGATACACTTCGCTGACCGCGCCTGCCCCGAACTGTGCCCGCCCCGGACCTGAGAAGACCTGGTGCAGGCCGGCTGAGAATGGCCCGTCGAACCTGACGATGGCCTTGTCGAGAACCTTCAGCACCGTTCCGTTGGGAATCACCACGCTGATGGTCGGTGGAAAGGTGATCTCGGAGAGGTTGAACGTCCCGCCCGAAAAATAGAGGGTCCTGGTGCCGCTGCCCTTGCAGGCGGCGATGGCCGCGTTGACGGCTTTCGTATCATCCTTCCCGTCGTTGGGGACCGCTCCGAAATCACCGACGTCCGTGACGATGGTTGATCCCTGCCGAGGCTCTGCCGCTGGATTGTGAGCGGCTCCCAAACCGACACAGATTCCCAAGCCCAGTAACCAGATGACAGTGGTCGTTCGCGCCATGGCAAAACCTCGTGACGTGTTGTACAGAAAGAATACTCTTTCGGACTTGAGAGACAGTGTGCCTCAACGATGTTAGGACCGGGGCGTGTTTCCGCAATCCCGTGCGAATCTCAGGTGAAACGAACAACGTGTCCATGACAGACCAATCCCTTCGATCAACGGGGATTGCGGGCTCGAGAGCACGGATCGACGAAGCCGCCGCGTACCGCCGAGTCAACAAGACACCCGGAGAGGCGTTGATTATGATCGAGACTGACCATTGCCTGGTGGAACGCGAGGACTCAACTCATGCACCGCGTCCGTTTTTCGCTGTCCCTGTTACTCGTCCTGCTTGTCCTGCAGCCTGCCGAAGCACAGAAGGGCCGGGCTCGGAGCCGGAACGTGGGGATTGGCACGTTGGCCGGCAACCCGCGCGTTCACCAGGAATTGAAGTTGGGTGACGAGCAGAAGGCGACTCTGAGAAAAGTGGCTACCGAAACGCGAACGGTGGTCAAGGCGGCACAGGGCCTGGAAGAACAGGAACGGGCGAGGAAGAACCGCGAGGCAACCCAAAAACTTCGGGCCGCGATTTCCGCCACGTGCAGTGACAAGCAACAGAAGCGACTGTTGCAGATCGAGATCCAGTACACCTCCGGTTCCTGGATGCTGATGCGTTCGGAGCTTTCCGGCATTCTCAAGTTGACCAAGCAGCAGCGGCGGCAGATTCGTGAAGTCTCGAAGACATTGCAGGGAAAAGTCCGCAAGCTCCGCGAATCACGCAACGACGACAATCTCCGGGACGTGCGGCTCAAGATCAACGCCCAGTTGGCCCAGGCGCGAAAGGATGCCGTCAAGCTGTTGACCGAGGAACAGCGGACGAGTTGGAAAGCGGCCAGTGGCGTGGCCTTTGAGCTTTGGCCGGCGAAGAAAAAGAAGCAGACAAAGAAAAAGGCGAGTTAGGACTCGTTCTGTGGCAACAAGGCCGCCGCCTCACTTCCGCTTTCCTATCGGGGCGGCAGTTCTCAGTCGAATGCCCAGCGGCAGGTCAATTGCCGAAGACCGGTGACGCCGAGTTCGGTGTGGATCTGGTTGTCTTGCGATTGACGATGCTCGCGAGATTGGGGCGATTCCAGATCAACTTGGCAACGAAGACGCTGTTGTCACTGCCGTACTTGGCAACTCCGACCGGCTGCATCCACTCGACGGTCGTGATCCACGTCTCGGTCGGGCTGACATCGGTCATCCCGAAATTTCCCAGTCGAGTTCCACGTTCGGGAACCAAAATCCGTTCGGTCTTCCTTTTCACAGTGACTCGCCGGGGATCGACTTCGGCGATGACCAGCGGGGCCCGATGCCGGATGACGTGGTCGTTGTTCAGACCGCGTCGGGTGTAGACCAGGAACAGCCCGTCGGAATGAGTGACCCAGTGCTGCTGGGTGTTGTAGCTGCCCAGGTCGGCCCCGTTGTCGAAGGTCCATTTTCGGAGCGGCCCGAAGTGTAGTCCGTCCCGGCTGGTTGTGACGTACCCGTACTTGACGGTCCGCAAGGTCATGTAGAAACGGCCATCGAACCTGGTGATTGACGGTTCGGAGAATCCATCGCCATGCTTCTCGGCCGGCGGCAGTTCCAGTTCGTCGCCGTGCTCGACGAACCGCAGCGTCTTGCCGTCGAATCTGCAGCGGCAGACCGTGACGCGATGCTCCTTCTGATCACGGCGGCGGTAGTAGATCGGCAACAGGATGTCTCCGTTGGGCAAATCGTACCTCTGGGCACAGCCGGCCGATGCGTTCTTGAACTTCGGGTCATCCGGCAGTTTCAGCGTCTTCCAGGGATCCCATTTTCTGGCGATCGGGTCATAGGCCGAATACACCGTCTCGCTGGGGGCCCGGGCGAGGTGTCGCTGGTCTTTCGTGGTGTAATGGAACGTCTTGCCGGTTCCCAGCAGTGTTCCCGATGCCGCATGCCACAACGGCCAGAAGTCGCACGGAACCACGGCGGTCTCCTTTGTCGGCTGACGTCGCCTCAGGGACACATGTCCGGAAGGGCCGACCCAGTTCCGACCCATGTTGTCGGTCCGCAGGTCGTGGAGACCGAAAAACACGTCCGATCGAGTCAGCATCACTTTCTGCAGGGTGATCAGCACGATCGGCGTCTTGCCGGGATTGCCGGGCGTGCCGGGTGGAATGGCCCCCGGACGAGTGTGCACCCAGCAGGTCTTGCCGTCGAATCCCTTGACGACCGTTGAGAGTTCGATGCGGTAGTCGAGCTTCGGGTGTGGCGTCTTGTTTTCCGGGGAAGCAGATCGAGTCGTTCCGGCGATCATCACCAGGACAATCACGGGAACAGTTCGGAGCAGCGAGGTCCGTTGCAGGCGTGTCATGATCGTGATTCCTTCAGTGGCCGTTTTGCCAGTCCATGATGAACCGGATGGCCCGCGGTCTGCTGAAAAGGGATCGTCAGTTGGATGAGTCTTCTGGTCAACAGTGGGCCTTGAGGCGATATCGGTTGTCTCGGGGACGTCCCCACTTGAAGTCTAATTGATCGCTCGAGAACGTCGGCCAGCACCGCATCGGGGCACGTCAATTGTAACTGCTCGCTTCGGTCCTTCGTCAACGCGTACAGATCGCATCTGACGCGTTAGTCGGGGTATGGGTAACGGGGCGGCCAGGCACCATATCGCTTACTGCGGATCATGCTCTTTACCATGTGCGCCCGTTTAGTGACGTACCGTTTTCACCTGGAATCCCTGCAGAACTCGTCCTCACTGCGATTGGAAAATGGAACGACGTTCCCACGTCGTTCGGTGCGGCAATGCGTCATTCAAGCGTGACCCAAAGCGGCACAGCAGAAACAGGCAATCGCTGAGGAAGTTGGCACGTGACGGATGTCGTTGACACGTGGTCGATGGAGATGGTGCGGCACGCCCGATAGTTCTGATGCCACACGAGAGACATCCGGATGGCTCTTGTGCCAGGCAATCCGATGGTACGATGTGGCTGGCCAGACGAAGACGGCCACCTGAGATATCCTCGAAACGACTTCGACTTTCGGAGCAGATAGAGATGACGCGTTACGGAATGTCGTTTCCGGTGGTGGCCGCTTTGGCATGTGCGAGTCTGCTCGGTGCCGGGAGCGTCGCGCGGAGCGAGGACGTCGCCAAGACAAGAGGGGGCGTACTGTTCTACGCCGGATTTGACCAGAGTAAGGATGCCGACTACGCCGCCGGGAGTTCCAAGGCACGGTTTCACGAGGGCGGCGGAACGCTGAATGCCGACGGGCTTGGCTTTCGCGGCTCGGCGTTACGTACCGGGGACGGGGAGGGTTACGTCGAGTTTCCCGCGAAGGGCAACATCAGTGCCAAGGAAGGCACGATCGAGTTCTGGATTTATGCGCAGGATTGGGATCACGACGACGGCAACTTCCACCGGTTCATCGATGTCACTGGCGGGGGACGAATATTCTTCTACATCAGGCCACCGGGTGTAGGAGAGTTCGTGGTTCGATCCACGAGCAAAATAGCCAGCAGGGCATACGGGTGCAATCCACTCAAAGGCAAGTGGAGCTGGCACGCCCTGACGTGGAAGAAGGGCAAGCGGCTGGGGTTCTACATCGGTGGCATCAAGACGTCAGGGGAAAGCTGGACCCATGACTGTTCGGCAGAATCCGGGCCGGTGCCGGAACCTGAGAATCTGAACAGGATTCTCATCGGCGATTTCGGGGGAAATGCGGCCCGCCGAGCCCACACGCTCATCGACGAGGTCTACATCTACGACCGTGCGCTGACTCGCGAGGAGGTTGACTGGGCTGCGGCAAACTCTCTGACGCGTAAACGGGGCATGGATATTCCGTTGGACTTCATGAAGCCCACGGCCAAGGTCGTGCCGGATCCGGCCAAGAGCACGCTGGTGGTGGAGATTGACAGCGGCGACCGCAGCGGCAATTTTGCGGGCAGGGCCCGGCTGGAGCCTGCGAGAGGAACGTCTCCTGCGGCCATCACTCGAACGACAGACAGGTTCGGCCAGGCGGTCATCCCGTACACCGACTTGCCGCAAGGTGAGTACAAGGTGATCTCTGACATCACGACCCGGGACGGCAAGCCGCTCGCGACGGTGACGACCAGGTTTGTTGTCCCCGGTCCGCCGGTGTGGCTGAAAGAGAAGGTCGGGGTGAGCGACACGCCTCCTCCGCCATGGACACCTGTCGAGGTCGAGCAGGATCGCGTCAAGGTCTGGGGACGTGAGTACCAGTTGGGGGCATTCGGGCTGCCGGCGAAGATCGAGACGCAGGGCGCCTCGATGCTGGCGGGGCCTGTCAGTTTCCGGGCCGTCGTCGATGGTTCGGACGTGAACTGGACGCCGGCAAAGCGGCGTGTCACGAAAAAGACCAAGGCCGAGGTCGTTTGGGAGGGGACGTCGCGCAGTGGACTGGGCGAGATGAGTTGGCGGACCCAGGTGGAATTTGACGGATTTCTGCTGCATGATTTTTCGCTGGTACCGGCCGAGGGCGGTGCGGTCGAGCTGATGGAGCTGCGGATCCCGATCCGCCGGGAATTCGCCCAGCTTTATTCTCGAGGCTCGAGGACGCGGGGGTTTCTCCCGAAGGGCGCGGGGAAGATTCTTGGCGCCGGAGGATACTGGTGGATCGGCACGGACGACTTCGGGCTGTGTGGTGCGACCGAGCACGACGGTTCGCTGATCGACGGCGGTGACGGTGCCTTCTCGATCGTGCGCGAGCCCAACGGCGACATCGCCGTGATCTACCGGTTTGCCGGTAAGCGGACCGCGCTCGCTCGGCCATGGAAGCTGCGACTGGTGCTGGAGGCCACGCCCACCAAGCCGCTGCCGGCCGGTTGGCGCACCTGGCGGGACGCCTCCCCGTTCACAGGCCCTTCAGCCGACTACCGCAGATGGCCGGGCGACGTGAAACTGTGGATCGCCTATCCCTGGCCACATGAGGCGGCGCACAGGCATTTCGCCTTTCCTGTCGTGAAGGACCCGAACTGGTACCGCGATCACGTCAAGAACCTGCACGCCGGCGGTCCGGGGATGTGGCGGGACAACAAGGCGTTGCCAAAGAAAGAGCTGCTCCGCCTGAAATCAAAACGACTCGGGAACAGGGTGCTCCCCTACAGCATGTTCGCATTCATGGCGCCCGGGATGCCCGAATGCGACTTCTACTGGAGGGAGTGGTACAACCCCCTGGGCTTCTCCAGTCTCGGCCAGGGACTCTACAAGTACGCCGCCGTGCGCCCTGTTCCGTCGTATATCGATTTCATGGTCTGGAAGCACCGCGAGCTGATCAGGGAGTACGGGCACGACGGGCTCTATGTCGATTTTGCCGGCTTGTGTCAGCCGGTGCTCGACCTGAAGCACGGCCTGGGATACGAACGCGGCGGTGTCGAGCGTCCCGCCGACTTTCCGATCGTGGCCAACCGGGAGATCTGGAAGCGGATGTACACGATGCTCCGCAAAGAAAATCCCGCTGCGCTCATCGTCGGTCACACCTCCGAGAATTCGTGTGCCCCCATCCTGTCCTTCCTCGATGTCTGGGAACCTGGCGAGGGAAACTGGTTCGGACAGTTGAGGGACAATTACCTGGACGTGCTACCGCTGGACGAACTGCGAGCGGAGTTCCGGGCGCAGCATTTCGGAGGCATCCCGTGGTGGCTGCCCGCATGGCAGAGGGCAGCGATTCTCGAGGACAAGGACGTAGCCGTTCGCCGCGAGGACGGCAGTGTCGGTACGGTCAGTATTGAAAAGACCCATCACATGCTCGGTATCGGACTGCTCCTGGATATCTTCGTCTGGCCGATTACCGGAACGAACTATGGGGCGGTCAGGCCAATGTATGCCGTCCAGGACGAGTTCGGCATGGGCGACGTGAAGTTCTTCGGCTACTGGAACAACGCCAAGCTCATCGGGGGGCAGACGAAGGAGATCAAGGCGAGCGTTTACAGGAAACCCAAGGGCGGGACGCTCGTGGTCGTCTACAACACGACCAGGGAGGCTAGGACCGCAAAGCTCACCGTCGCCTGGGATCGCCTGAAGTCAGACGGCCCGCTCGAAGTTGTCGACGCCTATACGA